>NZ_JBVJFP010000020.1:0-105931 GCF_055587785.1 Streptomyces sp. NPDC046379
AAGCAGTGGAGGGAGTTGATGGAGGCCCGGCGCCACCTGTACGAGGAAGTGGCCAGCGCGGTCGTATCCACCGACGGCCGCACCCCCGAAGAGGTTGTCCGAGAAGTGCTCAACGCCCTGGAGTTGAAGGAAGCATGAGCGAGACGACGCGGATCCGGGTCGGCGGCACGGCGGGCTCCGACCCCTACGACGTCCTGGTGGGCCACCGGCTGCTCGGGGAACTCGCCGGGCTGATCGGCGAGAAGGCCCAGCGGGTCGCCGTCATCCACCCCGAGGCGCTCGCGGAGACCGGCGAGGCGCTCCGCACCGACCTGGCCGATCAGGGCTTCGAGGCCGTCGCCATCCAGGTGCCCAACGCCGAGGAGGCCAAGACCGCCGAGGTCGCCGCCTACTGCTGGAAGGCGCTCGGGCAGTCCGGCTTCACCCGCACCGACGTCATCGTCGGCGTCGGCGGCGGCGCCACCACGGACCTCGCCGGGTTCGTCGCCGCGACCTGGCTGCGCGGGGTGCGCTGGATCGCCGTACCGACGACCGTGCTCGCCATGGTCGACGCGGCCGTCGGCGGCAAGACCGGCATCAACACCGCCGAGGGCAAGAACCTCGTCGGAGCCTTCCACCCGCCCGCGGGCGTGCTGTGCGACCTCGCGGCGCTCGACTCCCTCCCGGTCAACGACTACGTCTCCGGACTCGCGGAGATCATCAAGGCCGGATTCATCGCCGACCCGGTCATCCTCGAACTCATCGAGAGCGACCCCGAGGCCGCCCGCACCCCGTCCGGCCCGCACACCGCCGAGCTGATCGAGCGGTCGATCCGGGTCAAGGCCGACGTGGTCTCCAGCGACCTCAAGGAGGCCGGACTGCGGGAGATCCTCAACTACGGCCACACCCTCGGGCACGCCATCGAGAAAAACGAGCGCTACAAGTGGCGGCACGGCGCCGCCGTCGCCGTGGGCATGCACTTCGCCGCCGAACTCGGCCGCCTCGCGGGCCGGCTGGACGACGCGACCGCCGACCGGCACCGCACCATCCTGGAGGCGGTCGGCCTGCCGCTGCACTACCGCTACGACCAGTGGCCCAAGCTGCTCCAGAACATGAAGGTCGACAAGAAGTCCCGCGGCGACCTGCTGCGCTTCGTCGTCCTGGACGGCCTCGCCAAGCCCACCATCCTGGAGGGCCCCGACCCGGCCGTACTTCTCGCCGCCTACGGCGAGGTCGGCCAGTAGCCCGCGCCGCCAAGGCCGACTCCCCGGCCGCCGTTCACCAAACGGCGGCCGGGGACGGTACCGTTCGGTAGGAAGCGGGGCAGGCGCCCCGCTGCCAGCGCCAATCGCCTGTACGAGACGGAGTGGCACCGGATGCAGCACGCAGTGGGGTCTCCGCTGCCGCCGCCCCATCAGCCGGGGCACGGACCGGACGCCGGCTGGTCGCCGGCCGCACATCACCCGGACCACCGGCAGCCGGGGGCGCCGCCCGGGCCCCCGCACCCCGGCGCCGTGCCGCCTCCGCCCTCCCCGCCCGGCTTCGCCGTACCACCGCCCACCGGACCCGTCCCGCCGGTCCCGCCCGCGCCGGGGCACACCGTCGCGGCCCCGGTCCCGCAGGACGCCACCGGCCACGTACCGCTGCCGCCCGGCGGCCCCGTCGGCGTGCCGAGCGCCCCGCCCGCCGTGGCCGCCCCCGACCCGGCGACCACGACCCTCGCGGTGCTCCTGATAGGCCCGGCGGGCGCCGGCAAGACCAGCGTCGCCAAGTACTGGGCCGACCACCGCCGGGTGCCCACGGCCCACATCAGCCTGGACGACGTCCGCGAATGGGTGCGCTCCGGCTTCGCCGACCCGCAGTCCGGGTGGAACGAGAACTCCGAGGCCCAATACCGCCTCGCCCGCCGCACCTGCGGCTTCGCCGCCCGCAACTTCCTCGCCAACGGCATCTCCTGCATCCTCGACGACGCCGTCTTCCCCGACCGCCCGGTCGTCGGCCTCGGCGGCTGGAAGCGGCACGTCGGACCGGGCCTGCTCCCCGTCGTCCTGCTGCCGGGCCTCGACATCGTGCTGGAGCGCAACGCCGAGCGCAGCGGCAACCGTCGCCTCAGCGACGAGGAGGTCGCCCGGATACACGGCCGCATGGCCGGCTGGTACGGCTCCGGGCTGCCGATCATCGACAACTCCCAGCTCGACGTCGAGGGCACGGCCCGGGTCCTGGACGAGGTGCTGGCCCGGTCGATCGCCAGCCCGCCGCAGTGGTAGGAGCACGCTGACCCCGGCCGGTCCGCCGCCCGGCGTCCGGCCGCTGCTCCACTCGGCCCCTCCCGACCGGCGCGGCCCCGGCCGAGCTCTTACGCTCGGCACATGTCAGAGGTGTACGCGGCCCGCCGGACGCGGCTACGTGAGCGGTGCAACGCGGGAGGCAGCGCGGCGGCGCTGGTCTCCCGACCCGCCAACGTGCGCTACCTCGCGGGCGCCGCGCCGCACGGCGCCGCGCTGCTGCTGGGCAGGCGCGAGGACCTGCTGGTGGTCGCCGGCCCGCCCGACGACCGTACGCCGCCGCAGGGACGCCCAGACGAGAACCTGCGGGTGCACACCCTGCCCGGCCCCGGCGGCGACCCGGCCGTCGCGGCCGCCGGCCTCGCCGCGGAGCAGGGCGCCGACTCCCTCGCGGTCGAGGAGCACCACCTCACCGTGGCCAGACACCGGGCCATCGGCTCCGTCGCGCCCGCGCTGCGGCTGGCCGACCTCGGCGGCGCGGTCGAGCAGCTGAGGGTGGTCAAGGACGAGGAGGAGATCTCCTGTCTGCGCATCGGCGCGGAGATCGCCGACCAGGCCCTCGGCGAACTGCTGGAGTCCATCCTCGTCGGGCGCACCGAACGCCACCTCGCCCTCGAACTCGAACGGCGGCTGGTCGACCACGGCGCCGACGGCCGTGCCTTCCCCACCTCCGTCGCGACGGGCCCGCACTCCGGCCGGCGCGGCCACCGGCCCACCGACCGGCGGGTGGAGGAGGGCGACTTCCTCACCGTCTGCCTCGGCGCCGCCTACCGGGGCTACCGCTGCGAGATCGGCCGCACCTTCGTCATCGGCACCAGCCCCGCCGACTGGCAGATCGAGCTGTACGACCTGGTCTTCGCCGCCCAGCGCGCCGGACGCGAGTCGCTGGCGCCGGGCGCCGCCCACCGCGACGTCGACCGCGCCGCACGCCAGGTACTGGCCTCGGCGGGTTACGGAGAAGGGCTGCCGGAGCTGACCGGACACGGCGTCGGACTCGAAATCCACGAGGACCCTCGGATCGCCCCCACAGCCATGGGTAAACTGGACGCTTGCGTGCCGGTCACCGTCGAACCGGGGGTCCACCTCCCGGGCCGGGGCGGTGTCCGGATCGATGACACGCTCGTCGTGCGCCCCGAGGCGGACGGCGGACCCGAGCTACTCACCATCACGACCAAGGAGCTGCTCGCGCTCTAGCCTCGCGCTGGGCGCCTGCCCCGGGGTCGTCCACGTCAGTCCAGGAGATTCCGCAACCGTGGCTTCCACGAACGACCTCAAGAACGGCATGGTGCTCAAGCTCGAAGGCGGCCAGCTCTGGTCCGTCGTCGAGTTCCAGCACGTCAAGCCCGGCAAGGGCCCGGCATTCGTGCGCACCAAGCTCAAGAACGTGCTTTCCGGCAAGGTCGTCGACAAGACCTTCAACGCCGGCGTCAAGGTCGAGACGGCCACCGTCGACAAGCGCGACATGCAGTTCTCCTACATGGACGGCGAGTACTTCGTCTTCATGGACATGGAGACCTACGACCAGCTCATGGTCGACCGCAAGGCCGTCGGCGACGCCGCCAACTTCCTGATCGAGGGCTTCACCGCCACCGTCGCCCAGCACGAGGGCGAGGTGCTCTTCGTCGAGCTGCCGGCCGCCGTCGAACTGACCGTCCAGGAGACCGAGCCCGGCGTCCAGGGCGACCGCTCCACCGGCGGCACCAAGCCCGCCACCCTGGAGACCGGCCACCAGATCCAGGTCCCGCTCTTCATCACCACCGGCGAGAAGATCAAGGTCGACACCCGTACGAGCGACTACCTCGGCCGGGTGAACAGCTAACCGTGGCTGCCCGCAACACGGCCCGCAAGCGCGCCTTCCAGATCCTCTTCGAGGGCGACCAGCGCGGAGCCGACGTCCTCACGGTCCTCGCGGACTGGATCCGGCACTCCCGGACCGACACCCGGCAGCCGCCGGTGAGCGAGTACACGATGCAGCTGGTCGAGGGGTACGCGCAGCACGCGGGCCGCATCGACGAGCTGCTCGGCCAGTACTCGGTCGGGTGGACGCTCGACCGGATGCCGGTCGTGGACCGCAACATCCTCCGCCTCGGCGCCTACGAGCTGATCTGGGTCGACGAGACGCCGGACGCCGTCGTGCTGGACGAGATGGTGCAGCTGGCCAAGGAGTTCTCCACGGACGAGTCGCCGGCGTTCGTCAACGGCCTGCTCGGACGGCTCAAGGAACTCAAGCCGTCCCTGCGGCGGGACTAGTCCCGCCGCAGGGCCCCGGCCCGAGCGACGACGCACAGGAAACCGCCGGGGTGGTCCGGACCGAGTAGGTCCGGACCACCCCGGCGGTACGTTTCTGCGGGCTGCCCGTGTCGCGGTCAGCTGTCCTCGTGGGTCACCGCGCGGCGCGCGTCCGCGTCCAGCACGCCCCAGCTGATCAGCTGCTCGGTGAGGACCGAGGGGGACTGGTCGTAGATGACGGCGAGTGTGCGCAGGTCGTCCTGGCGGATCGAGAGGACCTTGCCGTTGTAGTCACCGCGCTGGGACTGGATCGTCGCGGCGTAGCGCTGGAGCGGGCCCGCTTTCTCGGCCGGCACCGTGGCCAGCCGCTCCAGGTCCAGGACCAGCTTCGGCGGGGGCTCGGCCGCGCCGCCGGGGGTGGTGCCCGGGAGGAGCTCCTGCACGGGAACGCCGTAGAAATCCGCCAGCTCGGCGAGTCGCTGCACGGTCACGGCGCGGTCGCCGCGCTCGTACGAACCGACCACGACGGCCTTCCAGCGTCCCTGGGACTTCTCCTCGACACCGTGGAGGGAAAGGCCCTGCTGGGTGCGGATGGCCCGGAGCTTGGCCCCGAGCTGTTTGGCGTATTCGCTGGACATATGGCTCCCCGGACACTGTGTCGACGCGGCCTGCAGTGTTGCGAGCCGCGCGGCTGGTAACTCACTGTGAGGTTACGCAGCGTTACTCTGCCGCGTCAAGCCGAATGGTCCGCACCGACGCTTCCGCGCTCCTCGGACCCCATTGCGCCGTCCGGGTGACTGGACACCGGCCCTGGGGCCCCCTGAGCGCGGCCCCGGCGGCCTGCTACCGTGGAGGACGCAATCCCGACGTCCTTTAAGGTCCGTCCCGTGAGGCGGAGAAGGAGGTCCGTTTCGTATGGACACGCAAGCGTCCGATGCCAGGCCCGTGCTCGAAGGGCCCGACATCGCGCGGGTACTGACCCGCATCGCCCACGAGATCGTCGAGCGCGCCAAGGGCGCCGACGACGTGGTGCTCCTCGGCATCCCCACCCGCGGCGTCTTCCTCGCCCAGCGGCTCGCCGTCAAGCTCGAGCAGATCACCGAGCGCAAGGTGCCCTGCGGTTCGCTGGACATCACCATGTACCGCGACGACCTGCGCATGCACCCCCCGCGCGCGCTGGCCCGCACGGACATCCCCGGCGACGGCATCGACGGCAGGCTGGTCGTCCTCGTGGACGACGTGCTCTTCTCCGGCCGCACCATCCGCGCCGCCCTCGACGCCCTGAACGACATCGGGCGACCGCGCGCCGTGCAGCTCGCGGTCCTGGTCGACCGGGGCCACCGCGAACTGCCCATCCGCGCCGACTACGTCGGCAAGAACCTCCCCACGTCGCTGCGGGAGACGGTCAAGGTCCAGCTCGCCGAGGAGGACGGTCGCGACACCGTGCTGCTCGGCGTCCAGCAGGCCGCACCGGGCGAGCGGCAGTAACACCCGAAGCGCGCGCGGCGCCGCCGCGCGCCCGTTCGGCACGCCCTCGCACGCCCGAAATCTCCTCAATGAACTGCCTTACGGAGCCTGACAGATGCAGCGTCATCTCATCTCGGCCGCCGACCTCACCCGCGACGACGCCGTCCTGATCCTCGACACCGCCGAGGAGATGTCCCGGGTGGCCGACCGGCCGATCAAGAAGCTGCCGACCCTGCGCGGCCGCACCGTCGTGAACCTCTTCTTCGAGGACTCCACCCGGACCCGGATCTCCTTCGAGGCCGCGGAGAAGCGGCTGTCGGCGGACGTCATCAACTTCTCCGCCAAGGGCTCCAGCGTGTCCAAGGGCGAATCCCTCAAGGACACCGCGCAGACCCTGGAGGCCATGGGCGTCGACGCCGTCGTCATCCGGCACGGCGCCTCCGGGGCCCCGTACCGGCTGGCGAACTCCGGCTGGATCGACGCGGCCGTCATCAACGCCGGCGACGGCACCCACCAGCACCCCACCCAGGCGCTGCTCGACGCGTTCACCATGCGCCGCCGCCTCGTCGGCCGGGACGCCGGGCTCGGCCGGGACCTCGCCGGCAAGCGCGTCACCATCGTCGGCGACGTCCTGCACAGCCGGGTCGCCCGCTCCAACGTCGACCTCCTGCACACCCTCGGCGCCGAGGTCACCCTGGTCGCCCCGCCGACCCTGGTGCCGGTCGGCATCGAGAGCTGGCCCTGCGAGGTCTCCTACGACCTCGACAGCACCCTGCCCAAGTCCGACGCGGTGATGATGCTGCGCGTCCAGCGCGAACGGATGAACGCCGCGTTCTTCCCCACCGAGCGCGAGTACTCCCGCCGCTACGGCCTCGACGGCGAGCGCATGGCGCGGATGCCCGAGCACGCCGTCGTGATGCACCCCGGCCCCATGGTCCGCGGCATGGAGATCACCGCCGAGGTCGCCGACTCCGACCGCTGCACGGTCGTCGAGCAGGTCGCCAACGGCGTCTCCATCCGCATGGCCGTCCTCTACCTGCTGCTCGGCGGCGCGGTCTTCGACTCCAGAAACGTCCCCGCCGCCACCCCCGCCCGTTCCACCGAGGAGAAGTAACCGACCATGAGCAAGATCCTGATCCGTGGTGCGCGGGTGCTCGGCGGCGAGCCGCAGGACGTCCTGATCGACGGCGAGACCATCGCGGCCGTCGGAGCCGGACTGCCCGCCGAGGACGCCGAGGTCGTCGAGGCCGGCGGCAAGGTGCTGCTGCCGGGCCTGGTCGACCTGCACACCCATCTGCGCGAGCCCGGCCGGGAGGACTCCGAGACCGTCCTCACCGGCACGCGCGCGGCGGCGAGCGGCGGTTACACCGCGGTGTTCGCCATGGCCAACACCTTCCCGGTCGCCGACACCGCCGGCGTCGTCGAGCAGGTCTGGCGGCTCGGCCGGGAACACGGCTACTGCGACGTCCAGCCCATCGGCGCCGTCACCGTCGGCCTGGACGGCCAGAAGCTCGCCGAGCTGGGCGCCATGCACGAGTCCGCGGCCGGCGTCACCGTCTTCTCCGACGACGGCAAGTGCGTCCACGACGCCGTGATCATGCGCCGCGCGCTGGAGTACGTGAAGGCCTTCGGCGGCGTCGTCGCCCAGCACGCGCAGGAGCCGCGGCTGACCGAGGGCGCCCAGATGAACGAGGGCGTCGTCTCCGCCGAGCTGGGGCTCGGGGGCTGGCCGGCCGTCGCCGAGGAGTCGGTCATCGCGCGGGACGTGCTGCTCGCCGAGCACGTCGGCTCCCGCGTGCACATCTGCCACCTGTCCACCGCCGGCTCCGTGGAGATCGTCCGCTGGGCCAAGTCCCGTGGCATCCAGGTCACCGCCGAGGTCACCCCGCACCACCTGCTGCTCACCGACGAGCTGGTGCGCACCTACAACCCCGTCTACAAGGTCAACCCGCCGCTGCGCACCGAGCGGGACGTGCGCGCGCTGCGCGAGGCCCTCGCCGACGGCACCATCGACATCGTCGCCACCGACCACGCCCCGCACCCGCACGAGGACAAGGACTGCGAGTGGGCCGCCGCCGCCATGGGCATGGTCGGCCTGGAGACCGCGCTGTCGGTGGTGCAGGAGACCATGGTCGACACCGGTCTGCTGGACTGGGCGGGCGTCGCCGACCGGATGTCCTTCAAGCCCGCCGAGATCGGCCGGGCCGCCGGACACGGCCGTCCCGTCTCGGTTGGTGAGCCCGCCAACCTCACGCTCGTGGACACGGCATACCGTGGGCCGGTGAACCCCGCGGGCTTCGCCTCGCGCAGCCGCAACACCCCCTACGAGGGTCGCGAGCTGCCGGGCCGTGTCACGCACACCTGGCTGCGGGGCAAGGCCACGCTCGTCGACGGGGAGCTCACATGACATCCGTAATCCTGCTGGCCGCCGAGAAGGAATCGGCGGAAGTGACCGACTGGGCCGCCCGCATCGGCTGGGTCGTCGGGCTCGCCCTCTTCGTCGCGCTCGTCTACTGGCTGATGCGCGAGGGCTGGAAGTGGCGCGGCACGCTCCAGAGCGACCTGCCCGAGCTGCTCACCGCGCCGGAAGAGACGGGCCCGGTGAAACTGAGCATGAGCGGCCGCTACCACGGCTCCACCACCGCCGGCCAGTGGCTCGACCGCATCGTGGCGCACGGCCTGGGCACCCGCAGCAGGGCCGAGCTCACGCTGACGGACGCGGGACTGGACGTCGTACGCCCCGGCGCGGCCGACTTCTTCGTCCCGGCCTCCGCACTGCGCGAGGCCCGGCTCGACAAGGGCATCGCCGGCAAGGTGCTCACCGAGGGCGGACTGCTCGTGGTGACGTGGGCCCACGGCGACCGGCTGATCGACTCCGGCTTCCGCTCCGACCGGGCGGCCGAGCACCCCGAGTGGGTCGCCGCGATCAACTCCATGACCAAGACCAACGACACGGAAGGCGCCGAACGATGACGACCTCCACCCGGGGAACCGCCCAGGCTCCCGCCGTACTCGTCCTGGAGGACGGCCGGATCTTCCGTGGCCGCGCCTACGGGGCCGTGGGGGAGACCTTCGGCGAGGCCGTGTTCTCCACCGGCATGACCGGCTACCAGGAGACCCTCACCGACCCCTCGTACCACCGCCAGGTCGTCGTGATGACCGCCCCGCACGTCGGCAACACCGGCGTCAACGACGAGGACGCCGAGTCGAAGCGGATCTGGGTCTCCGGCTACGTCGTGCGCGACCCCGCGCGCGTGCCCTCCAACTGGCGCTCCCGCCGCTCCCTCGACGAGGAACTGGCCGCCCAGGGCGTCGTCGGCATCAGCGGCGTCGACACCCGCGCCCTCACCCGGCACCTGCGCGAGCGCGGCGCCATGCGCGTCGGCATCTTCAGCGGCGACGCCGTCCGCGACGACGCCACCCTGCTCGCCCGCGTGCAGGAGGCGCCCGAGATGAAGGGCGCCGACCTCTCCGCCGAGGTCGCCACCACCGAGCCGTACGTCGTCCCCGCGATCGGCGAGAAGAGGTTCACCGTCGCCGCCGTCGACCTCGGCATCAAGGGCATGACCCCGCACCGCATGGCCGAGCGCGGCATCGAGGTGCACGTCCTGCCCGCCACCGCGACCGTGGACGACGTCTACGCCGTGAACCCCGACGGCGTCTTCTTCTCCAACGGCCCCGGCGACCCCGCCACCGCCGACCACCCCGTCTCCGTGATGCGGGGCGTCCTGGAGCGCGGCACGCCCCTGTTCGGCATCTGCTTCGGCAACCAGATCCTGGGCCGCGCGCTCGGCTTCGGCACCTACAAGCTGAAGTACGGCCACCGCGGCATCAACCAGCCCGTGCAGGACCGCACCACGGGCAAGGTCGAGGTCACCGCGCACAACCACGGCTTCGCCGTCGACGCCCCGCTCGACCAGGTCTCCGAGACCCCCTACGGGCGCGCCGAGGTCTCCCACGTCTGCCTCAACGACAACGTGGTGGAGGGCCTCCAACTGCTCGACAAGCCGGCTTTCAGCGTCCAGTACCACCCCGAAGCGGCAGCCGGCCCGCACGACGCCGCCTACCTGTTCGACCGCTTCGTTTCCCTGATGGAGGGCCAGCGTGCCTAAGCGCACCGATATCCAGTCCGTCCTGGTCATCGGCTCCGGCCCGATCGTCATCGGCCAGGCCGCCGAGTTCGACTACTCCGGCACCCAGGCGTGCCGCGTGCTCAAGGCCGAGGGCCTGCGCGTCATCCTGGTCAACTCCAACCCGGCGACGATCATGACCGACCCGGAGATCGCCGACGCCACCTACGTCGAGCCGATCACCCCCGAGTTCGTCGAGAAGATCATCGCCAAGGAGCGCCCCGACGCCCTGCTGCCCACCCTGGGCGGCCAGACGGCCCTGAACACCGCCATCTCGCTGCACGAGAACGGCGTCCTGGAGAAGTACGGCGTCGAACTGATCGGCGCCAACGTCGAGGCCATCCACAAGGGCGAGGACCGCGACCGGTTCAAGGAGGTCGTCGAGGAGGTCCGCAAGAAGATCGGGCACGGCGAGTCCGCCCGCTCGGTCATCTGCCACTCCATGGACGACGTCCTCGCCGGCGTCGAGACGCTCGGCGGCTACCCCGTCGTCGTCCGCCCCTCCTTCACCATGGGCGGCGCCGGCTCCGGCTTCGCCCACGACGAGGAGGAGCTGCGCCGCATCGCCGGTCAGGGCCTCACCCTCTCGCCGACCACCGAGGTCCTCCTGGAGGAGTCCATCCTCGGCTGGAAGGAGTACGAGCTGGAGCTGATGCGCGACAAGCACGACAACGTCGTGGTCGTCTGCTCCATCGAGAACTTCGACCCCATGGGCGTGCACACCGGCGACTCCATCACCGTCGCCCCGGCGATGACGCTCACCGACCGCGAGTACCAGACCCTGCGCGACATCGGCATCGCCGTCATCCGCGAGGTCGGCGTCGACACCGGCGGCTGCAACATCCAGTTCGCGGTGAACCCCGAGGACGGCCGGGTCATCGTCATCGAGATGAACCCGCGCGTGTCCCGCTCCTCGGCGCTCGCCTCCAAGGCGACCGGCTTCCCCATCGCCAAGATCGCCGCCAAGCTCGCCGTGGGCTACACCCTGGACGAGATCCCCAACGACATCACGCAGGAGACCCCGGCCTCCTTCGAGCCGACCCTCGACTACGTGGTCGTCAAGGCACCCCGCTTCGCCTTCGAGAAGTTCCCGCAGGCCGACTCCACGCTGACCACCACCATGAAGTCGGTCGGCGAGGCCATGGCCATCGGCCGCAACTTCACCGAGGCGTTCCAGAAGGCGCTGCGCTCGCTGGAGAAGAAGGGCAGCCAGTTCGCCTTCACCGGCGAGACCGGTGACAAGGAGGAGCTGCTGCGCGCCTCGGTCCGGCCGACCGACGGCCGGATCAACACCGTCATGGCGGCCATCCGCGCGGGGGCCACGCCCGAGGAGGTCTTCGCCTACACGAAGATCGACCCCTGGTTCGTGGACCAGCTGTTCCTCCTCAAGGAGATCGCCGACGAACTGGCCGAGGCGCCCGAGCTGACCGCCGAGCTGCTGGCCGAGGCCAAGCGGCACGGCTTCTCCGACCAGCAGATCGGCGAGATCCGCGGCCTGCGCGAGGACGTCGTGCGCGAGGTGCGGCATGCGCTCGGCGTCCGCCCGGTCTACAAGACGGTCGACACCTGCGCCGCCGAGTTCGCCGCGAAGACCCCGTACTTCTACTCCTCCTACGACGAGGAGACCGAGGTCGCCCCGCGCGAGAAGCCCGCCGTGATCATTCTGGGCTCCGGCCCCAACCGCATCGGCCAGGGCATCGAGTTCGACTACTCCTGCGTCCACGCCTCCTTCGCGCTGAGCGACGCCGGGTACGAGACCGTGATGGTCAACTGCAACCCCGAGACCGTCTCCACCGACTACGACACCTCCGACCGGCTGTACTTCGAGCCGCTCACCCTGGAGGACGTCCTGGAGATCGTCCACGCCGAGCGGCAGGCCGGGCCGGTCGCGGGCGTCGTCGTACAGCTCGGCGGCCAGACGCCGCTGGGCCTCGCGCAGGCGCTCAAGGACAACGGCGTGCCGATCGTGGGCACGCCCCCGGAGGCGATCCACGCCGCCGAGGACCGCGGCGCGTTCGGGCAGGTCCTCAAGGAGGCCGGGCTGCCGGCCCCCAAGCACGGCACGGCCACCACCTTCACCGAGGCAAAGGCCATCGCCGACGAGATCGGCTACCCGGTGCTGGTCCGGCCCTCCTACGTGCTCGGCGGGCGCGGCATGGAGATCGTCTACGACGAGGCCCGCCTGGAGACCTACATCGCCGAGTCGACCGAGATCAGCCCCTCCCGGCCGGTGCTCGTCGACCGCTTCCTGGACGACGCCATCGAGATCGACGTCGACGCCCTCTACGACGGCGAGGAGCTGTACCTCGGCGGCGTGATGGAGCACATCGAGGAGGCCGGCATCCACTCCGGCGACTCGGCGTGCGCGCTGCCCCCCATCACCCTGGGCGGCTTCGACATCAAGCGGCTGCGCGCCTCCACCGAGGCCATCGCGCGCGGCGTCGGGGTGCGCGGTCTGATCAACATCCAGTTCGCCATGGCGGGCGACATCCTCTACGTCCTGGAGGCCAACCCGCGCGCCTCGCGCACGGTGCCCTTCACGTCCAAGGCGACCGCGGTACCGCTCGCCAAGGCCGCCGCGCGGATCTCGCTCGGCGCCACCATCGCCGAGCTGCGCGCGGAGGGCCTGCTGCCGGCCACGGGCGACGGCGGCGAGCTGCCGCTGGACGCGCCGATCTCCGTCAAGGAGGCCGTGCTGCCCTGGAGCCGCTTCCGGGACACCTCCGGCCGCGGCGTGGACACCGTCCTCGGCCCGGAGATGCGCTCCACCGGCGAGGTCATGGGCATCGACTCGGTGTTCGGCACCGCGTACGCCAAGTCGCAGGCGGGGGCGTACGGCCCGCTGCCCACCAAGGGCCGTGCCTTCATCTCCGTCGCCAACCGCGACAAGCGGTCGATGATCTTTCCTGCGCGCGAGCTGGTGGCGCACGGCTTCGAGCTGCTCGCCACCTCCGGCACCGCCGAGGTCCTGCGCCGCAACGGCATCAACGCCACCGTCGTGCGCAAGCAGTCCGAGGGCACGGGCCCGAACGGCGAGAAGACCATCGTCCAGCTCATCCACGACGGCGAGGTCGACCTCATCGTCAACACTCCGTACGGCACGGGCGGCCGCCTCGACGGCTACGAGATCCGCACCGCGGCCGTGGCCCGCTCGGTCCCGTGCCTGACCACGGTCCAAGCGCTCGCCGCGGCGGTCCAGGGCATCGACGCCCTCAACCGCGGCGACGTGGGCGTCCGGTCGCTCCAGGAACACGCGGAACACCTGACCGCGGCCCGCAGCTAGCCCCGAGGGGGACACCGGAAACGGTGTCCCCCTCTTCATGAGGCCCCATGGGGCCCGAAGGACACCAAAAGATGTACGAGCTCTTCTTCCGCCTGGTCTTCCGGCGCATGGACCCAGAGAAGGCCCACCACCTCGCCTTCCGGTGGATCCGCCTCGCCGCCCGCGTGCCGGTGCTGCGCACCTTCGCCGCCGCCGTGCTCGCGCCCCGCTACAAGGAGCTGCGCACCGAGGCCCTCGGACTGCGGATGCACGGCCCCTTCGGGCTCGCCGCCGGCTTCGACAAGAACGCCGTCGCCGTGGACGGCATGGCCATGCTCGGCTTCGACCACGTCGAGATCGGCACCGTGACCGGGGAGCCCCAGCCGGGCAACCCCAGGAAAAGGCTGTTCCGGCTGGTGCCCGACCGGGCGCTGATCAACCGCATGGGCTTCAACAACGACGGTTCGCTCGTCGTCGCCGCCCGGCTGGCCGCCCGCGAGCCGGTCTTCCGGACGGTCGTCGGCGTCAACATCGGCAAGACGAAGGCCGTCCCCGAGGCGGAGGCCGTCGCCGACTACGTGAAGTCGGCCGAGCGCCTCGCCCCGTACGCCGGCTACCTGGTCGTCAACGTCTCCTCGCCCAACACTCCGGGGCTGCGCAACCTCCAGGCCGTCGAGCACCTGCGCCCGCTGCTGACCGCCGTGCGCGAGGCCGCCGACCGGGCGACGCCCGGCCGCCGGGTGCCGCTGCTGGTGAAGATCGCCCCGGACCTCGCGGACGAGGACGTCGACGGCGTCGCCGACCTCGCGGTGGAGCTCGGCCTGGACGGCATCATCGCCACCAACACCACCATCGCCCGCGACGGACTCGGCCTCACCTCCGACCCCGCCCTGGTGCGGGAGACCGGCGGCCTGTCCGGCGCCCCCCTCAAGGCACGCTCCCTGGAGGTGCTGCGCCGCCTGTACGCGCGCGTGGGCGACCGGATCACCCTGGTCGGCGTCGGCGGCATCGAGACCGCCGAGGACGCCTGGCAGCGCATCCTCGCCGGAGCGACCCTGGTCCAGGGCTACAGCGCCTTCGTCTACGAGGGCCCCTTCTGGGCCCGCGCGATCCACAAGGGCCTGGCCGCGCGGCTGCGCACGAGCCCGTACGCCACCCTCGCCGACGCGGTCGGCGCCGACGTGAGGAAGACGACGACATGACCTCCCTCGAGGCCTTCGGCGCCCGGCTGCGCCGCGCGATGGACGAGCGCGGCCCGCTCTGCGTCGGCATCGACCCGCACGCCTCCCTGCTCACCGAGTGGGGTCTGAACGACGACGTGGCGGGCCTGGAGCGGTTCAGCCGCACGGTCGTGGAGGCGATGGCCGACCGGGTCGCCGTGCTCAAGCCGCAGAGCGCGTTCTTCGAACGGTTCGGCTCGCGCGGCGTGGCCGTGCTGGAGACGGCGGTGCGGGAGGCGCGGGAGGCCGGCGCGCTGGTCGTCATGGACGCCAAGCGCGGCGACATCGGCTCCACCATGGCCGCGTACGCCGAGTCCTTCCTGCACAAGGACGCCCCGCTGTTCTCGGACGCGCTGACCGTCTCCCCGTACCTCGGCTACGGCTCCCTCTCCCCGGCCGTCGCGCTGGCCCGCGAGAACGGCGCCGGCCTGTTCGTGCTGGCGCTCACCTCCAACCCCGAGGGCGGAGAGGTCCAGCACGCCGTCCGCGTGGACGGCCGGAACGTCGGCGCGACCATGCTCGCCCACCTCGCCGCCGAGAACGCCGGGGAGCGGCCCCTCGGGTCCTTCGGCGCGGTCGTCGGGGCGACCCTGGGCGACCTGTCGTCGTACGACCTGGACGTCAACGGGCCGCTCCTCGCACCCGGCATCGGCGCCCAGGGGGCCACGCCCGCGGACCTTCCCCGGGTGTTCGGCGCCGCGGTGCGCAATGTCGTTCCCAACGTCAGCCGGGGGGTGCTGCGGCACGGTCCCGACGTGACGGCGCTGCGTACGGCGGCGGAGCGGTTCGCGGAGGAGATCCGGGCGGCCGTGACCGCGCGGTGAGCGCGGACGGAGGGTGACCGGGGGGCCGGGAGGGCTGCCGGGATCGGGTTCGAGGCTGGATCCATCCACGAATCCGGGGCAGTATGTCTGGAATATCCAGTCCTGACAGAGGCTGACCAGGACTTTTCCGCTGTTCTCGCTGACTCCGGCGCACTTGACCGCTAGTCTCCGTCGAGTGGGGGCACCTCCCGCGCCCCTCAAGGCAGTGGGGGAGAACGGGCAGGCGTGTTGCTCATGGCTCCCCAGGTGTGGGGCAGTAGGTTCCTCACCGGTCCGTATCCGACAGTTCGACATCCGAGGTGACGTAGGCGTGGCTCTTCCGCCCCTTACCCCCGAACAGCGCGCAGCCGCGCTCGAAAAGGCCGCCGCGGCTCGCCGGGAGCGGGCCGAGGTCAAGAATCGACTCAAGCACTCCGGCGCCTCCCTTCACGAGGTCATCAAGCAGGGCCAGGAGAACGACGTCATCGGCAAGATGAAGGTCTCCGCCCTGCTCGAGTCCCTGCCCGGCGTGGGCAAGGTCCGCGCCAAGCAGATCATGGAGCGACTCGGCATCTCCGAGAGCCGCCGCGTGCGCGGTCTCGGTTCCAACCAGATCGCCTCCCTCGAGCGCGAGTTCGGCAGCACCGGCTCCTGACCCGCCGGCCCCGGGGCCCCACTGGTCCCGGGCACTACGGGATTGCTGGAATAATCGCTGCATGAGTGAACGTCCGCGGCTGACCGTGCTCTCCGGACCCTCCGGGGTCGGCAAGAGCACGGTCGTCGCCCACATGCGCAAGCAACACCCCGAGGTCTGGCTCTCGGTGTCCGCGACGACCCGCAGGCCCCGGCCCGGCGAGAAGCACGGAGTCCACTACTTCTTCGTCACCGACGAGGAGATGGACAAGCTGATCGCCA
This sequence comes from Streptomyces sp. NPDC046379, assembly GCF_055587785.1. NCBI lineage: Bacteria > Bacillati > Actinomycetota > Actinomycetes > Kitasatosporales > Streptomycetaceae > Streptomyces > Streptomyces sp. NPDC046379. Next base: position 16,291 of record NZ_JBVJFP010000020.1, read on the forward strand.
ACGGCGAGCTGCTGGAGTGGGCCGAGTTCGCCGGCAACCGGTACGGCACGCCGCGCGCGGCCGTGCTGGAGCGGCTGGAGGCGGGCGAGGCCGTGCTGCTGGAGATCGACCTCCAGGGGGCCCGGCAGGTGCGCGAGTCGATGCCGGAGGCCCAGCTGGTGTTCCTGGCCCCGCCCTCCTGGGAGGAGCTGGTGCGCAGGCTGACCGGCCGGGGCACCGAGGCGCCCGAGGTGATCGAACGGCGCCTCGCGGCGGCGAAGATCGAACTCGCCGCCGAGCCGGAGTTCGACGAAACCCTGGTCAACACCTCCGTCGAGGACGTGGCGCGTGAGCTGCTAGCCTTGATGGATGTCGTGTGATCACGGCATATGTGATCACCGCCCGTCTTTTCCCATCCATCGGAAGGTAGAGCGTGTCCTCTTCCATCTCCGCGCCCGAGGGCATCATCAACCCGCCGATCGACGAGCTCCTCGAGGCCACCGACTCGAAGTACAGCCTCGTGATCTACGCGGCCAAGCGGGCCCGCCAGATCAACGCGTACTACTCGCAGCTCGGCGAGGGCCTCCTCGAGTACGTCGGTCCGCTCGTCGACACCCACGTGCACGAGAAGCCGCTCTCGATCGCTCTGCGCGAGATCAACGCGGGGCTGCTGACCTCCGAGGCCGTTGAGGGCCCGGCGCAGTAGTATTTCCTGCTTGCAGCAGACTTATCCACAGGCCCGGCAGTACGTCTGCCGGGCCTGTGGTGTGTGATGGACCCGTGCGCAGTCCCGGCGCACGGGAGCCGACATGTGCGGGGAGAGACGGTGGACAAGCCCAAGGTCGTCCTGGGGGTGAGCGGTGGCATCGCCGCCTACAAGGCCTGTGAGCTGCTGCGCAGGCTCACCGAGTCGGGCCACGACGTCCGCGTCGTGCCCACCGCCTCCGCGCTCCACTTCGTCGGCGCCGCCACCTGGTCCGCGCTGTCCGGCCACCCCGTCGCCACCGAGGTCTGGGACGACGTCCACGAGGTCCCGCACGTCCGCATCGGCCAGCACGCCGACCTCGTCGTGGTCGCCCCGGCGACCGCCGACCTCCTCGCCAAGGCGGCGCACGGCCTCGCCGACGACCTGCTGACGAACACCCTGCTCACCGCCCGCTGCCCGGTGGTCTTCGCCCCCGCCATGCACACCGAGATGTGGGAGCACCCGGCCACCCAGGAGAACGTGGCGACGCTGCGCCGCCGCGGCGCCGTCGTCGTCGAACCGGCCGTGGGCCGGCTCACCGGCGCCGACACCGGCAAGGGGCGCCTGCCCGACCCGGCCGAGATCTTCGAGGTCTGCCGCCGGGTCCTCGCCCGCGGCGCCACCCGGCCCGACCTCGCCGGCCGCCACGTCGTGGTCAGTGCCGGCGGCACCCGCGAACCCCTCGACCCGGTCCGCTTCCTCGGCAACCGCTCCTCCGGCAAGCAGGGCTACGCCCTCGCCCGCACCGCCGCCGCGCGCGGCGCCCGCGTCACCCTGATCGCCGCCAACACCGCGCTGCCGGACCCGGCCGGCGTGGACGTCGTCCCGGTCGGCACCGCCGTGCAGTTGCGCGAGGCCGTGCTGAAGGCCGCGGCGGACGCCGACGCCGTCGTCATGGCCGCCGCCGTCGCCGACTTCCGCCCGGCGCACTACGCCACCGGCAAGATCAAGAAGAGGGACGGCCAGGACCCCGATCCCGTCGCGCTGGTCCGCAACCCCGACGTGTTGGCCGAGATCTCGGCCGACCGGCCCCGCCCCGGCCAGGTCGTCGTCGGCTTCGCCGCGGAGACCGACGACGTCCTCGTCAACGGCCGCGCCAAACTGGAGCGCAAGCGCTGCGACCTGCTCGTCGTCAACGAGGTGGGGGAGCGCAGAACGTTCGGCGCCGAGGACAACGAGGCCGTGGTGCTCGGCTCCGACGGCAGCGAGACGCCCGTGCCCCACGGGCCGAAGGAGGCGCTGGCCGACGTCGTGTGGGACCTGGTGGCGCGGCGTCTGCGCTGACGACGCCGTCCGCGCTCCCGCAAGCCCCCCGGCGCCCGCGCGTCCGGGCGCGGGGCCTGGCCAAGGCCGCCCGGCTTGGGCAGAATGCCCGTGCCGCAGGTCACAGCACTCCCGAGAAACGAGACAGTGCCCCCTGCGGAGGAGCGTGACAGATAAACTGTCTGCGGACGACGCCGAGCGCAGCTCTCGGCCCGTCCACCCATGATCAGCCAGCAGCCGCTGCAACCACAGGGAGCGTTGTGTCCCGTCGCCTGTTCACCTCGGAGTCCGTGACCGAGGGTCACCCCGACAAGATCGCTGACCAGATCAGCGACACCATTCTCGACGCGCTTCTGCGCGAGGACCCGACCTCCCGGGTCGCCGTCGAGACCCTGATCACCACCGGCCTGGTGCACGTGGCCGGAGAGGTCACCACCAAGGCCTACGCGCCCATCCCGCAGCTGGTCCGGGACAAGATCCTGGAGATCGGCTACGACTCCTCGAAGAAGGGCTTCGACGGCGCCTCCTGCGGAGTGTCGGTGTCGATCGGCGCGCAGTCCCCGGACATCGCGCAGGGTGTGGACACGGCGTACGAGACCCGTGTCGAGGGCGACGAGGACGAGCTGGACCGCCAGGGCGCCGGCGACCAGGGCCTGATGTTCGGCTACGCCTCCGACGAGACGCCCACCCTGATGCCGCTGCCGATCTTCCTGGCGCACCGCCTGTCCAAGCGCCTGTCCGAGGTCCGCAAGAACGGCACGATCCCCTACCTGCGCCCCGACGGCAAGACCCAGGTCACCATCGAGTACGACGGCGACAAGGCCGTCCGCCTCGACACGGTCGTCGTCTCCTCGCAGCACGCCAGCGACATCGACCTCGAGTCGCTGCTCGCCCCCGACATCCGCGAGTTCGTCGTCGAGCCGGAGCTGAAGGCGCTCCTGGAGGACGGCATCAAGCTCGACACCGAGGGCTACCGCCTGCTGGTCAACCCCACCGGCCGCTTCGAGATCGGCGGCCCGATGGGCGACGCCGGCCTCACCGGCCGCAAGATCATCATCGACACCTACGGCGGCTTCGCCCGGCACGGTGGCGGCGCCTTCTCCGGCAAGGACCCGTCCAAGGTGGACCGCTCGGCCGCCTACGCGATGCGCTGGGTCGCCAAGAACGTCGTCGCCGCCGGTCTCGCCGCCCGCTGCGAGGTCCAGGTCGCGTACGCGATCGGCAAGGCCGAGCCCGTCGGCCTGTTCGTGGAGACCTTCGGCACCCACAAGGTCGAGCCGGAGCGCATCGAGAAGGCGATCGACGAGGTCTTCGACCTCCGCCCGGCCGCGATCATCCGCGACCTCGACCTGCTCCGCCCGATCTACGCCCAGACCGCCGCGTACGGCCACTTCGGCCGTGAGCTGCCCGACTTCACCTGGGAGCGCACCGACCGCGTGGACGCGCTGCGCAAGGCCGCGGGCCTGTAGGCCCCCGTTCGCCCACCGAGGCCCGGTTCCCCTCGCGGGAGCCGGGCCTCGGCCGTTCCGGGCGCCGCCCGTTGTCAGTGGCGTTTGGAAGAATGCAGGCGTGAGCGGCGAGAACGGGCAGGGGGACGGCGGTGGCGCGGGGACGCCGCCGCCGGAGCAGCTCGCGCTCATCCGGGAGAGCGTGCGCAAGGCCAACGCGCCCAGGGCCAAGCCGCGCACCTGGCGGGGAGCGGCCCTGGCCGCCGAGCTGCCGGTCGCGCGGGTGCTGGTCGACAAGGGCGTGCTGCACCTCGACCGGTACTTCGACTACGCGGTGCCCGCCGAGCTGGACGCCGACGCCCAGCCCGGTGTGCGGGTGCGGGTGCGGTTCGGGGCCGGACGGCACCGGGTCCGCGAGGGGCGGCGCGAGGGCGGAGGACTGATCGACGGGTTCCTCGTCGAGCGGCGGGCCGAGTCCGACTACGCCGGGCCGCTGGCCGCGCTCGCCCAGGTGGTGTCGCCGGAGCGGGTGCTCGACGAGGAGCTGCTGGGGCTGGCCCGCGCCGTCGCCGACCGGTACGCGGGCAGCCTGGCCGACGTCCTGCAACTCGCCGTGCCGCCGCGCAACGCCCGCGCCGAGCAGCGGCCCTCGCCCCCGCCGCAGCCCCCGCCCCCGGCGCCCGCCCCCGGCACCTGGGAGCGGTACGAGCGGGGGCCCGCGTTCCTGACGGCGCTGGCCTCCGGGGCCGCCCCGCGCGCGGTGTGGAACGCCCTGCCGGGTCCCGAGTGGAGCGCGGAACTGGCCCGCGCCGTGGCCGCGACGCTCGCCTCGGGGCGGGGCGCGCTGGTCGTGGTGCCGGACGGGCGTGCCGCCGCGCGGGTGGACGCCGCACTGACCGAGCTGCTCGGCGAGGGACGGCACGCGCTGCTCACGGCCGACGCGGGGCCGGAGAAGCGGTACGGGCAGTGGCTGGCGGTGCGGCGCGGGTCCGTGCGGGCCGTGGTGGGCACCCGGGCGGCGATGTTCGCGCCGGTGCGGGACCTGGGCCTGGTGGCCGTGTGGGACGACGGGGACGACAGCCATAGCGAGCTGCACGCCCCGCAGCCGCACGCGAGGGACGTGCTGCTGCTGCGGGCCGCGCAGGACGGGTGCGCCTTCCTGCTGGGCGGCTGGAACTGCACGGTGGAGGCCGCGCAGCTGGTGGAGAGCGGCTGGGCCCGGCCCCTGGTCGCCGGGCGGGAGCAGGTGCGGGCCGCCGCTCCGCTGGTGCGCACGATCGGGGACCAGGACCTGGCGCGGGACGAGGCCGCGCGCGCCGCCCGGCTGCCCTCGCTCGCCTGGCAGGCGGCGCGCGAAGGACTGCGGCACGGTCCGGTGCTCGTCCAGGTGCCCCGGCGCGGCTACGTCCCGCGGCTGGCCTGTGCCGCCTGCCGGACGCCCGCCCGGTGCCGGCACTGTGCCGGTCCGCTGCGGGCGCGGGACGCGGGCGCGCCGTACTGCGGCTGGTGCGGGCGCGAGGAGGGGGCGTGGCACTGCCCGGAGTGCGGGGCGTTCCGGCTGCGGGCTCAGGTGGTGGGGGCCCGCCGTACGGCGGAGGAGCTGGGGCGGGCGTTTCCGGCCGTGCCGGTGCGCACCTCGGGGCGGGAGCATGTGCTGGACACGGTGCCGGGGACGCCCGCGCTGGTGGTGAGCACGCCGGGCGCGGAGCCGGTGGCCCAGGGCGGGTACGCGGCGGCGCTGCTGCTCGACGGGTGGGCGATGCTCGGGCGGCCCGATCTGCGGGCGGGCGAGGACGCGCTGCGGCGCTGGATCGCGGCCGCGGCGCTGGTCCGGCCGCAGGGGGATGGCGGCACGGTCGTCGTGGTCGCCGAGCCGACGCTCAGGCCCGTGCAGGCGCTGGTGCGCTGGGACCCGGTGGGCCACGCGGTACGGGAGCTGGCCGAGCGGGCCGAGCTGGGCTTTCCGCCGGTGTCGCGGATGGCGTCGGTGGCGGGGCCGCCCGAGGCGCTCGCGGACTTCCTGCGCTCGGTCGAACTCCCGCCCGAAGCGGAGGTGCTGGGCCCCGTGCCGCTCCCGGTCACCCCGTCGGCGGCGGCCGGCCGTCCGCGCCGCCCCGGGGAGCCTCCGCCGGGCGAACAGTGGGACCGCGCGCTGATCCGCGTGCCACCGGGCCGGGGCGCGGCCCTGGCGTCGGCGCTGAAGTCGGCGCAGGCGGCCCGGATGGCCCGGGGGAACGGGAGCGGTTCCGGGGTCCGGGTACGGATCGACCCGCCGGACATCGGCTGAGGCGGGGCGGGGGAGGGCGGGACGTGGGCTTGCCCCGGAGACGGTTTCGCCCTCCTGGTGTGGAGGGCGGGTGGCGGGGGGTGGTTTTGAGGGCTGGGCCGCGTCCGGTCGGCGTGGGGCGGCCGTGGGACGGTTCACGGAGACGGTTTCGCCCTCCTGGTGTGGAGGGCGGGCGGCGGGGGGTGGTTTTGGGGGCTGGGCCGCGCCCGGTCGGTGTGGGGCGGCCGTGGGACGGCGACGGACATGCGGCTGCCTTCCCGGTGCGGGGGCGGGGATGGTGCGGGGGCCGAGTCGCGCCCGGCCGGTGTGGGTGCTTGTGGCGCGGCGCGGGAGTTGCGCTTGTCCTCCCGGTGTCGAGGGCGGGAGGCAGGGGCGTTGTTGCGGGCCGAGTGGCGCCCGGGCGGCGGGGGCGGTCGTGGGAGGGCGACGGACGTGCCGTTGAACCTCACCCGCGTGAGGGCCGGAGTCGGGTGTGGTGTGGGAGGCCGCGGCGCCCGGGCGGCGGGGGCGTGGACGATGACGGACGTGCGGCTGCCCTCCGCGCGTGGAGGCGGGGAGGGCAGCGGTGGTGCGAGGGCCGAGCCGCGCCCGGTCGGCGTGGGGCGGTCGGCCGTGCTCGGGACGGTGACGCGGGTGCGGTCAGCCGTTGCGCGGGCCGGGGAAGGCCGTCGGACGGGTCTCGTGGCTGCCCGCCGTCGGCTGGGTCGGCATGGAACGGGCCGCGGGGACCGTCGGCACCGTGGCGACTCCGGCGCCCGTGTTCAGCGGGCGGGAGCCCGCCGGCTCGGCGCCCCGCTCGGCCTCCGCGGCGGCCTGGGCCGCGGCGCGGCGGGAGCCGTACCGGCGGTGCACCGCCTGCTTGGTGACCCCGAGCGCGGAGCCCACCGCGTCCCACGAGAAGCCGAGCGAACGGTCGAAGTCGACCGCTGCCGTGACCAGGGTCTCGACGCTGTCCCGCAGCTCCTGGGCGAGGCGGACCGTGGGTGCGGGGGCGCGTCCGTAGACGACGAAGCCCGTGGAGGGGCCGGAGCGGCGCGGGCGGTAGACGTTGCCGAGCTGGGCGGTGAGGGTCCGCAGTGCGTCCACCTGCCGGCGGACCCGCTCGATGTCCCGCACCAGCAAGTGCAGGCTGGCCCGAGCCTGGGCGTCGTGGGTTGCGTGGTCGGCCATGAACAAGCCTCTCGAACCGGCGTTGAGGAGAAAGGATCGGGCCGCTGCCGCGGCCCGCAGTGGTCAACTCTTTCTTGACCAACGCGCTTTCGCTCCGCTGGTCACGCTGCGGGGCGTAAGAACATGCCCGCGCGCCCGTCATAGACTGGTGCGCCGCCCGTCAAGACCCCCGCCCGAGAGGCCCGTACCACCCATGAAGCTGGTCTTCGCCGGTACCCCCGAGGTCGCCGTCCCCGCTCTGGACGCACTGCTCGCCGCCGAGCGGCACGAGGTGGTGGCCGTGGTCACCCGGCCGGACGCGCCGGCGGGCCGCGGTCGCAGGCTGGTGGCGTCCCCCGTGGCCGAGCGCGCCGAGGAGGCCGGCATCGAGGTGCTCAAGCCCGCCAGGCCGCGCGACCCCGAGTTCCTGGAGCGGCTGCGCGAGATCGGGCCGGACTGCTGCCCCGTCGTCGCCTACGGCGCCCTGCTCCCGCGCGCCGCCCTCGACATCCCCGCCCACGGCTGGGTCAACCTGCACTTCTCGCTGCTGCCCGCCTGGCGCGGCGCCGCCCCCGTGCAGCACGCCGTCATGGCGGGCGACGAGATCACCGGGGCGTCCACCTTCCTGATCGAGGAGGGCCTCGACTCCGGTCCCGTCTACGGCACCGTCACCGAGACCGTCCGCCCCACCGACACCAGCGGCGACCTGCTCACCCGCCTCGCCTTCGCCGGCGCCGGACTGCTCGCCGCCACCATGGACGGCATCGAGGACGGCTCCCTGAAGCCCGTGCCGCAGCCCGCCGAGGGCGTCAGCCTCGCCCCCAAGATCACCGTCGAGGACGCCCGCGTCGACTGGCGCGCCCCCGCCCTGCGCGTCGACCGGGTGGTGCGCGGCTGCACCCCCGCACCGGGCGCCTGGACCACCTTCCGCGGCGAGCGCCTCAAGCTCGTCCAGGTCGCGCCCGTCCCCGACCGCACCGACCTCGCCCCCGGCCGGCTGTCCGCCGCCAAGAACAACGTGTACGCGGGCACCGGCTCGTACGCGATCGAGCTGCTGTGGGTGCAGCCCCAGGGCAAGAAGCCGATGCGGGCCGCCGACTGGGCCCGCGGGGTGCGCATCGCCGACGGGGAGAGCCTCGGCGGGTGACGTCGCCGCGCACGGGCGGACGTAGGCTGGGCGCAGACCGTATACAGAAATCCGGAGCACCTTCTTCGTGAGCGACACCTCCCGTCGGCCCCGCAAACCCGGCAAGCCCTACCGCCGTCCCCGGAAGGACCCGGTGCGCGTCCTCGCGTTCGACGCGCTCCGGGCCGTGGACGAGCGCGACGCGTACGCCAACCTCGTGCTGCCGCCGCTGCTGCGCAAGGCCCGCGAGAGCCACGGCTTCGACGCGCGGGACGCCGCCCTCGCCACCGAACTGGTCTACGGCACGCTGCGGCGGCAGGGCACGTACGACGCGGTGATCGCGGCCTGCGTGGACCGGCCGCTGCGGGAGGTCGACCCGCCCGTGCTGGACGTGCTCAGCCTCGGCGCGCACCAGCTGCTCGGCACGCGCATCCCCACCCACGCCGCCGTGTCCGCCTCCGTCGAACTGGCGCGGGTGGTGCTCGGCGACGGACGGGCCAAGTTCGTCAACGCCGTGCTGCGCAAGGTGGCCCAGCACGACCTCGACGGCTGGCTGGAGCGGGTCGCGCCGCCCTACGACGAGGACCCCGAGGACCATCTGGCCGTGGTGCACTCGCACCCGCGCTGGGTGGTCTCCGCGCTGTGGGACTCGCTCGGCGGACCGCGCTCCGGCATCGAGGAACTGCTCGCCGCCGACAACGAACGGCCCGAGGTGACCCTGGTGGCCAGGCCCGGCCGGGCCACCACCGAGGAACTCCTCGGCGAGGAGGCGGCGCTGCCCGGACGCTGGTCGCCGTACGCGGTGCGGCTGACCGAGGGCGGCGAGCCGGGCGCCGTCGACGCCGTCCGGGAGGGGCGGGCCGGCGTGCAGGACGAGGGCAGCCAGCTCGTCGCCCTCGCCCTCGCCAACGCGCCGCTGGACGGGCCGGACGGCAGATGGCTCGACGGCTGCGCCGGGCCGGGCGGCAAGGCCGCACTGCTCGCCGCGCTCGCCGCCGAGCGGGGCGCCACCCTGCTCGCCTCCGAGAAGCAGCCGCACCGTGCCGGCCTCGTCGCCAAGGCCCTCGCCGGAAACCCCGGCCCCTACCAGGTCATCGCCGCCGACGGCACCCGCCCGCCGTGGCGGCCCGGCAGTTTCGACCGGGTCCTGATGGACGTCCCCTGCACCGGACTCGGCGCCCTGCGGCGGCGTCCCGAGGCCCGCTGGCGCCGCCGCCCCGAGGACCTCGACGGCTTCGCCCCGCTCCAGCGCGGCCTGCTGCGCACCGCCCTTGACTCCGTGCGCGTCGGCGGCGTCGTCGGCTACGCCACCTGCTCCCCGCACCTCGCCGAGACCCGCGCCGTCGTCGCGGACGTCCTCAAGCAGTTCCCGCGTGCCGAGCTGATCGACGCCCGCCCGCTGCTGCCCTCGGTGCCCGACCTCGGCGACGGTCCGGACGTACAACTGTGGCCCCACCTGCACGGCACCGACGCCATGTACCTGGCGCTCATCCGCCGGACCGGCTGACCCGGGCCGCCCGCGGCCGGTCAGCGGCGCCCACCATCCGACACCGATGCCCGCACCCCCAGCCGGGCATGGCAGTCTTGGGGCATGGCCGTGCAGATCAACCCCAGCATCCTGTCCGCCGACTTCGCCCGTCTCGCCGACGAGGCGAAGGCGGTCGAAGGGGCCGACTGGCTCCACGTCGACGTCATGGACAACCATTTCGTCCCCAACCTCACGCTCGGCGTGCCGGTCGTGGAGTCCCTGGCCCGGGCGACGGACACCCCGCTGGACTGCCATCTGATGATCGAGGACCCCGATCGCTGGGCGCCCCGGTACGTGGAGGCCGGGGCCTCCTCGGTCACCTTCCACGTCGAGGCCGCCGCCGCACCGGTCCGGCTGGCCCGGGAGATCCGAGCCAAGGGCGCCCGCGCCTCCATGGCGCTCAAGCCGGCCACGCCCATCGAGCCGTACGAGGACCTGCTCCCCGAGCTGGACATGCTGCTGATCATGACGGTCGAGCCGGGCTTCGGCGGGCAGGCGTTCCTCGACATCATGCTGCCGAAGATCCGCCGTACCCGTGAGCTGATCGGCAAGCACGGCCTCCAGCTGTGGCTGCAGGTCGACGGCGGGGTGTCGGACGCCACCATCGAGCGCTGCGCCGAGGCCGGCGCCGACGTCTTCGTGGCCGGCTCCGCGGTGTACGGCGCCGCCGATCCGGCCGAGGCGGTGCGCGCCCTGCGCGCCCGGGCCCAGGCGGTGACCGAGCACGCCACATGGGCGTGCGACCACTGAGCCACGGTTACGTGAACGGCGTCCATCGGGCACCGATCGGGGCTGAGCGACCGCGCCGGATCTGCGAGGATGAACGGCGAATCCAGAGTGTGAACAGCAGTGAGGAGAACGCCGTGTCGGGTATGTCGGCGGGCCGGTCAGCCATGCGGATGGGACCCGCTGAGCTGGTGCAGGCGGCGGCCATGGCCCGCCGCTTCTACCTCGAGGGGAAGTCCAAGATCCAGATCGCGGAGGAGTTCGGCGTCAGCCGCTTCAAGGTGGCCCGGGTCCTGGAGACCGCCCTCGAACGGGATCTCGTGCGCATCGAGATCCGAGTCCCCGCCGAACTGGACGCCGAGCGCTCCGACGCGCTGCGCGCCCGCTACGGCCTCAGGCACGCCGTCGTCGTCGAGTCCCCGGCCGACGCCGAGGAGACCCCCGACCCCGAGAACCTCGGCGAGGTGGCCGCCGACCTGCTCGGCGAGCTGCTCAGCGAGGGGGACGTCCTGGGCCTGGCCTGGGGCCGTTCCACCATCCACATGGCCGCCGCCCTCGACCGGCTGCCGCCCTGCACGGTGGTCCAGCTGACCGGCGTGTACGACGCCGGGACCGCCGAGCGCGGTTCGGTGGAGGCCGTGCGCCGGGCCGCGCAGGTGGCCGGCGGCGACGCCCACCCCATCTACGCGCCGATGCTGCTGCCGGACGCGGCCACCGCGCAGGCCCTGCGCCACCAGACCGGGATCGCCCGCGCCTTCGACTACTTCGACAAGGTCACGGTCGCCTGCGTGTCCATCGGCTCCTGGGAGCCGGGCATCTCCACCGTGCACGACATGCTCAGCGACGAGGAGCGCGCCCACTACGCCTCCCTCGGCGTCGCCGCCGAGATGTCCGCGCACCTCTTCGACTCCGACGGCCGCCGGGTCGGGCGCGACCTGGGGGAGCGGTGCATCACCGTCAAGGCCGACCAGCTCCGCCGCATCCCGGAGGTCGTCGCGATCGCGGGCGGACAGCGCAAGGCCGCCGCCATCGACGCGGTCCTGCGCTCCGGGCTGGTCACCAGCCTGGTCACGGACACCTCGGCCGCCGACTACCTGATGACGGCCGGGCCGACGCCCAAGCCGGCGCTCAACCGCGCCGACCCGGACGGAACCTGACAACAGGTCGGGGGAGGGCGGCCGTGGCAGCATCGTCGGCATGGTGCTGCGGCTCGTCCTCCGAGGGCTCCTGGGCGCCCTCCTCCTGCTCACGGGGTGCTCGTCCACCGAAGCCCCGGTCCCTTCCCGGTCCGACGGCATGGCCACCGTCCGGGAGTCCGAACTGCCCCCCGAGGCGCGCGAGACCCTGCGCCTCATCGACGCGGGCGGCCCCTTCCCCCACGACCGCGACGGCGCCGTCTTCGGCAACTTCGAAGGGCTGCTGCCCCGGCAGCCACGCGGCCACTACCGCGAGTACACCGTCCGCACCCCCGGCTCCCGCGACCGCGGGGCCCGCCGGATCGTCGCCGGGCGCGGCGGCGAGACGTACTACACCGACGACCACTACGCATCCTTCAGGGCGGTACTGAGATGACGCACGACGCGGCGGGCCGGACGGTGGTCACGCTGGACCTCGGCGAGGTCACCGACAAGGCGGGCCTGATGGACCGCTGCGCCCTCGCCCTCGACCTGCCCGACTGGTTCGGCCGCAACTGGGACGCCCTCGCCGACTGTCTCGCCGACCCGACCCTGTGGCCCGAGGGTGCCGAGGAGCGGGGCCTGCTGGTCGTGGTCGAGGGCTGGCGGGAGTACGCCGAGACGCGGCCCGAGGAGTGGCGGGTCGCCGAGGAGGTGTTCGCCGAGGCGACGGACCGCGGACCCGGCCTGTTCGTGACCCTCGGATTCGGAGGTTCCTCCAAGCAGGCCGCTGACCAGCCTGGATGATCTGCCGGGGCGGTCCGGGGGCCTCGCCATGGGACAATGAAGTACGTGCTCTTTCCCCCTGGCTGACCTGTCCGGGGGCCGCCTCTGATCGACTGGGATGTGCAGCACGTGCGTTTCCTCAACGACATCCAGCCCTCGTACGACCTCACGTACGACGACGTGTTCATGGTGCCGAACCGCAGCGCGGTCGGCTCCCGGCAGGACGTCGACCTCAGCTCCCCGGACGGCACGGGCACCACGATCCCGCTCGTCGTCGCCAACATGACCGCCATCGCCGGCCGCCGCATGGCCGAGACCGTGGCCCGGCGCGGCGGCCTCGTGGTCATCCCGCAGGACATCCCGATCGACGTCGTCACCGACGTCGTCTCCTGGGTCAAGAGCCGCCACCTGGTGCTGGACACCCCGATCGTGCTCGCCCCGCACCAGACCGTCGCCGACGCGCTCGGCCTGCTGCCCAAGCGCGCCCACAACGCCGGCGTCGTCGTCGACGAGGAGAACCGGCCCGTCGGCGTCGTCACCGACCGGGACCTGACGGGTGTCGACCGCTTCACCCAGCTCGAAGTGGTCATGTCCAAGGACCTGCTCCTGCTGGACGCCGACATCGACCCGCGCGAGGCCTTCAACACCCTCGACCACCACAACCGGCGCTACGCCCCCGCCGTCGACTCCGACGGCCGGCTCGCCGGCATCCTCACCCGCAAGGGCGCCCTGCGCGCCACCCTGTACACCCCGGCGACCGACGCCGACGGGCGGCTGCGCATCGCCGCCGCGGTCGGCATCAACGGCGACGTCGCGGGCAAGGCCAAGCAGCTGCTGGACGCGGGCGTCGACACCCTCGTCATCGACACCGCGCACGGCCACCAGGAGTCGATGATCAGCGCCGTCAAGCTGGTGCGCGCCCTCGACCCGCAGGTGCCGATCGCCGCCGGCAACATCGTCTCCGCGCAGGGCGTGCGGGACCTGATCGAAGCGGGCGCGGACATCGTCAAGGTAGGCGTGGGCCCCGGCGCCATGTGCACCACCCGGATGATGACCGGCGTGGGCCGGCCGCAGTTCTCCGCCGTGCTGGAGTGCGCCGCCGAGGCGAGGAAGCACGGCAAGCACGTCTGGGCCGACGGCGGCGTGCGCCACCCGCGCGACGTGGCCATGGCCCTCGCGGCCGGCGCCTCCAACGTGATGATCGGCTCCTGGTTCGCCGGCACCTACGAGTCCCCCGGCGACCTCCAGCACGACGCGGACGGGCGGGCCTACAAGGAGTCGTTCGGCATGGCGTCCGCGCGCGCCGTGCGCAACCGCACCTCCGAGGAGTCGGCCTACGACCGCGCCCGCAAGGGCCTGTTCGAGGAGGGCATCTCCACCTCCCGGATGTTCCTGGACCCGGCCCGCCCCGGCGTCGAGGACCTGATCGACGCGATCATCGCGGGCGTCCGCTCCTCCTGCACCTACGCCGGCGCGGGATCCCTGGAGGAGTTCGCGGAGAACGCCGTCGTCGGCATCCAGAGCGCGGCTGGCTACGCCGAGGGCAAGCCGCTGCACGCCAGCTGGAACTGACCCCGCGCAACGGTCGACAGCCCTTCCGCAACGAACACGCACCGAGCCGCGAGGAACGCAACGATCTTGCGTCCATGCGCAAGATTGCTTCATTACATGAGCAACGCCGCCCTCATAGGCTGTCGCCTCGTACGTGGCGTGGCGGGGACCCCGCTCGGTGGGTCCCTGCCCCAAGGGGCGCCACCGGGTCCCCGCCGGCCGGACCCGCAGCGACAAGGAGCCCCCGCGCGTGCTCGACCAAGGCGCACCCCCGCAGCACAGCAGCACCACCGCCCCGCCCGCCCCGGGCTTCGCCGCTCGTCTGATGCGGCGCAAGCCCGTGGAACGCCTGGTCGCGGAGGGCGGGCAGGGCGAGGGAGGGTCCCTGCGACGCTCCCTCGGCCTGTGGCAGCTCACGATGATCAGCATTGGCGCCACCCTCGGCACCGGCATCTTCGTCGTCCTCGGCGACGCCGTCCCGGAGGCGGGCCCCGCGGTCACCCTGGCCTTCGTCATCGCCGGCCTCACCGCTCTGTTCTCTGCCCTGTCCTACGCGGAACTGGCCGGCAGCATCCCGGTCGCCGGCTCCTCCTACTCGTACGCATACGCAACGATGGGTGAGCTGGTCGCCTGGGTGTGCGGCTGGTGCCTGGTGCTGGAGTACGGCGTGTCGGTGGCCGCCGTCGCCGTCGGCTGGGGCGAGTACCTCAACGAACTCCTCGACGGCACCCTCGGCGTCACCATCCCGTCGGTGCTCTCCTCCGCGCCCGGCGAGGGCGGTGTCGTCAACCTGCCCGCGCTGCTCGTCGTCCTGCTGGCGATGGTCTTCCTGCTCGGCGGCGTCCGCGAGTCCGCCCGCGCCAACACCGTCATGGTCGTCGTCAAGATCGCCGCGCTGGTGCTGTTCTGCGCGGTCGGCTTCCTGGGCTTCAAGTCGGGCAACTACGCCGACTTCATGCCGCTCGGCATGGCCGGGGTGAGCGCCGCCGGCGCCACGCTGTTCTTCTCCTACATCGGCTTCGACGCCGCCTCCACGGCCGGCGAGGAGGCGAAGGACCCCAAGCGCGACCTGCCCCGCGCGATCATGCTCTCCCTGATCATCGTCACCGCGCTGTACGTGCTGGTGGCGGCCGTCGCCGTCGGCGCCTGGAACTGGACGAGGTTCGAGGGCTCCGAGGCATCCCTCGCCGCGATCATGAACGACGTGAGCGGCCAGACGTTCTGGGGCACCCTCCTCGCCCTCGGCGCCGTCATCTCCATCGCCAGCGTCGTCCTCACCGTCCTCTACGGCCAGACCCGCATCCTGTTCGCGATGTCCCGCGACGGCCTCGTCCCCAAGGCGCTCGGCAAGGTCGACGCGAAGACCGGCGCGCCCCGCCTCAACACGGTGATCGTCTCCCTGTTCTGCGGCGTCCTCGCCGCCCTGATCCCGCTCGGCAAACTCGTCGACGCCACCAGCATCGGCACGCTGTTCGCCTTCGCCCTCGTCAACGTCGCCGTCGTGGTGCTGCGCCACCGGCGGCCGGAGCTGGAGCGCACGTTCAAGGTGCCGTTCGGGCCGGTCCTGCCGGTGCTCGGCTTCCTGTTCTGCGCGTACAACATGCTCAGCCTCGACTCGGTGACCTGGGTGGTCTTCGCGTGCTGGATGGCCGCCGGTCTCGTGTTCTACTTCCTGTACGGCTACCGCCGCTCCCGTCTGGCCGCACCCGAAGCGAAGTGAACCACCCGCAGTGCTGAACGATCTCGACGAACGCATCGTGCACGCCCTCGCCGAGGACGCCCGCCGCTCCTACGCGGACATCGGGCAGCTCGTCGGCCTGTCCGCGCCCGCCGTGAAGCGGCGCGTGGACAGGCTGCGCGCCACCGGCGCCATCACCGGCTTCACCGTCCGGGTGGACCCCTCGGCGCTGGGCTGGCACACCGAGGGGTTCGTCGAGATCTACTGCCGCAGCAATACGTCCCCGGAGACCATCCAGCGCGGCCTGGAGCGCTATCAGGAGGTCGTGGCCGCGTCCACCGTCACCGGGGACGCGGACGCGGTCGCCCAGGTCTTCGCCTCCGACATGCGGCACTTCGAGCGGGTCCTGGAGCGGATCGCGGGGGAGCCGTTCGTGGAGCGCACCAAGTCGGTGCTGGTGCTGTCGCCGCTGCTGCGGCGCTTCTCCTCCGGGTCGCCGACCTAGACCGCCGGGCCCGCGGGCCCTGGGCACCGGTCCGGTGACCCGGCGGCACCGACGCACGGCGCGGAGGGGGAAACCCGGGACTCCGGCCGCCCGGCGGCCAGTCGTGTCGGAACGCTCCGCCGCAGATCCACCTACAGCGCCGCCGGTTCGCGCAACGAATCGCCGCCGACGGCCCGACGGACGCAACGAACGGCTCACGAGCGCGCAACGGCTGCTCCTTGTCCGCCGGAGCGCCCCGACCGTACCGTCTACATGGCCCCCACACCCACTTCCGTCCCGGTGAGGAACACCCATGCGCACCGCCCTGCTCCAGAGCTCCGGCCGGCCCGGCTCGACCGTCGAGAACCTCAAGGTCCTCGACGAGGCCGCGGGCCGCGCCGCCGCGGCCGGCGCCGGGCTGCTGGTCGCTCCGGAGATGTTCCTCACCGGCTACGCCATCGGCGACGACATCGCCCGTCTCGCCGAGCCCGCCGACGGCGACTGCGCCGACGCGATCGCCGAGACCGCCGCCCGGCACCGCCTCGCCATCGCCTACGGCTACCCGGAGCGCGCCGGCGACACGGTCCACAACTCGGCCCAGCTGATCTCCGCCGCCGGCGACCGGCTCGCCAACTACCGCAAGACCCACCTCTTCGGCTGCTTCGAGCGCGACCACTTCACCCCCGGCGACCAGCAGGTCGTCCAGGCCGAGCTGAACGGCCTCACCGTCGGCCTGATGATCTGCTACGACGTGGAGTTCCCGGAGAACGTCCGCGCCCACGCCCTCGCCGGCACCGACCTGCTGCTGGTGCCGACCGCGCAGATGCACCCGTACCAGTTCGTCCCCGAGTCCGTCGTGCCGGTGCGGGCCTTCGAGAACCAGATGTACGTCGCGTACGTCAACCGCACCGGCCGCGAGGGCGAGTTCGAGTTCGTCGGCCTGTCCACCCTGGCCGGCCCCGACGGCATCGCCCGCACCCGGGCCGGCCGTGCCGAGGAACTGGTCCTCGCCGACGTGGACCCCGTCCTCCTCGCCGCGTCCCGCGAGGCGAACCCGTATCTGAAGGACCGCCGCCCCGGTCTGTACGGCTCCCTCGTCTGAGCCCCGGCATTCCCCCCTCCCAGAGTTTTCGCGCAAGGAGTCCGCACCCCATGACGTCCACGGTGCCCAACGCCGTCGAGCACACCGACGAGCAGCAGCCGCCGATCACCATGTTCGGCCCGGACTTCCCGTACGCGTACGACGACTTCCTCGCCCACCCGGCGGGCCTCGGCCAGATCCCCGCGACCGAGCACGGCGCCGAGGTCGCGGTCGTCGGCGGCGGCCTGTCCGGCATCGTCGCCGCGTACGAGCTGATGAAGATGGGCCTCAAGCCCGTCGTCTACGAGGCCGACCGGATCGGCGGCCGGCTGCGCACGGTCGGCTTCGAGGGCTGCGACCCGGAACTGACCGCCGAGATGGGCGCGATGCGCTTCCCGCCGTCCTCCACGGCCCTCCAGCACTACATCGACCTGGTGGGCCTCGAAACCCGTCCGTTCCCCAACCCGCTGGCGGAGGCGACGCCGTCGACCGTCGTCGACCTGAAGGGCGAGTCGCACTACGCCGAGACGATCGACGACCTGCCGCAGGTGTACCGGGACGTCGCCGAGGCGTGGGGCAGGTGCCTCGAAGAGGGCGCCGACTTCTCCGACATGAACCGCGCCCTGCGCGAGCGCGACGTGCCGCGCATCCGCGAGATCTGGTCGCGGCTCGTGGAGAAGCTCGACAACCAGACCTTCTACGGCTTCCTCTGCGACTCCGAGGCATTCAGGTCCTTCCGCCACCGCGAGATCTTCGGCCAGGTCGGCTTCGGCACCGGCGGCTGGGACACCGACTTCCCGAACTCCATCCTGGAGATCCTGCGGGTCGTCTACACCGAGGCCGACGACCACCACCGCGGCATCGTCGGCGGCTCCCAGCAGCTGCCGCTGCGCCTGTGGGAACGCACGCCGGAGAAGATCGTCCACTGGCCCTACGGCACCTCGCTGGCCACCCTGCACGAGGGCGGCGAGCCCCGCCCGGCGGTGACCCGCCTCCACCGCACAGCGGGCAACCGCATCACCGTCACCGACGCGAACGGCGACATCCGCACCTACCGGGCGGCGATCTTCACCGCCCAGTCCTGGATGCTGCTGTCCAAGATCGACTGCGACGACTCGCTCTTCCCGATCGATCACTGGACCGCCATCGAGCGCACCCACTACATGGAGTCCAGCAAGCTCTTCGTCCCCGTGGACAGGCCGTTCTGGCTGGACAAGGACGAGGAGACGGGGCGGGACGTCATGTCGATGACGCTCACCGACCGCATGACCCGCGGCACCTACCTCCTCGACAACGGGCCGGACCGGCCCGCCGTGATCTGCCTGTCCTACACCTGGTGCGACGACAGCCTGAAGTGGCTGCCGCTGTCCGCGAACGAGCGGATGGAGGTCATGCTCAAGTCGCTCGGCGAGATCTATCCGAAGGTCGACATCAGGAAGCACGTCATCGGCAACCCGGTGACCGTCTCCTGGGAGAACGAGCCCTACTTCATGGGCGCGTTCAAGGCCAACCTGCCGGGGCACTACCGGTACCAGCGGCGCCTGTTCACCCACTTCATGCAGGACCGGCTGCCCGAGGACAAGCGCGGCATCTTCCTCGCCGGCGACGACATCTCCTGGACGGCCGGCTGGGCCGAGGGCGCCGTGCAGACCGCGCTCAACGCCGTCTGGGGCGTCATGCACCACTTCGGCGGCGCCACCGACCCGTCCAACCCGGGCCCCGGCGACGTCTACGACGAGATCGCCCCGGTCGAACTGCCGGAGGACTGAGAGCCGTTCGGCTCGCCGGGCAGCGGAGTGAGCATCAGGCGCCCCGCGAAGCCCACCGTCGCGTCCAGCCGCTCGGCGAACTCCCCGGCGACGTCGGGCGTCCGGCGCAGCGTCCACAGGGCCCGGGCCGCCGCCCAGGCGGCGTCCCGGGCCCGCTCCAGGCTCCACGCGCCCAGCAGATGGGCGAGCGGATCGGCGATCCGGAGCAGATCGGGCCCCGGCGTCAGCTCCTCCCGGACGCGCTCCTCCAGCGTCACCAGGAGATCGCCCACCTGGTCGAACTCGTCCTCCAGTTCCGTCGGCCCGCACTCCAGCGCCCGGCAGGAGTCCACCACGGCGAGCGCCAGGTCGTGCCCGACGTGGGCGTTGAGCCCGGCGAGCGCGAACTGCAGGGGCCGTACGCCCGGATGACGGCGGAACTGGAACAGCGGGCGCCAGCAGGCGGGCGGCCGGCGCCCCTCGCCGGCCGCGTCCACCGCCGCCAGATAGCGCTCGGCGAACCGCACGTCCAGCGTGACCGCGGCCCGCGCGTCGGCGAAGGCGCCCGCCCGCAGGCGCCGGTCGACGGCCTCGGCGACCGCGAGACGGACGCGGTTGAAGACCGCGACGCCGTCCCGCGCGGGCAGGGCCGCGTCCAGCGCGCGCATCCGGCGGACGACCGCGTCCACACCTGTGGCGAACTCTTCCCACTGCGTCATGGGGGCAGGGTCCCAGCCGTGGGCCGGCCCGGGCGTCGATGGGCCGACGCTTCCCCGGAACGGGGGACCCGAGGCGTCCGACGGCGGCCGGGGGACCGGCGGGGACGTGCAGTCCGTCGTACGCCCATGAGCCGGCCGGTTGAGCCGACGGGGCCGCGTTCGTGCACGTGAGCGGCTGCTTAGGATGAGGGCGGCCGCCGATCGGTGCAGCCGCCATCCATCTCGTCCGACCCAGGAGTCCCGCCCGTGACCGCCGAAGCCCCGACCGCTCCCGCCCCGCCGTACGGCCGGCTGGTGCCCGTCACCGTCCACTTCGACGACCTCGACGCGCTCGGACTCCTGCACAACGCCCGCTACCCGCTGATGGTGGAGCGGGCCTGGACCGCGCTGTGGCAGGAGCACGGGCTGCGCTTCGAGGGCGACTGGGCCGCCGCCGGGGACGCCTGCAACGCGGTCAAGGAACTGCGGATCACCTACGAGGCGCCGGTGACCCGGCCGGGCCGGTACGCCGTCCACCTGTGGCTGGAGCGGCTCGGCACGACCGGGCTGACGTACGGCTTCCGGTTCTGCTCCGAGGACGGGTCGGCGACCTACGCGCACGGCGCCCGGGTCCTGGTCCGGCTGGACCCGGGGACGCTGCGGCCGGCGCCGTGGAGCGAGCGGTTCAGGAGCGTGGGCCGGGAACTGCTTCGCTCGGCGGACTGATCTTCGGGCGGTCGCGGTCGCCGGAGCGCAGCACGCCCGCGAAGCCGACCAGGCCGCAGGACAGGAACGTCACCAGGCCGAAGGACACCACCAGGCTGGTCGCCTGCGCGAGCGTGCCGATGGCGCTCGGCGCGACCAGGCCCGAGGTGTAGGTGATGGTGGCGACGCCGGCGATGGCCTGGCTGGCGTTGGTGCCGGTGCGGCCCGCCGCCGCGAAGCACAGCGGGACCACGACCGCGATGCCGAGGCCCATCAGGGCGAAGCCGGTCATCGCCACCGCCGGATGGTCCGCGAGGACGATCAGCAGACCGCCGCAGGCGGCCAGGACACCGCTGACGCGGACCGTGCGCACCGAGCCGAAGCGGTCCACCACCCGGTCGCCCGCGATCCGGGCGATCGCCATGGTGAGCGTGAACCCGGTGGTGCAGGCCGCCGCGACCCCGGCCGAGCTGCCCAGCTCGTCCTCCAGGTAGATGGCCGACCAGTCCAGGCTGGCGCCCTCCGCGAACACCGCGCAGAATCCGATGGCGCCGATCAGCAGGGCCGACCGGGGCGGCAGCGCGAACCGGGGCGGAGCCTCCTCGTCCTCGGCCGGCTGGAGGTCCAGCACCCAGGCGCAGGCCACCAGGCCGAGCACGGTCAGCATCCCGGCGGCGAGCGCGTGGTGCAGCCGGGCGTCCGCGCCCAGGTGGGCGGCGAGGGTGCCGCCCGCCGAGCCGATCAGCGCACCCGCGCTCCACATGCCGTGCAGCCCGGACATGATCGACCGGCCGAGACGGTTCTCCACGTCCACACCGAGCGCGTTCATCGCGACGTCGGCCATGCCCGCGGTGGCGCCGAAGACGAACAGGGACAGACACAGGGTGAGCAGCCCGGGGGAGAGGGACGGCAGGATCAGGGCCAGCGTCCACAGCGCGAGCAGCCCGCGCAGAGCCGGTCGGGCCCCGAACCGGTGGGTGATCCCGCCCGCGAGCGGCATCGCCAGGGACGCGCCGAGCGCCGGGAAGGCCAGCGCCAGCCCCAGCTGGCCGGCGCTCACCCCGGCGTGGTCCTGGATCCACGGCACACGCGTGGCGAACGAGCCGGTGACGGCGCCGTGCACGGCGAAGACGGCGGCCACGGCGTACCGGGCGCGCCTCACCTCGCGTTGCTGGTAGACCACTTCGGCCATGGTGGGGTTCCCTCCGCTGTCGTGTCACCCGCTGTGCGACTGCTCCGCGTCTCTGTCCGTGGCGTAAACTATCAGGCACCCTGCCTGATAAATAGTGGATTATCTGCCGCCGGGGCCCCGCGCAGCCCCGCCGATCTGGGAGGATCCCGGCATGCCCGCATCCCCGAGCACCGCCCGGGCCATCAACGACCGGCTCGCCCTGCGCCTGTTGCAGCAGGAGGGCCCGCTGACGGCGGGCCAGCTGAAGCAGCTGACCGGACTGTCCCGGCCCAGCGTCGCCGACCTCGTCGAGCGCCTCACCGCCTCCGGGCTGATCGCCGTCGTCGGCGAGGCGGGCGAGCAGCGCCGGGGGCCCAACGCCAAGCTCTACGGCATCGTCGCCGACCGGGCCCACCTCGCCGCGCTCGACGTGCGCACGGACGGCGTCTCCGTGGCCGTCTCCGACCTGGTCGGGCGGGTGCTCGCGGAGGCGTCCGCGCCGATCGTGACCGACGCCGGGACCGGGCCGGCGGTGGAGCGGGCGGTCGCGCTGGTCGAGCGGACGGCCAAGGAGGCGGGCGCGGACCGGCTGCACACCGTCGGGATCGGCGCGCCCGGCCTCATCGACCCGGCCACCGGGGAACTGCGGGACACCACCGGCCTGCCCGCCTGGCACCGCCGGTTCGTCGCGGCCCTCCAGGAACGGCTGCCCGAGGCCCGCGTCATCGTCGAGAACGAGACCAACCTCGCCGCCCTGGCCGAGCAGCGGGACGGGGCGGCGGGGGACCGGGACACGTTCGTCCTGCTGTGGCTCGGCCACGGCACGGGCGCGGCCGTCGTCCTGGACGGCGCCCTGCGCCGCGGGGCGTCCGGCGGCACCGGCGAGATTGGCTTCCTGCCGGTGCCGGGGACGACGGGGCTGCCGTCGGCGACGGACTGCGAGGGCGGCTTCCACTCGCTGGCGGGCTCCGCGGCCATCGCCCGCCTCGCCGGGGAGTACGGCCTGACCGGGACGCCGGCCGGGTCCGAGCCGCCGGCCGCGGCCGTCGTACGGGAGGCGGCGGCCCGGGACTTCGGCCCCGCCGCCCGCTTCCTCGACGCCCTCGCCGACCGGCTCGCCATCGGCGTCGCCTCGGTGGTCGCGGTGCTGGACCCCGGGTGCGTGGTCCTCGGCGGCGAGGTGGGCCAGGCCGGCGGCGACGCCCTCGCGCAGCGGGTCGCGGCACGCGTCCACCGCATGTCGCCGCTGCCGACCTCGGTGCGGGCGGGCGTGCTCGGCGGCGGGGCGGTCCTGCGGGGGGCGCTGCTGACGGCCCGCGACACGGCCCAGGACGAGCTGTTCGCACCGCCGGGGCGGTGAGCGTGCCGCACGGCACCGGGCCTCGGGTGTGTGCCTTGTGGCTGGGGCCAGCGTGCCGCACGGCGCCGGACCTCGGGGCGACGCTCACGGATCCCGGGCCCGCCGGGGCGGTACCGGTCGCCGCCCCCGGCGGCGGGGGCGTGGAGCGCCTCCCGGCCCGGCCGAGCCGCGGGGGGCGGTCCCCGAGCCTCCGCCCCCTCCGGCACCCCGGACGGCCACCTCGGCACCCGAGCCGCGGGGCGCCGACGCGCCCTCGCGGCCACAGGGCGCCGGGCAGCGACCGCCGGCGCACTCTCGGAGCCTCCGGCAGCGACCGCCGGCGCACCCCCCGGCGCCGCCCCGCCGCTCCCTCCCTCAGCCCCCGTTCCCCCCGAACCGCCCCGCCAGATACTCCTCGAACGTCCCCTTCCCCACCGCCCGTTCCGGCGTCAGATGACCGCCGGCCCGGAAAGCGCCGTAGGCGCGGCCCCACAGCGGCATGTTCACCAGGCGCCGGCGCCTGCCCGTGGCCCGCAGGTAGGAGCGGGCCAGCGACTCCAGCGTGCGGATCTCCGGGCCACCCATGTCCTCGACGCGCCCGGCGGGCCGCCCCGCCGCCAGCTCGGCCAGGCGGCCCGCCACCTCGGCCGCCTCCACGGGCTGGTCGCTCACCCCGGCCGGCACCGGCATGAGGGGCGCCTTCGACAGCCCCTGGAACAGGCGGGCCAGCAGGTCGTGGAACTGCGTCGCCCGCAGCACCGTCCAGCCCAGCCCCGACTCCTCGATCAGCCGCTCCACGGCCAGCTTGGACTCGTAGTAGCCGAACGGGACCCGGTCGACGCCGACGATCGAGATGTAGACCAGATGGCCCACCCCCGCCCGCCGCGCCGCCGCGATCAGATGCCCGGCCGCCTCCTCGTCGCCGCCGCGCGGCGAGCTGGCGCAGTGCACGATCGTGCCGGCGCCCTCGACGGCCGCGTCCAGCGCACCGCCGCCCTGGCGCAGGTCGACGGCGTACGGCTGGGCGCGCCTGCTGAGCACCCGCACCTCGTGCCCGTCCGCCCGCAGCCGCTGTACGACGAGCCGGCCCAGGGTTCCGGTACCGCCGGTCACCAGGATCGTGGTCATGCGCTTCAGTCCCTTCGGACGCCGTGCGCGCTCCGTTCCGGAACGCCTCTCGTCAGCTCGGACCGAGCAGCCCCGCTCGATGTGACAGTCACCTGCGTCCGCGCGAGCTGACGCCGTACGAAGTCCAGCTTGTCCGGGTTCCTCACATCGCGCAGGTCGGTGATCAGCCCGTCGCGCACGTCGAGGGTCACCACGTTCGCCACCGTGCCGTCCGTCCGGACGACCAGCGCGGGACGGCCGTTGACCTCCGCCGTGTCGACGTCCCAGGCGTCCGCCCCGCGGGCGACGCCGGCCAGGAAGCGGAGCACCTTCTCGCGCCCCACGATCGGCCGCAGCGCGGCGGTGACCCGGCCGCCGCCGTCGGACCACCAGGTCACGTCGTCGGCGAGCAGCTTCTCCAGCTCGGCCAGCGCCCCCTCGCGGGCCGCCGCGACGAACGAGACGACCAGTTCCTCCTGGCGCCGGGGCGCGGCGTCGAAGCGGCTCTCCTCGGCTTCGACCCGCGCCACCGCCCGTCGGTACAGCTGCCGGCAGTTCGCCTCGCCCAGCCCGAGCACGCCGGCGATCTCCCGGTATCCGTACCCGAACGCCTCGCGCAGCACATAGACCGCCCGTTCGGTGGGCGTGAGCCGCTCCAGCAGGACCAGCATCGCCAGCGACACGGCGTCCCGCTGCTCCGCCGAGTCCATGGGCCCGAGCGTGCCGTCGGAGGTGATCACCGGCTCCGGCAGCCAGGTCCCGACATAGCTCTCGCGCCTGACCCGGGCCGAGGTCAGCCGGTTCAGGCACAGGCGGGTGACGGTCTTGGCGAGCCAGGCGCCGGGCCGCTCGATCCGAGCCGGCCCGGCGCCGCTGAACCGCAGATACGCGTCCTGGACGATGTCCTCCGCCTCGTGGGCGGAGCCCAGCATCCGGTAGGCCAGCCCGAACAGGCGTGGCCGGTGGCTCTCGAACACCTCGGCGTGGTCCCTCGTCATGGCCCTCACCCTGCCAGAGCCCGCGGGGCGGCCATGGGGCGACCCGGCGGCGGGCAAGGGCCTTCGTCACCGCCGCCGGGCCGGTCTCAACGGGGTCAGCAGGCGCCGAGGTCCTGCCAGACCCCCCATTCGCCGGTGGTGCCGGGCTCCTCGCCCTGCGTCCACCACTTGGCCTTCCACGAGTGCCCCTTGTGGGACACCTGAGTACCGCCGCCGTACGCCGAGGTCGCGTTCCATGCCGGCGCGGTGCAGGCGCCGGGCGTCGGGGTGGGACCCGTCGGGTCCGGCGAGGGGCTCGTGCCGGAGCCCGGCTCCACCAGCGTGGTGCCGCGCGCCAGGTCCCCGGCCAGGGCGTACGTCGTGCCCGCGATGTTCACCGTCCAGTTCCAGGGGGTGGACACCGGCAGGTAGTAGTTGAAGGACAGCTCCACCGAGGCGCCGGGCGCCAGCGACTGCCAGGACGGCAGCTTCAGCGAGACGCGGTGGAAGTCGCCCTTCAGACCGCCGACGTTGGAGCCGGTGTGGTCGCTGCTGATCACCTTGGTGCCGAAGCCCGACTGGTCGGAGGCGTTGGCCGGGGCCGACGTGGAGTAGTCGAACTGGAACTCCGTGCCGCCCGGCAGCGCCGTCTTCGTGTTGTTGGTGATCTTCACCTTCGGGGTGATCGGGTAGTTGGAGTCGCCGAGCTTGAACTCGCCGAACTCCACGCCGATGTTCACGGCCTTCGTGGGCAGCGCCCGGTTGGAGACCTTCGCGCCGTAGGGCGTCGCCGACTTGAACTTGTCGTACATCAGCGAGGTGAGCGTGGAGCCGGGCTCGTACTGGCCCTTGGCGGCGTTCCACGCGTAGTCGCCCGCCAGTTCCCAGACCATCGTGCCGCCGATGCCGCGGTCCACGACGTAGTCCGCCTTGACGGCCACCGACTGCTCGTCCTCCGTGGACAGGAACACCTTCTTCTGCGCGTTCCACAGCCAGGGCGCGACCAGCGTGGAGTCGTACTTGCGGGCGTACGTGCCGGTGAGCTTCGTGTCCGCCGGGAAGCCGTAGTCCGTGACGTAGTCTCCGACGACGCCCTTCTCCAGGTTCTTCGCGTGCCACATCGGGTTGGAGCCGGCGGGCGACTCCTTGCCGTTGGAGTCCAGGTCGTGCCACAGGTTGTCGATGCCGACCGCGCCGTCACCGCACTTGGTCAGGCCCGAGCCCGCCGGGCACGTCGTCGCGGCGGCCCTGCCCCACAGCCCGTCGGTGCCGCCGGTGACGTTCTTGAAGCCGCGCGTGTAGTACGGCAGGCCGATGTTGATCCGGCCGGCCGGCATGGACCCGCGGAAGTAGTGGTAGGCCCAGTCGGTGTTGAGGTAGCCGATGCCGCCGTACTGCTGGCTGCCGTAGACGTTCGCCGCCGCCAGCTCCGCGTCCTTGCCGTCGTCGAACAGCGAGGCATTCGGGCCGACGTACTCGTTCCAGGCGCCGTGCAGGTCGTACGACATGATGTTGACGTAGTCCAGGTACTTCTGGACCTGGAAGGTCTCCATGCCGCGCAGCAGATAGCCGGACGAGGGCGCCGCCACCGTCAGCATGTAGTGCCGGCCGTCGGCCGCGCCCGCCCGGTCGAGCTTCTCCCGCAGCGTCTTCATCAGGGCCGCGTAGCCCTTGACCAGCCCGGCGCGGCGGGCGTTGGCGAAGGACCAGTCGAGCGGGTTGCCCGCGTCCTTCATCGTCGTCGGGTACTCGTAGTCGATGTCGACGCCGTTGAAGCCGTACTTGCGCAGGAAGTCCACCGTCGAGTTCGCGAACGTCTCGATGCCGGCCTGGTTGACCGAGCCGTCCGCGTTGGTGGCCATGGAGTAGAAGCCGCCGGAGTCGACGCGCTTGCCGCTCTCGTCGAAGTAGCCGCCGGTCTCCGCCCAGCCGCCCACCGAGATCAGCGTCTTGACGTCCGGGTGCTGCTTCTTGAACTTGCCGAGCAGGTTGAAGTGGCCCTTGTACGCGAACCCGGGGTCCATCTCGGCGCCCGCCACGCCCGGCCAGGTCATCCCGGTCGCCGGGTTCGCCGGGCCGTCCGCGCCGACGGAAATCTTGTTGGCCGAGTCGACGTGCGCGAAGGCGTAGTTGATGTGGGTGACCTTGTCCCACGGGATGTCCTTGGCGAGGTAGGCGGGCTTGCCGTCCTTGCCGGTGCGCCAGCCGGTGAAGTAGCCGATCACCCGGCGCTGGTGGTCGGCGCCCATCTTCTCGCGGCCGGCCGAGTCGTAGACCGAGCAGTAGGGGACGTCGACGCCGGGCGTGCGGTACAGCCCGTCGGGGCGACAGGACTCCTGGTCGGCGGCGTGCGAGACGGTGGCGGGAAGGGCGGCGAGCACCAGGCCCGCGGCCGCGGTGACCGCGGCGAACAGGGCGGGTCTGGTTCTGAGACGTGAGGGGGACAGCACAGTCGGATCCTCTCCACGGAAGTTGCGCAGACCCTAGAAAGGACTAGACCAGTGCGTCAATAGGTATGGACCAATCCGCCGGCCACGTTCTGTGAGCCACCCCACACGCATCGCCCCAATGGACGACTTCCGGACGTGGCACACTGGCCGTGTACCAGAAGCAGCGCACTCCGGGGTCGGTGAAAGTCCGAACCGGCGGTTACAGTCCGCGACCCGGTCGCCTCCAGCGGCCGGTTGACCAGGTGAAATTCCTGGACCGACGGTTAAAGTCCGGATGGGAGGCAGTGCGCGCGGGCGGGCATTCGTGCGCGCCGCCGTTGTCCGGTCCGCCCTCTCGGGCGGCCGTGTCCGGCGTCGCCCCGGTGTCCCCGTCCGTCTTTCTGTCGTTCCCGACAGCCCCGGAGTCCGTGCCCGAAGAGGCAGGAGGACCCGGGAAGTGTTCACCGGAATCGTCGAAGAGCTGGGCGAGGTCACCGCCGTGGAGTCCCTCGGCGACGCCTGTCGCTTCCGGCTGCGCGGCCCCGTCGTCACCGAGGACGCGAAACACGGCGACTCCATCGCCGTCAACGGCGTCTGCCTCACCGTCGTCGAGCACGAGGGCGACGAGTTCACCGCCGACGTGATGGCCGAGACCCTGCGGCGCTCCAGCCTCGGCGACCTCGTCGTCGGCTCCCGCGTCAACCTCGAACGCCCCACCGCGGTCGGCGCCCGCCTCGGCGGCCACATCGTCCAGGGCCACGTCGACGGCACCGGCCGGATCCTGGAGCGCACGCCCTCCGAGCACTGGGAGATCGTCGGCATCTCCCTCCCTCCCGGCCTCGCCCGCTACGTCGTCGAGAAGGGCTCCATCACCGTCGACGGCATCAGCCTCACCGTCGTGGAGGCCGGCGACGACCACTTCACCGTCAGCCTCATCCCCACCACCCTCGCCCTGACCACGCTCGGCTTCAAGCAGCCCGGCGACCCGGTCAACCTCGAGGTCGACATCGTCGCCAAGTACGTGGAGCGACTGCTCGCCGGTCGGGAGGCGGCCAAGTGAACTGGCTCAACCACGAGGCCTTCGTCCTCCTCGACCAGCGCATCCTCTGGTCCGACATGGTCGGCAACATATGCGGCCTGATCGCCCTCGCCCTCGGCTGGCGCCGCTCCCTGTGGACCTGGCCCGTGCAGTTCCTGGCCGGCCTGATCCTCTTCGGCGCGTTCTTCGGCCACCTCACCGGCAGCGCCGGCAAGCAGGCCGTGGTGATGGCCGTCGCGCTCTACGGCTGGTGGCAGTGGAACCGCGGCAAGGACAGGGGCGAGGACGGCCAGATCTCCGTCCGCTTCGCCACCTGGACCGAGCGCGCGGCCATGACCGCCGCCGCGGCGGCCGGAACCGTCGCCGTCGCCCTGCTGTTCAAGGCCTACCCCAGCCTGTCCTGGGACCCCTGGCCGGACGCCTACATCTTCGTCGGCACCATCGTCGCCATGTACGCGCAGGCCCGCGGCATGGTCGAGTTCTGGTTCGCCTGGCTGCTCGTCGACCTCGTCGGCGTGCCGCTCAACTTCGCCAACGGCTACGCCTTCTCCGGCTTCGTCTACGTCATCTACGGCGCGCTCGTCCTGTGGGGCCTGCGCGACTGGTGGCTGCGCTCGCGCCGGACCGGCCGGCCCGTCCCGGAAGGAGCGCCGGCATGACGGCGGCACACACCCTGTACCCCACCGACGGTCCCGAAGCCCTCGTCCTCGACCCCGTCGAGCAGGCGGTCGCCGACATCGCGGCCGGCCGCCCCGTCGTGGTCGTCGACGACGAGGACCGCGAGAACGAGGGCGACCTCGTCATCGCCGCCGAGAAGGCCACCCCCGAGATCGTCGCCTTCATGATGAGCGAGTGCCGCGGCCTGATCTGCGCCCCCATGGAGGGCGACGAACTCGACCGGCTCCGGCTGCCGCAGATGGTCGACGACAACACCGAGTCCATGAAGACGGCGTTCACCGTCTCCGTGGACGCCTCGCCCGCGCACGGCGTCACCACCGGCATCTCCGCCGCCGACCGCGCCACCACCCTCCGCCTCCTGGCGAGCGGCGCCGCCGAACCGGGCGACCTGGTCCGCCCAGGCCACATCTTCCCGCTGCGCGCCCGGCCCGGCGGCGTCCTCGCCCGCAACGGCCACACGGAGGCCGCCGTCGACCTCGCCCGCCTCGCGGGACTGCGCCCGGCCGGCGCCATCGTGGAGATCGCCGGCGAGGACGGCAGCATGCTGCGCCTGCCCGAGCTGATCCCGTTCGCCCGCAAGCACGGGCTGACGATCATCTCCATCGAGGACCTGGTCGCCTACCGCCGCTCCGCCGAGCCCACCGTCCGCCGCGAGGCCGAGGTGCACCTGCCGACCGCGCACGGCACCTTCACGGCGTACGGCTACCGCTCCACCGTCGACGGCGTCGAGCACGTCGCCCTGGTGCACGGCGGGATCGGCGACGGCGAGGACGTCCTCGTCCGCGTCCACTCCGAATGCCTCACCGGCGACGTCTTCGGCTCCGCCCGCTGCGACTGCGGCCCCCAGCTCGACGCCTCGCTCGAACGCATCCGGCAAGAGGGCCGGGGCGTCGTCGTCTACCTGCGCGGACACGAGGGCCGCGGCATCGGACTGCTGTCCAAGCTGCGCGCCTACGAGCTCCAGGAGCGCGGCCGGGACACCCTGGACGCCAACCTGGAACTGGGCCTGCCCGCCGACGCCCGCGACTACGGCGCCGGCGCGCAGATCCTGGCCGACCTCGGCGTGCGCAGCCTCCGCCTGATGACCAACAACCCCGAGAAGACCGACGCGCTCGCCCGCCACGGCCTGCGGGTCACCGCACGCGAGCCGATGCCCGTGACCGCGGGCGAGCACAACCTCCACTACCTGCGCACCAAGCGCGACCGGATGGGACACGACCTGCCCTGGCTGGACACGCCCGCCGTGTCCACCTGCGGCAACCAGTAGGCCGACCGGCCGACAGGCCGGCAGCACCGAGGAGAGACGAGAACGTGAGCGGCAAGGGCGCACCGGAACTGTCCGTACGCAACGTCGGCGACCTGCGGGTCGCCGTCATCGCGGCGCAGTGGCACGAAAAGGTGATGGACGGACTGGTGGACGGCGCCCTGCGCGCCCTGCACGACCTCGGCATCGACGAGCCGACCCTGCTGCGGGTCCCCGGCAGCTGGGAGCTCCCGGTCGTCGCCAAGGTCCTGGCCGGCCGGGGCTACGACGCGATCGTCGCCCTCGGCGTCGTCATCCGCGGCGGCACCCCGCACTTCGACTACGTCTGCCAGGGCGTCACCCAGGGCCTCGCCCAGGTCAGCGTCGACACCGGTGTCCCCGTCGGCTTCGGCGTGCTGACCTGCGACACCGAGGAACAGGCCCTGGACCGGGCCGGCATCGAGGGCTCCAGCGAGGACAAGGGGCACGAGGCCGTCACCGCCGCGGTCGCCACCGCGGCCACCCTGCGTTCAGTATCCGAACCCTGGCGCTGAGCGGCGCCCGGTAGCGCGTAGGGTGAGGGACACCATGTCCAAGAAGACGTTCGAGGAGCTCTTCGCCGAGCTCCAGCAGAAGGCCGCCACCGGCGACCCCGCCACTTCCCGCACCGCAGAACTGGTCGGCAAGGGCGTCCACGCCATCGGCAAGAAGGTCGTCGAAGAGGCCGCCGAGGTCTGGATGGCCGCCGAGTACGAGGGCAAGGAGGCGGCGGCCGAGGAGATCTCCCAGCTGCTGTACCACGTCCAGGTGATGATGGTCGCCCGCGGGATCTCCCTGGACGACGTCTACGCCCACCTGTGAACCGAAGCCCGCGAAACCCGCCCCCTCACACGAAGGAAGCCGACCTCATGCTGCGCATCGCCGTCCCCAACAAGGGTTCACTCTCCGGCCCTGCGGCGGACATGCTGCATGAGGCCGGCTACCAGCAGCGCCGCGAGTCCAAGGAACTGCGCATCGTCGACCCGGACAACGAGGTCGAGTTCTTCTACCTCCGCCCCCGCGACATCGCGATCTACGTCTCCGCCGGCCGCCTCGACATCGGCATCACCGGCCGCGACCTGCTGATCGACTCCGGCGCCAACGCCGAGGAGATCCTCCCCCTCGGCTTCGCCCGCTCCACCTTCCGCTACGCCACCAAGCCCGGCACCGCGAACGGCGTCGAGGACCTGAACGGCATGACGGTCGCCACCTCCTACGAGGGCATCGTGGCGGGGCACCTCGCCGACCACGGCATCGACGCCTCCGTCGTCCACCTCGACGGCGCCGTCGAGACGGCCATCGAGCTGGGCGTCGCCGAGGTCATCGCGGATGTCGTGGAGACCGGCACCTCGCTGCGCAACGCCGGGCTGGAGGTCATCGGCGAGCCGATCATGAAGTCCGAGGCGGTCGTGATCCGCCGGGTCGGCGCGGAGGCCGACGAGCCCAAGGTGCAGCAGTTCCTGCGGCGCCTCCAGGGCGTCCTGGTCGCCCGGACGTACGTGATGATGGACTACGACTGCCGGGTCGAGCAGCTGGAGAAGGCCGTGGCCCTCACCCCGGGTCTGGAGTCGCCGACCATCTCGCCGCTGCACAACGAGGGCTGGGTAGCCGTCCGCGCCATGGTGCCCGCCAAGGACGCCCAGCGGATCATGGACGACCTGTACGCCATCGGCGCGCGGGCCATCCTGACCACGGCCATCCACGCCTGCCGGCTCTGAAGGGCGCCGCACCGATGTCCGACCCGATCACCCTCCCCGTCACCTTCCGGCCGGCCCGCACCCGGGCCGTGCTGGTCGCCGCCGCCGTGGCGATCTTCCTCACGGTCGCGCTGATCGCGCTGCTGCTGCCCACCCTCAGCCCCGCCGAGCGGCTCAGCTTCATCCTCACCGGCGCCCTGCTGGCCGCGGTGGCGCTGGTGCTGGCCCGCCCCAAGGTGGTCGCCGAGGAGTCCGGCGTCACCGTCGTCAACTTCGCGAGCACCCGCAGGCTCGCGTGGGCGGAAATCGTCCAGGTGCATCTGCGGGTCGGCGACCCCTGGGTGTTCCTCGACCTCAGCGACGGCAGCAGCCTGGCCGCCATCGGCATCCAGCCCGGCATCGACAAGCAGCAGGCCATCGCCGACGCCGGCGCCCTGCGGGCGCTGGTCGAGGCCCGGACGGCGCAACATCCGGGCTGACCGAGGCCGTTCACCCTGCCACAGTCGCCCATGTCTTGATTAATCTGGTGGCGGAGGCGTTCCGGTGACGCCTCCGCCCCTGTCGTCGCCGCCCGGCGCGCAGGGGTTCCTGCTACCAGAGGAGTGACCCCCTCCGGCGATGGACGGATCGTCCTGCAGTACCTGCGCCGCCCCCTGCCGACATAGCGCGGAACCGGTCCGCGACCGGGCGGAGGCGGCGGCGACATGACCATCCCCCTGCTGCTCCTGGCAGCCGCTTTCCTGCTCATCCTCGCCAACGGCTTCTTCGTAGCGGCCGAGTTCGGCCTCGTGACGGTGGACCGCCCCGACGCCGAACGCGCCGCCGCCGAGGGCGACCGGCGCGCGCTCCGGGTCGTCGCGTCGCTGAGGGAGCTGTCCTTCCAGCTCTCCGGCACCCAGCTCGGCATCACCCTCACCTCCCTCGTCGTCGGCATGCTCGCCGAACCGGCCCTCGCCCAGCTGCTCGACGGCCCGCTCACCGCCGCCGGGCTGCCCGGGGGCGCGGTGCCCGGCGTGTCCGTGGCCGTCGGCATGCTCGCGGCCTCCGCCGTGCAGATGGTCGTCGGCGAACTGGTGCCGAAGAACTGGGCGGTGTCCCGGCCGCTCCAGGTCGCGCGCTTCGTCGCCGGCCCGCAGCACGCCTTCGCCCGGGTGTTCCGGCCGGTCATCGCCGGGCTGAACGCCGTCGCCAACCGGCTGGTGCGCGCGATGGGCGTCGAGCCGACCGAGGAACTGGCCTCGGCCCGCACCCCCGGCGAACTCGTCTCCCTGGCCCGGCACTCCGCACGGGCCGGCGCCCTGGAACAGGACACCGCCGACCTGTTCGTGCGGACCCTGTCGCTCGCCGACCTGACCGCGCAGCACGTCATGACGCCGCGCGTGAGGGTGAGCGCGCTGCAGTCCTCGGCCACCGCCGAGGACGTCGTCAACCTGACCCGGGCGACCGGCCTGTCCCGCTTCCCCGTCTACCGGGAGCGGATCGACGAAATCGTCGGCATGGTCCACCTCAAGGACGCCCTCGCGGTGCCCG
The DNA here is from genome assembly GCF_055587785.1 of Streptomyces sp. NPDC046379. NCBI lineage: Bacteria > Bacillati > Actinomycetota > Actinomycetes > Kitasatosporales > Streptomycetaceae > Streptomyces > Streptomyces sp. NPDC046379. The sequence goes on from NZ_JBVJFP010000020.1 coordinate 49,637, forward strand.
CGTCCGAACGGCTGCGCACCCCCGTCGGCCGGATCGCCCGCCCGGCGCTGCTCGTCCCCGAGACGCTGCCGGTCCGACCGCTGCTGGCCCGGCTGCGCAGCGAACAGCCGATCGCGGTCGTGGTCGACGAGTACGGCGGCACGGCCGGGGTCGTCACCCTGGAGGACATCGTCGAGGAGATCGTCGGCGAGGTCCGCGACGAGCACGACGGGCAGGACCTGCCCGAGCTCGCCGCCGCTCCGCCCGAGGACGGCCGGCCCGCCTGGGACGCCGACGGAAGCTGCCGGGTCGACCTGCTGCGCGGCATCGGCCTCGACGTGCCCGAGGGCCCCTACGAGACGGTGGCCGGCCTGGTCGCCGACCTGCTCGGCCGGATCCCCGCCGTGGGCGACCGGGCCGAGCTGCCGGGCTGGCGGCTGGCCGTGCGCCGGGTGGGGCACTACCGCGCCGAGCGCGTGCGCCTGATCCGCACCGCCGACGCCCCGGCCGTCGTGGAGGCCGTGCGATGACCCTGCTCCAACTGCTGTTCGCGGCCCTGCTGGTGCTCGCCAACGGCTTCTTCGTCGGCGCCGAGTTCGCGCTGGTGTCGGTGCGCCGCAGCCAGATCGAACCGCTCGGCACGGCCCGGGCCCGCCAGGTCCTGCACGGCCTGGAGCACCTGCCGCAGATGATGGCCGCCGCCCAGTTCGGCATCACCGTCTGCTCGCTGACGCTCGGCGCGGTCGCCGAGCCGACGGTGGCGCACCTGCTGGAACCGGTCTTCGCCTTCGTCCATCTGCCGCACGCGATGATCCACCCGCTGGGCTACGTCATCGCGCTCGCCACCGTCGTCTTCTTCCACCTCGTCATCGGCGAGATGGTCCCGAAGAACCTGGCGATGGCGGCGCCGGAGAAGGCCGCGCTCTGGCTCAGCCCCGGCCTGGTCGCCTTCGCACGCCTGTGCCGGCCGATCACGGTCGCCCTCGGGGCGTGCGCGCAGGGCGTGCTGCGCCTGTTCCGCGTCGAACCCAAGGACGAGGTCGAGGCCGTCTTCACCAGCGAGCAGCTCAACCGGCTGGTGGAGGACTCCGGCCAGGCCGGCCTGCTCGACCCGGAGGAGGCCGAACGCCTGGAGGACGCCCTGGAACTGGGCTCCCGCCCGGTGACGGACGTGCTCCTGCGGCGGGAGTCCCTGGTGACGGTCGCCCCGTCGGTCACCCCGGCCCGGATCGTCGAGCTGACCGCCCGCACCGGGTACTCCCGCTTCCCGGTCGCCGCGGGCGCCGGCGCCTTCATGGGCTATCTGCACGTCAAGGACGTCCTGGACCTGGAGGACTCCGACCGTGCCGTCCCCCAGCACCTGTGGCGTCCCATGACCACCCTGCGCGCGGAACTCCCCCTGGACGACGCCCTGACGGTGATGCGCCGCGCCGGCGCCCACCTGGCGCAGGTGGCCGATGCCTCGGGCCGGGTGCTGGGCCTGGTCGCCCTGGAGGACGTACTGGAACTCCTGGTGGGCGAGGTCCACGACCCCGCCCATCACCACCCGTCGGCGCCGGCCCCGACCCTGTCGGGCCCTCGCGCGAGCGAGGAGGCGCTGGCGGGCTGAGCGGGACCCGGGCGGCGGGTTCCTCCTGGGCGGTGCGGGTCACCGCGGGGGGAGGGCCCGCCGCCGTCGGCTCCCCGGGCCGCGGCGGTGGAGTGCGGCGGGCCGGGACGGCGTGCGGTCGCAGGAACCGGGTCCGGGGACGTCAGAGCGACGACGGGTCGTGCGGGCTCCGGCCCGAGAGGACCTCGCCGTAGGCCTGCATGAGGTCGGGGAGGCGGAGGGTGGCCAGGTCCTCGCGGGACAGGGCGCCCGGGTAGGCCGACAGCCGCAGGTCGCGATAGGCGCAGCTCTTCTCGTACAGGGTGCGCAGGAAGCGGCCGTTGCCCAGTTCGTCGATCCAGCCCTGGTCCACCACGTGCCCCGCGATCGAGCGCAGCTCCTCCAGGGACTCCTCGTCCCACAAGTCGCCGTTCTCGGCCGCCAGCACCTCGCCGATGCGGGTCAGTTCCAGGGGGCGGTACGACGGGAAGTCGACGCGGGTGGTGAAACGGGAGGACAGACCGGGGTTGGCGGCGAGGAGGCGGTCCATGCCCTCGGGGTAGCCGGCGAGGATCACCACGAGGTGGTCGCGGTTGTCCTCGGCCCGCTTCAGCAGCACCTGCAGCGCCTCGTCGCCGTACGCGTCGCCCTTGCCGTAGCCGGAGTTGGACAGGGAGTACGCCTCGTCGACGAAGAGCACCCCGCCCAGCGCGGAGTCGATCAGCTCGTTGGCCTTCACCGCGGTCTGGCCCAGATACTCGCCGACCAGGTCAGCGCGCTGTGCCTCCACGAGGTGGTCGCCGCCGAGCAGTCCCAGCGCGTAGAAGACGCGGCCCAGGATGCGGGCCACCGTGGTCTTGCCGGTGCCGGACGGGCCGGAGAAGACGAAGTGCCGTTTCGGCGGCTGCACCGGCAGGCCCTGCCCGGCCCGCAGCCGCGCCATGTTCAGCTGTGCCGACAACGCCTTGACCTGGCGTTTCACCGGCTCCAGCCCCACCATGCGCTCCAGCTCGGCGAGCGCCTCCTCCAGTAACCCCGGGTCGGTGGGGCCGGTCGGCAGCGGCTGTGCGGGCCCGGACTTGGCGCGCACCGCCGGGTCGGCGGCGGCCGGCGGGGGACCGGCAGGCGGCGGCGCCGGGTCGGTCGGTCGCAGGTCCCGGCCCTCGATGCCGAACAACGGGTCGAGCGCGTCGGGGCCGTCCACGGTGTCCTGCCCGGCGCCGGTGAGCGTGATCGGGGCGAGGTCGGCCGAGTCGTCGTACCCGTCGCCCTCGGCGATCGCCGCCAGCCGGGCCGAGGTGTCCATGAACGCGGGGTCGACGCGGTGCACCGCCCGGTACAGCGGGAGCGCCGCCGCCGAGCGGCCGGTCCCCTCGTGGGCGCGGGCCAGCCAGTAACGCAGCTCCTTGCGCTGCGGCTGCTCGCTGCGGCACCGCATCAGCGCCGCCGACAGCAGCGGCTCCGCCTGCCCGTACATCTCCAGCCGGACCCGGGCCATCCCCCCGAACAGCCCCGCCTCGATGCCGAGCAGCGGATCGTCGAGCAGTGGATCGGTGTGCCGTACCAGTTGCTCCCAGTCCTTGACCAGATAGGCTCGGCACGCGTGCAGGAACCGCACCTGCTGGTCCGCGTCGACCGGCGGCAGTCCGGCGAGGGCCCGGTCCAGCTCGGGGACATGGCGGCCGTCCAGCCAGTGCGAGGCGTGCGCCAGCAGCAGATCGCGCGGGCTCTCCAGCACCGGCTGCACCCACCAGCCCAGCCAGTACCAGGAGTTGAGCGAGCGCCGGTGCCGGGCCCGCTGTTCCCCGAAGCGGTCGCGGTGCCGGAACATCCGCAGCAGCGCCGTCGTCGTGTCCACGCGCAGCGCGTGCAGCCCGAGCCAGCCGTCGGCCATCCCGGGATCCAGCCGTACCGCCGTCCGGAACTCCTCCTCCGCCTGCGGATACGCGCCCATGGTGTACGCGTCCACGCCGCGCAGCCAGGCCAGGTCGGCCGGGGCCTCGGGGCCCTGGGTGCCGAAGTCCATTCCGTCCCCCCACAAACCGTGCCCCCGCTGGTTCGCCGCCGGGCTGTCGCCCGTCGGCCGACTTGGTCGAACCGCCGTTCCGCGGGCGGGAGTTGCCCGCAGTGCGCAGAGCTGCGTCCGTAGGTCGCACCGAGGGCATCGTACCCGTCGGTCGGTGCCTGCCGAAGGGTGCCGCGAGGACGTTTGGCGAGGTCGGAGCGGGCGCGCGCGGGCCGGCGATGGTGACCGAGCGTGATCGGATCAGGCCGGGTGACGCCCGGAGAGGGCTGTCGAGCGCAGAACGAAGCCCCCGGTCACGGGGGAACAACCGGGGGCTTCGTGTCTGGGGGCGGTCTCCTGCGACCGCACATTCAGAACGTAAGACCTGTACGGCCCCCCGGTCAAGCCGAGTTGAAGCACTCGACCGACTTCCCGCGCAAGGGTCTTCACAGGTTCAGCACATTGCGGGCGGGTCGTCACCGAGGGTTACCGTGCGGTGCGGATCGGCCGTTCTCAGCGGTCCCGGGAGCACCTCGTACCCCTCCCGCAACTGACGTACCAACAGATCCGCGAAGGGCCGGGAGGGGTCCTCGGTGAAATGCCGCCGCTCCGCCCCGACCCACCCGGCCCAGAACTCCCGCTGCTCCTCCCCGTCCCGCACCCGCCCCCGCGCCCACGCCTCCTCGCGCGGCACGTCCAGCCACAGCAGGCACGCCAGGTGCGGCCGCAGGGCGCGCCGGCCGGCCCCGACGCCCTCGACGAGGACCACCGGGGCGGGCGGCAGCGGGCGCGGCGGGCCGAAGGCGCGGGCACGCCAGTCGTAGGGCGCGTAGTACGCCGTCCGGCCGTGGCGCAGCGGCTCGATCACCTCGGCGCGCAGCCGCGCCGTCCAGTCGAACAGCTCGTCGTGGCTGGCGATGTCGTCCAGGTGCAGTACCGGCGCCCCGTCCAGCGCCGCGGCCAGATGCCCGGCGAAAGTGGACTTCCCCGAGCCCGCGTGCCCGTCGACGCCGACGAGCCGGACGGGGCCGCAGGACGGCGGCAGCGCGCGCAGCCCGCGGGCCAGACGCTCCGGCACCGACCGGGCGGGGTGGGACGGCTGCGAGGACGGGGCGGCGGGAGGCGACACACCCTCATCATCCCCCGCGCGCCACCGCGTTGCGCACCGGCCGTGCCAGTGGTCACTACCAATGACGGTGGACACGGCGTGGTCCGAAGTGCTGGCAGCGGACGCCTCCGGCGGCCATAGTTGGCGCACACATCCGTGCGGACCCAGCCCGCCCCGACTCGTCCCCCGGGAGTCCTGTGCCCATGAGCAGACCCGAACAGCCGTCCCGCAGAAGCGTCCTGGCCGCGGCGGTCGCCGCCGCGGTCGCCGGCAGCACGGGCTCCGCGATGGCCCGCCCGGCGACCTCCGGCCCGTCCCCGGCGACCGCCCGCCCCGTCGACAACCGCGCCTGGACCACGTACACCGACTGGCGCGGCGGCACCGGACAGGGCACCCGCGTCGTCGCCGGCCCGCGCCCCGGCATCGCCGTCGCCGCCCCGGCCGGCACCACCGCGTACACCGACCCGCACACCGGCCGCACCGCCGACTGGGAGTACGCGACCTGGACCTCCCCGGTCCACCGGCTCACCGTCCCCGCCACGGAGGTCGTCCCCTCCTGGAACGCGCACACCCCCGAGGGCACCTGGCTCCAGGTCGAGCTGCGCGGCACGTACTCCGACGGCACGGACACCCCCTGGTACGTCATGGGCCGCTGGGCGGCCGGCGACCAGGACATCCGGCGCACCTCGGTCGACGACCAGACCGACGGCAAGAGCACCGTCTGGACGGACACCTTCGCCGTCGACGACGCGTCCACGGGCCTGCGCCTGACCTCGTACCGCCTGCGCCTGACCCTCTACCGCAGGCCGGGCACCCGCCTCACCCCCACGGTGTGGCGGCTCGGCGCGATGGGCTCCGACGTTCCCGACCGCTTCGAGGTGCCCGCCACCACGCCCGGCCTCGCCCGGGAACTCGCGGTGCCGCGTTACTCGCAGGAGATCCACAAGGGCCAGTACCCCGAGTACGACAACGGCGGCGAGGCCTGGTGCAGCCCCACCTCCTCGCAGATGATCATCGAGTACTGGGGCGGCCGGCTCACCGAGGAGCAGCTCGCGTGGGTCGACCCGGCCTTCGCCGACCCGCAGGTCTGCCACGCCGCCCGCCACACCTACGACCATCAGTACGCCGGCTGCGGCAACTGGCCGTTCAACGCCGCCTACGCCGCCACCTTCAAGGGCATCCAGGGCGTGGTCACCCGCCTCGGCTCGCTGACCGACCTGGAGCGGCTGATCGCGGCCGGCATCCCGGCCATAACGTCCCAGTCCTTCCGCGCCGAGGAGCTGACGGGCGCAGGCTACGGCACCGCCGGCCACCTGATGACCGTGATCGGTTTCACCGCCGACGGCGACGTCATCGCCAACGACCCTGCCTCGCCGAGCAACGAGGAGGTGCGGCGGGTCTACCGGCGGCGCGAGTGGGAGAACATCTGGCTGCGAACCAAGCGCCACAACGCCAGCGGCAAGGTCGTCTCCGGCACCGGCGGGGTCTGCTACCTGTACTTCCCGGCGCGTCCGACCCCGGCCCAGCGCAGGGCGCTCGCGGCGGTGGGCGTGCGCTGAGCCCCCGTGCGTCCGCGGCCCCCGGCTTTCCGGCCGGGGGCCGTCGCGCTGTCCGGCGGTCCGGCTGTGAGGAAGCTCTCTGCCGCGCACGGCGCGGACGATGGCAAGGTGGAGCAATCGGTGGGGGGACCGGGGGAGACCACTGCACGCACGAGACCAGCGAGATGCCATGACCGCGAACACCGCCACCGCCACCCGCGTCCGCACCGGCGGGCCCCGTGAGGACGGCCCCCAGATCGTCGAGCACATCATGGGCTGGACGCTCGTCGTGGTGCTGTCGATGCTGGTGACCCAGCTCGGCCTGCTCTGACCGTACGCACCATCGCCCGTCCGTTCGCCGTCCGACGGCACGGCCGCGGGCCCGGCACGGTGGCACCCTCCCGCCGCGGTCGTCCGGCGGCCCCGTGCAACCGGGCCGCCCTCGGCCCGGCCGGCATCACGCCCGGCGGTGCGGCCGGGCGGTCGGTGGACAGTGGGTCGCACCGCCCCGCGCCGGCCTCCGGCCCCGGGCCGGGACCAGCGGGCGCCTCCACGGCGCGGAGGGGCACGGGCACCCCGAAGCCGATCGGCCCGCCCCTCCCCGCGCCGCGATGCGCGGGGTCGCGCAGCGTTGCACGGGGCCGTGCCTCGCACCCCTGCCGCCCACCGCCGCCGAGGACGCCCGGCGGGACGATGCGGGCGACCGTGGAACCGGACCCCGCCCCTCCGCCCCGGCCTCCGCGCGCCGCGGCCGATGCGTCACCGGCAATTCTTGAAGTAAGCGGTCGTTAACCGGTGACGCGATCTCCGCGATCGGGCATACTCACAGCGCACAGCCCGCTGATCAGCGCTTCCGCGACCCGGAGCGCCCCGGCCGGCTGGGCGCCACAGAGCCACCCGGCGGAGCCGCCCACCCACGGTGCCCTCCCGCCGCCGTGCCCGAAAGGGAGGAGAGCGTCGCCATGCCCGACCGCGCCCCGCAGCCGGTGGACCGGCAACTGCCCACGGACGAGGCCAGGGACCTGATCTCCCTCGTCCGCGACATCGCGCAGCGCGAGATCGCGCCGCACGCGGCCGAGGAGGAGGACGCCGGACGCTTCCCGCGCGAGGTCTTCACCCTCCTGTCCGAGGCCGGACTGCTCGGCCTGCCCTACGACTCCGAACACGGCGGCGGCGACCAGCCGTACGAGGTCTACCTCCAGGTCCTCGAGGAGCTGGCCGCGGCCCGGCTGACCGTCGGCCTCGGCGTCAGCGTCCACACCCTCGCCTCCTACGCCCTCGCCACGCACGGCACCAAGGAGCAGCGGGTCGAGCACCTGCCCGCGGTCCTCGGCGGAGGGCTGCTCGGCGCCTACTGCCTCTCCGAGCCGTCCTCCGGCTCCGACGCCGCCTCGCTGCGCACCCGGGCGGTCCGCGACGGCGACGACTGGGTGATCACCGGCACCAAGGCCTGGATCACCCACGGCGGCGTCGCCGACTTCTACACCGTCATGGCCCGCACCGGCGAGGAGGGCCCGCGCGGCATCACCGCGTTCCTCGTGCCCGGCGACGCCGAGGGGCTGAGCGCGGCGGCACCGGAGAAGAAGATGGGCATGAAGGGCTCGCCCACCGCACAGATCCACTTCGACGGCGTGCGCGTCCCCGACGCCCGGCGCCTCGGCGACGAGGGCCAGGGCTTCGCCATCGCGCTGGCCGCCCTCGACTCCGGACGGCTCGGCATCGCGGCGTGCGCGATCGGCGTCGCCCAGGCGGCGCTGGACGAGGCGGTCGGCTACGCCACCGAGCGGCGCCAGTTCGGCCGGCCGATCGCCGACTTCCAGGGGCTGCGCTTCATGCTGGCCGACATGGCCACCCAGATCGAGGCCGGCCGGGCCCTGTACCTGGCGGCGGCCCGGCTGCGCGACGCGGGCCGCCCCTTCGCCAAGCAGGCGGCCATGGCCAAGCTGCACTGCACGGACACGGCGATGAAGGTCGCCACGGACGCCGTGCAGGTCCTCGGCGGCTACGGCTACACGGCCGACTTCCCCGTCGAGCGCTACCTGCGTGAGGCCAAGGTCCTGCAGATCGTCGAGGGCACCAACCAGATCCAGCGCATGGTCATCGCCCGTCACCTCGCGGGTCCCGAGTCGCGGCGCTGAACTGCCCCGGCCGGACCAGGGGCGCCGCGAGCCGGACCCACTCCGGGTCGTGGCGTCCGGGCAGCGTCCGGCCGCCCTTGGCCCAGGCGCGGACGAGATCGCGGTAGATGGGCGGGTCCTGCGGCGGCGGAGCGGGCTGCGCGGGCGTGCGCGGGACCGTTTCCGCTGCTGCGGGGACGAGCATGCGGTACTGACGCCCGGTCGCGGTGTGGGTGGGGGTCATATCCGGGCAACGCGGAAACGGCCGGACAGGTCACCGGCCCGCGCAATCGAGCATGAGTTCCCGGCCGTCCGGGGACGTGCCGGAGCCGCCCCGCGCGTCAGGACGCGGGGCGGCCGACCGGTCGGCGAAACGTGCGGGGGCGCGACGCTCAGGCGGCGTGGCGGCGCATCGACGGCACGCGCATCGGGCGCGAGCCCGGGCCGCCGACGTGCGAGAACGGCTGCGTCCGCCAGTCGAGGCCCTGCGGCAGGGTCAGCAGCAGGGCGGTGTCCTGCTCCTGCGGCTCCACGGTCTCGTCCGCGGGCCGGGCGTCGGCGGCGCTGCGGCCGGTGCCGCGGCACACCGTGAGGCCGAACGGGTTCCACGGAGAGGCGCACAGCGCGTGCTCCGGCAGGAACTCCTCGTCCGACAGCAGGGCGATGGGCTGCGCGCAGTCCGGGCAGATCACCCGGTACATCTCGAAGGTGTCGTACGCGTCTGCCTCGTCGGCGTCGAAGGCGTCGGGTTCGACGCCCTCCGGCTCGGGCTCGGCGACCGGCTGGAGTCGCTTGGGCGCGGTACGACCAGGGCGTTGAAGACTCTGCATGGGATTCTCCCCCTCGGGCTGGGCCGTGACGGCAGTGCGGCCTCGACCACAGCAAGCACTTCCCGTCCGCCCGGCGGGGTAATCACGAGCACATCACGGAGAGCGCGCCGAGGCTGTGGCGTTGGTCACATGCCGTGCACAGGCGCCCGCCCGCGCGACCGGCGGGGGCACATCACGAACCGGTTATGACCTGCGCTGCACGGGTATCCGCGGAGATCACCCGCACTGTAGGTTCTTGCGCCATGGAGGAGCTGGACCGACAGATCGTGCAGCTGCTCGTCAAGGACGGGCGGATGAGCTACACCGACCTGGGCAAGGCCACGGGCCTGTCCACGTCGGCCGTGCACCAGCGCGTGCGCCGGCTGGAACAGCGCGGCGTCATCCGCGGCTACGCCGCCGTCGTGGACCCGGAGGCGGTCGGGCTGCCGATGACGGCGTTCATCTCGGTGAAGCCGTTCGACCCCAGCGCCCCCGACGACATCGCCGAACGCCTCGCCGGCGTCCCCGAGATCGAGGCCTGCCACAGCGTCGCCGGCGACGAGAACTACATCCTGAAGGTGCGCGTGGCCACCCCGCACGAGCTGGAGGAACTGCTGGCGCGGGTGCGTTCCCTCGCGGGCGTCTCGACCCGTACGACGGTCGTCCTGTCCACCCCCTACGAGGCCCGGCCGCCGCGCATCTGACACCGCGCCGTCCGGCGGCGAGCCCCGCGTGCGGGAGGCCCGGCGCGGCGCGGGAAACTGTCCGTCATGAGTGAGCGCACCGCCCCGACCGAGACCGTCCTGCTCCGCCGCGGAGAGGTCCACAGCCCCGCCGACCCGTTCGCCACGGCCATGGTCGTCGAACGCGGCCACATCGCCTGGGTCGGCTCCGAGGGCGCGGCCGACGCCTTCGCCGACGGCGTGGACGAGGTGGTCGACCTCGACGGCGCCCTGGTCACCCCGGCGTTCACCGACGCGCACGTGCACACCACCTCCACCGGCCTCGCGCTCACCGGCCTCGACCTGTCCGGCGCGCCCTCCCTGGAGGCGGCCCTGGCGAAGGTGCGGGAGTTCGCCGCCGCCCGCCCCCACGACCGGGTGCTCCTCGGGCACGGCTGGGACGCCTCGCGCTGGCCCGGCGGCCGTCCCCCGGCCCGCGCCGAACTGGACGAGGCCACCGGCGGGCGGCCCCTGTACCTGAGCCGCATCGACGTCCACTCCGCCGTCGTCACGACCGCCCTGCTCGACCTGGTCGCCGCAGACGTCCCGCGCGAGGACGCCCCGCTCACCCGCGACGCCCACCACGCCGTCCGCGCCGCCGCCCTCGCCGCCGTCGGGCCGGCCCAGCGCGCACAGGCGCAGCGCGCCGCCCTCGCGCACGCGGCCTCCCTCGGCATCGGCGCGGTCCACGAGTGCGGCGGCCCCGAGATCTCCTCCGAGGACGACTTCACCGGCCTGCTGCGGCTCGCCGCCGAGGAACCCGGAATCAGGGTCGTCGGCTACTGGGCCGAACGCGACGTCGACAAGGCCCGCGAGCTGGGCGCGCTCGGCGCCGCCGGGGACCTGTTCGTCGACGGCGCCCTCGGCTCGCACACCGCCTGCCTGCACCGGCCGTACGCCGACGCCGGCCACACCGGCACCGCCTACCTGGACGCCGCGGACGTCGCCGCCCATGTCGTCGCCTGCACCGAGGCGGGGATCCAGGCCGGTTTCCACGCGATCGGCGACGCGGCCGTGACCGCGGTCGTGGAGGGCGTGCGCGCCGCCGCCGAGAAGGTCGGCCTCGCCCGCATCCGGGCCGCCCGGCACCGCGTCGAGCACGCCGAGATGCTCACCCCCGAGACCGTCGCCGCCTTCGCCGAGCTGGGCCTGACCGCGTCCGTCCAGCCGGCCTTCGACGCGCTGTGGGGCGGCGAGGACGGCATGTACGCCGAGCGCCTCGGCGCAGAGCGCGCCCGGACCCTGAACCCCTTCGCCGCCCTGCTGCGCGCCGGCGTGCCCCTCGCCCTCGGCTCCGACAGCCCGGTCACGCCCCTGGACCCCTGGGGCACGGTCCGCGCCGCCGCCTTCCACCGCACGCCGGAGCACCGGGTCTCGGTCCGCGCGGCGTTCACGGCGCACACGCGCGGCGGCTGGCGGGCGGTCGGCCGGGACGACGCCGGTGTCCTGGTGCCCGGCGCGCCCGCGGACTACGCCGTGTGGCGCACCGGCGAGCTGGTCGTGCAGGCCCCCGACGACCGGGTCGCCCGCTGGTCGACCGACCCGCGTTCCGGCACGCCGGGCCTGCCCGATCTCAGCCCCGGGACGGACCTGCCCGTCTGCCTGCGCACGGTGGTGGGCGGACGGACGGTCTTCGTACGGCCGGGCGAGTGATCTCCACGGGCCGGACGGCACGGCCCGCGCGGCGGGGCGGCGTCGCGCGACCTGCGTATCTCCGGGCGGGGCCCCCGCACGCGGGTGAACCCGCAGGTCGGACGGCTGTTGACAGGCGGCGGTCCGGGGCCGGTAGGTTCGGCCGGGTCCACCACGGGACGCCCGACCGGGGACGTCCGCAACTCGCCGTGGCGCCGCTGGGTCAGGGACGGTGTACCGCACCGGGGCACCGTCGCTGGGAGCCAGGCGCAGCGACCGCGCCCACGGCGGGGGAACGTTCCGGCCCGGTCGGGACGGTGTGACCCGGGTGGGGCCCGGGCGCTCAGTAGACAACGGCTTTCGGTCGACCCGCAGCCAGCGGGTCCCAGGTCGGCCCGAAGGGCGCCGGGCCCCCCTCCGCAAGGGCGGGCGACGAGGCCGGACGGCGGGCCGTCACCGGGAGCTCGCCGGACCGACATCGCGCGTACGAACATCGCGTCACGTCGGCGCAGGCGGCGGCCACTATGGTGGACCTCTGCGTACGGACGTGAAGGGGCAGCAGTGAACGACGGCGAGGGGACCCGCGCGGCAGACGCCCAGGAGAGGCGTTTCGGCCCGCTCGGCACGCCATTGGTGATCATTCCGACCTACAACGAGGCGGAGAACATCAAGGCCATCGTCGGCCGGGTGCGCGAGGCCGTGCCCGCGGCGCACGTCCTCGTGGCCGACGACAACAGCCCCGACGGCACCGGCAAGCTCGCCGACGAACTCGCCGCAGGCGACGACCAAGTGCACGTCCTGCACCGCAAGGGCAAGGAGGGCCTGGGCGCCGCGTATCTCGCGGGCTTCCGCTGGGGTCTGGAACACGACTACGGCGTGCTGATCGAGATGGACGCCGACGGCTCCCACCAGCCCGAGGAACTGCCCCGCCTGCTGACCGCGCTCAAGGGCGCCGACCTGGTGCTCGGCTCCCGCTGGATGCCGGGCGGCCGGGTCGTGAACTGGCCCAAGGGCCGGGAGCTGATCTCCCGCGGCGGCAGCCTCTACTCCCGCGCCCTGCTGGACGTCCCCATCCGCGACGTCACCGGCGGCTACCGCGCCTTCCGCCGCGAGACCCTGGAGGGCCTCGGCCTGGAGGACGTCGCCTCGCAGGGGTACTGCTTCCAGGTCGACCTCGCCCGCCGCGCGATCAAGGCCGGCTATCACGTCGTGGAGGTCCCCATCACCTTCGTGGAGCGGGAGCACGGCGACTCCAAGATGAGCCGGGACATCCTGGTCGAGGCGCTGTGGCGGGTCACCTCGTGGGGCGTGGGGGAGCGGGTCGGGAGGATCATCGGCCGGGGCGGTCCCGAGAAGCCGTGACCCCGCCGCGTGCCGTCCCGCCCTCGCCGGAGGGCTTATGCCGTGCTGAGCATCCGGCGGGCACACTGGGACCATGACGACTGGCGCTTCGACCTCTCCCCGCCCCGCCCGGCCCCGGCGCTCCCGGCTGCGGACGTTCCTGCCGCTCGCCGTCGCCGGCTGGCTGGTGCTGGAGATCTGGCTGCTGACCGTGGTCGCGGGCGCCGCGAGCGGGTTCGTGGTCTTCCTGCTGCTCGTCGCCGGCTTCCTGCTCGGCTCGGTGATCATCAAACGGGCGGGCCGGCGAGCCTTCCGCAACCTCAACGAGGCGCTCGAGCGGGGCACCCCGCCGTCGAGCGGCGGCGGCAACGGCCTGATGATGCTGGGCGGACTGCTGCTGATGCTGCCCGGCCTGGTCTCCGACGCCCTCGGTCTGCTCCTGCTGGTGCCGCCGGTCCAGAAGGCACTGAGCCGGTACACGGAGCGCACGGTGGAGCGCAGACTCCGCGCCGCCGCGCCGGGCGGCCTCGGCGACGCCTTCCGGCAGGCCCGTATGCACCGGCCAGACGGCAAGGTCGTGCAGGGTGAGGTCGTCCGGGACGAGCCGGGCGACACGCCGCGCGAGCCGCGCCCGCCGCTGAACCGCTGAGCGGGACGGCCGGGCGGGACGGCCGGGCCGGAACAGCACCACGACCGCGGGCGCCGTACGTCTGGACGTACGGCGCCCGCGGTCGTTGTTCTGCCGGCGCTGGGATCATGGCACCCGGCCTTCGGACCGGGCCGCCGGGACTAGGCCGACTTGCGGCTGTCCCGCGGGTGCACCGCGATGTTCATCGCGCCGGAGCGCAGAACGGCCAGCCGCTCCTCGAGGACCTCTTCGAGCTCCTCGCGCGTGCGCCGCTCCATCAGCATGTCCCAGTGCGTACGCGCGGGCTTCGCCTTCTTCTCCTCCGGGCCGTCGCCGTCGACAAGGAGTGCCTGGGCCCCGCAGACCTTGCACTCCCACTCCGGCGGGATCTCCGCCTCTACCGAGAAGGGCATCTCGAAGCGATGTCCCTTCTCGCATGCGTACTCCACGGCCTGGCGCGGGGCCAGGTCGATGCCGCGGTCCGTCTCGTAGCTGGTCACCACGAGGCGCGTGCCGCGAAGAGCTCGCTCACTCATGAATCGTGCCTCCCGGGCTTGTCGCCCACAGGACAGGTGTCGCTGTCGTCGTCATCCGGTCAACGTCCGGTCGGCGGTAAAGATTCCCGTTCGGAGTCCCGTTCCGGGTCATGCGTCGCCGTCGTGGCCGCAGCCTTGTCAACCAGTGCAGTACCCACCGGCGCCCGGTTTGTCACACCTATTCGGAGATGTCACCCAGCGTTTCGGCATCTTTGACGCGCAGTAACGGTACGCCTGGCAGGCCAAACGCGTACACTACAGCCCTTTCGGCTCCAGTGCTAAATCCTTTCGGGAACGGGGTTCCCCGCGTCGGCGATCGCACGCCGTACGGGCACCCTCGCGAGCAGCAGGAACCCGAGGAGGAAGAAGGCCACCAGGGAGATGATCGCGTCCCGGTAGCTGCCGGTCAGCTGGTAGGTGAGGCCGAACAGCAACGGTCCCAGCCAGCTCGTCCCGCGGTCGCTCAGCTCGTACGCCGAGAAGTACTCGGCCTCCTTGCCGGGCGGCACCAGATGGGAGAACAGGGAGCGGGACAGGGCCTGGCTGCCGCCGAGGACGAGCCCGATCCCGGACGCCAGCACGAAGAACCACACCGGCGCCCCGGCGGGCAGGAAGTAGCCGGCCGCGAGGACCAGGGTCCAGGCCGCCAGCGAGCCGAGGATGGTCCGCTTGGCGCCGTACCGGCGGGCCAGCCGCCCCAGCGCCAGCGCGCCGGCCACCGCCAGCACCTGCACCAGCAGCACGGCCCCGATCAGCGTCGACTGCCCGAGGTCCAGCTCCTTCGAGCCGTAGATCGACGCCTGGGAGATCACCGTCTGGATGCCGTCGTTGTAGACGAGGTACGCCAGCAGGAAGGACAGCGTCAGCGGGTGGCGGCGCATGTCGCGCAGGGTCGCCGCGAGCTGCCGCCAGCCGGTGGCGGTCGCCTCCCGGGCCGGGGCCGCCCCGCGGTCGCGCAGCCTTCGCAGCGGGATCACCGTGAACACCCCCCACCACAGACCGGCCGACGCCAGGCAGATGCGCACCGCCTGGCCCTCCGAGACGCCGAAGGAGTCGTGGGCGAGGTACAGCACCAGATGGGCGACCAGGACCAGCGCGCCGGAGGCGTAACCGAAGGCCCAGCCGCGTGAGGAGACCGCGTCGCGCTCCTCGGGGGCGGCGATCCTCGGCAGGTAGGAGTTGCAGAGCATCATCGCCACGGACTGCGAGGCGTTCGCGACGATCAGCAGCAGACCGCCGAGCAGATAGCGCTCGCCGTCCAGGAAGAACATGCCGGTGGTCGCGGCGGCGCCCAGATAGGCGGCCACGCCGAGCAGCGGCTTCTTGCGGCCGGTCCGGTCGGCGGCGGCGCCGGCCAGGGGCATCGCCAGCACGGCCACGATCACCGACAGCGACACCGAGTACGCGAAGAAGGAGCCGGCCCGCACCGGGATGCCCAGCGGGTGCACGAACCCGTCGGCGTCCGCGGCCTCCTCGGCCACCGAGGTCAGGTAGGGGCCCAGGAACACCGTGAGCACGCTCGTCGAGTAGACCGAGCAGGCCCAGTCGTAGAAGTACCAGCCGCGTCGCTCGCGCCGCCGCTCGGCGGCCTCGTCGGCCGCAGGTGTCCGCACGGTCTCGGTGCCCACCCCGTGCCCTCTCTTCCCCGTGAAGGCGCCGCGCGGGGGCCGTGCCGGCGGGGGAGCGGGGCCTCAGACCCAGACGCCCCGTTCCTCCATGACCTTGCGCAACGTGTCGATGTGATCGGTCATGATGCCATCGACCCCGAGGTCCAGCAGCCGGTGCATGCGCTCCGGTTCGTTGATCGTCCAGACGTGCACCTGAAGCCCGCGCGCGTGGGCGGCCCGGACGAAGCGGCGGTCCACCACCTGGATGCCCGACTGGTACTCCGGCACCTGGGCCGCGACCGCCGAGCCGCGCAGCGCCGCCGGCACGCCCCAGGAGCGCAGCCGCAGGTTGAGCACGCCGCGGGTGCCGTACGAGGTCGCCAGCCGCGGCCCGGCCAGGCGCTGGGCGCGCACCACCCGCGCCTCGGAGAAGGACCCCACGCAGATCCGGTCCCAGGCGCCGGTCCGGGCGATCAGGTTGAGGAACGGATGCAGTGCGGACTCCGCCTTGAGGTCGACGTTCCAGCGCACCTCGGGAAAGGTCTCCAGCAGCTCCTCGAACAGCGGCACCGGCTCGCTGCCCGCCACCCGCGCGCGGCGCACCTCGTCCCAGGGGAGGTCGGCGATCCGGCCCTGCCCGTCGGTCACCCGGTCCAGCGTCGCGTCGTGGAAGGCGACGAGCCGGCCGTCGCGGGTGGCGTGGACGTCGGTCTCGATGTACCGGTAACCGGCCTCCACCGCGCGCCCAAACTGCAGCACGGTGTTCTCCAGGCCGTCCGCCGCGCCGCCCCGGTGCGCGAAGGGGATCGGGCCGGGGTGGTCGAGATAGGGGTGCCGTATGCGCGTGGTCACGGACGCAGTATGACCCGCCGGGGTTGACCGGCGGCAACGACCGTGCTGCCGTCGGATGCCGACGGGACGGCGAAAACGCGCAGGAAGAACTGGGCGAGCGGGCCGATGGACACCGCGTACAGCAGGGTGCCGGCACCGATGGTGCCGCCCAGCGCGAACCCGGAGGCTACGACGGCGACCTCGACCGCGGTGCGCATCAGCCGGATCGAGCGGCCGGTGCGCCGGTGCAGCCCGGTCATCAGCCCGTCGCGCGGACCGGGTCCGAAGCGGGCGGCTATGTAGAGGCCGGTGGCCACCCCGTTGAGCAGGATGCCGGTGGCCAGCAGCGGGACGCGCACGGCGAGGGCGTCCGAGGCGGGCGCCAGGGCGAGGGCGCCGTCCATCGCCAGGCCGACCACGACGACGTTGGACACCGTGCCCAGCCCCGGGCGCTGGCGCAGCGGGATCCACAGCAGCAGCACGCCCGCGCCGACGACGATCGACACCACCCCGATGGTCATACCGGTCAGTTCGGCGAGCCCTTGGTGCAGCACGCCCCACGGTTCGAGCCCCAGGCCGGCCTCCACGAGCAGCGCCGAGCTGACTCCGTAGAGGGCGAGGCCCAGGTAGAGCTGGACGAGCCGACGCAACAGACGCCCCCCGGCGCGGGCGCCCGTTGGGCTGGAGGAGGTGGCGTGATTTCTGGAGGTGGAGAAGTCCTGTGAGCCGGATGAGCCCGGTGAGCCCAATGAGTCTGGTGTGTCTGGTGAGTCTGATGAGACGGACAAGGTGTCCCCCGGTGGTCGTCGTGGCCTGACGCATGCCACTCTGTGGCGTGGAGCGATCGGCCATCCATGGCCAATTCGGGGAAGGTGGACTGATAGTCATGGCCCAGTGGACTTCCGCGGTGGGCGCGGCGCAGCTCGGCCGGCTGCTCAAGTCGCAGCAGGACCGCCCGGCGGGCCCCGGCACACGCCGCCCGCCCGCCTACCGCTCGCTCGCCGACGGCATCCGGCTGCTGGTCCTGGAGGGCAGGGTGCCGGTCGCCGCCCGGCTGCCGGCCGAACGGGAACTGGCCCTGGCCCTGTCCGTCAGCCGCACCACCGTCGCCGCCGCCTACGAGGCGCTGCGCTCGGAGGGCTTCCTGGAGTCCCGGCGCGGCGCGGGCAGCTGGACCGCCGTGCCGGCCGGCAACCCGCTCCCCGCGCGCGGCCTCGAACCGCTGCCCCCGGAGGCCCTGGGGTCGATGATCGACCTCGGCACGGCCGCGCTGCCCGCGCCCGAGCCCTGGCTCACCCGCGCGGTCCAGGGCGCCCTGGAGGAACTGCCGCCGTACGCGCACACGCACGGCGACTACCCGGCCGGGCTGCCCGCGCTGCGTGCCATGATCGCCGAGCGCTACTCCGCGCGCGGCATCCCCACCATGCCCGAGCAGATCATGGTGACGACCGGCGCGATGGGCGCCATCGACGCGATCTGCCACCTGTTCGCGGGGCGTGGCGAGCGGGTCGCCGTGGAGTCGCCGTCGTACGCCAACATCCTCCAGCTGATGCGGGAGGCGGGGGCGCGGCTGGTGCCCGTGGCGATGGCCGAGGGTCTCACCGGCTGGGACATGGACCGCTGGCGCCAGGTGCTGCGGGAGGCGGCGCCGCGCATCGCCTATGTCGTCGCCGACTTCCACAACCCGACCGGCGCCCTCGCCGGCGAGGACCAGCGCAGGCGGCTGGTGGAGTCGGCCCGCTCGGCGGGGACGGTGCTGGTCGCCGACGAGACGATGAGCGAGCTGTGGCTGGACCCGGACGTGGAGATGCCGCGGCCCGTGTGCGCCTTCGACCCGGCCGGGTCCACCGTGATCACCGTCGGCTCGGCGAGCAAGGCCTTCTGGGCGGGGATGCGCATCGGCTGGGTGCGGGCGGCGCCGGACGTGATCCGCAGCCTGGTCGCCGCGCGCGCGTACGCCGATCTGGGCACGCCGGTGCTGGAGCAGCTCGCGGTGAACTGGCTGTTCAGCACCGGGGGCTGGGAGCAGGCGGTGGAGATCCGGCGGGAGCAGGCGCGGGACAACCGGGACGCGCTGGTCGCCGCGGTGCGCCGGGTGCTGCCCGAGTGGGAGTTCGAGGTGCCGCGGGGCGGGCTGACGCTGTGGGTGCGCGCCGGGGGGCTGTCCGGGTCGCGGCTCGCGGAGGTGGGGGAGCGGGTCGGCGTGCGGGTCCCGTCCGGGCCGCGGTTCGGGGTCGACGGGGCCTTCGAGGGGTATGTGCGGCTGCCGTTCACCGTGGGCGGGGCGGTGGCGGAGGAGGCCGCCGCACGGCTCGCGGCGGCGGCCCGGCTGGTGGAGAGCGGCGGGACGGCGGGAGCGGACGCGCCGCGCACGTTCGTGGCGTAGGCCGCGGCGGGTGGGGACCGGGGGCCTACGGGGTCTTCGCCGGGGCGGTGTCGGCCCCCACCGGCTCGGCGTCGAGGGTGGGCACGGGCGCGGGTCCGGCGTCGAGGGTGGGCACGGTCACCGGCTCGCCGTCCAGGGTGGGCACCGGGGTCTTGATCGTGACGACCGGCTCGGGGGCCGGCGCGTCCGCCGGCTCCGGCGCGGCCTCGCCCTCGACGGGGACCCGCTCGCCGTCCGCCGGGGCGGTGCGCGGCGGGAGCAGCTCCAGCACGGCCTGCCGGTGGGCGTCGCTCGTGGCGTCGTCGTACGGGTCCGGCGTCGCCGGCACCTGGAGACGCAGGACCGGGCCCGTGCCCAGGCGGGCGTAGCCGCGGCCGGGCGGGACCTGGGTCGGGGGCGTGGTGTGCGGGGGCGCGCCCAGCACGGCCTCCAGCTGGGCCGCGGTGGCCTGGCCGAGCGCCACGCGCGCGCGGGTGTGCTGGCGCACCGGGTCGCCGAGCGCGTCCAGGGTGTCGAACGTCTCGGCCACGACCACCGTGACGCTCGCCGCGCGGCCGTGCCGGAGCGGGATCTGGAGCAGGGACTGCGGGTCGCGGTGACCGTCGGCCGCGGCCACCTGGCTCAGCGCGGCCGGGCGGTCCAGCAGGATCCACAGGGGCCGCCTGGTGTCGTCCGGCGGCGGCTGGCCCGCCTGACGGGCGCGGTTGACGGCGATGAGCCGCCGTTCCGTCTCGGTGGCGGCCCACTCCAGGCCGGCCAGGGCGCCGGCGAGCGCGCACTCCACCGCCAGCACGCCGTCCCGTCCGGTCAGACAGGCGTATTCGCCGGTGCCGCCGCCGTCGACGACGAGCAGGTCGCCGTGCTGGACCGCCTGGAGGGCCACCGACCGCAGCAGCGTCGACGCGCCGCTGCCGGGCTGGCCGACGACCAGCAGGTGCGGCTCGGTGGAGCGGATGCCGGTGCGCCAGACGACCGGCGGGACGTCGCGCCGCTCCTCGCCGTGGGTGAGCGGGAGCGTGCGCGGGACCTCGCCGGGGTCGGTGAAGCCGAGGACCGTCTCGCCGGGGGCGGTGACGAAGGGCTGGGCGGCGATGTCCGTGGGCAACGGCGCGAGCACCGAGACCGTGAGCTGGTTGCCCTCCTCGTCCCACAGGAAGTGGTACTCGCGGCCGCGGCCCGACTTGGCGCCGACCAGGTGCTCGATCCGCGCCCGGGCCTCGCGCTCGCCGTCCGCGAAGTAGGCCGGGTAGCGGATCACGAGATGGGTGGTGCGGCCGGTGCCGTCGAACTCGTACTCCGGGAAGGCCTTCTCCCACGCCCCGCCGTGGGAGTAGAGCGGGGCCGGGTCCTCGGGCACCGAGAAGTACGGGACCAGCGCCTCGTACAGGGCCCGCAGCCGCTGCGTGCGGGAGTCGTCCGCGCCGTCGCCGGCCGACCGGGAGCGGTCCCGCCCCTGCCAGGCCGCCGCCGCCATCAGCGTGACGACGGCGAGCAGCGGGCCGTACGGCACGAGCGTGACGACCAGGAGCACCGAGGCCGCCATGAACAGCAGGGGGCCCCGCCGGTCCTTGGGGGTGCCGGCCCACTTGCGCCGCCCGGCCGAGGCCAGCCGGCGCAGACCGCGCGTGATCCTGATCAGCGGGTGGAGGACGTCGGTGGCGCTGTCGGCCGCCGTCCGGGCCAGCTCCCGGCTCCGCGCGAACCGGGCGCTGCCGTTGCTCAGAATGCGGGGGAGGGGGCGCCGGGCCACTGCTGTCTCCTGGAGGTGCGTACGAGCGGGTCGGGGGGTCCGGGCGGACGGGGCGTCAGAACTTGAGGCCGCCCAGGAGGCTCGCCAGGCTCTCGCCGCCCGCCTTGATGCTCGGCGCGATGGCCGTGCTGGCGAGGTAGAAGCCGAACAGGACGGCGACCAGGGCGTGGGACACCTTGAGCCCGTCCTTGCGCAGGAAGATGAAGACGACGATGCCGAGCAGGACGACGCCTGAGATGGACAGGATCATGAGGTCTCCTGGTGTCGAGGGGGACAGTCACCATGAGTACTTCCAGGATCACAGCATGTATCCATACGATTAAAGGTGCAACTGGGTGAAAATCGCTCGATTTCGCCCAGGTGGCGGAGGTCGTCCCCGGCCTGTCGCCCGTGCGTCGTGCCCGGCGGGTGCATTGCTGATCCTTGCCTCGGCGGGCGCCGCTGATGTGCCCGCCGAGCCAGTACGCTGGCATTTCACCCGTACGGCCGCACCGCTCGCGGACGGACGGTGCTCCCCCCCCACGGTCCCCGACGCGTGCAGTGAGAGGCGGTCCCGCCGATGACCGAAGCCCCCGACCCCGAGGTCGTGGAGTTCGCGACCAGGATCTTCGAGCTGGCCCGGCGGGGCCGGACCGAAGAGCTCGCGGCGTACGTGGACGCGGGCGTGCCGGCCGACCTCACCAACGACCGCGGCGACTCCCTCGTGATGCTCGCCGCCTACCACGGCCACGCGGGAACCGTGCGCGCGCTGCTGGAGCGCGGCGCCGAGGCCGACCGCGTCAACGACCGGGGGCAGACCCCCCTCGCGGGGGCGGTTTTCAAGGGTGAGCAGGAGGTGATCCGGGCCCTGCTGGACGGCGGTGCCGACCCCTGCGCGGGCACTCCCTCGGCCATCGATACCGCACGTATGTTCGACAAGGGGGACCTGCTGGAGCTGTTCGGCACCAGCTGACCGCAGCGCCGCGGCCGGCCGGGAAACCCCGTCCGACCAGGCGCGACACGGAAAACGGGGGAGGCGGTACGGGACCGCCCGAAATTTCGGTCGCGGCATCGAGAAGCGCCGGGTCATCATGACGTCGTGATTCACGGACGCGATGGCTGGGCAGGTGTTGCCGCACCGCGCGGGCCGTGATGCGGCCCGCATGGGCCACCGACGAGAGGCAGAGGAAGATGGTCTACAACAAGCAAGAGACGGCGGGCGCCCCGACGTGTTGTCACGCGGCCAGGTAATGCACGTCCCCGGTTGCGTCGACGCTTGATGTGAGGCTGTTTCCCATGTTCGATCCGGTCATAGCGCCCAGTGGCACGCTGCTCGGCCTGCTCCAGCGGGGCCGCGGCGACGGCACGCTGCACGCGCTCACCGCCCCGCGCGACGAGGCGCTCACCGCGCTCGACCAGTGTGTGCGCCACGACCCCCGTCACGACTGGCAGGTCGAGAACCGCTCCCTCTACTACGCCCGGCTCTACCTCGACCTGGGCGGCGGCATCGACGCCATCGAGGCGCACCTGTTCGCCCCCGAGGACCTCGTCGACACCGACGAGTCCCGCACCGGTCTGGCCCTCGCCGTCCTCGGCCACCTCGCCTCCTACGGCAGGCGCGACGCCCTCGCCCTGCTGCGCCGGTACGCCGCCCACGGCGGCAACTGGGCCTGGGCCCTGGACGAACTCGCGCTGCGCGACGACGACGCCGGGCTTCGTGCCCTGGCCGCGCCCGTGCTGGCCCGGTTCGCCACCGACGCCGAGGGCGAGGCCGAGCTGGCCGCAGCCGTGCGCGACGCCTTCGAGCCCCGTCCCTGGCGGCTGTGGGCCGACGATCCGCGCCCGTCCATCGCCGGGCGGGTCCGCGCCGCCCAGGAGACCGGTTGCTTCGACCGCTGGACGCGCCAGATGCGGCCGGCCGGCCCCCGGCCCGGCTGGAGCGTCGCGGCCGTCTTCGCATGGGCCCAGCAGGGCATCGAGCGCGGCGCCGCGCTGCATGTACCGGCAGCCCGCTGCCTCGCCGCCGTGGCGGGCCCCGAGGACCGGCCCGAGATCCTGCGAGCCGCCCAGGACGGCTCCGAGGGCGCCCGCTGCACCGCGCTGCGCTATCTCGCCGACAGCGCCGACCCCGACGCCCTCGACCTGATCGAGCTGGCCGTGGCGACCGGGCCGGCGCCCGTCCTGCAGGCCGCCGTCGACGCCTTCGAACGGATGAGCGGGCCCGTCGCCGTGGACCGGGCGCGCGGCTGGGCCCGTCGGCCCGACGAGCTGGGCGCTGCCGCCGGGCGGGTGCTCGCCTGCCGGGGCGGGACCAAGGACAGCGACCTCGTCCTCGGCGCGCTGCGCGAGGCCGTGCGGGGCGAGGGCCCGGACGCGCCGACCCTGTGGACCCTGGTCGACGGCGCCGGGCGTCTCGGCATCGTCTGCGCCGCCCCCGTGCTGCGCCACATCTACCGCGAGACGGCCTCGTCGCACCTGCGCGGCAGGGCGGCCCGGGCGCTCGCCGCCACCGACCCCTCCTTCCCCGCCGGATTCGCCGTCGAATGCCTCTGGGACTGCGAGGAGACCACCAGGGAACTCGCCGCCCGGCACGCCGAGACCGGCGACGCGCGGGTCGAGGAGCAACTGCGGCGGCTGGCGTCGGATCCGGCCGAGGAGGCGGAGGTCCAGACGGCGGTGCGCAGCCGGATCGGCCCCGACGCGCCCGCCGTGTGAACGAGGGGTTACCCGGGAGTCAGAAGTACATGGACGAGGCCTGACCTGCGCGGGTGTGCAGCGCAACGCTCATGGACCGTTCCCCGGCCGGAAAGATCGACGTTGACGCGGCCACGTCCAGCACGGCGACAACACCCCTATGCGTGTCGTCATCGTGACCGAATCCTTTCCCCCCGATGTGAACGGCGTGGCCCACTGCGCGCTCCAGACCGCCCGACACCTCGTCGATCGCGGTCACGCTCCCCTCGTCGTCGCACCGGCTCCCGCTCCCGGACAGAAGGCCGGCGCTCTCGCGCCGTGCCCGGTCGTCCACGTCCCCTCCCTCCCGCTCCCCGGCTACCCCCAGGTCCGCGTCGCCCTCCCCAGCCGGCGCCTGGCCGCGGCGCTCGTCGAGCACCGCCCCGACATCGTGCACCTGGCCAGCCCTTTCGTCCTCGGCGTCCGCGGCATGGCCGCCGCCGCCCGGCTGCGCATCCCCGCCGTGGCCGTCTACCAGACCGACCTGGCCGGATACGCCCGCACCTACATGGGCGCCGGCGAGGCGGCCGCCTGGCGGCGCATCCGCTCCGTGCACTCCGCCGCCGACCGCACCCTCGCCCCGTCCACCGCCTCCCTGCGCGACCTGGAGATCCACGGCGTGCCCCGAGTCCGGCTGTGGCGGCGCGGCGTGGACACCGCGCGCTTCCGCCCGGGGCTGCGCGACGAGGCACTGCGCCGGGAACTCGCCCCGGGCGGCGAGCTGATCGTCGGTTACGTCGGACGGCTCGCCCCCGAGAAGCACGTCGAGCTGCTCTCCGGCGTCTGCGGCCTGCCCGGCGTGCGCGTCGTGGTCGTCGGCGACGGACCGAGCCGGCCCGGTCTGGAGGAGGCGCTGCCCGGCGCCGTCTTCCTCGGCCGCCGCACCGGCGACGAACTCGCCCGGATCTTCGCCTCCTTCGACGTCTTCGCCCACACCGGCCCGTTCGAGACCTTCTGCCAGACCGTCCAGGAGGCCATGGCGAGCGGCGTTCCCGTCGTCGCGCCCGCCGCCGGCGGCCCGCTGGACCTGGTCGACCACGGGCGCACCGGAATCCTCGTCCCGCCGCGCGACGCCGACGCCGTACGGGAGGCCGTGGCCGCCCTGGCCGCCGACGCGGAACTGCGCCGTGTCTTCGGCGCCACCGCGCGGGCCACGGTCGAGGGCCGCACCTGGGCCGCCGTCGGCGACCAGCTCATCGAGCACTACGCGGCCGTGCTCGAAGCCCGCAGGCCGGCGGTGGCGGCATGAGCGAGTCCCTACGCATCGTCCGCCTGGCGAACTTCGTCGCCCCCTCCTCCGGCGGTCTGCGCACCGCCCTGCGCGAACTCGGCAAGGGCTTCAAGGCCGCCGGCCACGAGCCCGTCCTGATCGTGCCGGGCGAGCGCCACACCGACCAGGAGACCGAGCAGGGCCGCGTCATCACCCTGCCGGGGCCGCTACTGCCCGGCACCGGCGGCTACCGCGTCCTGATCGACCGGGGCCGCGTCGCCGCCCTCCTGGAGGACCTGGGCCCCGACCGCCTGGAGGTCTCCGACCGCACCACCCTGCGCTGGACCGGCAAATGGGCCCGGCGCGCCCGGGTGCCCGCCGTGATGGTCTCCCACGAGACCGCCGACGGCGTGCTGCGCACCTGGGGCCTGTCCGAGAACCTGTCCCGCCGCGCCGCCGACAGCCTCAACGTCCGCACCGCCCACACCTACTCCAAGGTCGTGTGCACCACCGAGTTCGCCGAACGGGAGTTCGTCCGCATCGGCGCACGCAACGTCGTACGCGCCCCCCTGGGCGTCGACCTGGTGGCCCGGCATCCCGCCCTGCGCGACCCCGCGCTGCGCGACCGGCACGCCCACGCGGACGAGACGCTGCTGGTGATGTGCTCCCGGCTGTCCGTGGAGAAGCGGCCCGGCACCGCCCTTGACGCCCTGGAGGCGCTGCGTCGGCGCGGGGTGCGGGCCGTGCTGGTCGTCGCCGGCGACGGACCGCTGCGGGCCCGGCTGGAGCAGCGGGCGACCGAGCGCGGTCTGCCGGCCACCTTCCTCGGGCACATCTCCGACCGCGGTCTGCTCGGCGCCCTCCAGGCCTCCGCCGACGTGTGCCTGGCCCCGGGGCCGGCCGAGACCTTCGGGCTCGCCGCGCTGGAGGCGATGGCCTGCGGCACACCGGTCGTCGCCAGCTCCTCCTCCGCGCTGCCCGAGGTGATCGGCTCCGCCGGGGCCACCGCGGCGGACAGCGGCAACGCCTTCGCCGACGCCGTCCAGGCCCTGCTGGACGGGCCCGAGAAGACGCGCCGGGAGGCGGCACGCGCGCGTGCCGAGTGCTTCGGCTGGGACACCGCCGTACGGGAGTTCCTCGCCGCGCACGACGCCAAGGCGACCGAGCGGCCCTTCGTCCCCGCGGAGGGCCTCGCATGAGACCCCCCGTCCGTTACGTGGCCCTCGGGGACTCGCTGACCGAGGGAGTGGGCGATCCGGTGGGGAACGGGTGGCGCGGCTGGGCCGCGCTGCTCGCCGGCGGGCTGTGCGAGCAGCCCGCCGGGTTCACCAACCTCGCGGTCAGCGGCGCCCAGACCCGGGACGTCCTGGAGAACCAGCTGCCCGCGGCGCTGACCCTGCGCGCCGACGTCGCCTCCGTCCTCGTCGGCGTCAACGACACGCTGCGCCGCACCTTCGACGTCCATCACGTCGCCGCCCGTCTCGACCGGGTGTACTCGGCCCTCGTCCAGCAGGGCGCGGTGCTGCTCACCGCCTGTCTGCCCGACCCCGGCGCGATGCTCGGGCTGCCCGGCGCCCTGGCCCGCCCGCTGGCCCGGCGCCAGCAGGCGGTGAACACGGTCGTGCACGCGCTGTCCGAGCGGTACGGGGCGCTGCACCTGCACGCCGCCGAGGGCGCCTGGCTCACCGACCGGGCCATGTGGAGCTCCGACCGGCTGCATCCCGCAGAGCGCGGCCACCGGCAGCTCGCGCTGCGCTTCCACGCCCTGCTGGCCGAGGCGGGCCTGGCGACCGGTCCGGCGCCCTCGCCCGAACCGGAGTTCCCGCCGCCCAGCAGGTCGGCGAGCCTGTGGTGGCTGGCCACGCAGGGCAGCGCCTGGATCGCGCGCCGGTGCAACGACCTGCTGCCCCAGTTGCTGCGCCTGGCCGCCGACGAGATGCGCCACCGCGCGCGGGGGACGGTCGGCCTGCTCGATCTGCGGGCGGCGCAGTCGGTGTCCGCGGCGCTGGCCGCGCTGCCGGCGCCGGAGCCCGTGGCGCGGCGGACGGGGGTTGCGGACCTCACGGCGGAGGGCCTGACGGCGGCGGATCGGGCGGCGGTGCGGGGCCCGGCCGGGAGGAGGGACCTCGCCGTCGCCGACCTGGCGGTGAAGGAGCACGCCGTGCAGGGACCGACGGCGAAGGATGCGACCGTGAACGACCTGCCCGTGCCGGTGTCCGTCGGCGAGGCGCGGCCGGGTGCGGGGGTGGCCGCGTAGCGCCCGTACGGCGGGGATCCGGCGTGCGGTCAGCGGCGGCGCACCGGCACGAACCGCACCGGCGTGCCCGGGACCGCCTGAGCCGCCGCCGCGAGGTCGGCCGCGCGGACGACGGCGATCACCGGGTAACCGCCGGTGGTCGGGTGGTCGGCGAGGAAGACGACCGGCCGGCCGTCGGGCGGGACCTGGACCGCACCGAGGACCATGCCCTCGCTGGGGAGTTCGCCCGCGCGGGCCCGCTCCAGCACGGGCCCCTCGGTGCGCAGGCCGATGCGGTTGCTCGCGGGGGACACCCGGTACGCGCGCGAGGCGAACGCCGCCACCGCCGACGGGGTGAACCAGTCGTCGCGGGGACCGAGGGTCACCCGCAGGACAAGCTCGGCCGGGGGCGCCGGCTGAGGGGCCACGTCCACACGCGCGTGGGGCGCCCCGGCCATCCGCCCGAGGGGCAGCACCGCGCCGTCCGTGAGCGGCGGCGGGCCCAGGCCCGACAGCAGGTCCGTGGAGCGGCTGCCGAGCACCGGCTCGACGGCGATGCCGCCGGCGACGCCCACATAGCCGCGTACGCCCCGCACGGCCGGGCCGACGTCCAGCAGCGCGCCGCCGGGCACCCGCACCGGCGCGCCCCAGGCGGCCGGGCGTCCGTCGACGGTGACCCGGCAGGGCGCGCCGGCGACCGCCACGGTGACCGTCGAGCGGGGGCGCAGGGCGCAGCCGGCGAGGGTCGTCTCCAGGACGGCCGCCTCGGGCGGGTTGCCGACCAACCGGTTGACCAGCGCCGCCGCGGGCGGGTCGAGGGCGCCCGAGCGGGGCACCCCCAGGTGGGCGTGGCCCGGACGCCCCAGGTCCTGGACGGTGGTCAGCGCCCCGGCCCGTACGACGGCGAGCGCACGGTCGCTCATGACCGGCCCACCCGCCCCGCCGGAACGAAACGGACGCGCGTGCCCGGCGACAGCAGGGCGGCCGGCGCGCGCGTGTGGTCCCACAGCACCGCGTCGGTGGTGCCGATCAGCTGCCAGCCGCCCGGCGACGTGCGCGGGTAGACGCCGGTGTAGGCGCCCGCCAGCCCGACCGAACCGGCGGGCACGGCGGTGCGCGGCGTGTCGCGGCGGGGGACGTGGTATCGGGGCGGCAGACCAGTGAGGTAGCCGAAGCCGGGCGCGAACCCGCAGAAGGCGACCTCGTACTCGGTCCCGCAGTGGATGCGGGCCACCTCTTCCTCGGACACGCCCCACAGGGCGGCGACGTCCGCGAGGTCGGGCCCGTCGTAGCGCACGCGCAGCTCGACCGCCTCCCGCGCGGGCGGGGGAGCGGGCGGCGCTTCGGCGGCGGTCAGCTCACCGGCCAGCCGGCCCGGCTCGGCCAGACCGTCGAGGAGGACCGTACGGGCCGCAGGGACGATCTCCCGCACCACGAGCGACCCCTCCGCGCGGCGGCGCAGCAGCTCGGCGTGGAGCGCCCGCGCCTCCCGCCCGGAGGCCACCTCCACGAGCAGGGCGTCGTCGCCGACGGGCAGCACTCTCATGCGAAGGCCTCCACCCGCACCCCGGACTCCTCCAGCCGCCGTCTGACCCGACGGGCCAGCTCTACGGCGCCGGGCGTGTCCCCGTGCAGGCACAGGGAGCGCGCGCGTACGTCGATGCGCGCCCCGGACAGGGAGGCGACCTTCCCGGTCCGGGCCAGGCTCAGCGAGCGCTCCACGACGGCCTCCGGGTCGCTGATCACGGCCCCGTCGTGGGCGCGCGGCACCAGCGTGCCCTCGTCGGTGTACGCGCGGTCGGCGAACGCCTCCGGGACCGCCGGGAGCCCCGCCTCGCCGGCCAGCTCCAGCAGCCGTGAGCCGGGCAGTCCCAGCACCGGCAGCGCGCCGCCGGCCAAAAGCACGCCGTCGACGACCGCGCGGGCCTGCGCCTCGTCGTGCACCGCGCGGTTGTACAGCGCCCCGTGCGGCTTGACGTAGGCCACGCGCGCGCCCGCC
The DNA here is from genome assembly GCF_055587785.1 of Streptomyces sp. NPDC046379. Taxonomy (NCBI): domain Bacteria; kingdom Bacillati; phylum Actinomycetota; class Actinomycetes; order Kitasatosporales; family Streptomycetaceae; genus Streptomyces; species Streptomyces sp. NPDC046379. The sequence continues at coordinate 78,371 of NZ_JBVJFP010000020.1, forward strand.
GCACGGGCGAACACCTCCAGGGCGCCGATCTGGTACGCCACCTCGGCCGCCAGCTCGGCGGGCGGCACGTCCATCGCGCGCCGCCCGAACCCGGCGAGGTCCCGGTAGGAGACCTGGGCGCCGATCGTCACCCCGCGCGCGGCGGCCAGCTCGCACACCCGGCGCATGGTGGGGGCGTCCCCGGCGTGGAAGCCACAGGCCACGTTGGCGCTGGTGACGACGGACAGCAGTCCCTCGTCGTCGGTCAGCCGCCAGCGCCCGAAGCCCTCTCCCAGGTCGGCGTTGAGATCGATCGCGGTCATGAGTCCCCTCGTGCCGGACGTGCGCTGTCCATTTTCTCACCCGAATGTGTCACCCGATTGCTGGCCGGGAAGACCTCGGCCTCGCCGTCCGACCCCACCGGACCGTGTCACCCGACGCGGTACTGCTCGTCGCGGGCGTCGGTCAGGAACATCTGCCCCGGCGCATGGGTGATGGCGAACGGCGGCCGGGACGCGATCACGGCGGCCTGCGGAGTCACGCCGCAGGCCCAGAACACCGGGATGTCCTCGGGCTCCGCGACCACCGGGTCGCCGAAGTCGGGACGGGCCAGGTCGGCGATGCCGAGGGCGGACGGGTCGCCGCAGTGCACCGGGCCGCCGTGCACCGCGGGCAGCAGACTGCTCTCCCGGATCGCCGCCGCCAGGCGCCCGGGCGGCACCGGACGCATCGACACCACCATGGGGCCGTGCAGCCGCCCGGCGGGCCGGCACTGACGGTTGGTCACGTACATGGGTACGTTGCGCCCCTGCTCGATGTGGCGCAGCGGGACGCCCGCGCCGGTCAGCGCCCACTCGAAGGTGAAACTGCACCCGATCAGGAACGACACCAGGTCGGGCCGCCAGTGGCGGAGCACGTCCGTCGGCTCGTCCACCAGCTCGCCCTTCCGCCACACCCGGTAGCGCGGCAGATCGGTGCGCAGGTCCGCGTCCGCCGCGAGCACCGTGGTCACGGCGCCCGGGTCGGTCACGTCGAGCACCGGGCAGGGCTGGGGATTGCGCTGGCAGAACAGCAGCATGTCGTACGCCCAGTCGGCGGGCACCGAGATCAGGTTCACCTGGGTGTGGCCCGCGGCGACCCCGGCGGTGGGGCCGGCCAGGCCCGCCCGGAAGCGGGCGCGGGCGGTTTCCGGGCTCCACGCGCGCGCGTGCGGGTCCACGACGGTCAGGGGACGGTCCTGTGTGCGGTTCACGCCAGTTCCCTTCCACGAGTCTCGGGCAGTCCGAACAGGGCCAGTGCGGCGAGGCCGTAACCGATCGCGCCGAAGACCAGCGCGCCGCCGACGCCCCAGCTGTCCGCCAGGAAGCCGACCGTCGTCGGGAAGACGGCGCCCACGGCCCGGCCGGTGTTGTACGTGAAGCCCTGCCCGGTGCCGCGCACCTCGGTCGGGTACAGCTCGCTCAGGAAGGAGCCGAAGCCGCTGAAGATGGCCGACATGCAGAACCCGAGCGGGAAGCCCAGCACCAGCAGCAGGGTGTTGGCGCCGCTGGGGATGTTGGCGTACGCCAGGATGCACACCGCCGACAGCAGGGCGAACAGCCAGATGTTGCGCCGGCGGCCCAGCCGGTCGGTGAGGTAACCCCCCGTCAGATAGCCGAGGAACGCGCCGGAGATCAGGAACGTCAGATAACCGCCGGTGCCGACGACCGACAGGTCGCGCTCGGTCTTGAGGTACGTCGGCACCCACGTCGCCAGCGTGTAGTAGCCGCCCTGGACGCCGGTGGAGAGCAGCACGGCGAACACGGTCGTGCGCAGCAGACCCGGCGCCGCGGCCGTGCCCGGCCGGAAGATCGCGGCGAACGAGCCCTTGTGCGGGGCCCTCTCGCGGGCGGCGACCGCCTCCGGGGCGTCGTGCACGCGGCGGCGCATCCAGATGACCAGGACGGCGGGCAGCGCACCCGTCCAGAACATCACCCGCCAGGCCAGTTCGTCGCCGAGGAACGAGAACACCAGCGTGTAGACGATCGCCGCCAGGGCCCAGCCCACGGCCCAGGAACTCTGGATCACGCCGAGGGTGCGCCCGCGGTGCCGGGCGCTCGCGTACTCGGCCACCAGGATCGCGCCCACGGCCCATTCGCCGCCGAAGCCGAGCCCCTGGAGCGCCCGGAACACCAGCAGCGTCTCGTAGTTGGGCGCGAAGCCGCAGGCCACGGTGAAGACGGCGTAGGTGATCACCGTGATCATCAGCGCCCTGACCCGGCCGATCCGGTCCGCCAGCACGCCCGCGAGGGCGCCGCCGACCGCGGAGACCACCAGGGTGACGGTGGTGAACAGGCCCGTCTGGCCGCTGTCCAGGCCGAAGTGGGCGGCCAGCGCGACCATGCTCAGAGGGAGCGTGAAGTAGTCATACGAATCGAGCGCATAGCCGCCGAAGGCTCCGGCGAAGGCGCGTCGTCCGCGCGGGCCGAGGGCGCGGAGCCAGGCGAAGGCGCCGGTGTCCGCGGAGCCGCCGTTGCCGCTGGGGTCGCCCGTGCCGGCGGGCCCGCCCGTGCCGGCGCGATCGCCCGGTCCGGGTCCGCGGCCGGTGGCCGCAGGGCGGGGTGCAGGGGCCGGGGCGCCCGGCGCGGAGTCCGGGGACGGGACCGGCGCGGAAGCGGGCGTGGACGTCGGCGGAGGAGTCGGTGCAGGGTTCGCGCTCATGTGCACCTCGCAGTGGGTGGAGGGAGGGTGCTGCGGACTGAGCCGTGCCGTGCGGAAGCGACGGCCGCCACGGTGCGGGCGGCGACGCCGTACCCAGCAAGGTAGAGGATCGTTGAACGATCCCTCAATACCCTTGTTGTTTCGTTCCTGTTTCTGCGCTTGAATTCCCGGCATGGCAGAGCAGCTGACCGGACTGGCCGACGACCGCGCGCTCCTGGGGCGCACCAGCACCGCCGAACGCGTCGCGGACATCCTCCGAAGCCGCATCGCCGAGGGTTATTTCCCGCCGGGGACCCGGCTGTCGGAGGAGAGCATCGGCGGCGCGCTCGGCGTCTCCCGCAACACGCTGCGCGAGGCGTTCCGGCTGCTCACCCACGAACGGCTGCTCGTTCACGAGCTCAACCGGGGGGTCTTCGTGCGCGTGCTCACGGTCGAGGACGTCGAGGACATCTACCGCACCCGGCGGCTCGTCGAGTGCGCGGTCGTGCGCGGACTCGGCGAGCCGCCGTACGCCCTGGACGGGCTCGCCGCCGCCGTCGAGGAGGGGCAGCGGGCCACCGTCGAGCACGACTGGAACGCGCTGGGCACCGCCAACATCCACTTCCACCGCGAGCTGGTCGCCCTCGCCGGCAGCGACCGCACCGGGGAGCTGATGCGCAGCGTCTTCGCGGAGCTGCGCCTGGCCTTCCACGTCGTGGACGACCCGCGCCGCCTGCACGAGCCCTATCTCGCGCGCAACCGCCAGATCCTCCAGGCCCTGCGCTCCGGCGACCGGGAGGGCGCCGAGCGGCTGCTGGAGGTCTACCTCGACGACTCGCGGGAGCGGATCGCGGAGGTCTACCGGCGCAGGGTGGCGCAGGAGCCGTAGGCGCGGGAGCAGGCACGCGAGCCGACCGGCGCGGGAGCAGTGGACGCAGACGGGAGCGCTGCGGGCAGGGGGCGGTTCTGCGCCGTTTGGGTCGTTGTCAGACCGAGGACCTAATCTGTGCACCGTGACTTCGCCTGCATCGACGGACAGCGTTCCGCCCCAGTTCAGCGCGGGGCCGCGCCCCGCCGTGGGCCCGGCCGCCGACGAGGGACTGGCGCGGCGGCTGCGCGCGCTCGCCTGCACCGCGCCGCTGCACGACCTCGACGCGCGCAAGGCCAACCTGGCGGGCGAGTACTCGGTGTACGGCATGGCCGAGATCGCCCTCGCGGCCATCGACCTGATCACGCTGAACATGGACTTCGACACCGGCGCCGACCACGATCAGGTGGTCGCCCGGCTCGTCCCGCGCACAGCCGCCCAGGCCCCGCGCCGCCCCGCCGCCGAGCACGAGCGGGTGGCCCGCTGGGTCCTGGAGAACCTGATCAACGTCGGCAGCGTGGACCGCGGCTTCCGCGCCGTCTACGGCACCTTCGCCCCGGACGGCACATACGTCCGCCGTGACTACGACTTCAAGCTGATCGAGGAGGTGCCCGGCCCGGGCGGCAGCGTCTACCTGCGCACCACCGACGAAGCGGTGAACGTCCTCGTCGGCGCCCTCGACACCGATGTCACCAGCGCCCAGATCGCCGCCGAGGTCAAGCTGGAGGTGCTGATCAGCCGCGGCCGGCTCGCCGACGCCCAGCTCGCCGCCGAGCAGGCCCGCTACCGCACCGTGCAGTACTCCGAGACGCTGCGCAGGGCGCTGGAGGCCACCCGGCGCAACGTCCGCGCGGTGGACTGGCTCACCACCGTGCCCGACATGATCGCCGAGGCCCTCGACCATGTGGCCGACCGCTACCGTCACGAGAACGCCATCCTCACCAACATCCGCAAGGCCCGCGACGAGTCCGAGGACCCCGAGCACAAGCGGCGCGCCGCCGAACTGGTCGACATCGTCAAGGACTGCATCCGGCGCCACACCCAGCTCCAGTCACGTCTGCTGGAGGCCGGCCCGCTGTTCCGCGCCGAGCAGGACCGGCAGGCCTTCGCCCCGCCCGCCCCGGCGTCCGGGATCGACCTGTACGGACAGCTGGTCGCGCCGCTGCTGCCGCTGCCCCTGGAGCAGGCCATCCGCGTCACCGACGCCTTCTTCGCGCGCGGGACGGGACTGCGCACGCCGGTGTCCGTCAGGGTCGGCGACCTGGTCGACATCCTGCTGACACCGCCGGTCGAGCGGGAGCACCTGGGCGCGGAGATGCCGGAGCCGGACCTCATCGCCACGCCCGACGACAGTCGCTTCAGCGAGGAGCAGCTGGCGGCTGCCAGAAAGCTGCTGGACCTGCCCGCCGACGCCCCCCGGCGGCTGTCGGGCCTGCTGGCGCAGGCGCGCCGACGCGACCCCGACCTGCCGTACCTGGTGGCCCTCATGGCGATCCACGCCGCGAGCCCCGCGGTCGGCACGGCTTACCGGCAGGGCGAGGAGAAGCTGCTGTTCGCGGTGGACGACGGGACGGAGCTGGACGATCCCGAGTTCGGCGGTGCCGACCTGATCGTGGGCACGGCGCTGCTGGACGCCGCCGGGATGGCGGCCGACCGGCAGGAGGTGGCGTGATGCGGCCCGCCGAGCGATCGGCAGCGGGTCGCGTGTTGCCCCACGTCGGACGGTCGGCAGAGGGCTTCGTGGTGCCGTACGTCGGCCGACCGGCGGGCGGTGGCGCGATGCCGCGTGCCGGGTCGCCGGTGGAAGGCCGTGCGACGCCGTATGCCGGCCCTCGCCGCGCTCGTGCCCGCACCGGTGTCGGAGCCCACCCGATGCCGTATGCCGGCCCTTGCCGCACCCGCGCCCGTACAGGCGTCGGACGCCGCGCCACGCCGTACGCCGCCCCCCGCCGCACCCGCACCGGCGCGGTCCCCGCACCCCGTCCCCAGAGCAAGGAGTCGCAGTCGTGAGCGAGCACGTCGAGTGGAGTGAGCCGGACGCCCCCTCCCCGGCGGGCGCCGCCGTCACCCCCGCCGACGCCGCCGACGCGGCCCGGCTCGTCGCCTTCGGGCTCCAGCCCAGGCTGCTGCCGGCGCGCGACCAGGAGTACGCCGACCTGCTGCGCCGCTACCGGGAGGACCCGCCGTTCGCCCGGCTCGCGGACGCCGTGGCCGCCGGGCTCGGGCTCGTCGTCCTGGAGGTGTCCCCCCGCGCGGGCATGGCCGTGACCGCCGCCGAGGACTCCGTGTTCGCCGTGCGCATGGGCGACTACGCCCGCCGCACCGCCGCCGACTCCGCCGACCGGTTCCTGCACGGGCTGGCCCACCTCGCCGTCGCCGCCATGGCCTTCCCGCGCCCCGAGGACCTCGCCGACGACGGCTACATCGGCCGCGTCACGGTCAACGGCGTCGACGCGTTCGTCCGCCAGGCCTGCCGCCGGCTGGAGGAACGGGCGGCGCAGCAGGGGGAGAACACCGACCCCGTCTCCGACGCGCCGGGACTGGAGGCCGCCTGGCGGATCTGGGTCAGACGCAGCGCCGCCGGCGCCACCAAGGACGCCCGCCGCCTCGCCGGCTCCACCACCGGCATCGTCGGCAAGGCCGTGGCCTTCCTCACGGACTCCGGGTTCCTCCAGCGGACCGGCGACGACAACGGCGGCACCTACCGCACCACCGCCCGCTACCAGCTCCAGGTCCGTGACATGGCCGGCAGCGCCGCCATGGCCGAGCTTCTGGACCTCGGCATCGTCCCGGTCACCGACGGCACGCCGACCCTGCTGCCGCCCGAGGACACCGACGACCTCGACCTGGTGGCCGACGCCGGGCTGCCCTTCCACTCCGCCTGAACCCCCACCTGCCGAAGACTTACGAGAGTCCGCCATGTACGAGCTGTCCCGGGTCCGCCTCTACTCCATCGGGCCCGCCGGCGCGCGCTACGCCGACACCGTGCTCGACCTGCGCGGTGTGGGTGAGCCCGTGCCCGACCCCGCACCCGCCCAGGCGGAGTTCTTCGAGGAGGAGCCCGCCGGCCCGCCGCGTCGGCCCGCGCCCGCGGGAGTGCTCTTCCTGGAGAACGGCGGCGGCAAGTCCGTGCTGCTGAAGCTGATCTTCTCGGTGATGCTGCCGGGCCACCGCAACACCCTCGGCGGCGCCAGCTCCGGCGTGCTGCGCAAGTTCCTGCTCGCCGACGACTGCGGACACGTCGCGCTGGAGTGGCAGCACGTCCTCACCGGCGAGCTGGTCGTCGTCGGCAAGGTCAGCGAGTGGCGCGGCCGCCAGGTCTCCAGCGACCCGCGGAAGTTCGCCGAGGCCTGGTACTCCTTCCGGCCGGGCCCCGGACTGAGCCTGGACAACCTGCCCGTGGCCGAGTCCACCGCCGTACGGCCGCCCATCGAGGGCCAGTCCGGGGCGCAGGGGCGCCGCCGCACGATGAAGGGCTTCCGGGACGCCCTCACCGAGGCGGGCAAGGCCTACCCGCACCTCGAGGTGCACTGGGAGGACATCCACGAGCGCTGGACCGAGCACCTCGGCGACCTCGGCCTCGACCCCGAACTCTTCCGCTACCAGCGGGAGATGAACGCCGACGAGGGCGAGGCGGCCGGCCTCTTCGCGGTCAAGAAGGACTCCGACTTCACCGACCTGCTGCTGCGCGCCGTCACCGACACCCGCGACACGGACGGCCTCGCCGACCTCGTCAGCGGCTTCGGCAGCAAACTCGGCCGGCGCGCCGAGCTGATCGCCGAACGGGACTTCACCGCCGGATCGGTCGATCTGCTCGGCCGGATCGTCGATGCCGCCGAGGCCCGCTCCCGCGCCCGGGACGTCCACACCGGCGCCGAGCGGCGCACCCGGACCCTGGCCCGGCGGCTGTCCGCGCGCGGCGCGCAGGAGCGGGCGCGGGCCGCCGACCTCGCCCAGCGGGTCACGGCGGCCGCGCACGCCGTCACCCAGGCCGAGTCCGGGCGCGAGCGCAGCGCGCTGATCGCGGCCGAACTGGCCTACCGGCACGCCTCCCTCGCGCTCGCCGCCGCCGAGAAGCAGGCCGCCGCGCAAAAGCGCGAACTGGCCGAGGCGCGCACCCTGCACGCCGCCTGGCAGGCCGCCGAGGCCGTGCTGCGCCACCGCGCCGCCGCCGACCGGGTGGCCAGGGTCGCCGCCGCGATCCAGGAGGCCGAACGGGACGCCGCCCCTGCGCTCGCCGCGCGCACCAGGGCAGCCGTCGACCTCGTCCGGGCGTTGCACGCCGCCGCGCAGAGCGCCGAGTCCCTCGCCAACGAGGAGGAGGAGCGGTCCGCCGCCCTCCAGGAGGCCGGCGACCTCGCCCACCGGGACTCCACCGCCGCCGCCACCGAGGCGCAGCGGGCCCGCAGCGAGGCCGGGCACCTGCGCCAGCGCCTGTCCGAGGTCGAGCAGGAGACCGCCGAGGCCGTGCGCGCGGGCTGGCTGGACGACAGCGCGCCCGACGCCGACCCGGCGCGCGCGGCGCTCGCCGCCAGCGACGCCGAGAAGGCCGCCGTGGCCGCCTGGGACACCGCCCGCGAGGCGGCACGCCGCGCCGCCGATCAGGCCCGGGAAGCGACCGCGGCCGAGTCCCGCGCGGAGCTGACGGCCGCCCGCGCGGCCGACGCCGCACTGTCCGCCGAACACGCCCACGACGCGGAGCGCCGCACCGCCCGGGCGCTGGCCGGCGAGGAAAGGCTCGCGGAGCTGCTGGGCCTCGCCGGGCACGACGTGCGCGCCGGCATCCCGCAGCCCAGGCAGGAGGACGCCGCCCCCACCGGGGAACCGGCCGACGGGACCGGCGCCCTCACCGCCGAGGAACTCGACCGCTTCGCCGACGAGTTGCGCGAACTCCTCGACGACGCCGTCTCCTCCGCGGAGCGGCAGCTGTTCGAACTGCGCACCGCCGCAGCCGACGACGCCCGCATCCTCGGCGCGCTCGGCGACGGGGGACTGCTGCCGCCGGGCCCGGACGTCCTGGCCACCGTGGAGTACCTCGGCGAGCACGGCATCCCCGCACTGCCCGGCTGGCGCTACCTCGCCCAGGCCGTCGACCCCGCCGACCACGCCCGTGTGCTGGCCGCCCGGCCCGAACTGGTCGACGGCGTGATCATCACCGACCCCGCCTCGCACGCCCGCGCCCGCGAGGCCCTCGGCGAGGCCGCGCTGCTCCCGCGCTCGGCCGTCGCCGTCGGCACCGCCGCCGCACTTCTCGCCCCGGCTCCGGCCGAGGGCTCCGGCACGGCCGACGTCTTCCTCGTACCGCCGAACCCCGCCATGCACGACGAACACGCCGCCGACGAGGAGCGGCAGGCGCTGCGCGCCCGGGCGACCGCGCGGGACGAGGAGATCCGCACCCTCGCCGCCCGTCTCGGCAAGGACCGGGAACTCTCCGCCCGCCTGGCCTCCTGGCGCGCCGGCTGCCCGGCCGGACGGCTGACCGAGCTGGCCCGGGCGGCCCACGACGCCCGCGCCTTCGCCGCCGAGGCCGAGGCCGAGCTGACCGAGGCGCGCACCCGGCGGGCGGAGGCCGAGGAGGCCGCCGCCGAGGCCGCGCAGGTGCGCGAGGAGCGGCAGGAGGCCGCGCAGAAGGCGCGGCGCGCGGCCGACGCACTCGCCGGGCTCGCCTCCCGGCTGCGCGAACGCGCCCGCTGGCAGGTGCGCCTGCGCGAACTCGCCGACGAGGCCGCCGAGTCGGAGGCCCGGGCCCAGGCGTGCCTGGAACGCGCCCGCGCCGCCGACGAGGACCGGCGCGCCGCTCAGCGCGCGGCCGACGACGCCCGCCGCACGGCGCGTGCCCTGCGCGCCGAGCGCTCCGAGATCGCCGGCGCCCCCGACGACGTACCGGACGACGACGCCGACACCCCGAAGGCGTCCCTGCCCGCCCTGCGCGAGGCGTACCGCGCCGCCTCCCAGGTGTACGAGAAGGTCGGCGTCGGCGCCGACCTGCGGGCCGAGCAGGCGCGCGCCGAGAGCGACGAGAGCGCGGCCCGCGCCGAGCTGGACCGGCTGAGCAACAAGGTCCGCACCCGTGCCGAGCAGCTTCTTCAGTCCCCCGACGGCTCCGACGGGCCTTCCCGGCAGGCCGCGGTCGTCCGTGCCGAGGAACTCGTGCAACTGCTGGAGACCCGGATGTCCAGCGCCAGCGAGCAGCTCGGCAGGCTGCGCGGCGAGGCCGAGCGGCTCGCGCCCGAGGACGGTGGCGCCCACACCGAACTCCCCGAGGAACTGCGGCCCCGCGACGCCGAGCACGCCCAGTCCCTGCTGCGCACGGCCACCGCCGAACTCGCCTCCCGTACCGAGGCGCTGTCCCGCGCGCGGGAGGCGCACGCCGAACTGCTCGACGCCCACCGCGCCGCCGAGGACGCGGCCGGCGGCTTCGACGAGATCGCCGCCCTGCTGCGCGACCTGCTGCGCGAGCCGGTCGGCGAGGAGGAACCGGGCGCGCCCGAGCCCTACCCCGGTGGGCTGGAGGAGGCCCGGAGGTCCGCCGCCGAGGCCCGCAGATCACTGCGCGGCTGCGCCGCCGACCTCTCGGCCGCCGAGGCAGCCGTGCGCGAGGCGAGCGACATCCTCGTCCGCCACGCCAACTCCACCCGCTACGAGCAGGTCCGCACCCCGGCCCGGCAGCAGATCCGCGAACTGCCCGCCGCGGCCCTGCCCGAGCATGCCCGCAAGTGGGCCGACGCCTTCGCGCCCCGCCTGCGCGTCCTCACCGACGAACTGGACCAGCTGGAGCGCAACCGCGACTCGATCGTGGACCGTCTGCGCGGTCTGGTGGAGTCTGCCCTGGCCACCCTGCGCTCCGCCCAGCGGCTGTCCCGGCTGCCCGAAGGGCTCGGTGAGTGGTCAGGGCAGGAGTTCCTGCGCATCCGGTTCGAGGAACCCGACCAGGCCACCCTCACCGAGCGGCTCGGCGAGGTCGTCGACGAGGCGACCCGCGCCGCCGTCAAGAAGAACTCCGACCTGCGCCGCGACGGCATGTCCCTGCTGCTGCGCGGAGTGGCCGCCGCCCTCCAGCCCAAGGGCGTCGCCGTCGAGATCCTCAAGCCGGACGCCGTGCTGCGCGCCGAGCGCGTCCCCGTCGGGCAGATGGGCGACGTGTTCTCCGGCGGCCAGCTGCTCACCGCCGCCATCGCCCTGTACTGCACGATGGCCGCACTGCGCAGCAACGACCGGGGTCGCGACAAGCACCGGCACGCGGGCACCCTGTTCCTGGACAACCCCATCGGCCGGGCCAACGCCACCTATCTGCTGGAACTCCAGCGGGCGGTGTCCGACGCCCTCGGCGTCCAGCTCCTCTACACCACCGGCCTGTTCGACACCACCGCGCTGGCGGAGTTCCCCCTGGTCATCAGGTTGCGCAACGACGCCGACCTCCGCGCGGGGCTGAAGTACATCAGCGTCGAGGAACACCTGCGCCCCGGACTGCCCCGGCCGAGCGCCGACGGCGAAGGGGAAGCGGTCCGCAGCGAGATCACGGCGACGCGGATGTTCAAACGCCCGGCCTGACGCGAACCCCGCCAACCACGGGGGCCCGACGCGCTCTCAGGGGTGGGACAGCTGCCCGGTCCCGCCCCTCCTGCGTATCCGCTCCTGCGTCCGCTCGGCGGCCCGCGCCTGCCGCCGGGCCCGGCGACGCTCACGGCGCAGCGCCCGCGCGGTGCTGCTCGGCGTCGAGACCACGCCGTTGCGCTGGTTCCACACCTGGCGCGTCACCCAGACGTCGAGCACCGCCCAGGTGGCCGCCACCGTACTGGCGATGCTGGTGAGCACCATCGGGAGCGCCAGCCACGATCCGGCCAGGGTGGTCAGAAAAGCGACCATGGCCTGGATCAGCGTCACCGAGATGATCAGCACGGCCCGCACCGCCGCCGTGCGCACCGGGTCGGGCAGCCGCCGCCGCTTCGCGGGCTCCTCGACCCACAACGGCCGGTAACGGGGCCGCTCCCGGGCAGCCTCCCGCCCGGCGGGCCGCGCCGCCGGCCCGCCCGCCGCGGATATCCGCTCCGCCGGTCGCCGGTGCGCCGGTTCCCGTTCCTCGGTCGCCAACTGCCCTTCCGCTCCGCCGAATCGACCCGTCTCCACGCCGTGCTCCCGCGTGTCGGCGCCCTGTCGCGCGGTGCCTCGCGCGGCCCTGTCCTCGCCGGGCGTCGTTCGCTGCTCCGCCGTGCCCATCACCGTGTCACTCCCCATCGCCAGCAGACCGCTCGCCCTGTCCGAAGACCCGACTCTCCTCTGGCTGCCCGGCTTGCGCTGTTTTACGCTGCCCGGGTGCAGGATGCGGCTCCTGTGGCCGATTCCGCCCCCATTTCCTGTAGTGAAGGACGAACGGGACGCGCCGAAGATTCCCGGGCGTCGAATACTTCCGGCCAAATCCCCGCGCCCACCCATCGGATTCGGCCGCGCCGCCGCGACCGTATCCGGGGAGGCAATCTCCCCATGAGCGGACAACTCCCCATGCTCCACGGACCGGACGGAAGCCCTGCTTCCACAAGCGCCTTCGAATTGGCCGTGCGCCAGTAGTAGGCTCGCGCCGTTTGTTGACGCACATGCGTACCCCTCGCCGGCCGGTGGGGGTCGAGCTGGGGGAGTCCATGCGCTTTCGCGGGAAGTCCATCCGCCGGAAGATCGTGGCGCTGCTTCTGGTGCCGTTGGCGGCCCTGACCGCCATCTGGGCCTTCGCGTCGGTCCTCACCGGACTCGAGGCGAGCCGGCTGTTCCACGTGACGGCCGTGGTCGAGAACATCGGCTATCCCACCGAGGACACCATCCGCCTCCTCCAGCGGGAACGCCGCCAGACCCTGGTCCTGCTCGCCGACCCGCGCGACTCCGACAGCCGTGCCGCCCTCCAGCGCAGCCGCGCCGCCACCGACAAGGCCGTCGCCGAGATCCGCCGCAACGCCGAGGACCCCGACGTGCGCGAGGGCCTCGGCGGCACTGTCGACGAGCGCCTCACGGCGGTCCTGGACGCCTTCGAGGGCCTGGAGCCGTTGCGCCGCAGCGTCGAGGACCGCACCGTCGACCGCGCCGAGGCCCTCGGCTTCTACAACCGCCTGATCGACCCCTGCTTCATTCTGCTCACCGACCTCCACATCGTCGACGACGTGGAGATGGACACCCGGTACCGCGCCCTCGTCAACATCGCCCGTGCCCGCGAACTCCTCTCCCGCGAGGACGCCCTGCTCGGCTCCGCCCTCGTCGTCGGCGAGCCCACCCGCGACGAACTGCGCGAGGTGTCCGACCTCGTCGCCCAGCGCACCGTCCTCTACGACACCAACCTGCCCCTGCTGCCGGCCTCCGAGGGCGACCGCTACGAGCGCTTCTGGAAGAACGCCGCCACCGCCCCGCTGCGCGCGGCCGAGGAGGCCGCCCTTTCCGGAGACGACGCCGGCGCCGGGCAGGTCGACGCCCAGGACTGGGACACCGCCGCGGGCAAGGTCCTCGGTGAACTCGGCGCCCTCGACGACGAGGCGGCGGACCGCCACCAGGACCGCGTCCGCCCCATCGCCATCGGCATCATCGTCAAGGCCGTCGTCGCCGGCGTCCTCGGCCTGGTCGCCCTCCTCGTCTCCCTCGTCGTGTCCGTACGCGTCGGCCGTGGCCTCATCCGCGACCTGCGCCAACTGCGTTTGGAGGCGCACGAGGCGTCCGGCGTGCGCCTGCCCAGCGTCATGCGCCGCCTGTCCGCGGGCGAACAGGTCGACGTGGAGACCGAGGTCCCGCGCCTGGAGTACGACAAGAACGAGATCGGCGAGGTCGGCCAGGCCCTCAACACCCTCCAGCGCGCCGCCGTCGAGGCCGCCGTCAAGCAGGCCGAACTGCGCTCCGGGGTCTCGGAGGTCTTCGTCAACCTCGCCCGCCGCAGCCAGGTCCTGCTGCACAAGCAGCTGACGCTCCTCGACGCCATGGAACGCCGGACCGAGGACACCGACGAACTCGCCGACCTCTTCCGCCTCGACCACCTCACCACCCGAATGCGCCGGCACGCCGAGGGCCTCGTCATCCTCTCCGGCGCCGCGCCCTCCCGGCAGTGGCGCAAGCCCGTCCAGCTCATGGACGTGGTGCGGGCGGCCGTGGCCGAGGTCGAGGACTACGAGCGCATCGAGGTCCGCAGGCTGCCGCGGATGGCGGTCACCGGCCCGGCGGTCGCCGACCTCACCCACCTCGTCGCCGAACTCCTCGAGAACGCCACGGTGTTCTCCCCGCCCCACACCGCCGTCCAGGTCCTCGGCGAGCCCGTCGCCAACGGCTTCACCCTGGAGATCCACGACCGCGGCCTCGGCATGACCGCCGAGGCGCTGCTGGACGCCAACCTCCGGCTCGCCGAGACCCCGGAGTTCGAGCTGTCGGACACCGACCGGCTCGGCCTGTTCGTGGTCAGCCGGCTCGCCCAGCGGCAGAACGTCCGCGTCTCCCTCCAGCCGTCCCCGTACGGGGGCACCACCGCCGTCGTCTTCATCCCCGACGCGCTGCTCACGGACGAGGTGCCGGACACCAACGGCGTCGGCTTCCGGCTCGACCGGCCCCGCGCCCCGCGGGAGGCCGAGCCCGCGGACAGCCGCCGGGCCGCGGTCTCCCAGCGGCCGGTGACCCTCCCCGGCCTCCCGGCCACCCTGCTCGACGGGCCGGTGGAACTCGAGGCGCCCGTCGCCCTGGACGCCATCGAGGACTTCCCGGGCGTCCTGGACGGCGCGGACGGCGAGCGCGGCGGACTCCTCGGCCCGCACCGTTCCGCCGCCCGCACCGACGACACGCGCGACGCCGGCGACCGGCACGACACCGAGCGGCAGGGCGGGTTGCCGCAACCCCGCCGCCGCACGCCCAAGCTGGTCAGCTCGCACGGGCGCCCGGTCACCGGTGGGCGGCCCTGGCGCCAGGACGGCGACGACGAGGCCCGGCCCGGCCCCGCTCCGCTGCACGCCGACCCCGAGCGCCCCGCGCCCCTGCCGACCCGCCGCCGCGGCAGCTCGCCGCTGGGCCGCAACCCGGCGTCGGGCGACCGGCCCGGCCCTGCCGACGGCCGTCTCACCGGACCCCGGCCGGGCGGCCCCGCCGGCGGCGAGCGCCCCGAACCCCAGGGCACCCCGGCCGACCGCGCGGGACTGCGGGCGCTCGACGGACGCGCCGACGCAGGCGACCGCCGCGCTCTCGACCGGCCTTCCGCCGCCCCGGCCCTCCCCGGACGCGCACCGTCCGGTCCGGCCGGCCCCGACCCGCAGGACGCCGCGGGCCGCCCCGGGCAGGACCGGCCCGGACCCGGCCCCGACGCCGCCCTCGGCGGGCTGCCGCGGCGCGTCCGCCAGGCCAGCCTGGCGCCGCAGCTGAGACAGGACCCCGGCCGCCGCGGCGGGGACAGAGCGGCGCCCGCCGACCGGGACGCCGACGAGGTCCGCAGCCGTATGGCCTCGCTCCAGCGCGGCTGGCAGCGCGGCCGCGAGGAGAACGCCACAGGGGACGACACGCCCCACGGCACAGCACCACAGGGAACGAACAAGGGGGACGGTCGATGACCGCACCGAAGACGACCGGCCGCACCGACAACGGCAAGTCCGTCGAGCTGAACTGGCTCCTCGACGACCTCGTGGACCGCGTCGCCAGCATCCGCAAGGCGGTCGTGCTCTCCGGGGACGGCCTGGCGACGGGGGTCTCCAAGGACCTCTCCAGGGAGGACGGCGAGCACCTGGCCGCCGTCGCGTCCGGCTTCCACAGCCTCGCCAAGGGCGTGGGCCGCCACTTCGACGCGGGCGGCGTCCGCCAGACGGTGGTCGAACTCGACGACGCCTTCCTCTTCGTCACCGCGGCCGGAGACGGCAGCTGCCTCGCCGTCCTGTCCGACGCCGACTCCGACGTCGGGCAGGTCGCCTACGAGATGACGCTGCTGGTCAAGCGGGTCGGCGCGCATCTGGCCACGGCTCCGCGCACCGATCTGCCCTCGGGCGGGTAGTGGGATGACATGAGCGCAGACGGTCAGGCAAGAAGCCACTGGTTCGACGACGAAGCGGGACCGGTCGTCCGTCCCTACGCCATGACGCGGGGCCGCACCAGCCATGCGGCCCAGCACCGCCTCGACGTCATCGCGGTGGTCGTCACGGAGCCCCACGCGGACGATCCGGAGGCGGATCCGACACTGTCCCCGGAACACGCCGACATCGTCGGACTGTGCCGCGAGACCCCCCAGTCGGTCGCCGAACTCGCGGCCGAACTCGACCTGCCCATCCAGGTGGTCAGGGTCCTCATCGGGGACCTCGTGGACGCCCGACTGGTCCATGTGACCCGACCGGTGCCGCCGGCCGAGCTGCCGGACGAGAGTATTCTGCGCGACGTGATCAACGGCCTCCGCGCGCTGTGAGCAGCGCGGGCAGCGAGGTGAAGACGTGACGGCCACCGCCGCGCCACCCCCGTCAAGTCCAGAGAGCAGGAAGAAGAGATCGATGATCTTCGGGCGTTCCGAGCGCGGCAGAGCCCCGGTGGAACCCGTCACGCTCAAGATCCTGGTGGCCGGCGGCTTCGGCGTCGGCAAGACCACCCTCGTCGGCGCGGTCAGCGAGATCAGGCCGCTGCGCACCGAGGAGGTGCTCACCGAGGCGGGCCGTCCGGTCGACGACACCAGCGGCGTGGAGGCCAAGCACACCACCACCGTGGCCATGGACTTCGGCCGCATCACCCTGCGCGAGGACCTGGTGCTGTACCTGTTCGGAACGCCCGGACAGGAGCGGTTCTGGTTCATGTGGGACGAACTGTCCGAGGGCGCGCTCGGCGCGGTGGTCCTCGCCGACACCCGCCGCCTGGAGGACTGCTTCCCCGCCATCGACTACTTCGAGCGGCGCTCCATCCCCTTCCTGGTCGGCGTCAACTGCTTCGAGGGCGCGGCCCGTTACCCGGCGTCGGCCATCCGGCAGGCGCTTGACCTGGACGACGACGTCCCCCTGCTGCTGTGCGACGCCCGCGACCGGCGGTCGGTCAAGGACATCCTCGTCGGGGTGGTCGAGCACGCGATGGACTACGGGACCCAACGCCGCCGGGCGCCCGTGACCACCTAGCCACGCGCACGCGCGCGTGGCCGGTGCCTCGGCCGTCGCCGCGACCCGCGCCCGGCCGACCGGCCACGTCCACGCGCGCGTGGGCCGCCCCGTCGCCGGGCTCCACGGCCCGGTGTCGACCGCAGTGCCGTAGCAGCCGGAAGCGCACCGCGCGCGAGGCGTCCGGCGCGGGCACTGCCTGGCCTGCTGCCGGTGCGCCCCGAGTCCGTCCGGGCCGTCCTGCGCGCCCTCGGCGGTGCCGGTCAAAACCCGGCCGGCGCTCCGGTGGACCGGCGCCGAGTCCGGCCCGTCGGAAAGAAACAACCGGCGCGGGGGATACGTCGTGCCCGCGCGCCCGGAGACATCCCAGGCAAGTCCCGTGGACGCGTTCGGCGCCCTCAGCCCCGTCCGGGGTCCGCGACGGCGCAGCCCGCCCCGCTCGGCGCCGCCTGCGTCCCGCGCCGTACCCGATGACCCGGCACACCGGCCCGGCCCACCACCCAGCTCGCCCCGCGCAGCGCCTTCGCGGCCTTCTTCAACGGCGCCAGACACGCGGCCGCCTCCCGGTGGTCCGGCACGCTGTCCGGCGCGCACACCACCGTCGCCAGCGACAACGTCACCGGCCGCCCGCCGGCCGACCAGAACGTGTCCAGCACCGACGCCGCGAGCGGATCCAGCCCCTCCCAGTCGGTCAGTACCAGGAAGTCGTCGCCGCCGATGTGCCCCACGCGCGTGCTCTCGGACGCCATGAGCTGCAGCGCCCGCCCCACCGACCGGATCAGTTCGTCGCCTGCCGCGAAACCGGCCCCGTCGTTGACCTGCTTGAAGTGGTCGACGTCCAGCCAGCTCAGCGCGAACGGCCGCCCGTCCGCGACCCGCCGGTCCACCTCCGCGGTGATCGCGTCCGAACCGGGCAGCCGCGTCAGCGGATTGAGCCCGGCCGCCTCCTCGACGCGCGTCTCGGCCAGCGCCCGCACCAGGTCCGCGAGCCGTACGACGCCGACGCAGCGCCCGTAGGCGTCCACCACGGCCACATCGTCCGACGTGCGGTCCCGCGCGCCGTCCGCGACGACGTCCAGCACCTCCCAGGCGGTCGCGTCGACCCCCACCGTCCGCGGCGGATCGCCCAGTTTCGCGGCGGGCCGGTCGGCGTACAGCGCATGCCCGTAGCGGCCCGACATCGACAGCAGGAAACGCGACCGGTGCACCGACCGGACGGGCGCCCCGGCCCGGTCCACGAGCAGCACCCCGGACACCTCCGGAGAGCCGGTGAGCAGCGCCCGCACCTGCCCGGCGGACGCGTGCGCGGGCAGCAGCGCGGCCGGGCGCACGAACTCCCGCACCGACGGCCCCGACCGGGGCGCCGGCGCCGTCGCGGGCGAACGGGGCGGAACGTACACGTCCGCCGCCGGCAGCCGGGACGGCGGCGCGAACAACTCGCCCTGCGCCAGCTGCGCCCCGGCCGCGAGCGCCGCCGCGCACTGCAGCTCCGTCTCCACGGCCTCCACCGACAGGAGCGCTCCCAACTCGTCGCAGAGCGTCCGCATCGCCCGCACGGCGGCGGGCCTGGCCAGCAGCGAGGCGTCGAGCTTCATCAGGTCGGGGCCGATGTCCGTGAGCAGCCGCAGCGGCAGGTCCCCGTCGCCCACGCCGTCGGCGCTGATCCGGAACCCCTGCGCGCGCAGCGCCGAAACGGCCTCCAGCAGCGCCTGCTGCGGCACGTGCGCGTACGGCGGGCAGACGTCGACCGTCACCTCCCACGGCATCCGCCCGGCGGCCCGCACGGCGTCGTGCAGCGGGGTGAGCCCACCGAGGTCGGCGAGGGTGGCGGCGAAGACGTTGACGTGCAGCGGCAGCAGGGTCTCCTTGCGCACCGCCGCCCGCACCGCCAACAGGGCCAGCCGACGGTCGAGTTCCGGGTCCCGGCGGGCCTCGGCCAGCACGTCGCCGGCCTCCGGGCGGGCGAGGACCTCCAAGGCCGCCACCCCGCCGGTGGACAGATTGACCACCGGCTGGAACGCGAAGCGGAGCGAATCCGACCAGGAGTGCACGGGAGCATGATGGCCCGGCCCGGCAGCCCTCAAGCCCAGTTCATGAGACGTTCACGCAGCATTCCGAGCCGGTCACTCAGCGTACGAACATGCGCGCGACCCATGGACGAACACCCGCACTCCGGGCATGTGCCCCCGGCATCGCGGCAGCGGAGAGGACGCCCCTGCCAAGATCGGATACAGTCCGCCGCGTGTCCGAATCTGAAGCCTCCGTCCCCAACTCCGCGCCGGGTTCCCACTGTTCGAGCTGCGGATCGCCCTACGGAGAGGGCGTCACCGGCTGGCCCCGCACCTGCCCGGACTGCGGCCACGTCGCCTACCGCAACCCATTGCCCGTGGCGATAGCCCTCCAGCCCGTGTACGACGTCAAGGGCACCGCCCTGGTCGTCGTCACCCGCGCCGTCGACCCCGCGCGCGGCGGCGTCGCCCTGCCCGGCGGCTACATCGACGACCGCGAGGACTGGCGCAAAGCCGTCGTCCGGGAGCTGAAGGAGGAGACCGGCATCGACGCCGCCGCCCGCGACGTCCGCCTGGTCGACGCCGCCAGCTCGCCCGACGGCCACCTCCTGCTGTTCGGCCTCCTCCCGGAGCGCCCCGCCGACGACCTGCCCGACTTCGCCGCGACGGACGAGACGGAGGGCCGGCACCTGCTGCGCGGCGCCGAGGAACTCGCCTTCCCCCTGCACACGATGGCCGCGCGGGCCTTCTTCGAGGGCCGCTACATCTGACCCCCGCCCTCCCCGAGCCCTCGTATCCGCACCCGGTGGGGCGGCACCCCGCCGCCCCCACCCTCCCGCTCGACGACCACCCGGCCGTCCTCCCGGCGCACGGCGTAGCGCACCGGCTCGGCCTCGTCCCACCCGTCGCCGGCGTCCGGTGCGACCACCCCGCCTCCGGCCCGCCCCGGGGCCGGAGCCCAGACCTCGAGCGCCGCCCCGCCGTCCCCGTCCCGCACCGGAATCACCGCCCCCGCGCGCGCGAGCACCGGAATCCTTGACAGCGGGGCGTCGACGACCACCCGCCCCGGCCCCTCGTACGCCCGCTCCGTCACCGTGTCGTACCAGCGCCCCCGCGGCAGCCGCACCGCACGCCGCTCCACCCCCGGCTCCAGCACCGGAGCCACCAGCAGGCAGTCGCCCAGCAGGAAGGCGTCCTCGCAGTCCCGCAGAGCCCGGTCCTCGGGCGCGCCCCACCACAGCGGCCGCACATACGGAGCCCCCGTCCGCCGCGCCAGATGCGCCAGCGTCACGAAGTACGGCAGCAGCCGCCTGCGTTCCAGGAGAGCCACGCGCGCGTGCTCCAGCACATCGGCCCCGAACGCCCAGGGTTCCCGACGCCCCGCACGCGGCCCCGAGCCTGTCCGGAACAGCGGCAGATACGCGCCGAGCTGGAACCAGCGCAGATACAGCTCCGGCGACGGACTCCCGTCGGAGCCGCCCACGTCAGCGCCCGAGTACGGCACCCCGCACAGCCCGAGCCCCAGCACCAGCGACAGCGACGCGCGCAGCCCCGGCCAGCCCGTGGCCACGTCCCCCGACCAGGCGCCGCCGTAGCGCTGCAGGCCCGCCCAGCCGGAGCGGGAGAAGACGAACGGCCGCTGCCCGGGCGCCAGCCTCCCCAGGCCCTCGTACGCCGCCCTGGCCATGCACAGCCCGTACACGTTGTGCGCCTCACGATGGTCGCCGCCCCACCCTTCCAGAGCGTGCCGGGAGGACCGCGGCAGAGTCGGCTCCCCGAACGCCGCGAACGACGTCGGCTCGTTCATGTGGTGCCAGAACCCGGCGAAGCCCTGCGCGAGCCGCTCGGCGTACAGACCGCCCCACCACTCGCGCACGCGCGCGTGGGTGAAGTCCGGGTACACCACCTCGCCGGGCCGGGAGACGCCGCGCACCGGCCGGCCGGCCGCGTCCCGCACGAACACGTCCCGCGCGACCCCGGTCTCGTACACCGCGTCGCCCGGCTCCGCCGGCACCGCGGGACCGACGACCGACACCAGCCGGACACCGTCCCGCAGCAGGTCCTCGGCGAGCGCGGGCAGCTTGGGGTAGCGGTCCCCGTCGACGGTGAACACCCGGTGCCCGTCATGGTGGCCGACGTCCAGGTGGACCGCGTCGAGCGGCAGCCCGTGCTCCTGATGGCCGGCGACGATCCGCCGCACCTCCTGCTCGCCGCCGAATCCCCACCGCGCGTGGTGATGACCGAGCGCCCAGGCCGGCGGCAGCGCGGCGGCCCCGGTCAGCGACGCCCAGGTGAGCAGCACGCGCGCGGGCGTGCCCACCATCACCCAGCACCGCAGCGGCCCGCCGTCCATGCGCAGCTCGCACACGCCCGGACGGTCGTGCCCCGAACCGGCGCCCTCCTCGCCCTCCCGCAGCGTCACCGTGCCGTCCCACGACGTGTCGTGGAACACCAGGTGCGCGCCCGCGTCGGCCACCACCAGCTGCACCGGCATCGTCAGGTGCAGCGGATCGTCGCCCGGTGCGAACCCCCGGCCGGGGTCGGTGTTCCACAACCGGTACACGCCGTCCCGCAGCCGCGGCCCCGACGCCCGTCCGCCGAGCCCGAAGAACCGCGCGTCGGCCCCCACCCGCGACCGCTGAAGCCAGCGAGCCTGCCCCCCGTCGACCGGCTCCCACCAACGCGGCGGCAGATCCCGGCGCAACGTGACACCGCCGGGCGTACGCACCTCCACCGCGCCCTCACGCGAGACCACCACCGTCATCCGCTCCGCCACGACCCGCCAGCCGCCGTCCTTGTCCGGCTCCAGCACGGCCCGGGGATCGGGCTCCGGACCATGCCCGGCGAGCCCGTACGACGGCTCGGGACCCGCCCCGTCCCAGCCCCAGAAGACGGCTCCGTTCACGGCGACGGCCATGCGCAGCTCGGACCGGTCGAACCGCAGCGTGCCGCCGCCCGGCCCGGGCTCCGCCTCCCGCAGCAGCCCCGGCACCCGCGCCCGCTCGGCGCCCCGTCGCGGCAGCCCCTCGGCGTCGGCGCGCCTCCTGCGCCACGCGGCCCGCACGGTACGCAACCTCCGGCCCGCACCGCCCACCGAACCGACCACCCTCATCGAACGCACCAGGTCACGACCGTCCATGCTGCTCACCCTGCCACTGACCCGTGGACGCGGGTGCGTCGTTCAACTGCCGTTCACCAGTGCCGGGGCCACATCTTCATGTCACGGACTATGTGGGCGGCGCCCTGGTGCGGAAGTCGATCACATGGCATCGTCCGTGTCAGCCGCGCACGCGCACACCCCAGCCCGTGCGCGAGCGACGCCCACGACGCGCACAGCCCGGGAGCCGACCCATGTCGATCACGAACCCCCAGCCCCTCTGGCAGCCGGACGCGGACCGCATCGCGCAGGCACGCATCACCCGGTTCCAGGCCTGGGCCGCCGAACAGCACGGGGCCCCCGCCGACGGCGGCTACGCGGCACTCCACCGCTGGTCCGTCGACGAACTCGAGGCCTTCTGGAAGGCCGTCACCGAGTGGTTCGACGTACGGTTCTCGACCCCCTGCGCGCGCGTGCTCGGCGACCGGTCCATGCCCGGCGCGCAGTGGTTCCCGGGCGCGGCCCTCAACTACGCCGAGCACGCCCTGCGCGCCGCCGCCACCCGCCCGGACGAACCCGCCCTCCTGTGCGTCGACGAGACCCACGAGCCGCGCCCCGTCACCTGGTCCGAACTGCGCCGCCAGGTCGGCTCCCTGGCCGCCGAACTGCGCGCCCTCGGCGTCCGCCCCGGAGACCGCGTCAGCGGCTACCTCCCGAACGTCCCGCAGGCGGTCGTGGCCCTCCTCGCCACCGCCGCCGTGGGCGGCGTCTGGACGTCGTGCGCCCCCGACTTCGGCGCCCGCAGCGTCCTCGACCGCTTCCAGCAGATCGAACCCGTCGTCCTGTTCACCGTCGACGGCTACCGCTACGGCGGCAAGGAACACGACCGCCGCGCCACCGTCGCCGAACTCCGCCGCGAACTGCCCACCCTGCGCGCCGTCGTCCACATCCCCCTCCTCGGCACCGACGCCCCCGAAGGCGCCCTGGAGTGGTCCGCGCTGACGGGCTCCGACACCGAACCCGTCTTCGAGCAGGTCCCCTTCGACCACCCGCTGTGGGTGCTCTACTCCTCCGGCACCACCGGCCTGCCCAAGGCCATCGTCCAGTCCCAGGGCGGCATCCTCGTCGAACACCTCAAACAGCTCGGCCTGCACTGCGACCTCGGCCCCGGCGACCGCTTCTTCTGGTACACCTCGACCGGCTGGATGATGTGGAACTTCCTCGTCTCCGGCCTCCTGACGGGCACCACCGTCGTCCTGTACGACGGCAGCCCCGGCCACCCCGCCACCGACGCCCAGTGGCGCGTCGCCGAACGCACCGGCGCCACCTTCTTCGGCACCTCCGCCGCCTACGTCATGGCCTGCCGGAAGGCGGACGTCCACCCCGGACGCGACCACGACCTCTCCCGGGTGCGCTGCGTCGCCACCACCGGCTCCCCGCTGCCCCCCGACGGCTTCCGCTGGCTTCACGACGAGGTCCGCGGCGACCTGTGGATCGCCTCCGTCAGCGGCGGCACCGACGTCTGCTCCTGCTTCGCGGGAGCCGTCCCCACCCTGCCCGTGTACGTCGGCGAGCTCCAGGCCGCCTGCCTCGGCACCGACCTCCAGTCCTGGGACCCCAGCGGCAAGCCCCTGACCGACGAGGTCGGCGAACTCGTCGTCACCAACCCCATGCCGTCCATGCCGATCTGCTTCTGGAACGACCCCGACGGCAGCCGCTACCACGACAGCTACTTCGACACCTACCCCGGCGTCTGGCGCCACGGCGACTGGATCACCGTCACCCCCCGCGGCTCCGTCGTCATCCACGGCCGCTCCGACTCCACGCTCAACCGCCAAGGCGTCCGCATGGGCTCGGCCGACATCTACGAAACCGTGGAGCGCCTCCCCGAGATCAGGGAATCCCTCGTCATCGGCGTCGAACAGCCCGACGGCGGTTACTGGATGCCCCTGTTCGTCCACCTCGCGCCCGGCGCCGTCCTGGACGAGGCCCTCCTGAACCGCATCAAGCGGACCATCCGCGAACAGCTCTCACCCCGCCACGTCCCCGACGAGATCATCGAGGTCCCCGGAATCCCGCACACCCTCACCGGCAAGCGCATCGAAGTTCCGGTCAAACGACTCCTCCAGGGCACCCCGCTGGAACGAGCGGTCAACCCCGGCTCCGTCGACAACCTCGACCTCCTCCACTTCTACGAGGACCTCGCCCGCGACCGAACGTGACCGGCCAGGCCCCTCCCGCCCCCTGTGACCTGTATCGATCGACCAGCTTCGACAGGCCCGACCTCCACTGTCAGTGGGTCCGGTTACTGTGAGTGAGCATTGATCGACTGCGCACAGGGGGAAGACATGGCGCACACCGACCACCGGACCATGCGGCACGCACTGCAGCGGGAAGTAGCGGGCGTCATCGGCCTGCTCACCGACGAGCACGACTTCCGCGCCATGCGGCGCTACCGCAGCTTCACCTTCGACGACCACAAGACCTACCTCCAACAGGTCGAGCACCTGCTCAGGGCCCGGGCCTCCGAGGGCAGCCACACCACGGTCGCCCTCTTCGACCCACAGGAGTACGCCGACTTCTGCGCCGACAACGGGCTCGACCCGGACACCCCGTCGAGCCGCACCCGCTTCACCGCCGAACTCGCGGCCGGCGGCCCCACCGTCCCCTACGACGGCAGGCCCCTCACCGACCTGGTACCGGCCCTGGTGGACGAGGCGGTCCGGCAGGCGACGTGGGAGTACGCCTCCACCCTCCTGGCCCGCCTCGGGGACTGCGCCACCTGCGGCGAGAACCTCGGCCGGGCCGCCTTCCACCACGCCTCGACCCTCCTCGTGCGCATCCTGGAAACGGCCCCGCCCGGAGAGCGGCACCTCGTCTGCAGCGTCTCCGCGCAGGCCGAGACCCTCGTAGCCGTCCTCCACGCCGACCAGGACACCGACGGCAGGACCCGGCTGGACGAAGCGGAAGCCCTCGAATTCACCACCGTCCTCGCCCTCGGCCTCGCCACCGAGAGCCCGGGCGGCCTCGTCATGCGCACCAGCGCCCCCGCCACACCCGACCGCGTCTACGGATGGCGGCTGCGCGCGTACGGCCTCGTGCCGCTGACCGCGGGGGAGGTCTTCGACGCCTACTGCACCGACGCCGAATCCGGCGACCTGATCTCCCCGGAATCCGGTGTCGACTACTGCACACCGCCCGACCTGGGCGAGGCGGGCCCCTCGGCCGAGCACCGGCACTGAGCCGCCGCCCGGCAACGCGAAGGGCGCTCCACCCGAGGGCGGAGCGCCCAGCGATCAACAACCCGCCCGGCTACTCCCCGGACAGCACGGCCCGAGCCGCCCTGCGCGCTTCGTCGGCACTGTCCGTCGCCCGTGCGGCCGCCGCCGCACGCTCGCACTGGGCCAGCGTGTACTTCGCCAGCGTCGCCCGCACATACGGAATCGACGCCGCGCCCATCGACAAGGAGGTGACACCCAGACCGGCCAGCACGCACGCGAGCAGCGGGTCAGACGCGGCCTCGCCGCAGACGCCGCAGCTCTTGCCCTCGGCTCGGGCCGCCTCCGCGGCCAGCGCGACCAGGTCGAGCAGCGCGGGCTGCCACGGGTCCTGCAGCCGGGACACCGCGCCCACCTGACGGTCGGCGGCGAAGGTGTACTGCGCGAGGTCGTTGGTCCCCAGCGACAGGAACTCCACCTCCCGCAGGATCGAACGCGCCCGCAGCGCGGCCGACGGAATCTCCACCATGGCACCGAACTTCGCATGCAGCCCGGCCTCCCGGCAGGCGTCCGCGAATGCCTTGGCGTCGATCCGGTCCGCCACCATCGGCGCCATGACCTCAAGGTGCACCGGCAGACCCTCGGCCGCCCTCGCGAGCGCCGTCAGCTGGGTCCGCAGCACCTCGGGGTGGTCGAGCAGCGTGCGCAGCCCGCGCACGCCCAGCGCCGGGTTCGGCTCGTCGCCCGGCGTCAGGAAGCTCAGCGGCTTGTCCGCGCCCGCGTCCAGCACCCGCACGACGACCCGGCACTCGGGAAACGCCTCGAGCACCTGGCGGTAGGCCTCGATCTGCTTCTCCTGGGAGGGCGCCTTCTTGTCGTCGTCCAGGAAGAGGAACTCGGTACGGAACAGACCGACGCCCTCGGCCCCGGCCTCCACCGCGGCCGCGACGTCCGCCGGCCCGCCGATGTTCGCCAGCAGCGGCACCTTGTGACCGTCCGACGTGGCGCCCGGCCCGGTGGACGCGGACAGCATCGCCCTGCGCTGCGCGGCGGCGGCCTCCAGCTGGGCCTTCTTCTCCGCGCCGGGTTCCACGAAGACCTCGCCGGTGCTGCCGTCCACCGCGATGACCGTGCCCTCGGACAGTTCGACCGCGCCCGGCAGCGCCACCACGGCGGGTACGCCCAGGGCCCGCGCAAGAATCGCGCTGTGACTGGTCGGCCCGCCCTCCTCGGTCACGAAGCCGAGCACGAGGGTCGGGTCCAGCAGCGCCGTGTCGGCCGGCGCCAGGTCACGCGCGACGAGCACGTACGGTTCGTCGCTGTCCGGCACACCCGGCATCGGCACGCCCAGCAGACGTGCGACGATGCGGTTGCGCACGTCATCGAGGTCGGCCACCCGGCCCGCGAGGTACTCCCCGGCGCCCGCCAGCAGGTCGCGGTAGGCGGCGAAGGCGTCGTAGACCGCGCGCTCGGCCGTACTGCCGACGGCGATCCGCCGGTCCACGTCCGCGATCAGCTCCGGGTCCTGGGCCATCATGGCCTGTGCCTCGAGCACCGCCTGGGCCTCGCCGCCGGCGAGGTTGCCGCGCGCGATCAGATCGGCGGCCACGGCGTCGACGGCCTTGCGGGCGCGCCCCTGCTCACGCTCCGCCTCCTCGGCCGGGATCCGCTTGGCGGGGGGTTCGAGCACCGCCGTCCCCATGTGCCGAACCTCGCCGATCGCCACACCGTGGCTCACGCCGACGCCTCGCAGCGTTGTCTCCATCTCACCCGTCTCCGGTAGTGCGGCGGGCCCGCCGCCGCTGTGGTTGATCCGATGGCCGTCACACGGGGACGGCGCTGACGTCAGTTCCAGGCGAAGAGGGACTCGCCGACCGTCACATCACCGCTGTCCCGGAGACCGGAGAGCGCCTCGGCCGTGGCGTCCAGCGCGACGACCGGGCACACCGGGGACTTGCCGGCCGCCTCCACGGCCGCCGGGTCCCAGCGCACCACGTCCTGCCCGCGGGAGACGGTGTCGCCCTTGTTCACGAGGAGCTCGAAGCCCTCCCCGTTGAGCTGGACGGTGTCGATGCCGAGATGCGTGAGGACGCCGTGCCCACTGTCGTCGACCACGACGAACGCGTGCGGGTGGAGAGAGACGATGACTCCGTCGACCGGCGCGACGGCCGTGGACGGCTCGCGCACGGGGTCGATGGCGGTTCCCGGGCCGACCATGGCCCCGGAGAAGACCGGGTCCGGCACGGCGGCCAGTCCGATGGCGCGTCCTGCCAGCGGCGACGTCACGGTGGTCATGGGAAGCCTCCCAGGGGATGGAGCTGAAGTGGCCGTTCAGAGGGAAGCTACCAGGTGGTGGTCTAGACCACCAACCGCCTGGATTTGCACGTGGTTCGAAGGCGCGTGTACAGTCGAACTCCTGCTTGAGGCCGAGCGATGCGACCCGCTCTCTCGGATCGGCAGTAACCAACTCGTCAGATCCTATCTTGGGACTGTCTTCCGCATGCCTGCGGAACGGTGGTCAGAGGGCCGGAAAATCACTGGTAGAGTTGGGAACACGAAGGGAAGCGCCCGGAGGAAAGCCCGAGAGGGTGAGTACAAAGGAAGCGGCCGTTCCTTGAGAACTCAACAGCGTGCCAAAAGTCAACGCCAG
>NZ_JBVJFP010000021.1:0-103010 GCF_055587785.1 Streptomyces sp. NPDC046379
CTACGCGAACGCCGGGTGGGCGGTGCGCCGTACGCGGCCCAACCGCCATCGCGGCTACGCGAACGCCGGGTGGGCGGTGCGCCGTACGCGGCCCAACCGCCATCGCGGCTACGCGAACGCCGGGTGGGCGGTGCGCCGTACGCGGCCCACCCGCCATCGCGGCTACGCGAACGCCGGGTGGGCGGTGCGTCGTACGCGGCTTTCCCCCGTGGTGGCTGCGGGGCGTGACGGTTGGGTTCGGCGGGGGCGCACGGGCGCGTTCGGCGGGGCGCAGGGCTGCGTTCGGCAGGGGCGCGTGACCTGCCGGGTCCGCCGTACGTGATGATCCTGAGGGTTCGTCACGACCCACCTCACCGACCACCTCACAGGGGATTCTTCATGCGCTCCGTGCCGTCCGTACCGTTCACCGTCGCCGCCCTCGCCGCGGCCCTGCTCCTGACCGCCTGTGACAGTGGCGGCGCCGGCGAGGGCGACGCAGGAGGGGACGGCGGCGGGAGGACGACCCGCGCGGCGGCCGCCGCGTGCGCGGCCGACGGGATCGCCGTCGAGGTCGGCCCCGCCAACGCCGCCCCCGTCGCCGGGGACACCGGCAACCTGCCCGTGACGCTGACCAACGAGGGCTCCGAGTGCATCCTCGACGGCTTCCCCGTCGTGAAGTTCTCGGCCGGCGGCGAGAAGGTCGCCGTACCGGTCGACGAGGCGGCGAAGGCGCAGAAGCTGACGCTCGCCGAGGGCGCCGCCGCGTCGTTCACCCTCACGTACGTGCGGGGCGAGGAGGGTGCCGCGGGCAGCCTCGCCGTGGAGGCCCTGGAGATCGCGCTGCCGGGTGCGGCGGAGGGCGGCAGCCACCCGTGGTCGTACGGGCCGGTGGCGGGCGGGGAGGCGGCGCCCGAGGCGTCGGTCGGCGCCTTCCAGCAGGCGGGCGACTGAGGGGCCGGCCTCACTCGAGCCGTCGGCGCGCTCTCACCTCCGCCCGGTCGGCCGCGCGGGCGCCCTCCGTCCAACCGGCCGCGTCGGTCACTCCGCGCAGCCGGGTCGTGGTGGTCTCCGGGAACAGCTGCTCCATCCGTCCGGTGACCGCGACCTCGCGGGAGGCGAGTACCGGCAGGAGCTCGTCGGCCGCCTCGCCCCGGGCGGCGGCCTCGGCGGCGGCTTCCTCGGCGGCCTGTTCGGCGGCGGCCTCCAGACGCAGGCCGATGCGGTGGGCGTAGGCGGCGAGGAAGGACTGCCGGAAGGTCCTGGTGCGCTTGCGGCCGCGGGCCCGCTGGGCGGCCTCCGCCTTGGTCATCGCGGTCGTCGCCTGCACCAGGAGCGAGGTGTAGAGCAGTTCGACGGCCTCCAGGTCGGGTGCGAAGCCGACGACGGTGGAGAAGCCGAAGGGTTCGTTCCACACGGCCCGGCAGTGGTTGGCGGAGGCGACCGCGTCCAGCAGCACCGCCTTGGCCTGCTCGTAGGGCGGTTCGACGCCGATCCGGCATGCGGTGGGCTCGTCGGCGGCCGGGGCGTGCGCGGCGAGCAGGGCCTCGTCGATGCTGTGCCGGGCCATCAGCTCCTGCGCCTTGGCGGTGAGCGCCTCGGCCTCGTCCGGGTAGCTCGTCGCCTCGGCCTTGGCGAGCAGGGCGCGGATACGGCCCAGCGCCCTCGACTCGCCCTGTGGCCTGCCGCGGGCGGGCGTGCGGGGCCGCGGCTCGTCCAGGGACTCCAGGGCGGGCAGGCGCGCCAGCAGCCGGTACAGCTCCAGGACGGCGGTGGCGTGGGCGAAGCGGTCGCCCGAGGGCTCCTTTCCGGCCTGCGGGTCCAGCCGGCCGAGTTCGGCGATCTGGGCGGTCCAGCGAGGTCCGCGCGGACGGTCGTCGGACGCCTGGGAGCGGATCAGGGAGGCGGCGAGCCGTACGTGGACGTCGTCGAGGTCGCGCCGCACGATCCGTACGACGTCGGCGGGCTCCCAGCCGCGCCGCCACAGGTCGGCGACGAACCCGCGCCCCCGCGCGGCGAGTTCCGCGTCCGCCGCGGGGTCGGCCGCGAGCAGCGAGGCGCCGGTGTCCAGGGCGACGTGGTCGTCGCCGGGGGCATACAGGGCAGCCTCGAAGGCGCGTTCGACGGTGTTGGTCGTGTCGTCCACCCGGCGATCGTGTCACGGGCGCGTCTCACTCCACGAAATTCGCTCGCCCGCGCGGGGGCCCGCACCGAGCATGGCGCACATGGTGGACCCGCATCTGTACACGGCGTTCCTCGTCGCCGCATTGGCCCTGTGCGTCACTCCGGGGCCCGACATGATGTTCGTCGTGGCCATGGGCGGGAAGGGCGGACCCGTCGCCGGGGTGATGGCGGCGGCCGGGGTCGCCTGTGCCATGTTCGTGCACGCCGTCGCCGCGGCGCTCGGGCTGTCGGCGCTGTTCACGACGTTGCCGGTGCTGTACCAGGTGCTGCGGTGGGCGGGGGCGGCGTATCTGCTGTACCTGGCCTACCGGGCGTTCCGGGAGCCGGCGGCGCCGGTCGCGCGGGACGTCCCGGGCGGGGAGCCGGCGGAAGGCGCCGGGGCGGGGCGGTGGCGGGCCTTCTGGCAGGGCGCGGTGACCAATCTGCTCAACCCGAAGGTGATCGTCTTCAACGTCGCCTTCCTGCCGCAGTTCGTGGACCCGGCGCTGGGCCACGTCCCCGGCCAGTTCATGGTGCTGGGGCTGACCTTCGTGGTGATGGGCTTCGCGGTGGACGGTTCGATCGGCCTGCTCTCCGGCAAGCTGTCCGCGCTGCTGCGCCGGAGCCGGCGCGTGGCACGAGGGTTGAGCGTCTTCACGGGGACGGTGTTCGCAGGGCTGGCCGTCCGCTTGGCGGCGACTCCGAAGTAGGCCGGGAGGGGGCGACGGCGGCGGACCGGATGTGTCAACCGATGGTTGACACCATTGGGGGTGCAACCTACGGTTGACACATGGCGACGAACCCGACCATCACGTCATCCGTCCGTCTCGACGACCTCATCGCGGCCATCAAGAAGGTCCACGACGAGCCCCTCGACCAGCTCCAGGACGCCGTGCTCGCCGGGGAGCACCTGGGCGACGTGGCCGACCACCTGATCGGCCACTTCGTGGACCAGGCCAGGCGTTCCGGCGCGTCCTGGACCGACATCGGCAAGAGCATGGGCGTCACCCGGCAGGCCGCCCAAAAGCGCTTCGTACCGAAGGAGTCCGCCGACCTCGATCCCAACCAGGGCTTCAGCCGTTACACGCCCCGGGCGCGGAACACCGTCATGGCCGCCCACAACGAGGCGGTCGCCGCCCGCACGCCCGAAGGCCGCCCCGAGCACCTGGTCCTCGGCCTGCTGGCCGAGCCGGAGGGCCTGGCCGCCAAGGCGATCACCGCGCAGGGCGTCCCCCTCGACGCCGTACGCCAGGCAGCCGCCTCGGCCCTGCCCCCGGCCGCCGACGACGTACCGGAGCTGATCCCCTACGGCCCCGACGCCAAGAAGGTGCTGGAGCTGACCTTCCGCGAGGCCCTGCGCCTCGGCCACAACTACATCGGCACCGAGCACGTCCTGCTCGCCCTGCTGGAGTTCGAGAACGGCGAGGGCGTGCTGTCCGGGCTCGGCATCACCAAGGCGTCGGTGGAGCAGTACGTCGCGGACGTGCTCGCGCTGATCCAGCAGCAGCCGACGAAGGCGGAGCCGGAGCAGGACTAGCCGGAACAAGGCTGAAGTGCCGCCCCCAGGCCATGGGGGCCATCGCTCCCGGGCCGTCGCGCGGGGCCGTTGTCAGACCCTGGTGCGACACTCACGTTCATGGCCGACAGGTGGGCGCTCGCTCCGGCCGAGGACGGTGGCGTGGACGTCGCCCCCCTCGGTCCGGACGGGCTGCCCGCCGGGCCGGTGGTCCGGGAGGAGGATCTCGCCGAGGCGGTGCGCAGCAGGCCCCGGGTGACGCGGTGGGTGTGGCGGTCCACTGCCGAGGTCTATCCGCGGCTGCTCGCCACGGGGGTGCGAGTGGAGCGGTGCTACGACGTCGAGGACGCCGAGACCCTCCTCCTGGGCCACGAAGGGCGGTACGGCGAGCCACGCTCGGCCGCCGCCGCCCTCGCCCGGCTGCGGGGCGGCCCCGTGCCGCCCGACCCTCCTGCGCGCTCCGCCGAACCGGGCGCGCAGTCACCGCTGTTCGAGCCACAGGGCGCCCGGCTCCCGCTCGACGACCTCCTCGCGGTCTACGCCGAGCAGCTGCGGCGGCACGAGCGGGCCGCCCACCCGGACCGGATGCGGCTGCTGACCGCCGCCGAATCGGCCGGGATGCTGGTGGCCGCCGAGATGAACCACGCGGGCGTCCCCTGGAGCGCGCCCGTGCACCGTGAGGTGCTGCACGACCTGCTGGGCGAGCGGTACGCGGGCGGCGGCGAGCCGCGCCGGCTGGCCGAGCTGGCCGACGAGGTGTCCGCCGCCTTCGGCCGCCGGGTCCGCCCGGATCTGCCCGCCGACGTCGTCAAGGCCTTCGCGCAGGCCGGGATCAAGGTGGGCTCGACCCGCCGCTGGGAGCTGGAGACCGTCGACCACCCGGCGGTGAAACCGCTCATCGAGTACAAGAAGCTGTACCGGATCATGGTCGCCCACGGCTGGTCCTGGCTGCAGGACTGGGTGCGGGACGGGCGGTTCCGGCCCGAGTTCCAGGCGGGCGGCACGGTGACCGGGCGGTGGGTCACCAACGGCGGGGGCGCCCTGCAGATCCCCCAGGTGATCCGGCGCGCCGTCGTCGCCGACCCGGGCTGGCGGCTGGTCGTCGCGGACGCCGACCAGATGGAACCGCGCGTCCTCGCCGCGATCTCCCGCGACCCCGGCCTGATGGAGGTCGCCGGCCGGGAGACCGACCTCTACCAGTCCGTCTCCGACCGCGCCTTCGCCGGCGACCGCGACCAGGCCAAGCTCGCCGTGCTCGGCGCGATCTACGGCCAGACCTCCGGCGACGGGCTGAAGAACCTCGCCGCGCTCAGACGCCGCTTCCCGAAAGCGGTGGAGTACGTCGACGAGGCGGCCCGCGCGGGCGAGGAGGGCAGGCTGGTGCGCACCTGGCTGGGCCGGACCTGCCCGCCGGCCGCCGGGGCGGGCAGAAGCGGCGCGGACGAGGCGGGCCTGCCCCAGGACGACCCGGCCGTCGAGGACCCGGGCGGCGACGGACGCGCCCAGGACTGGGTCCCCGGCTACGCCTCCACCAACGCCCGCGCGCGGGGCCGGTTCGCCCGCAACTTCGTCGTGCAGGGCAGCGCCGCCGACTGGACCCTGCTCCTGCTCGCCGCCCTCCGGCGCGCCTGCGCGGACATGGCGGCCGAGCTGGTCTTCTTCCAGCACGACGAGGTGATCGTGCACTGTCCCGAGGAGGAGGCGCAGACGGTGGTCGCGGCGATCCGGGAGGCGTCGCAGCTGGCCGCGCGACTGACGTTCGGCGAGACGCCGGTGCGGTTTCCGTTCACGGCGGCGGTGGTGAGGTGTTACGCGGACGCGAAGTGAGCGGGCGGGCGTGCGGTGCGGCGGGACCGGACGGCGCCGCCCGCCGAGGCCCCACGGGCGGTGCAGCATGACGCCGGCAGGCAGGTCGTGGCCGCGGCTTGCGTCTCGTAGCTCGAAGGACACGATGCGCCGCGGGGGAGACGCCAGGCCCGGCCCGGAAATCACAACTGAGACCAGAACTGAGACCGAGGACCGACGCGCGGCCCGTGACCGGTGTCGTTGACGCGTCCGGTAGCGCAAAAAACCCCAGGTCAAAGGAATTCGGCCTGGGGTTTCAATGGAGCCGCCTTCGGGATTCGAACCCGAGACCTACGCATTACGAGTGCGTTGCTCTGGCCATCTGAGCTAAGGCGGCGCGCCGGTCGCACCATGGTGCGATCAGCAACGTCGGTAAGTCTACACAGTTTCCGGAGGTGCTTCGTACCGGCCCGCGCCGGTGCTACGAGCAGCGCTTCCCGTCCGTCGGCGGGGTGCCGCGCAGGAGGTAGGCGTTGATCGTGCGGTCGATGCAGTCGCTGCCTCGGCCGTACGCCGTGTGGCCGTCGCCGTCGTAGGTCAGGAGGCGGGCCGAGGAGAGCTGGCGGGACAGGGACTGGGCCCAGCGGTAGGGGGTCGCGGGGT
This sequence comes from Streptomyces sp. NPDC046379, assembly GCF_055587785.1. NCBI lineage: Bacteria > Bacillati > Actinomycetota > Actinomycetes > Kitasatosporales > Streptomycetaceae > Streptomyces > Streptomyces sp. NPDC046379. Next base: position 6,104 of record NZ_JBVJFP010000021.1, read on the forward strand.
CGCGGGTGGTCCCGACCACGACGATCGGGGCGGCGCCCTTCGCCACGATGCGGTGCGGTTCGCCGGTGTGGCCGACGGGCCAGTACGCGCAGTTCAGGGACGCCCAGGCGAGGCCCTCGCCGAAGACCGGGGACGCCTTCTCGAAGTCGGGCAGGGCCTCGCGGACCTCGTCCGGGGTGTCGAAGGCGGGCGGGAGGTCGAGGCAGTTCACGGCGGCATTGGCGGACATCAGGTTGGAGTACCGGCCCTCGGCGTCCCGCTCGTAGTAGCCGTCGGAGAGGACGAGCAGGCCCGCGCCGTCGCCCTCCTTCATCGCCGCCGTGAGCGCCTCGCGCAGCTGCGGCCAGGCCGCCTCGTCGTACATCGCTGCCATGACACCGGTCGTGGCCAGGGACTCGGTGAGCCGGCGTCCGTCCGCGTCGCCCGTGGGCAGCGGCTTGGCGTCGAGCTTCTCGAAGAAGGCATTGAGGTTGCGCCCGACCTGCTCCGGCTTGGTTCCCTTGCCGCCGAGCGGGCAGCCGTTCTGCGTCACGCAGTTCTCGGCGAACGCCCTGAACGCCGTCTCGAAGCCCGCCGTCTGGTCCAGGGTGAGCCTGCGGGCGGGCAGCGTCGGGTCCATCGCGCCGTCCAGCACCAGCCGCCCCGACCGTTCCGGGAACAGCCCGGCGTACGTCGCTCCCAGGAACGTGCCGTACGACGCCCCGACGTAGTTGAGCCGCTCGTCGCCCAGCGCCGCCCGCAGGAGGTCCATGTCCCGGGCCGCCTCGACCGTCGAGACGTGCCGCAGCAGTTTCGGGGCGTCCTCGCCACAGCCCTCGCCGAACTTCCGGTACTGCTCGATCAGCCCGGCCGTCTCCCGCTCGTCGTCCGGTGTGCCGTCCGTCTGCGTGTACGCGTCCATGGCCGGACCGTCCAGGCACTCGACGGGCTCGCTGCGGGCAACCCCGCGCGGGTCGACGGCGACCATGTCGTAGCGGGCGCGGATCTCGGCCGGGTAGCCGATACCGGCGTACTCCTGGAGGTAGCCGATCGCCGAGCCGCCCGGTCCGCCCGGGTTCACCAGGAGGGAGCCCAGGCGCTCGCCGGGCCCGGTGGCCTTCTTGCGGGCGACCGCGAGGCGGACGTCGCCGTCCTGGCCGGGGCGGTCGTAGTCGAGCGGGGCCAGCAGCGTGGTGCATTCGAAGCCGGGCACCCCGCAGGCGCGCCACTTCAGCTTCTGCTCGTAGTACGGCGCGAGCCCGGACGGCGTCGCCCCGGACAGCGCGACCAGCACGGCGGGATCGCCGGCCGCCGACGTGGAACTCGTCGGACTCCCGGGCGAGCAGGCCGCGGCGCCCAGCATCGCCGCCAGCGCGATCAGCGCGGCTGCGGTGCGCGCGCCTCGACCGGACCTGCGCGCGCTGCGGGACCCGGGAAGGGGACGGTTGGTGTGCATCCCGTGATCGTAACGCTGCGCGATCACTTCGGCGCGCTGCGTCGCGGATGTGCCACGGACGGGCGACGCCGTCAACGCGCGGCGGACCCCTCGCCGCTCAGCCGGCTCTGAGCGCCATCGTCATCGCCTCCACCGCCAGCAGCGGCGTCACATTGCGGTCGAGGGCCTCGCGGCAGGCGGCGACGGCCTCGATCCGGCGCAGGGTGGACTCGGGCGTGCTGCCGCGGGCGATCCGCTCCAGGGCGTCCTCGGCGTCGGCGTTGGCGATCGCGACGCGGGAGCCGAGCTGGAGGGCGAGGACGTCGCGGTAGAAGGCGGTGAGGTCGGACAGGGCGACGTCGAGGCTGTCGCGCTGGGTGCGCGTGCGGCGGCGCTTCTGGTTGTCCTCCAGGTCCTTGATCACGCCCGCCGTGCCGCGCGGCATCCGGCCGCCCTGCGACGCGCCGAGCGCCGCCTTCATGTCCTCGGTCTCCTTGGCGTCCGTCTCGTCGGCGAGCGCCTTGGCGTCAGCCGCCGCGGCGTCGACCAGTTCCTGGGCGGCCTTGAGGCAGCCCCCGACGTCGTCGACGCGCAGGGGCAGCTTCAGCACGGCGGCGCGGCGCGCGCGGGCCTCCGGGTCGGTGGCCAGTCGGCGCGCCCGCTCCACATGCCCCTGCGTGGCGCGGGCCGCCGCCATGGCGACGTCCGGTTCGACGCCCTCGCGCCGGACGAGCATGTCGGCGACGGCGTCCACCGACGGGGTGCTCAGCGTCAGCAGCCGGCACCGGGAGCGGATGGTGGGCAGCACGTCCTCGACCGACGGCGCGCACAGCAGCCACACCGTGCGGGACGCGGGCTCCTCCACGGCCTTGAGGACGGCGTTCGCCGATTTCTCGTTCAGCCGCTCGGCGTCCTCCACCAGGATGACCTGCCAGCGGCCGTTCGCCGGGGCGGTGAACGACTGACGGACCGTGTCCCGCATGTCCTCGGCGCGGATCTGCGCGCCGACCGCGGTGACCGTGGTGACGTCCGCGTGGGTGCCGATCAGGGCCGTGTGGCAGCCGTCGCAGAAGCCGCAGCCCGGCGCGCCGCCGAGCGCGCGGTCGGGGCTGACGCACTGGAGGGCGGCGGCGAAGGCCCGTGCCGCCTGGACGTAGCCGGCGCCGGGCGGGCCGGTGAACAGCCAGGCGTGCGTCATCTTCGACGCCTCGGGCGGCGGGGCGTCGGCGGACGCGGCCGTGACCAGGGCGTCGGCGTCCCGTGCCGCGGCGGCGAGCTGCTCGCCGATCCTCTCCTGCCCGACGAGGTCGTCCCACACGCTCATGGGTCACGCCGCCCTTCCGTCACGTTCGCGGTACGCCGTCCATTGTGCGGGCGACCACTGACAACGCCCGCGACGGTTCAGCTCCTGCGCCCCCGGCCCCACCCGCGGCGCCCCTGGTCTCCGTCGCGCGAACCGTCGCCGGAGCCGTGGTCGTGGCCGTCGGCATGGGCGTCGTCGCGGCTGTCGTCGCGGCTGTCGTCGTGCGGGCCGAGCAGCTCGTCCGCCAGCGTCGGCAGGTCGTCCAGCGGCGTCTCCTCGGCCCAGTCGGACCGCGGCCTGCGCCGGGGCGTCCCGTCCTCGCCGACCTGCGGCAGCTCCCGCGTACGGTCCTCGGCCGCCTCCGCCCGCGATCCCGCCGCGTCCGGCCGCTCGTCCCGGAAGTAGCCGGGCGGGACCCGGTCCACCGGGTCCTGTCCCGGCGCTGCGGGCCGTACGGCCGCCCCGTCGGCCCCCGGCGGGACCTGCGGCAGCACGGCCGTCTCGTCCGCGGCCCCCGGCAAAGGCTGCGGCAGCTCAGTGGTGGCCTCGGCGTCGGCGGCGCCGCGGTCCCGCGGCGCCTCGTCGCGCACCGGACGCAGGACCGCCGTCTCCTCCAGCGGCCCGCCCGTCGCGTTCGTCGGGGTCACCACCGGCGTCGGCACGGTCGCCGCGTCCGTCGGGACGGCGGGCGGCGCCGGAGGGCGCGGGCCCTGCGCCGCTGCCGCCGCTGCCTGCTCGGCCGCCCTGCGCGCCTCCTCGGCCCGCAGCAGCGCCGCCTCGGCCTCACGCTGCTTCGCCAGCCGGCGCTGCTCCTCCTCGGCGCGCCGACGGGCCTCCTCCGCCCGCTGCCGGGCCTCTTCCTCGGCCTGCTTGCGCCGCCGCTCCTCCTCGGCCCGGCGCCGCTCCTCTTCCTCCGCGCGCGCCTTCTCCTCGGCGAGCAGCCGCGCCCGCTCCTCCTCCGCGCGCCTGCGCGCTTCCTCGGCCCGCTGCCTGGCCTCCTCGGCCTGCCGCTCGGCCTCGCGCCGCTGCGCCTCCTCCAGCTCGCGCCGCTTGCGCTCCTCCTCCTCGGCGCGCAGCCGGGCGAGCAGTTCCTGGCGCTCGCGCTCCAGGCGCTCCTCCTCGGCCTTGCGGGCGGCCTCTTCCTCCGCCTTGCGGCGGGCCTCCTCCTCGGCCTTGCGCCGCGCCTCCTCCTGCGCCTTGATCTCGGCCTCGGAGAGCGGCAGCAACTGGTCGAGCCGGGCCCGGATCACGGTGGTGACGGCCTCGGGCTCCTGGCCGGCGTCCACCACCAGGTAGCGCCCGGGGTCGGAGGAGGCCAGCGTGAGGAAACCGGAGCGCACGCGCGCGTGGAACTCGGCGGGCTCGGACTCCAGCCGGTCCGGCGCCTCCGTGAACCGCTCCCGGGCGGTCTCCGGTGCGACGTCCAGCAGCACGGTCAGGTGCGGGACGAGGCCGTGGGTCGCCCACCGGTTGATGCGGGCGATCTCGGTCGGGGACAGGTCCCGGCCGGCCCCCTGGTAGGCCACCGACGAGTCGATGTACCGGTCCGAGATGACGACGGCGCCGCGCTCCAGCGCCGGCCGCACCACGGTGTCGACGTGCTCCGCGCGGTCGGCGGCGTACAGCAGCGCCTCCGCGCGGTGCGAGAGCCCGGCGCTCGACACGTCGAGCAGGATGGAGCGCAGCCGCTTGCCGACGGGCGTGGCCCCGGGCTCGCGGGTGAGCACCACCTCGTGGCCCTTGGCCCGTATCCACTCGGCGAGCGCCTCGGCCTGGGTGGACTTCCCGGCGCCGTCGCCGCCCTCCAGGGCGATGAAGAAGCCGGAGCCCGCGGGCGACTGCACCGGGTCGTCGCCGCCGAGCAGCGCGTCGCGCAGGTCCTGGCGCAGCGGCACCCCGGAACGGTCGTCGAGCTTGGCCAGCACCAGCGCGGCCACCGGAAGCAGCAGCGCGCCGACCAGCATCAGGGTGTACGCCGCTCCGCCGTGCGCGAACACGAACTTGCCGTTCTCCACGCGGTGCGGCCCGATCAGCGCGGCCAGCACGGGCGCGGCCACGACGGCGAGGGCGACGACGGCCCGGACGACGGCGTGCAGATGCTCGGTGGTCCGCGCCCGCCGGTGCTCCTCCGTCTCCTGGTCGAGCAGCGCGTGCCCGGTGTTCGCCGCCGCGCCCGCGCCGACGCCGGCCAGCGCGACGATCAGCAGCACGGTGGCGACGTCCGGGACGAGGCCGGCGGCCAGCAGGGCTACGCCGGTGAAGGCGAGGGCGAGCGCGAGCATCCGCCGCCGTGACAGCGTCACCAGCACCTTCGGCGCCGTACGGACGCCGACGACGACTCCGCCGGTCAGCAGCAGCACCAGCAACCCGTACGTCACCGGGCCGCCGCCGAGGTCGTTGGCGTGCAGCACGGCGACCGCGCCGGCGGCGGCGACCGCGGCGGCGACGGCCGCGCAGGCGAGCACCAGCAGCGGGACGGCGCCGGTTCGGCCCTTGTCGGCGCCGGCGCCCGCCTTGGGTCGGCGCAGCCCTTCGAGCGGGGACCGCGCGCGGGGGGTGCGGGTGGCGGGCACGTCGAGGAAGGTCAGCACGGACAGCGACGCCGCGAACAGCCCGGCCGCGACGTACGAGGCGAGGGCGGCCTGATGCTGGGCGAACCAGTCGACCCCGGCGCCCAGCAGGTTGTTGAACAGCCCGGCGGTGACCAGCGCGGCGCCCGCCAGCGGGACGGCGGCGAAGCCGGTGCGCAGCCACAGGCGGCGCAGTGCGTCCATGTGGTCCGGCAGCGGCCGTACCGTCGCGCCCTCCGGCGGCGGGGCGGGCAGCAGCGCGGGGGCGGCGCTCGCGCGCGACACCGTCCAGAAGCGCTCGGCGACGCCGGTCACGAAGACGGTGGCGAGCAGGGCGACGAGCGCGTTGTCCGGCGTCCAGTCGATCCACAGCGGCGCGACGATCAGCAGCGCGGCACGCAGCCCGTCCGCGCCGACCATGGTCCAGCGCCGGTCCAGCGGGCCGTCCTGGGAAGTGAGCGAGGTGAGCGGGCCGAGCAGGACCGCCCCGAAGAGGAGCGTGGCGAGAATGCGCGCCCCGAGGACGGTCGCCACTACGAACGCCGCGCCCCGGTAGCCGCCGCCGAAGGAGCCCTCCGCGACGGCCGCCTGGAGGACCAGGAGGACCAGCACAAGGAGCGCGAGAACGTCACCGACCCCGCTCACCAGTTGTGCGCTCCACAACCGCTTCAGCTGCGGGCGGCGCAGCAGGGCGCGGACGGCGCGCTCGCGGGAGTCGGCGACCAGGGCGTCGTCGGGGGCCGGCTGATGGGCCGTTGGCTGCTCGGCTCGCGTCATGCTTTCAGCCTATCGGGCCGGACCGGCACTCCGGTGGACCCGCCCGAACGTGTGCACGCCCCGACATCCGTACGATGCCGGGGCGTTCGTTTCGCGAACGCGGGGGTACCTGCGACGGACCGGACATATGGCCGAAACGCCGCGCCCGTGGGGCAGCTGGCGACCATCGGGCCGCCGACCGGCGGACGGGCGAGCCGTCGGCCGACCCGTCGGAGGCGGCCGGCCAGTCCCAACCCGGCCAGTCCGGCCGATCAGCCCCGGGCCGGTCCCGACCCGATCAGCTCCCGGCCGGTCCGGCCCGTCCCGGCCCGCTCAGTCCTCGCCCGCCGCCGACTTCGAAGCCGTCGCCTTCTTCGCGGCGGTCTTCTTCGCGGTCGCGGTCTTGGATGCCGCCGACTTGGCGGTCGTCTTCTTCGCCGTCTTCTTCGCCGCGGTCGTCTTCTTGGCCGCCGTCGTCTTGGCGGCGGCGGTCTTCTTCGCCGGCGCCTTCTTCGCGGGGGCCTTCGCCCGCTTCTCGGCGAGCAGTTCGAATCCGCGCTCCGGGGTGATCGTCTCGACGCTGTCGCCGGAGCGCAGCGTGGCGTTGGTCTCCCCGTCGGTGACGTACGGGCCGAACCGGCCGTCCTTGACCACCACCGGCTTCCCGCTGACCGGGTCCTCGCCCAGTTCCTTCAGCGGCGGCTTGGCGGCCGCGCGGCCACGCTGCTTCGGCTGGGCGTAGATCGCCTGCGCCTCCTCCAGCGTGATCGTGAAGATCTGGTCCTCGGACTGCAGCGAGCGCGAGTCCGTGCCCTTCTTCAGGTACGGCCCGTAGCGGCCGTTCTGCGCGGTGATCTCCTGCCCGTCCGTGTCCGTGCCGACGACGCGCGGCAGCGACATGAGCTTGAGGGCGTCCTCCAGCGTCACCGTGTCCAGCGCCATCGACTTGAACAGCGAGGCCGTGCGCGGCTTGACGGCGTTCTTGCCGGTCTTCGGCGTGCCCTCGGGGAGGATCTCCGTGACGTACGGGCCGTAGCGGCCGTCCTTGGCGACGATGGTGTGGCCGGTGCTCGGGTCGGTGCCCAGCTCGAAGTCGCCGCTCGGCTTGGCGAGCAGCTCCTCCGCCAGCTCGACGGTCAGTTCGTCGGGCGCGAGGTCCTCGGGGATGTCGGCGCGCTGGTGGTTCTCCGCGTCCTTCTCGCCGCGCTCGATGTACGGCCCGTAGCGGCCGACGCGGAGCACGATGCCGTTGCCCACGGGGAACGACGACACCTCGCGGGCGTCGATCGCGCCGAGGTCGGTCACCAGTTCCTTGAGGCCGCCGAGGTGGTCCCCGTCACCGTTGCCGGCGTCGGCCGCGCCGCTGCCGTGGCCGGGGCCCTCGCCGAAGTAGAAGCGCTTCAGCCACGGCACGGCCTGGGCCTCGCCGCGCGCGATGCGGTCGAGGTCGTCCTCCATGCGGGCGGTGAAGTCGTAGTCGACGAGCCGGCCGAAGTGCTTCTCCAGCAGGTTGACCACGGCGAAGGAGAGGAAGGACGGCACGAGGGCCGTGCCCTTCTTGAAGACGTAGCCGCGGTCGAGGATCGTGCCGATGATCGACGCGTACGTCGACGGGCGGCCGATCTCGCGCTCCTCCAGCTCCTTGACCAGCGACGCCTCGGTGTAGCGGGCCGGGGGCTTGGTGGCGTGCCCGTCGACCGTGATCTCCTCGGCGGTCAGGGCGTCGCCCTCGGCGACCTGCGGCAGCCGGCGCTCGCGGTCGTCCAGCTCGGCGTTGGGGTCGTCGGCGCCCTCGACGTAGGCCTTGAGGAAGCCGTGGAAGGTGATGGTCTTGCCGGACGCGCTGAACTCGACGTCGCGGCCGTCGGAGGCGGCGCCGGCGATCTTCACGGTGACGCTGTCGCCGATGGCGTCCTTCATCTGGGAGGCCACGGTCCGCTTCCAGATCAGCTCGTACAGCTTGAACTGGTCGCCGGTCAGACCGGTCTCGGCGGGCGTGCGGAAACGATCACCCGAGGGACGGATCGCCTCGTGCGCCTCCTGCGCGTTCTTGACCTTGCCGGCGTAGGTGCGCGGCTGCGGCGGGAGGTAGTCGGCGCCGTACAGCTGCGTGACCTGGGCGCGGGCGGCGGCGATCGCCGTCTCGCTCAGGGTCGTCGAGTCCGTACGCATGTAGGTGATGTAGCCGTTCTCGTACAGCTTCTGCGCGATCTGCATGGTGGCCTTCGCACCGAAGCCGAGCTTGCGGCTGGCCTCCTGCTGCAGCGTCGTCGTACGGAACGGGGCGTACGGCGAGCGGCGGTACGGCTTCGACTCGACGGAGCGGACGGAGAAGCGGGTGTTCTCCAGGGCGGCGGCCAGCGCGCGGGCGGCGGCCTCGTCGAGGTGCAGGGTGTTGGCGCTCTTGATCTGCCCGAGGGAGTCGAAGTCGCGGCCCTGCGCGACCCGCCTGCCGTCGACCGTCTGCAGGCGTGCGACCAGCGACGACGGGTCGGACGCGTCGCCCGCGCGGCCGGTCCCGAAGGTGCCGGTCAGGTCCCAGTACTCGGCGGAGCGGAAGGCGATGCGCTCGCGTTCCCGCTCGACGACCAGGCGCGTGGCGACGGACTGGACGCGGCCGGCCGACAGGCGCGGCATGACCTTCTTCCACAGGACCGGCGAGACCTCGTAGCCGTAGAGGCGGTCGAGGATGCGGCGGGTCTCCTGGGCGTCGACGAGCTTCTGGTTGAGCTGGCGCGGGTTGGCGACGGCCGCCCGGATCGCGTCCTTGGTGATCTCGTGGAACACCATGCGCTTGACCGGGATCTTCGGCTTGAGGACCTCCTGGAGGTGCCAGGCGATCGCCTCGCCCTCCCGGTCCTCGTCGGTGGCGAGGAAGAGCTCGTCGGAGTCCTTCAGCAGGTCCTTGAGCTTCTTGACCTGCGCCTTCTTGTCGGCGTTGACGACATAGATCGGCTGGAAGTCGTGTTCCACGTCCACACCGAGGCGGCGCACCTCGCCGGTGTACTTCTCCGGCACCTCCGCGGCGCCGTTGGGGAGGTCGCGGATGTGCCCGACGCTCGCTTCGACGACGTAGCCGGGGCCGAGGTAGCCCTTGATCGTCTTCGCCTTGGCAGGCGACTCGACGATGACGAGTCGGCGGCCGCCCTGTGCGGTCTCGCTGGTCGGGGACAACTTCGCTCTTCTCTCCGGTCGACGCTGGGGCCTCCCCAGGCCTTGGTCCCGGGGTCGGGTCATGGTGACGCTGCGGAGTGTGACGGTACATCCCGCCCCCGTGTCAAACGGGAAAAGCCCGCAACGGCCACTCGAACGGTAACCCGACTACCGCCATTCCTGCCGCCCGGAGTGGCCGAGGCCGTTCGGGCGCCGATCCGGAGCGCCACCTCTCAATTAGCCAGGTGAGAGATCCCGAGCGCCTGCCGGACCTGCCGTCAGACCTGCGTCAGGCACCAGGCGCCGACGGCGAGGGAGACGAACGCGACCACGCTCGCGGTGGCCGCCGATGCGACGGGACTCACACCGAGGGCGACGGGCTCACGGCGTCGCACGCGGGTCGCCGTCCAGGCCGCGAGGGCCGCTCCGAACAGGGCGAACGTCAATCCCGCGAAGATCGCCGGTCCGCTCTCCATGGCTCGTCGCGCCCCTTTTCTCCGGTCCGTGCGGATCTGTTTTCCGGAGGTTGACACGCGCGGGCGGCGTCCGGGCGAACCTGACGTGAACGTGCGGGCGACGGGCCTGTGGATCACCGGGCCCCGGCGTCCGGTCCGCCCCGCCGACGGGAGCCGACAGGACGCGGAAGGGCCCGGATCGCCGAGGAAAAAATCATGGTGCGAGACGTTCCCGGCCGCCTTGGCCGGTTTTCGCCCCCGCCCCCGCCTCCTGTCCGGTCACTGTCACCTTGGCTGTGACGGTAACCGGGCCGTGGCGGTCACCGCGGCGCGACGACGACCGCGGCGCGACGACGCGTGACGACGACCGACGACCGCGGCGCGACGACGACGCGGCGTGACGACGACGCGGCGTGGGGCGTGATCGTGCGGGAAGTCACTGCGCCGGTTCGAGGAACCCCTGCTCCACCAGCAGCCTGATCTGCGCCGGCGTGCGGTCCCGCAGCAGCACCGGGTCCTCGCCCATGAGCTGGGCGATGGCGTCGAGGATCCGCCCGGCGGTCAGCGAGCCGTCGCACACGCCCGCGAAGCCCGCGGCGACCGTGTCCACCTTGGTGGCCCGGCGCATGCCGCGGTTCTGCCGCAGCACGACGTGCTCGGGGTCCTCGGCGCCGGGCAGTCCGACCTGTTCCTGGACGATCTCCGGGGCCAGCCGGAAGCACTCCTCCAGCAGGGCGGCGTCGTCGCGGGCGCGCAGGTGGTCGAGGCGGGCGAAGTGCGCCCGGACCGTCTCGCCGAGCGGCTGTTCGACCGGATGCGGCCACTCCTCGACCGTGACCGAGGGCGTCGCGGCCCCCGTCCGGCGCAGGGTGATCCAGCCGAAGCCCACCGCCTTCACCTTGCGCGCCTCGAACTCGTCCAGCCAGGCGTCGTACCGCGCCTGATAGTCGGCCGCGTCACCGCGGTGGTCGCCCGCGTCCCGCAGCCACAGCTCGGCGTACTGCGTGACGTCCTGCACCTCGCGCTGCACGATCCACGCGTCGCACCCCTGCGGCACCCAGGACCGCAGCCGCTCCTGCCACTCCTCCCCCTCGACGTGCTGCCAGTTGGCGAGGAACTGCGCGAACCCGCCCTCGTTCAGCCGCTCCCCCGCCTGCTGAACGAGCGTCCGGCACAGATCGTCCCCGCCCATCCCGCCGTCGCGGTACGTCAACCGAGCCCCGGGGGAGATGACGAACGGCGGGTTGGAGACGATCAGGTCGTACGTCTCGTCGTCCCGCAGCGGCGTGAAGAGCGAGCCCTCACGCAGGTCGGCGGCCGGGGCGCCGGACAGCGCCAGGGTGAGGGCGGTGATGTGCAGGGCACGCGGGTTGACGTCGGTCGCCGTCACGCGCGTGGCGTGCTGGGCGGCGTGCAGGGCCTGGATGCCGGAGCCCGTGCCCAGGTCGAGGGCGGCGGCGACGGGCGTGCGCACGGTGATGCCGGCCAGGGTGGTGGAGGCGCCGCCGACGCCGAGGACGACGCCTTCGTCGTGCCGCCCGATGCCGCCGGCCCCGCCGACCGCGCAGCCCAGGTCGGAGACGATGAACCAGTCCTCCCCGCCGGGCCCGCCGTACGGCCGCACGTCCACGGTCGCCGCGACCTCGTCCTGCCCCGCACGCGTCAGCCACCCGTCCTCCAGGCACTCGGCGACGGGCAGAACGGCCGCCACGCGCGCGTGCCCCACGGGTTGCTGAAGGAGGAACAGCCGTACGAGCGTCTCCAGCGGCGTGTCTCCCCTGGTGGCCCGGAGCGCGGGGACGGTCTCGCTGCGGGCCAGCGCCGCGTAGGCGGGGGCGCCGAGGAGTTCGAGCAGTCCGTCGGCGGTGAAGTCGGCCGCGAGCAGGGCGTCCCGCAGCCGTGCGACGGTGCCGGGGCGGTCGGCGGAGGGCAGGACGGACAGCGAGGACTGACTGGCGTTACTCACGCCTCCATTGTGACGTGCGCCCGGCTGCCCGCACCCGCGCCGGAGGGCTCGCGGGGGGGCGGCGTGGGGGTGCCGTTGCGCCGGGCGCGGGTGGGTCGTAGCGGCGGAACAGGGGGGCATGGCACCGGGTGCGGGTGGGCCGTGTCGCCGGGGCGCGGGTGCGTCGTAAGACCGGCGGGTGCCTGGCGGGTGCCCCGTGCGCCCGCCAGGAGCGCGTCGGACGCCCGGCGCGCAGGCCCGTCGGCGGCCGACCGGGCCGCCAGGCCGACCGGGCCGCCAGGCCGACCGGGCCGCCACGGGCGACTACGCCGCCGCAGGCGACTACGCCGCCGCAGGCGACTACGCCGCCGCGGGCGAGGCGGAGGCGGAGGCGCTCTTGCAGCTCTCCTGCCTCTGCATCGCCTCGCCGACCTCGCCCTCCTCCAGGGCCTTCAGGGCGTCGCTGCCGCTCTTGCCGAGCTTGTCGAGTCGGCCGGCGATGTCCTTGAGACCCTCGGCGAACTCGGCCTGGTCCTTGGTGTCGAGCTTGTCGACCCGCTTCTGGAGATCGGCGTAGGAGGCGGAGAGGCCGTTCAGCTCCTTGACCGCGTCCTGCTGCTTCTTCTCGCCGTCCTCGACGTCCGGCGCGCCGGCCTTGCTCACAGCCGCACCCATCGCCTTGTAGGCCTCGGACATGTCCCCGAATGCCACCGAGTCGGTCTTCTGGACCTGCTCGGGCTCGCTGTTGTCGGAGGTCTCCTTCTGGATCGCCGCGTTGGCGTCCTGGATCTTCTTCGCCTGCGGTTTGACGGCGTCGCAGACCTGCTTGGCCCAGGCGTCCAGCTTGTCGTCCCCGTCGTCGCCGGTGCATCCCGACAGTGCCAGTACGAGTACCGCACCGCCGGACAGTGCGGCAGCGAGCTTCTTGTTCACCGGTTTGGTCCCTTCCATGGCTCTCGGCCCCGGAACATACACGCCGAGCGGACGGCAGACATATGATAAACGTCTGCTTTGACCCATTTTGAAGCCATTTGCGGCAAGGGAGAGCGGGAGAGAGAAGGCTCACGGTGGGGCGCGAAAGCGGCGAGGCGGGCCGGCGAAGCGTCAACGCGCTCCGCCTGCCCGCCCCTTGAGCCGGGTTTCCCGCCCCCCTGCTACGAAACCACCGCCGGATCAACGGGTTTGGCGGTGCCGTCGGCGTCGCCCTCGTCTCCCATGGCGATGCCGCGCCGCTTGGAGGCGTACACCGCCCCCACGATGACCGCCAGGGCGAGGCCCGCGATCAGGACGCGCACGCCGGTGTTCTCGTCCGCGCCGTAGCTGAACTTGATGACGGCGGGCGCGATCAGCAGCGCGACCAGGTTCATCACCTTCAGCAGCGGGTTGATCGCGGGGCCCGCGGTGTCCTTGAAGGGGTCGCCGACCGTGTCACCGATCACGGTCGCGGCGTGGGCGTCGCTGCCCTTGCCGCCGTGGTGGCCGTCCTCGACGAGCTTCTTGGCGTTGTCCCAGGCGCCGCCCGAGTTGGCGAGGAAGACCGCCATCAGCGTGCCGGCCCCGATCGCCCCCGCGAGATACGCGCCGAGCGCGCCGACGCCCAGCGTGAACCCGATGAAGATCGGCGCCAGCACGGCCAGCAGCCCGGGCGTGGCCAGTTCCCGCAGCGCGTCCTTCGTACAGATGTCGACGACCTTTCCGTACTCCGGTTTCTCGCTGTAGTCCATGATCCCGGGCCGTTCCCGGAACTGCCGCCGCACCTCGAAGACCACCGAACCCGCCGACCGCGACACGGCGTTGATGGCAAGCCCCGAGAAGAGGAAGACGACCGCCGCCCCCGCGATCAGTCCGACCAGGTTGTTGGGCTGCGAGATGTCCATCGCCAGCGTCATCGGCGAGTCCTCGCCGGCGAGTTTCTCGCCGACGTCGCGCGCGCCGGTGGCGATGGCGTCGCGGTACGACCCGAAGAGCGCCGACGCGGCGAGGACGGCCGTGGCGATGGCGATGCCCTTGGTGATGGCCTTGGTCGTGTTGCCGACCGCGTCCAGGTTGGTGAGCACCTGCGCGCCCGCGCCCCGGACGTCGCCGGACATCTCGGCGATGCCCTGGGCGTTGTCGGAGACCGGGCCGAAGGTGTCCATCGCGACGATCACGCCGACCGTGGTGAGCAGTCCGGTGCCGGCCAGCGCGACCGCGAACAGCGCCAGCATGATCGAGGTGCCGCCCAGCAGGAAGGCGCCGTAGACGCCGAGGCCGATCAACAGAGCTGTGTAGACTGCGGATTCCAGGCCGATGGCGATACCGGCGAGGACGACGGTGGCCGGTCCGGTGAGGGAGGTCCGGCCGATGTCCCGGACCGGGCGGCGGCTGGTCTCGGTGAAGTAGCCGGTGAGCTGCTGGATGAGGGCGGCGAGGACGATGCCGATGCCCACCGCGACGAGTGCGAGGATCCGCGGGTCGCCGTCCGTCCCGAGGATCTCGGCGTCGGTGACGCCGTCCAGCTCCGCGTACGTGTCCGGCAGATAGACGAAGACGGCGACGGCGACCAGCACCAGCGAGATCGTGGCGGAGATGAAGAACCCGCGGTTGATCGCGCTCATCCCGCTGCGGTCGGCCCGGCGCGGCGCGACCGCGAAGATGCCGATCATCGCGGTGATCACTCCGATGGCGGGCACGAGCAGCGGGAAGGCCAGCCCGGCGTCGCCGAAGGCGGCGGTGCCGAGGATCAGCGCGGCGACGAGGGTCACGGCGTACGACTCGAAGAGGTCGGCCGCCATGCCCGCGCAGTCGCCGACGTTGTCGCCCACGTTGTCGGCGATGGTCGCGGCGTTGCGCGGGTCGTCCTCCGGGATGCCCTTCTCGACCTTGCCGACCAGGTCGGCGCCGACGTCGGCGGCCTTGGTGAAGATGCCGCCGCCGACCCTCATGAACATGGCGATGAGGGCGGCCCCGAGCCCGAAGCCCTCCAGCACCTTCGGCGCGTCGGCGGTGTACACCAGCACGACGCAGGAGGCGCCGAGCAGCCCGAGGCCCACCGTGAACATGCCGACGACGCCACCCGTGCGAAAGGCGATCTTCATTGCTCTGTGCGATACGGCGGTGAGATCCTTTTCCGGTTCGCCTTCCGCCGGAGTCGCCTCACGGGCCGCCGCGGCGACACGCACATTGCTGCGCACCGCGAGCCACATTCCGATATAGCCGGTGGCCGCCGAGAAGGCCGCGCCGATCAAGAAGAACACCGACCGGCCGGCGCGCTGATTCCAGTCGTCCGCGGGCAGCAGCAGGAGCAGGAAGAACACGGCGACGGCGAATACGCCGAGTGTGCGCAACTGCCGTGCCAGATAGGCGTTCGCGCCCTCCTGGATGGCGGTGGCGATCTTCTTCATGCCGTCGGTGCCCTCGCCCGCGGCGAGTACCTGGCGCAACAGCACCCCGGCCACCACGAGCGCCGCCAGCGCGACGGCCGCGACAATCAGCACCAGGACCCGGTTGCCGTCGGTCAGCACCGCTGCCGCGAAGGCCGTGGAGTGATCCCACTCGTGCGGGGAAGAAAGCTCCGCCATTCGTCCTCCTTGACGCTTGGGCTGAGCTCAAGATGTGGACGGAGTGCAGGTGTCCGAGCCCGATCAACAGGGCACGGCAAACCGCGATTCGCGTTCACTCGCTCCACGAAAATGATCGCAGGAAGTCATGGAACCGGAAAGTTCTCATACTCCGGACGCATTCCTCCGGGGCCTTCGCGGGCCGCGGGAAAACACCGAGGGCCCTGCTTGCTCGGCAGGGCCCTCGGTGAAGACTGCGACGACGACTTCGTTGACTGCGATTACTGAAATTCACCGCGGCGACTGCGTGACTGCGGTGACTACTGCAGACAGACTGCGGTGATTACTGCGTCGGAGTGAACGAGGAGGGCGTCAGGGAAGCGTGACGTTCGGCGGCGGGGTGGTGGGCCAGGTCATGCGGATCCTTCCACCGTGCTCCCCGGCGGTGACCTCCACCTCGTCGACGAGCCCGCTGATGACCGCGAGGCCCATCTCGTCCTCCTCGGTCTCCGGGTCCGGCTCGCCGGCGGCTCCCGCGGCCGAGCGGGCCCCGGGGACCTGATGCGGCGCCTCGTCGCCGACCTCGATGGAGAACTGCTTCTCCTCCTCGATCAGCGACACCGTCACCGGCGCCGCGATCCCGCCGCTCTGGTGGAGTCCGACGGCCCTCGTGCAGGCCTCGCCCACGGCGAGTCTGACCTCGTCGAGGACGGCCTCGTCGACCCCGGCCCTGCGTGCCACCGCCGCCGCCACCAGGCGGGCGGTCCTGACGTGCTCCGGCAACGCGCTGAAGCGGAGTTCGACGGTGGCCATGCGTCCCCCTCTGAGCTACGGGCGTGCTGTCGGGGGGCCGGGCCGTCGAGCCCGGCCCCCCGGTTTCACTCTGCCTCCCCGGGCCCTCGGCCCGGACCGGTGATCAGTCGGTGGCCGCCACCGCTTCCTCGACCGAGGTGTGAATCGGGAACACCTTGGTGAGGCCGGTGATACGGAAGATCTTCAGAATGCGCTCCTGGTTGCAGACCAGGCGCAGCGAGCCCTCATGGGCGCGCACCCGCTTCAGTCCGCCGACCAGCACGCCGAGCCCGGTGGAGTCGAGGA
Organism: Streptomyces sp. NPDC046379; assembly: GCF_055587785.1. Lineage (NCBI taxonomy): Bacteria > Bacillati > Actinomycetota > Actinomycetes > Kitasatosporales > Streptomycetaceae > Streptomyces > Streptomyces sp. NPDC046379. Next base: position 22,337 of record NZ_JBVJFP010000021.1, read on the forward strand.
AGTCCACGCCCTCCATGTCGACGACGAGGTGGAAACTGCCGTCGTTCACCAACTCGACCAGCTGCTCGCGCAGCTTGGGCGCGGTATATACGTCGATTTCGCCGCCGACCCTGACGATCGTGCGATCGCCGATGGTCTCGGTCGACAAGGACAGGTCCACGGATCCTCCAGCACCTTGCTATCGAGCGGTCGCCCTCGGGGCATCTCGGGTTTCAGCCCCCGGGACGGTTCGCCAGCCGCGATGGCATTCAATCACTTACCGGCAGGCGTGCACGACGCCTTGGTCCCATTGTCCGTCACGCCAGTGACACACTCGGTGCCGATGGCCGAGAATCACCGATCCGATCGATCCCCGACGCAGCCCGCACCGCGGCCCACTCCGGCCATGGTGCTGGACCGGCTCGCCTCCGGTCCGAGCCGGGCCTCGCGCATCACTCATACGGAGCACTTGCCCCCGCGCGCGGGTCGCCATGCAGTGTGGCCGCACCGGATCCGTTCCGAGGTCGTCGCCGCCGTGCGGGACGCCGGCATCGAGCACCCCTGGGCGCACCAGGCGCGTGCCGCCGAGCACGCCCTGGACGGCGACTCGGTGGTCGTCGCCACCGGGACCGCCTCCGGCAAGTCACTGGCGTACCTCGTCCCGGTGTTCTCCACCCTCCTGGACGGCGCCGAGGCCCCGAACGGCCGCGGCGCCACCGCGCTCTACCTGGCCCCCACCAAGGCCCTCGCGGCGGACCAGTGCCGGGCCGTGAAGGAGCTCTCCCGCCCGTTGGGCCACGCCGTACGGCCGGCCGTGTACGACGGCGACACCCCGTTCGAGGAACGCGAGTGGATCCGCCAGTACGGGACCTACGTCCTGACCAACCCGGACATGCTCCACCTGGGCATCCTGCCGTCACATCCGCGGTGGGCCTCCTTCCTGAAGGCGCTCAAGTACGTCGTCGTCGACGAGTGCCACACCTACCGCGGCGTCTTCGGCTCGCACGTCGCCCACGTGCTGCGCCGGCTGCGCCGCCTGTGCGCCCGCTACGGCTCCTCTCCCGTGTTCCTGCTGGCCTCGGCGACCGCCGCCGAGCCCGCGGTGGCCGCGCGCCGCCTGACCGGCCTGCCGGTGGTGGAGGTGGCCGACGACGCCTCGCCGCGCGGTGAACTGGTGTTCGCGCTGTGGGAGCCCCCGCTCACCGACATGCAGGGCGAGAGGGGCGCCCCGGTCCGCCGCACCGCCACCGCCGAGACCGCCGACCTCCTCACCGACCTCACGCTCCAGGGCGTGCGCAGTGTCGCCTTCGTCCGCTCCCGGCGCGGGGCCGAGCTGATCTCGGTGATCGCCCAGGAACGGCTCGGCGAGATCGACCGCTCCCTGGCCCGGCGTGTCGCGGCGTACCGGGGCGGCTATCTGCCCGAGGAACGGCGCGCCCTGGAACGAGCCCTCCATTCGGGTGAACTCCTCGGGCTCGCCGCCACCACCGCCCTCGAACTCGGCGTCGACGTGTCCGGCCTCGACGCGGTGGTGATCGCCGGTTATCCGGGCACGCGCGCGTCGCTGTGGCAGCAGGCGGGCCGGGCGGGGCGGTCCGGGCAGGGGGCGCTGGCCGTACTGGTCGCCCGCGACGATCCGCTGGACACCTTCCTCGTCCATCATCCCGAGGCCCTGTTCGACCAGCCGGTGGAATCGACCGTCCTCGACCCCGACAACCCGTACGTCCTCGCCCCGCACCTGTGCGCCGCCGCCGCCGAGCTGCCGCTGGTCGAGGAGGACCTGGAGCTGTTCGGGCCGGCCAGCGCGGAGCTGCTGCCCCAGCTGGAGGCGGCGAAGCTGCTGCGCCGGCGCACCAGGGCCTGGCACTGGACCCGCCGGGAGCGGGCCGCCGACCTGGCCGACATCCGGGGCGAGGGCGGACAGCCGGTGCAGATCGTGGAGTGCGGCACCGGCAGGCTGCTCGGCACGGTCGACGCCGCGTCCGCGCACACCACCGTCCACGAGGGCGCCGTCCACCTCCATCAGGGGCGCACCTATCTGGTGCGCTCCCTCGACCTGGACGATTCGGTCGCCCTGGTCGAGGAGGCCAACCCGCCGTACTCCACGGTCGCCCGCGACACCACCTCCATCTCCGTGCTGGAGACCGACGTCGAGATCCCGTGGGGCGCGGCGCGCCTGTGCTACGGCTCCGTCGAGGTCACCAACCAGGTCGTCTCCTTCCTCCGCCGCCGGCTCATCACCGGCGAGGTGCTGGGCGAGTCCAAACTCGACCTGCCTCCCCGCACCCTGCGCACCCGCGCCGTGTGGTGGACGGTCACCGAGGATCAGCTGGACGAGGCCCGGATCAACCCGGAGATCCTCGGCGGCGCCCTGCACGCCGCCGAGCACGCCTCGATCGGCATGCTGCCCCTCTTCGCCACCTGCGACCGCTGGGACATCGGCGGCGTCTCGATCCCGCTGCACCCCGACACCCTCCTCCCGACGGTCTTCGTCTACGACGGTCATCCGGGCGGCGCGGGATTCGCCGAACGCGCCTTCCACACCGCCCGCTCCTGGCTCACCGCGACCCGCCAGGCCATCGCGTCCTGCGAGTGCGACGCCGGCTGCCCCTCGTGCATCCAGTCCCCCAAGTGCGGCAACGGCAACGATCCGCTGCACAAGAGGGGCGCGGTGCGACTGCTGACGGTGCTGCTGCGGGGGGCGCCCGAGGAGAAGCCGGAAGAGGGGTCGGAGGTGACGCCGGGCGAGGAGCGGTAGCGGCGTTCACGGTGCCGGGCTGCTGGGCGGCAGCGGCCCGGCACTGCCGGACTCCGCAGCCCGGCTGCGCGGTGGCAGCGGCTCCGTGCCGCCCGACTCCGTGCCCGGCGGCGCCCAGTCCGCGGGACCCGCCCGGGACCTGACCTCCACCGTGAACGGTCCCCGCCCCGCGGTCGCCGTCACGTCCGAGATCTCCCCGACCAGCGCGCACCGCGTCAGCCGCGCACCCTGCGCCCGCGCGATCTCGTCCGCCCTGTCGCAGGCCGTCGAGGCGCCCAGCGTCCACTGGTCCGCCGCCGCGAGCGCCGCCAGGTCCGCGCCGCCGGCCGCCCGGTGCCGGGCCAGGACAGCCTGTCCCAGGGCCAGCACCACGCCGAACACCACGCACAGGACGGCGATCGCCCCCACGCTCCAGACGGTGGCCGACCCGCGGTCCGCGTCCGGGCTCGCCGGGCGGGTCCACCTCACCCGACGGGTCGGCCCGACCCCGCGGCCCGCGTCAGGGCGCTCCAGGCGGATCCACCTCACCCGACGGGTCGGCGCAGCCCCGCGGTCCCGCACCGCCGGGTGGCCCCGGCTCGGACCGCCCCCGCACGCATGCCGTCTCGTCCTCATCCCGGCGCCCCCTCCGCCAATGCCACGGCCTCCTCCCGCAGTCGGTAACCCAGCCGTCCCACCGCGGGCGCCTCGGCCGTCACCACGACCCGCACCCGGTCCGCCTCCCGGCTGACCGTGACCCTCGCCCCGTGCGGCGCCGCCTCCCGGACCGCCGTCACGACCGCGTCGGGCGAGTCCTGGCGGGCCGCCGCGCGGGCGCCGGTCCTGGCCGCGTCCACGCACTGGATCTGCGCGGCCACGACGAGCACCACCCAGGTGAGCCCCATCGCGAAGATCACCAGCACTGGCAGCACCACCGCGGCCTCCGCCGTGACGAACCCGCCGTCCCGGTCCGTGCGCCGCTCACATCCGCGCATCGAGCGCCCGCTTCACGATGGCCTGCAGCTCCGCGTTGACCTGCCCACTGGTGATGACCTTGTAGAGGATCGCCGCGAACGCCACCGCGGCGACGATGCCGACGGCGTACTCGGAGGTCACCATGCCCGCTTCCCTCCGCACCCCGCGTGTCCCGCACACCAGCGCCCGCGCCCACGCCCGGACCGCCTGTACCGCCCGTGTCACCTGCTTCATGTGATTCATCCGGTTCGCCTGGTTCATCTCAACTCCCTTGAAGTCCCTGTGCCTGGTTGCGACGTCCGTGTCGTCGCTCGTGGAATGCGGTAGTCGTCGCTCGTCGTTGCTCAGTTGCTCATCGGCCCGGCCTCCTGCCCCCGGCGTGCCTCGTCCGCCGTACCGCCGTAGCGCGCTGCCGCTGTGCTGCCGTGCCGCCGTCAGCCACCACCCCCTCCCAGCACCCCTCCCGCCAGACCGATCACCACGGGCAGCACGCCCATCGCGATGAAGGCGGGCAGGAAGCACAGCCCCACCGGGGCCGTGACCATGACGGCCGCCCGCCGGGCCCGTTCCGTCGCGCTCCGGGCCCAATCGGCGCGGGCGTCGGCGGCGATCCGGGCGACCGGTGCCGCGGCGGGGAGCCCGGAGACGTCGGCCCGTTCCAGCAACCGCGCCAGTGCTCCCGCGCCGGGTGCGGCGGCCAGCGCGCGCCACGCCTCGGCCGGCGCTCCCCCGAGCCGCACCTCCGCCGCGCCGCGTGCCAGCGCGCCCCCGACGGGACCGCCCAGCGCCTCTCCCACGGCCCGGGCGGCGATCACCGGTCCGGCGCCGGCCGTGATGCAGGCGGCCAGCAGGTCGGCGGCGAGCGGGAGTTGGCGAGCGGCGGCCCGGGCGTCCGACTCGGCCTCGACTCCACCGGCCGCCGCCTGCCGCAGACGCCACCGCCACAGCCCGACCGCACCCGCGGTCCCGACGGCCATGCCCATGACCCCGCCGACCAGCACCCACCCGGCGACCGCCACCACGCCCACCGGCCACCAGCGGCGTACGACCTGTGCGCCCCGCAGGCGCCGCCCGGCGACCACCGCATCAGCCCCAGCCGGCACCAGCCCGCCCAACCGCCTGCGCACCCGGCGTCTTTGCCGCGCTCCCCGCGCCCCCGCCACCAACCACGCGCCGAGCAGCACGACCCCCAGGGCCACCCCCAGCCTGTGGAAAACCTCCGCACTCACACCGCACCCCTCTCGGATCCCTCGGTCCCTCGATCCCTCACCGCCCGCCGCCCCGCCGCCCCGCCGATGCATCACCACACCGGGCCCCCGCCCCCGCACAGCACCGCCCCACACCACCGCCCCTCACCCCGTCCCCTCCGCGCCCCGCACGATCCGCAGCACCCACCACAGCCCCACCCCCTCCAGCACCCCTCCGACGACCAGGCAGGCCAGACCCGCGCCGGTGTGCAGCAGGACTCGCAGCGGGTCGGCGCCCAGGGCCGAACCCAGGCACAGGCCGAACACCGGCAGCCCGGCGAGCATCACGGCGGTGGCTCGAGCACCGGCCAACTGAGCACGCAGTTCCGCGCGTTGGTCGCGCTCCGCGCGCAGCGCGCCCTCGAGCCGGTCCAGCCCTGCCGCAAGGCCCGCGCCCCGGTCCACGGCGACCTGCCAGCACGCCGCCAGCCCCAGCAGCCCGTCGGCCCCCGGCCGGCGTGCAGCCGTCGCGAGCGCCGACGGGACGTCCCCGCCGAACCGCGCCGCCGCGAGCACGGCCGCCTGCGCCTCACCGAGGCCACCGGACTCCCGTGCCGCCCGCAGCAGCGCCTCACCCGGGTGTCGTCCCGCCCGCACCTCGCCGGCGAGCACTCCGCACAGCGCGATCACCGCGTCCCCGCGGCGCTCCCCTGTCCGCCGCGCCTCCCGGGCCAGCCGCGCCCGCCGCAGCACTGGCACTCCGGCCGCCCCGACGATCACCGGCAGCACGGATGCGCCCAGCACCGCCCCACCCAGCCCGACCACCAGGACCCACCACTCGCCCCTGAACCGCCCACGCAGCCCCCGCAGCTCACCGGCACACCATCGCCACCACGACGGCCCGGCCCGCACCACTCCACCGCCTCCGCCACCGCCCCCGGCACGGCCCTCACCCCCGGCCAGCAGCATCCGAGCCCGCGTCGCCCCGGACCAGCCCCTGCCGATCAACCACAGCGCGGCCCCGCCGCACACCACGGCCGTCCCCGTCACCGACTCCTGCACAGCACCGCTCACCCTTCGTCCTCGTCACCCTCGACCTCGCCCAGCCGCCGCCGCTCACTCGACCGCCCCGCTCCCACCCCGCCGATCACCACTCCACTCCCTCGCCACCACCACCTCCGTCCCCACCGCGCAGCAGCTCCCGCAGCCGCTCCCAGCCCCGCTCCCGCCGGAACGCCTGTTCGCCCCACCGCAGCGCGGGCACCGTCCTCACCAGCCCGGACGGATCCCGCTCCAGCACATGCACTTCCGAGATGAGCCGCCGCCCGGTACGGTCGCGCACCAGGTGCAGCACGACCGAGAGCGCGGCGGCCAACTGGCTGTGCAGCGCGGCCCGGTCGAGCCCGGCTGCGGTGCCGAGCGCCTCCAACCGGGCCGGCACGCCCGCCGCCGCGTTGGCGTGGACGGTGCCGCAGCCTCCTTCGTGGCCCGTGTTCAAGGCGGCCAGCAGATGGACCACTTCAGGACCGCGCACTTCGCCCACGACCAGCCGGTCGGGCCGCATCCGCAGCGCCTGCCGCACCAGGTCGTCGAGCGTGACGAGCCCGGCGCCCTCCTGGTTGGCGGGTCTGCTCTCCAGCCGGACGACGTGCGGATGGTCCGGCCGCAGCTCGGCCGAGTCCTCGGCGAGCACGATCCGCTCGCCCGGTCCGACCAGCCCCAGCAGGGCGCTCAGCAGCGTCGTCTTCCCGAACTAGGGACAGAGACACCATTGCTGAGGCACACTCGGGCCATGAACAGCACCCAGACGGGGGGCGCCCGGACGCGCGCCGTCATCTACTGCCGCATCAGCCAGGACCGCACCGGCGCCGGCCTCGGCGTCGACCGCCAGCGCGAGGACTGCGAAGCCCTCGCCCAGCGCAACGGCTGGGACGTCGTCGAGACCTACGTCGACAACGACGTGTCCGCGTTCTCCGGGAAGCTGCGCAAGGACTACCGGCGCATGCTCGCCGACCTCGACGAGGGCAAGGCCACCGTCGTCATCGTCTGGCACACCGACCGTCTCACCCGCTCGATCGTCGAGCTGGAGGAGTACATCGAGCTGTCCGACCGCCGCGGCATCGCCACCCACACCGTGCAGGCCGGGACCATCGACCTCGCCACGCCGTCCGGGCGGATGACCGCGCGGATCCTCGGCGCCGTCGCCCGCCAGGAGTCCGAGCACAAGGGGCACCGCGTCGCCCGCGCCCGCCAGCAGAAGGCCATCAACGGCGAGTGGGCAGGCGGGATCCGCCCGTTCGGGTGGGGCGTCCCCACCGGCGAGGTTCGCACGCGCATCGACCGGAAGACCGGCGAAGAGGTCGAGGTCCCCGAGCTTGACATGCTGAAGGCCGTCCCCGAAGAGGCCGAGGCGCTGCGCTACTGGACCGACGAGATCCTCTCCGGCGGGTCGATCCGGTCACTGGTGAAGTGGTGCAACGACAAGGGCATCACCACCACCCGGGGCAACCCGGTCACCCACACCGACCTGCGGGACATGCTGCTGCGCCCCCGCAACGCCGGCATCGCCGTGTACCGGGGCGAGGAAGTCGGCCGCGGGAAGTGGGAGCCGATCGTCGACGAGGCGAAGTACCGGGCCGTCGTCGCCATCCTGAAGAACCCGGCGCGGACGACGACGCCCGGTGCCCAGCCGAAGTGGCTGGGGTCGTTGCTGTACCGGTGCGGGCGCGCCGGCTGCACGCACTTCGTGTACGTCACCCAGTCCGGCGGGCGTTCGTACCCGTCGTACCGGTGCCAGACCGGGCACGGCGGCGGCCGGCGGGCCGAGGTGGTCGACCAGTACGTCGAGGACACCATCGTTGACCGACTGTCCAGGCCGGACGCGCACGAGCTGCTGGAGCCCGCGCCGGACGGCATCGACGTGGCTGCGCTGCAGGCGGAGAGCGAGCAGATCCGCCGGCGCATGACGGACCTGGCGGGCCTGTTCGGCGCGGGGCAGATCGGGATCGAGGCGTTCACCGAGGGAACGGACACGGCGCGCGCGCAGCTGGAGGGCGTGACGCGGCAGCTGGCCCGGGCGGCGACGCGGGACCCGCTCGCCGGCCTGGTCGGGGCGCCGGACGTGCGGAAGGCGTGGAAGGGGATGGAACTGGAGCGGAAGCGTGCCGCGCTGCGGTCGCTGGTCGAGGTGACGCTGAAGACGCCGCGGCCGGGGCGGATGCCGGACGGCGGATACTTCGATTTCAATGCTGTCGTCTTCAACTGGAAGCGGAGCGGAGCAGCGTCCGCGTGAACCGCCTCCAGACCCGAACCTAGCAAGCCGCAAAGAAGTGGTGGTAGACCGTGAAATTAAAGCGGTCGCCGACACCCGCAGAGCATGGCTCTGGCGTCATTGCTCACCTTCCCCCTTGTTGCGCCGCATCACGCGCTGCATCGCCTCTTGAAACGCTTCCACCAGGTAGGGCTTCATCTCGGCAAACGTGTCTTGCATTTTCTGCTGAGTGGCTTCGGAAAGGGGCGGATCAATCTGCACTTCCCCCTCCACCGACTTCTTGCGCAGATCACCATCTTCACCCCATGACAGAGCATACGTGGGGCGTTCCGCATCTGGCTTGGTGACGGCATCTGGATCAATGTGTCGGAGAGACGCAGGAAGCGCGGGTGGAATGAGGCCCTGCCGCTTCATCCTGTCTCGCACCTCACGGACCTCCGCCTCGTACCGAAGTACCGAGCGGTCCGCTGTCTCCACTGCCGTCCTCATACGGTTGTATCGTCGCTGAGCTTCCGTGTATCCCTCCATTACAGTAGCTAGGACGGACATCCTGTCTTGCGCAGCGGCCTTTTCCCGTTTGCGCACATCATCGATTTCCGCTGCATCCAAGGCAACCAACTTATCCGACAATTCACGATACTCACGTTGCGCCCTCTGCATATCGATGTCGGCCTCCTGGAAGCGATCAGGGAGGCCTTCGATGGCCTTCAGCGCTCGATCGCGGCTGGCCATGGCTCGCATCAGAAGCGCCACATAGTCTTGATGCGTTCGCGCAAGGGTCAGAGGCGACTCCGGCGAGGACTCAACCGCTCCCTCGTTGATTGCGACTGTGCCAGCGACCCAACCAATCGCTTCCAACGGCTCAAGCAACGCATCGGGCAGCACTTCTACTTCCGCCGCATACCCGACCGGGAATAGCAGAACCGCGGGAGGCACCTCGAGGGCTTCCGCGAGAACCAGGACCTCGGCAACCGTCACGGTCGTTCGTCGACCGCTCTCCATGTTCGCGATCACTGACCGCTTGATGGACATACCAAGGCGGTCGCAACGCTCGGCTAGCTGCTGCGCGCTCAGCCCTCTGGCAAGGCGGTGCCGACGCACCTCAGCAGCGATCGATAGAGCGAGGCGCGTGGCGTAGTCCGGTCCGTGTTGCGTCATGACGGCGAGACTCCCATGTGTCTTGTGCGTCCACCAACGACGGGGCGGCACGCTCCGGTGACAGGTGGCATCACCCGGCACCCGGTGTCAGGATTCAGCAACGTTCCCACGGTTTCTGTGTTGACACAAGACAGCACCGCTTGACACACCTCGGGGCGACCTTCAGACTCGGACCACTTCCCCAGGAAGCAACTTCCGCAAGGAGTGCCACGAATCATGACAACGACATCCGTGAGTGGCCCGCTCACTCGTGAGGAGCTACTCGCACTTCCCGCCGCCGTTGACGTGGAGACCGCAGGGCGAGCCTTCGGGATCGGCCGGACCACGGCTTACGCCTTGGCGAAGGCCGGCGACTTCCCCTGCAAGGTGCTCCGCATCGGCAAGGCATACCGGGTGATCACTCAGGACCTGCACCGGGTTCTCGACATCACTCCCGGGAACGGCGACGGCGCCGGGTCTAGCCACCCGACGCCGTCTGACGAGAACGCCCTTCACCACCAGCGCTAACCAGCAAGACGGCGGCACCCGGGGTCTAGCCCACCCCATCAGTGCCGCCGCCGGAAAGAGACGTCTCAATGACAACGGTACAACTCACGGCGTCAACGGCGACGCCGGACGGAAAAGACCAGCACCTCAACGGCGTCATCGTCGCGATCGGCGCCGCCACCGGCCCGCTCCGCCGCGACCAGCAGACGGACCTCTGGGCCACGCCCGACTGGGACGCCTACGCCTACGAGGCCGTTTACGACCCGGCCCGCATCAGCCGCGCCGACGCTGAGACCGCGATACGCACCCAGCTCGCCGAGTTCAACGTCCAAGTCGCTCGCTTCCTCAACGAGGACGCCCCGCTCACCGCCGCCCAGCGCGGCCCCGAGTGGATGACCCGCTGGAACTGCACCCCCGACTGCACGACCGACCACGGCGCGCCCAACGCGTCCGACTGGCACGTCAGCGTTCGGGTCGAGACGGCCATGCGCGACATCGACTCCAGCCTCCTCCCGGCGGAGAACGCGAACCTGCCCTGGTTCGGCGCGCAGGTCGTCGTCATCAACGACAAGCCGCAGGCCTACGGCCGTGAGACCCGCGTGTGGGTGGACTACGGCCACGTCACCGGGGAGTTGAGCCCGTCTGAGGCCCGGCAGGCGCTGGAGGAGCTGCGCGGCTTCGTCGCCCGGTTCCAGACCGTCGTGGAACACGCCGAGCGGAGTGCGGCCAGCGACTTCGAGGGCGACCCCGAGATCGCCCGACTCGACCGCGAGGCCGAGGACCGCCGGATCCGCGCCATCACCGAGGGGCGCCGATGAGCACAGCGACGAACCCGCCGGCCGCCGGGGACACCCCCGGCCGCCCGCCCCGCGCCGACCGCCCCGTCCGCTTCGAGGACCCCGCCCGTAACGCCGCCTACTGGGCGCGCATCGAGCGCATCGTCGACGAAGCGCCGCCCCTCACCGTCGAGCAGAAGGCCACCCTCCGCGGCCTCTTCGCTCCCGTCGTCGCCGCCATGGCCAAGGAAGAGGCAGCGTGAACGAGCACCGCCCCGGCCAGTGGCCGGTCGACCACCCCGTCCACATCGACACACCCGCGCCGCCGCCTGCCGCAGAGCCCGCCCCGGCGCAGCCGCGCGTCGAGGTGCCGGTGCCGGCCGTCCGCCTCGTCGTCACCGTCGACCTCACCGGCCGGTATGACACCCACACCGAGGTCAGCCGGGACCTGTACGAGCAGACCCGCTACTCCACCGACTGCCACACCGCGATCGTGCGTCTCGGCGAGGACGCGCTGCGGGTGGGTGTCGGCCTGGGCAGCGCGATCGCGTCCCGGTTCTTCCTCGCCGCCCGTGAGATCGAGATCCACGTACCGGGCGGGACCCGGTGGGCCTACGTCGCAGCCGAGGCGCAGCAGTACATGCGCCACTACGCCGCCGACCACGCCCAGATGCTCACCACAACGCGCACTCCCGAGGGCTGATCGGGTCAGCGCACCGCGGCCCCGGGCCCTCCCCCAGGCCCGGGGCCGCACGCGCACTCACGAACCCCACAGGCCCCGCTCGTAGAAGAGAGCACCGTTCGTGAACAGCACCACCACCCTCCCGCTGTTCGGGGAGGACCCCGAGCAGACCGAGGCACCTGTCCAGACGCCGCCGGTCCGTCTCGGGATGGCCGCCGCCGCGGCCCGCCTGGTCGCCTACCGCGACACCCAGTTCGAGGACGGCGAGCCCCGCGCGCTGCTCGTCGTCGACTGCCCGTTCTGCGCTCACCGGCACGTCCACTCCGCCGGTCTCGCCGCCGCGCCGCGCGTCTGCCCCCGGCAGTCCCGGTGCGTCGGCCGCCCGACCGGCGCCTACTACTTCCCGGCGGTGACTCGGTGACGAACCAGTTCCTGGAGATCCCGTCGGACCTGCCGAGCGCCGCCGTCGCCTACGCGGCGGCGGGCATCCGCGTCTTCCGCGTCCGTCCGGACAAGGCCCCGTTCGCCAACTGCGCCCGGTGCCGCCCGCCCACGGAGACGCGGCCCAATCCGTTCTACATCGAGCACCGCCCCGAGGAGTGCCGCTGCACCGCACGCACCTGCCACGGCTTCCACGCGGCGACCACGGACGTGACGCTCGTCAGGCAGTGGTGGACGGAGCAGCCCGACGCGAACATCGGCGCGCCGTGCGCGCTTAACGGGTGGGCCGTCCTCGACATCGACCCCCGGCACGGCGGCGACCAGTCCTTCGCCGTCCTGGAGCAGCGCGTCGGCGTGCTGCCCGGCACCGTCATGCAGCTCACGGGCGGCGGCGGGCTGCACATCGTCTACCGCACGCCGAGGGTGTCGCTGCCCGGGACGCTCGGCCCCGGCCTGGACGTCAAGCACAACGGCTACATCCTGCTGGCGCCGTCCGTGCACAGCAGCGGCGGCCGGTACCGGTGGTCCGGGCACGGGCGCTTCCTACGGCCCGACGTCGCGTGGCCTGCGGTGCTCACCCCGCAGGCGAGGAGGGCCGCATGACGACGTCCGAGGAAATCCAGCGGGGCGTCGACGCCGCGCTGGCCAAACTCGGCGCGCAGACGCCGCCGATCGGTGCGGCGCGCGGCTCGTTCCGGGTGTCCTCCGACCGGCTCGACTCCTACACCCGCAAGGCGCTGCAGGCCGAGTGCGACCTGATCGTTGGCGCACCCGACGGCGACCAGAACAACACGATCAACCGGGCCGCGTTCAATGCGGGCACGCTGGTGGCTGCTGGCGCGCTCAGCGAAGCTGACGCCCGCGAGGCCCTGCTGTCCGCCGCCATCGCGGGCAACCATCCCGAGCGGAGGGCGCGGCCCAGCATCGAGTCCGGTCTCCGCAGCGGCATGCAGCACCCCCGGACCCCGTGGCCACCGGTCTCCCACGCGACCGCCACCACGGACGTCCGGGAACTGCTCGGCGACGAAATCGACTGGAGCGACATCGAGCTGGGCCTCGGCGAGCCGGACGATCCGGTCGACGACCACGACCCGGGCAAGCCCAGCAGCCAGGGGCAGCCCTCCGTGCCCGGCCTGATCCCTGAAGAGTTCTGGGCCGCCCGGCCCGAGCTACAGCACATCCGCCAGGCCGGCCACTCCCGTACCCGCTCCGGTGACGTTGCCCTTCTGTCGGTCCTCACCCGGCTGTCGTCGCTGGTGTCGCACCGAATCCGCGCCGACACCGGCATCGCCGGGTACGCCTCGCTGAACCTCTTCGGCGGAATCATCGGGCCTTCCGGTATCGGCAAGTCCACCGGCGTGGAGGTCGCCGACCGGCTCATGCCCGCCCCGCCGGACCTCGACTTCCGCGACGGGCTGCCGCTCGGCTCCGGCGAGGGCCTTGCCGAGGTGTTCATGGGCATCGTCGAGGAGGAGACCGGCGAGGTCCGGAAGCGCGGCGGAACCGAGACCCCCGTCACCGTGAGCGTCCGCAAGCAGGTTCGGCACAACGCCTTCTTCTACGTCGACGAGGGCGCGACGATCACCCGGCTGATGAAGGAGCGGTCCGGGTCGACGCTCGGCGAGACGCTCCGCAGCGCGGCCGTAGGCCAGACGCTGGGCCAGACCAACGCCAGCAAGGACACCAGCCGGTACATCCCCAGCGGCTCCTACAGCCTCGGCCTGCTGGTCGGCTTCCAGCCGGAGACCGTGGCACCGCTGTTCGAGGAGGTCGCCGAGGGCACGCCGCAGCGGTTCGTGTGGGTGCAGGTCATCGACCCGTCAATCCCCGACGTGCCGCCGCCGTGGCCCGGCGAGCTCAACGCCTGGCGCGAGGCCGCCACCGTCCCACCGGGCGACGAGGCGAGCCGCTTCGTCCTGGTCTCCTTCGACGAGTCCATCAAGGCCGAGCTGCGCGCCGCCGACTTGGCCAAGGTCCGCGGCCACCTCGACCCGTCCCAGTTCAACCAACTCGACTCGCAGGCCCCGGTGATGCGCGTGAAGCTCGCGTCGCTGCTGGCCATCCTCGGCGGGCGGCGGCATGTGACGCCGGAGGACTGGCAGCTGGCTCAGATGCTGTGGGAGGCGTCGTGCGCGACCCGGGACGCAGTGCTGGAGTACACCGCAGCGCAGCGCCGGGCCGAGCAGGAGCGGCGCACCGTGGCGCGCATCGAGGAGGAGGTGCGCGTCGACCACGCCAAGCAGCTGGCCGAGGAGAAACGGACGGAGCGGGCTGTCGAGCGGCTTGCCATCCGGCTCTCGGCTTTCGTGCACGCACAGGGGGCGAAGTCCCGTTCGGAGCTACGGAGCCGGGCGGCCGGCCGGGAGAAGCGGTTGCTGCCCGATGCGTACTCCTACGCACTGCTGCGTGAGTGGCTCGTCGAGGACGACGGCAGGTTCGTCCCCGGCCCTGTCCCCCCGTCGTGAGGGGGGGGACAAGGGGGGGGACAGCGCAGGGGGGGACAGCGTTTGTCCCCCCGTCCCTCCCCCGGACGCTCCCCAACTAGTTCCGCCCAGAAACTATTGCCTCTGCAAGTAACCGTCTGACCAGCACTAATAAAAGATCAAGATCAACTATCTCTCGACTCGCATAGCGCGCGAGAGAGGGGGGGACAAACAGCGTCCCCCCTGTCCCCCCCTTGTCCCACTGTCCCCCCGATCGATCAGGGAGACCTGATGTCCGACTTCACCCCGGCGCGGAAGCCTGACCCGCCGAACTCTCGAGGAGACAAGATGACCAACCGCTTCTTCGACCGCGCCGCCGCCATCTTCGGCGTGCGCGAAGGGGTAGTCGCCTGGCCCTACGGCCTGGAGACGCCGCACCCGCGACGCAGCTGCCTAAGCCGCGAGCGCCTCGCCGAAGCGACCGCACACGCCGAAGCCGCACAGCACACCATCGTCGAGTGGGCCGAACGCCACGGCCTTCGCTACAGCCGCACCGGCTGCTGCCAGCTCTGGCTCCTACGCAAGGTCAGCCGGAAGTGCCCCCTCGGCACCTGCCGCAACAACGGCGGACTCGACTACGTGTGGCTGGACCACGCGAATGGATGGCTGCGCGACAGCAGGCCGGCCGTCCTGACGAGCGCCCCCTACAGCACTGAGTACGACGCCGAGCATCCAGAGATCCGCGAGTGCTTGCGCACTGACGAGCGACTGCGCGCAGCGTTCGGGGACGGCTGGTACGGCCACGGCACCAAGCAGATCGTCCTGTGGCGCACGGACCGTATCGACCACGTCGAGCCGGCGGCGCTGCCCCGCTGACCCGCCGCCTCTACGGCCGGGCCCGGGGGCATCGGGCCCGGCCTCGCGCCCGGCACACCACAACGGTGATCACTTTGCGGTTGCCCGCTTAGTGAAAACGCTCGTCACTTTGGCGGCATAGCCAAAGTGACCGACCTCCCAAGGAGCCGAAGCTGAGATGACCTCGACCGAGATTCAGATCCTGCTGTGCGGCGTCGGCATCGGCGCCTACGGCATGGCCGTGCTGCACATGGTGGGCGACATGCGCAGCATCCGCCGCAACCTCACTGCTTCCGGTGCCGCGCGGAAGCGCGCCGCCGGCGACGTCTTCCTGAGCAGCTTCCGCCTGCACCGGCTGCAGCTGCGGGCGGAGGCCGAGCGGTGACCGCGTGCGAGCTGTGCGGCGCCGAGACCGTCGGCCGGTACCTGTGCGAGCGGCACGCTGTCGCCTTGGCCAAGACGCTCGCCGCACTGCCCGACCTGCACACCGAGCTGTCCGTGCACCTGGTGCCCGCCCGTCGGGGCCTGGCCGAGCACACCGCGGCTGCACCGGCCGGCCCGAGGTCCCCGCTCAACGAGGACGTTCTCGACCTGGTCGGCCGCGGCGACATGGCCGCCGTCGTTGAGTCGTGGCGTGAGGACGTCCAGCGGGTGCGCTGGCCGGAGCGCAGCGCCCCGCCGCGTGCCGGGATGGCGTCGGCGTGCCGGTGGCTTGGCATGGAGTTGGAGTGGATCGTCGAGCACTACCCGGCGGCCGGCGACCTCGCCCGGGAGGTACGGGAGCTGGAGCTCCAGGCGCGCACGATCGTGGGGGACCCGGCACCCCGGCCGCAGCGACTCGGGACGTGCGTGGCGATCACCGCTGAGGGAGTCGTTTGCGGCGCGGTGATCTCCCGGCTGCCGGGGCAGACCCGGCTGAAGTGCCGCTGGTGTAGCTACACCTACGAGAGTGCGCAGGACTGGGCCCTGCTCGTCCACTTCCAGGCGAAGGAGACGGCGTGAATATCACAGCCCCCCTTGTGCGTAACCCCGTGTGTGATAACCTCGGAGAGGTGGAAACGCCTCCCTGGCGGGACCGCCTCCGCACGGAAGACGAGCTGCTGGAACAGCTCGACAACCAGGCGGAAGCAGCCCGCAGACGACGGGCGCAAGCCCTCAAAGACGGGGCCGACGAACTCGGCAGCGTCTACAAGGTCGCGCAACAGCTGGGCCTCAGCTGGACCGCTGTAGCGAACGCGATCAAGAAGTACACAACGGAATAAGACGAGGGCCGGGCAGCAGCTCTCCGGGTGCTGGAACACCTGGAGGCGCGCGCGCCGCCCGACCCTCTACGCCCCCGGAGCGCAGCAACGCCCGGGCACTTGACCACGAACGAGATCGGACCTCGTCATGGACCACCAGCACCTTAGCGCGCCCTTGTGCGCGCCGATTAGCGGCGGCCGCCGCCTCATCGCGGCCGGGTACGTGCGCCGCGCACCCCAACCGCCGGCCGAACCCAGCGACCTCGAGGTCGCCGTCCGCGTCGCGCAGCAGCTGCTCGACAGCGACCAGATCCTCTCCGTCCGCGAGGCCCTCCGCCTCCTGCTCCGCGCCCTCGGTGCCGAGACGCAGGTGACCCGATGAGCCGCGCCGACATCCCCGCCCCCGTCCGCGACCTGCTCGCCGCGGTCCTCGAAGCCCTCGACATCCCCGCCCCGGCCACGGTCGGCGGCACCGAGGCGCACGACCGGCTGCTCAACGAGCGGGCCATGCACGCCCGCATCGCCCTGCAGAACCTGCTCGACTCCGGCCCCGTCCTCGGAGTCGACTGGACCGCCCGCTACCTGCGCGAGCGCATCGCCGAGCACCCCGTCGCCGGGTACGTCACCGTCGACCAGGCGCACGCCGCCCTCACCGAGGGCAAGACCTGGTCCGAGGCCGTCACCCTCCCCGGGGGTGAAGACCAGTGAGCAGCGAACCCCGCACCACAACCGTCAACCTGCTCACCGTCCATCCGCTGGTCATCCCCGAACCGGACTGGTGCGCCGGCCACCCCGACGCCGACTCCGACCAGGCCACCGCCGACTTCCGCGTCGACATCTCCCACGCCGGCCCCGAACACCACCTCGACTTCCACGGCGAACACCTGTGGACGGCCCTTCTGTCTCAGGCCCCGTTCGCCACCAGCCCCGAACACCGCGGCGTCGGACTCTTCATCGAGCAGGGCAGCTTCGCCCGCACCCTCACGCCCGCCGAGGTGTACGACCTGGCGGCCACGATGGAGGCGCACGCCGACCGGCTGCGGGACCTCGCCGACCGGCTCTCCGCGATCCTCGCCGGGGGTGCCCGGTGAACCGCGACTACCTGAAGTGGGGTGCCCTGGTCGCCGCGCTCGTCGCGACAGCCTCGGCCGAGTACGACCTCGCCCGCGCGGTCGGCTTCAACAAGTGGGTCGCTGCCGCAGTCCCGGGTGCCCTGGACATCTACACGATCCGCGCCCTGCGGGCCCACCGCGACGTCCTCGCCGCCGTGGCCGCCCTCATCCTGGTGAACTCCGCGAGCCACCTCGTCACGGTCGGCCTGCTGCCCGTCGACTGGCCGCTCGTCGTCGCCGTCGCCGCCATCGCCCCGCTCGTCCTGTGGCGGGTACACCGGCTCGCCGACGCACCCGCGGAGCCGGACCTCGTGCAGGAGACCCAAGAGATCCCGGCCGCCCCGGAGTACGAGCCGGAGTACGAGCCGGAGCCGGAAGCGGAACCCGTACCCGCCGTACCCGAGCCGGTCCGTCCGATCCCTCCGGCTGTACCCGAGGGGGCGCGGCTGCTGCCGATCGTCGCCCGCCCGGCGCCCGCCGCGAAGGCTCTCGTATCCGCCGCCGAGTACACCCATCCCCGCACCGAGGTACGCGCCGAGTACGTACCCGACAAGGTGTGGCAGGAAGACCACGAGTACCTGACGGGCACCCACCGCCCCGAGTATCTGGACGACCCGGAGCAGTCCGACCCGCTCACCGAGTACGGCCTCGGTCTGGCCGCCGAGCAGTTCAAGGACGAGCTGCTGGCCGGCAAGGTCCCGTCCATCCGCGCCATCAAGGACCGGCTGTCCGTCGGCCAGAACCGGGCCAAGGAGATCCAGGACGGCTTCCGTCAGGCCCTCGCCAAGTTGTCGGCCGTCCGGCCGGAGGTGGGGCAGTGAAGGCGCTCATCCTCGGCGTGCTGGCCGGCCTGCTGCTCGCCTTTCCCGCACTGCTCGGCCTGGCCGTCACCGCGGTCACCGCGCTGGTGGAGAGGCCGTGGGCGGTCGCCTTCGTCCTCGGCCTGGTCGTCCGCCCGTACCTGCCCCTGCCGTGGAGGTGGACCCGATGAGCGACCTGGAGAAGGCCGCCCGCGACGCCGTCGAGGCCGCCGACAACGCGGAGATGGTCCGGCAGATCGCCGCGATCCTCGCCGCCCAGCAGCTGCTCGCCCAGCAGCAGGCCGCGCCCGCGCCGGCCGCCCGGCCCGAGTTCAACGCCACGAAGTGGCTCGTCATCGGCGGGGTGGTGGTGTCGGCCGGCCTGGTCGCCTCCCTGTTCGCCGTCGCCATCGCCATCGGTGCCGTGTGCGCCACCACCTGCCTGCTGATCCTCCGCGGCCTGTGGGCCGACTTCCAGAAGGGCCGCTGACCTGCCCTTCCGTCCCGCCGGACCTGCTTTCGCCGAGAGCGAGAGCAGCCCGGCGGGTGCGGTGGGGCCGGACAGCCCGGCCCGTACCCGTCCGAGGAGGACACCGTGAGCGACTTCATCAACGACAAGGTCAGCGAAGCCATCGCCGCCATGGACGCCGGAAACGACCAGGCCCTGGTGCACGCCGTGGTCGAAGCCATCAGCGAGAACGACGGCACCTTCGCACAGACCATGGCCGCCATGACCGAGGCCGCCAAGCAGCAGCGCGGCGCGTGACCGCCACCACGACCCCCTGGAGGACTGCCCCATGGCCGACAACCCCCGCCTGACCTGGACGGAGAAAGCCGCCGTCGCCCGCCTGGAGCTGAAGGGCGCCCGCCGCATCCTCGCCGGCGCCAAGTCCACCCCCGACATCGACCGCCGCGTCGAGGCCATCTACGACAAGGCCCGCAAGCGCGCCGCCGACAGCAAGTAGGTACGCCACGGGGCGGCCGTACCCGGCCAGGTACACCCGGCCGCCCCGTGTCCCGGACCGCCCAACAGAACGACCGGAGGAACCATCGTGACGGACACCCTCGTACCCGCCAACGTCGAGGCCCCGAGTACGCCCGTACCCGCCGTACCCGAACAGCCGGGTACGCCCTCGGCGCCCGTACCCGTCGACAATCCGAATCTGCCCTCCCCGGGCGTGGCCGACGAGAAGCGGAAGCCGATCCTGCCTGCCTGGGTGAAGGACCGTGCCGACTTCGCCGCCACTCTCAAGCACACCGCCGGCCGCCTCGGGTACGCCGCCGCCTACCACACCGTCCGCGCCCCCTGGTACAGCGTGCAGCTCGCCGCGATGTCCCCGCGCGGCGTCTGCCGCTTCATCACCGAGACGAACCGGTGGGTGTGGGACCGGGAGGCCGCGCCGCTGCGGGCACACGCCGTGCGCGCCGAGGACGCCGTCGAGTACATGACCCTGGCCCGGCTGCGCGCCAACCGCGTCCGCCTGCGCGGCCTCGTCGTGGCCATCGCCGCGGTGTTCGGCGCCGGTTTCGCCCTGTGGCTGTACGTCATGGCCCCCGCCTTCCTGTGGGCGTTCGCGGCTGGAGCGGTCCTGACCTGCGGCTACTTCGGGCAGCAGCCCGACGCCCCCGTCATCGGGCCCGCCGTGATGCGCACCGAACTGCAGAAGCTGACCGGCACGATCGTCCTGCGAGCGCTGGAGTCGATCGGCAACCCCCGCATCACCGCCGCGATCAAGAAGGGCGGCGACATGAACGGGATGCGCTTCACCAGCGAAATCACCCGCGACGGCCCCGGCTACCGCGCCGACCTCGACCTCCCCTACGGCGTCACCCCCGAGGACGTCATGGAGGAACGCCAGGCCCTCGCCTCCGGCCTGCGCCGCAAGCTGGGCTGCGTGTGGCCCTCCGGCGACCCCGAGGAACACGAAGGCCGGCTGATCCTGTGGGTCGGCGACAAGCCCATGAACGAAACCACCAAGCCCGCCTGGCCGCTGCTGAAGGACGGCCACGTCGACCTGTTCCAGCCGGTCGTCTTCGGCAACGACCAGCGGATGCGGGACATCCGCGTCACCCTCATGTTCGCCTCCGTCGTCATCGGCTCCATCCCCCGCATGGGCAAGACGTTCCTGCTCCGCCTGCTGCTGCTCATCGCCGCCCTCGACCCGCGCGCCCAGCTGTACGCCTTCGACTTCAAGGGCACCGGCGACCTCGGCCCCCTCGAACCCGTCTGCCACCGCTACCGCACCGGCGAGGACGACGAGGACGTCCTGTACGTCCTGCACGCGCTGCGGGAACTGAAGGACGAACTGCGCCGCCGCGCCAAGGTGATCCGCAGCCTGCCGCGCTCCCGCTGCCCCGAGTCGAAGGTGACCCCGGCCCTGGCCAGCGACAAGAGCCTCGGCCTGCACCCGATCGTGGTCGGCTTCGACGAGTGCCAGGTGCCCTTCGAGCACGAGAAGTACGGCGCCGAGCTGGAGTCCATCTGCACGGACATCGCCAAGCGCGGCCCGGCCCTCGGCATCGTCGGCATGTTCGCCACCCAGCGCCCCGACGCCAAGAGCCTCCCGCCCGGGATCAGCGCCAACGCGGTCCTGCGGTTCTGCCTCAAGGTCATGGGCCACACCGCCAACGACATGGTCCTCGGCACCGGCGCGTACAAGGCCGGCATCCGCGCCACCATGTTCTCCCGCTCCGACCGCGGTATCTGCTGGATGTCCGGCGAGGGCGAGGACCCGCTCATCGTCGCCTCCGCGTTCGTCGACGGCCCGGCCGCCGAGAAGGTCGTCGCGCGCGCCCGCCAGCTGCGGGAGGACTACGGCAACATCACCGGCCACGCGATCGGCGAAGGCCCCTCCGCCTCCCGCGGCATGGACGTCCTCGGCGACGTGCTCAAGACGTTCCACGCCGACGAGGAACAGCTGTGGTGCGAGCGGATCGCCGCCCGCCTGGCCGAGACCCTGCCCGACGTCTACGGCGAGTGGACGACCGCCAGCGTGGCCCCCGCCCTGAAGCCGTGGGGGGTGACGACCGCAGACGTGTGGGCCGCCGGAGACGACGGCAAGGGCACCACGAAACGCGGCATCAAGCGAGCCGACATCACCGCCGCCATCACCCGCCGTAACGCCGACCGGGCCGCCGCCTGACCCCGAAACGGCCGCTAGGCCTAGCACCCCGCCCTGCTAGGCCTAGCACCCCCGCTAGCACCACAATCCGCCCCTGACCTGCCACCTAGCGTCTAGCAGCGGCAGGCCCGGAAACGGGAAACACCCGCCCAGGAAGGCCACCCGACCCCCATGCTGATCGCTAGCGCCGCACTCATCGCGGCCCTCGGCTACTACACAGCGTTGTGCGCCATCAAGCCGTTCGGTACCTGCCGCAGATGCCACGGCACAGGCCAGGTCGAGCGGTTCGGAAAGCCCCGGACCTGCCCGCGCTGCCGTGGCCGACGGCTCCGGCTTCGCGTCGGCCGGCGCGCGCACAACGCCTGGCGACGCACCCACCAGGCCGGCACCCGCTGACGCATCATGGAGGTCATGGAGCAGCAGCACATACGGCCCGGCCACCTCACCGCCCACCAGACCGCCCGCGTCCTCGGCATCACCCTCACCGGGCTGCGCACCCTCGTCCACCGCGGCCAGCTCACCCGCTCCGGCGGCACCCCCCGCCAGCCCTGGTACGCCGCCCGCGACGTCACCGCCCTCGCCGCCAAGCGCGCCACACGCTCCGCCGCTTGACCGCAGGTCAGCCGCAGTGCAACGATCTCCGTGTACACCTGTGCCCATCGGGCACCACAGACACCCCGAAGGCCCCGCCCACCAGCGGGGCCTTCGCCGTACCCGGAGGGCGACGATGCACAGCCCCCAGATCGTCGTGGAGATCCGCGACCTGCCCCCCACAGACGACGGCTGGGCCCGCTGCGAATCGACCGGCCGCGCCTGCTTCGTCTGCACCTGCAGCACCACCACCGGCTTCGTCGACAAGGCCGCCGCAATCCAAGCCGCCGCCGAGCACCCCGGCAGTGCTCACAGCCCACGGATCGACGGACCCCGCGAACCCCTCAAGGTCGACGTCCGCCTCGTCGGCGTCGGTGCCGAGGTGACGGCCTTCTTCCGCGGGCTCGTCCGGCGCGAGAGGTAACCAACCAGTACGGCACCGGCGGGTCACAGGACGGACACAAGCCGTATACGCCAGCTCCACACGTCGCATGATGTCCCCTCAGCACTCGATCTCTGGGGACGACACATGCGCATCCGCACCACCATCGGCGCTCTCACCGCCGCCTTACTCCTCTCCCTCACCGCCTGCGAGAGCACCGAATCCACCACCTCCACCAAGCCGGGCACCGACGCCAACAACAGCAGCCCCGCCAAGCAGGACCCGCCGCCGGCCCAGGAATCGGAAGACGCCGCCGAGCCGGACACCGACACCTCCGACGCCGGCGCGGACGTGGCGGAGACCGCCGAACTCCCCAACCTGGTCGGGATGGACCTCCAGGCCGCCCAGGACGAAGCACAGAACGCCGGCTTCTTCAGCCTCGACGACCAGGACGCCAGCGGCCAGAACCGCCTGCAAGTCCTCGACCGCAACTGGACCGTGTGCAGCCAGGACCCCGCACCCGGCACCCACCCGACGGACACCCTCGTCACCCTGCACGCGGTCAAGGACACCGAGACCTGCTGACCCCCTGACCCGCCCCAGGCCCGGCCCGCCTCCCGCTGGCCGGGCCTTCGCACGCCCGGAGGCGACCATGCCCAGGCGAGCCCTCCAGGTCTGCCCCACCCCCGGATGCCCCACCCTCACCCCCGGCGGACGCTGCCCCAACTGCCAGGCAAAGGCGCAACGCCGACGCCCCACCGCAGCAGCCAAGGGCTACGACACCCGATGGGAACGCACACGCCGCGAGTACCTCCGCGCGCACCCCTACTGCGAGTGCGACGAGTGCGAGCAGCTGCCCCCGCTCCTCCGGCCGAGGGCGACCGAGGTCAACCACCGCGACGGACTCGGACCCCTCGGACCCCGCGGCCACGACTGGGCCAACCTGCAGTCCATGACCAAGGCCCACCACTCCCGGCACACCGCGAAGGAGCAGCCCGGAGGCTGGAACGACCGCGAACAGTGACCGGAAGGCAAAGCCGCAGGTCAGAAGCCCTTCCGAGGGTAAGGCCGCAGGTCAGAGGGGTGGGGGGCGACCCCCGGCCGGTAGGGGTGCCGGAACGCCGGGGAGGGCTCCGGGAGGTCCGCAGGGTCAGAGGGTCCATGATCCACAACCGGCGTCACGCAAGGTGACGGCTATCGGTGCTGCGCAACGCAGCGCGCGAAGGAGTGATCGCCATGCCCCGTGGGGGACACGCCGCGTCCGGGCCGCCGCCGGACCCGAACTCCCTGAAGTCCGCGAAGGCCGTACAGGCCGGCGGCTGGACCACGCTGCCGGCGGAGGGCCGCACCGGCCCGGCGCCCGAGTGGCCGCTGACCGAGCAGACGGGCCGTGAAGCGCAGTTGTGGGAAGACCTGTGGGCCAGACCGCAGGCGGTCGCGTGGGAGGAACTGGAGCAGGACCTGGAGGTCGCCCTGTTCTGCCGGACCCTGGCGGAAGCCGAGCGGCCGGACTGCCGAGTCGACGTGAAGAAGATGGTCCGCAGCTACCTCGACAGTCTCGGGCTCAGCGTCGCGGGGATGCTGCGCAACCGGTGGAAGGTCGCCCCGGCCGCCGAAGTCACGGAGCCGACCGCAACCGCGGCCGCGCCGGCGCGACGCCCGAGCGCGCGCGACCGGCTCAGGGTCGTGCCCAGTGGCGACGGGGACTGACCCCGGCTTCGTCGTCGACTTCCCCACCTTGTGGGTAGTGCCGGACTGGATCGAGGAGCACTGCCCCATCCCGGACGGCTTCCGCGCGGGCGAGCGCATGGAGCTGTACCCGTGGCAGCTGTGGTGCACGGCCAACCACTACCGGGTCCGCCCGGAGGCGACCGTCGGGCAGTTGGCGCCGGCGTTCCACTACCGGCGCTCGCAGGTTGTCGCGCCGCAGAAGACCGGCAAGGGCCCGTGGTCGGCGACGATCGTGCTGGCCGAGGCGGTCGGCCCGGTCGTCTTCGGCGGCTGGGCCAGAGGCGGGGAGCGGTACCGGTGCGCGGATCACGGCTGCCCGTGCGGCTGGTGGTACGAGTACCAGCCCGGCGACCCGATGGGTGTGCCGTGGCCGACGCCGCTGATCCAGCTGACCGCGTCCAGCGAGGACCAGGTCGCCAACGTCTACCGGCCGCTGAAGTCCATGGTGAAGCTGGGGCCGCTCGCCGAGCAGCTGCGGGTGGGCGAGGAGTTCGTGCGGGTCGGTGACGCCGGACGCATCGACGTCGTGACGTCGAGCGCGCTGTCCCGGCTGGGCAACCCGATCAACTTTGCGCTGCAGGACGAGACGGGGACGTGGACGGCGGCGAACAAGCTGCGCCGGGTGGCGGAGACCCAGCGGCGCGGTCTGGCCGGTATGGGTGGCCGGTCGATGGAGACGACGAACACCTGGGACCCGTCGGAAAACTCGGTGGCGCAGACGACCGCGGCGTCCAAGCGCCGGGACATCTTCCGCTACCACCCGCAGGCGCCGAAGTCGCTGTCGTACAAGGACAAGCGGCAGCGGCGGAAGATTCACGCGATCGTCTACGCCGGCTCGGCGCACGTCGACCTCGACGCGATCGAGGCCGAGGCCGCGGAGCTGATGGAGCACGACCCGGCGCAGGCCGAACGCTTCTACGGAAACCGGGTCGTCTCGGGCACCACGGCGTGGCTGGACGGCACGGCGTGGGCGGCGCGGGCGAAGCCGCGTCCGGTGAAGCGGCGTACCACGGTGGTGGCCGGGTTCGACGGCTCGGACATCGACGACCACACCGCGATCCGGCTGGAGACCTTGGACGGCTACCAGTTCACTCCGGTCTACGGTCCGAACCGGCTGCCGACGATCTGGGACCCGGCCGACTACGACGGCCAGGTTCCCCGGCTCGAGGTTGACGCCGCCATGGACGAGGTGATGCGCACCTACAACGTCGTCCTGCTGTACGCGGACCCGCCTTACTGGGAGTCCGAGGTGGACGCGTGGGCGGAGAAGTACGGCGAGCGGCGGGTGATCCGCTGGTACACGCGGCGGGTGGTGCAGATGCACGCCGCGGCGGAGCGGCTGAAGACCGACGTGACCAAGCGGGACACGAAGTTCTCGCACGACGACTGCCCGATCACCGCCGCTCATGTGGAGAACACCCGCGCGGCCGCGCGGCCGGGCGACCGGTACGTGCTGGCGAAGGCGTCGGCGACTCAGAAGATCGACGCCTGCGTGACGAGCGTGCTGGCGCACGAAGCGGCTGGCGACGCGATCGCCGCGGGCCTCAGCACCCGCAGGAAGAGCTACTACTACGGCGCGTGAGAGGGGGCCTGGCGTGGCCGAGGACGACGACCTGAAGAAGGCGAAGGCCCTGGTGGAGACGCTGGAGAAGGAACTCACCACCCGGTGCGGCCCGATCGACACCTACCGGGCGTACTACCGGGGCGAGCAGGCCCTGAAGTTCGCCTCGGACGAGTTCCGCAAGTACCACGGCGACCGCTACCGCGACTTCTCCGACAACTGGGTGCAGGTCGTCTCCGACTCCCCGGTGGAGCGGCTGACCGTGACCGGCATCAAGCCCTACGGCGCCGACCAGGCCGACGGGGAGTCGATGCGGGTGTGGCAGGCCAACGGCCTGGACGCCGACAGCCAGCTGGGGTTCCTCGGCGCGGTGATGTCCTCGCGCAGCTTCGCCCTGGTGTGGGGCGACCCGGACGACGACGAGACGCCGGTGGTCACCTTCGAGGACGCCTCCAGCTGCATCGTCGCCTACGAGCCCGGCTCGCGCCGGAAGCGGCGGGCGGCGCTGCGCCGGTGGCAGGACGGCAGCAAGTACATGGCGGTCCTGTACCTGCCCGACGCGGTGTGGAAGTTCGAACGCCCCGTGGAACGGCAGGTCAAGACGGAGGACATGGCGTCCGTGGACACGCAGCTGGACGCATGGCAGCCGCGGGAGATGCGTGACGAGCCCAACCCGCAGCCCAACCCGATGGGCGTGGTGCCGGTCGTGGAGCTGGTGAACCGGCCGCTGCTGGTCGACGACCCGATCTCCGACGTCCGCGGCGTGGTCCCCATGCAGGACGCGGTGAACTTGCTGTGGGCGCAGCTGTTCACCGCCTCCGACTACGCCGCCTTCCCGCAGCGCGTCGTCCTGGGCGCCGAGCGGCCGATGATTCCGATCCTCAACGCGGACGGCGACATCGTCGGGGAGAAGCCGCTGGACCTGGAGAAGCTGGCCGCGGACCGGATCGCGTTCATCACCGGGGAGAGCGCGTCGATCGCGGAGTGGACGGCCGCCAATCTGGAGGCGTACACGAAGGTGATCGAGGTGGCGGTCGGGCACATCGCCGCGCAGACCCGCACCCCGCAGCACTACTTGATCGGGAAGATGGCCAACCTCAGCGCGGATGCGCTGCTGGCCGCGGAGACCGGTCTGGTCAAGCGGGTGGAGGAGAAGCAGCTCTGGTACGGGCAGGCCATCCGTGAGGTGTTCGCGCTGATCGCGCTCGCGCGCGGGGAGGACGACAAGGCACGCGCGCTGCGGTCGGGCTACATGCTGTGGGCGGACGCGGAGTCCCGCTCGCAGGCGCAGCTGGCGGACTCGCTGCTGAAGCTGAAGCAGATCGGGTTCCCGTTCGAGTTCCTGGCCCTGCGCTACGGGCTCACCCCGGCCGAGGTGGTCGACCTGCTGGCGATGATCGAGCGGCAGCACCAGCTGGACCCGCTCGGCGCCGCGGCCGCGATGATGGCCCAGCGGCCCGGGCCCGCCGCGGACCCGCCGGATGTCGAGGAAGAGGCGGCGTGAGCACGCCGCCCACCGCGCAGGACCACCAGCAGGAGCGCGCCGCGCAGGCGGCGACGACGGCGGCCGCGGTCCGTCAGGTGTGGTCCACGGTCGACCCCGACCGGCTGGAGGCGTCCTGGCTGGCGCGGGCCGCGCTGGTCGCCGAGCTGATCCGGCACGGGCAGCTGGCCGCCGCAGCGACGGCCGAGCCGTACCTAGTGCAGGAGACCGGGCCCGGCGAAGGCGAGGTCAACCCGGCGGCCGCGGTGGAGGCGACTGGTGACCTCAGCGTCCCGCTGGTCTATCCGCTGATCATCGCCCTGAACCGGCTCGGCCGCGGGTTCACCACCGCCATGTCGATCCTGTCGGGGGCGTACTTCCTGGAGATGGTCACCCGCTCCCTGGTCGCCGACGCCGGCCGGATCGCCGACATGGCCGGGATGATCGCCCGCCCGCGGGTGGTGTCCTACGTGCGCGTGGTGGAGCTGCCCGCGTGCGCGCGGTGCATCATCCTCGCCGGGCGGGAGTACAGCCTGTCCGAGGGGTTCGCGCGGCATCCGCGGTGCGACTGCACGCTCGCGCCGCGCCGCCCCGGCGACACCTGGGAGCTGTCCTCGCCGACCGCCCTGCTCGAACAGATGACGCCCGTGCAGCAGCGGCGCGCGCTCGGCGAGGCCGGGATGAAGGCCGTCGGCGAGGGCGCGGACGTCGGCCAGGTCGTCAACGCCCGCCGCGGCATGACCACCGTGACCCGCTACGGGCGCCAGGTGCAGGCCACCCGCGAGGGCACGACCCGGCGCGGCCTGTACGGCAGCAGGCGGGCGCAGTTCGCCAAGGCCGCCGGCGACCGCTACGCCCGCGCGAAGACGCCCCGGCTGATGCCGGAGGAGATCTACCGCCTGGCCGACGGCGACCGGGAGCACGCGATCCGCCTGCTCAAGCGGAACGGCTACATCGTCTGACCTGGCGCAACGCCCGGTCCCGACCCCGCAATGGGAGACACCGCCATGACGACACCTACCTCCGACGCGTCCGTGGACACCGCGCGCGCCGACGGCGAGCCGACCACCGGCGACGACCTGGAACCGACCGGTGACAACCCGGACGGCACGGCCGACGGCGACGGCGACGACGACCCGGAGGGTGCCAACCAGCTCGGCGACCCGGGCAAGAAGGCACTGGACACGATGAAGGGCAAGCTCAAGGCGGAGCGCGAGCGGCGCCGGGAGCTGGAGCGGCTGCTGGCCGAGCGGGACAAGCCCGCCGACGGCGACCAGCCCGACCCCGAGGCGATCGTGCGCCAAGCCGAGCAGGCCGCCATGGCCAAGGCCAACGAGCGCATCATTCGCGCCGAGGTGAAGGCCGCGGCCGCCGGGAAGCTGGCCGACCCGGCCGACGCCTACCGGTTCTTGGACCTGTCCCAGTTCGAGGTGGACGCCGACGGCAACCTCGACGCCGACGAGGTCGCCGACGCGATCGAAGGCCTGCTGAAGTCCAAGCCCTACCTGGCCGCGCAAGGCGGCACCCCCACGAAGCGGTTCCAAGGGACCGCAGATTCCGGCGCCCGCAAGGGGAGTGGCCGGCCCGCCCAGCTCACCGAGGCAGACGTCAAGCGCCTGTCCAAGGAGGGCAAGCACGCCGAGATCCTCAAGGCCCGCGACGAAGGCCGGCTCGAGGACTACCTCGCCCAGTAACCCCTGAACGGAGAAACACGACATGGCCATCAGCGCCTTCAAGCCGGAAGTCTGGAACGCCGAACTCCTGGTCACCCTGGAGAAGTCCCACGTCTACGGAGCGCCCGGCGTGGTGAACCGCCAGTACGAGGGAGACATCTCCCAGTACGGCGACACCGTCCACATCGTCAGCCTCGCCGAGCCGACCATCGGCACCTACAGCCCGCACGTCGACATCGTCATCGAGGACGTCGACGACACCGACACCACCCTCGTCATCGACCAGGCGAAGTACTTCGCCTTCGAGGTCGACGACGTGGAGAAGCGCCAGGCCCTCAACGGCGGCGCCATCCTCACCGAGCAGGCCCGCAAGGCCGCCTACAAGCTGCGCGACGTCGCCGACCAGTACCTGGCCACCCTGATGGCCGCCGGCGTGGACGCCGGGAACCTGGTCGCCGAGCAGACCCTGGCCACCCCGGCCGAGGCCTACGACCTGCTCGTGGACCTGGGCGTCATCCTCGACAACGACAACGTGCCCTCCGAAGGCCGCTGGGTGGTCGTCACCCCGGCGTTCTACGGGCTGCTGCTGAAGGACTCCCGGTTCATCGCCGCGGGCGACGCGCAGGGCGCTCAGGTCCGCACGAACGGCATCGTCGGCCAGGCCGCCGGGTTCACCATCCACAAGTCCAACAACGCCCCCAACGGGCCCGGTGCCGGGGCGGGCAAGCTCGTCATCGCCGGGTACAACGGCGCGGTCACCTACGCCGAGCAGATCAACAAGACCGAGGCGGCCCGCAAGGAGAAGGGCTTCGCCGACATCGTCAAGGGCCTACACCTGTACGGCGCGAAGGTCGTCCGCGCGACCGGCCTCGCCGCAGCGGACGTGATCATCTGATGCGCCCGGGAGAGCAGCTTCGCTTCCGGGGCCCCGCCGGCGCCCCGTTCGTGGTGACAGTCGGCGAGGTCTTCGACGCGAAGGCCATCAGCGCCCGCGTTGGGTCCGGCGAGTGGACCCCGCTGGAGACCGGGCAGGCCGACGCCGGCGAGGCGGAAAGCACGCCGAAGCGTCCGGCGCAGAACGCGTCCAAGGCCGACTGGGTCACCTACGCGGTGGACAGCCACGGCATGGACCGCGAGCAGGCGGAGTCCATGACGAAGCCGCAGCTCATCGAGGCCACCGCCACGAAGGAAACCCCCACCCCCGCTGGAGAGGACGACGGTCATGGCGACTGAGAACACCGACCCGAACGAGAACACCACGGCGCCCGAGGGCACGGCGACCGTGGGCGACCGGGAGAAGACCGACGGCGCGAGCGGCCCGCGCCCGCGCGTGGAGTGGACCGACGACGGCGGCCCCCGCCCCGACGGGGTGGAGGCCAAGGTCACCGACCCGCGCCCCACGGACACCTCCGACGCCCACGACGACGCCGCACGCGACGACGGCCCCGGCAACGACGGCTGACGGGGCCACCGTGGCACTGACCCCCCTGGCGACGGTGGCCGACCTCACCGCCCGCGGCCTGACCGTCGCCCCCGAGGAAACCGCTCTGGCCGGCGTCTACCTCGACGTCGCCTCCGCCGCGGTGCGGGCCGCGGCCGGCGTCCCCATCAGCGAGACGACGTCCACTGTCACCCTGGACGGCGAGGCCTCGCAGTGGCTGTCCCTGCCCGGCCCGCCCGTGCGGTCCGTGCAGGCCGTCACCGTCGACGGCCGGGCCCTGGACGCCGCCGACTACAAGCTGCGCTCCGGCCGCCTGTGGCTGGCGCGCGGATGGTCATTCAGCTACGAGCCGTCCGAGGTCACCGTCACCTACACCCACGGCCTGCCCACCGTGCCCGCGGACATCGTGGACCTCGTGTGCCGGATCGCCGCCGCCACGCTGATCGCCTACCGGTCCCAGCCCGACGGCGAGGGCCTGGCCGCGAAGGACATCCGATCCGAGCGGATCGGTGACTACTCCGTGCAGTACGGGGACTCCGGCCGCATCACCGAGGTCGAGCTGCCGCCCTACCTGCGCGAGCAGCTGCGCGCCCGCTTCGGCGGGGGCGTCGCGGTGGTGAGGTCCCGGTGAGCCGGGTCGGCCGGCTGCTCAACCGCACGGTCGCGGTGTGGCGGGCCACCACGGTCGACGACGGCGGCGGCGGGCAGGAGCGGACCTGGGCGCAGGTGGGCAGTCTGCGCGCCCGCATGTCCCAGCCCACCGCCCGCGAGCGGCAGGCCGCCGACCAGGCCGGCGCACAGCTCGACGAGACCTGGTACTTCCACCCCGGCGCGGATGTGCGCCGCGGCGACGAACTGCGTCCGCCCGGGAGGGTCGCAGAGGTGTTCGCCGTGTTCGAGCCGTCCGAGCCCGGCACCTACCTGCGCGCGGACTGCACCGTGCGCCAGTCCGAAAGCTGAGGATCACCATGGCCATCCTGAACCCGCAGAGGGTCACCCTGGGCGGACTGCAGCCCAACTACTCCAACGCTGCGTCGGGCGGCGACCAGGCCCCGGTCGGGGAGAAGCTGGTGCTGCACGTCCGTAACGGCGACGCCACCTCCAAGACGGTGACCGTCGCCACCCCGGGCATGGCCGGGGACCTCGCCATCGCGGACGCCGTGCAGACCATCCCCGCCTCCGGCAGCGCGTTCATCCCGCTCAAGCAGGCGTTCCGGGACCCGGCGACCGGGCGCGCCGCGATCACCTACAGCGCGGTCACCTCGGTCACCGTCGCCGTCCTGCAGCTGCCCTGACGCCGTGGCCCGACGAGTCCGGCTCGACGGCCTGCGCGCCGCGGTCCGCGCGATCGAGCGGATCCCCGACGCGATGGGCGAGGCGCGCAAGGAGACGCTGCACGAGTGGGCCGACAACGTGGAGTCCACCGCCGAGGACGCCGCCGCGGTCCGCTCCGGCCACCTCAAGGGGCAGATCGAGCAGAAGGTGGACGAGCAGTACGGGCGGGCCGAGGTCGGCGTGTGGGAGCCCACCGCGATGGAGTACGCGTACTACGTGGAGAAGGGCACGTCGTCCATGGACGACCAGCCGTTCCTGGTGCCCGCGTTCGACGAGCACCGCCGCCAGGTCACCCGCACCTACCGGGCCGCGTTCCGCCGGCACATGCGGGGGGTGAGCGAGTGACGTCCGCGCTGTGGCCGCTGCAGCAGGCCGTCGTGCAGAAGCTGCGTGCACACGCGCCGCTGACGGCGCTGGTGACCGGTGTGTTCGACAAGGTGCCGGAGCAGCAGGCGCACCCCTACGTCACCCTCGGCTCGATCACCGAGACCACGGACGACGCCCACAACGCGCGCGGCCTGGAAGCCGCCGTGGTGCTGCATGTGTGGTCGAAGTACGCCGGGTACCGGGAGGCGTCCCTGATCCTCACGGCCCTGGACGACGCGCTGGACCGGCAGCCGCTGACGGTGGCCGGCTTCCGCGATGTGTCGATCGCGCACCGCCAGCACACCCAGGTCCGCGACCCCAACCCCGACATCAGGCACATCAACGTCAGCTATCGCGTGTGGCTGACCAAGGCGTAAGGAGGACAGACCCATGGCTGGTCTGGACGCTTTCGGCACTCAGCTGCAGCGCGGCGACGGCGCCGGAGTGGAGACGTTCTCGCCCATCGCGAGCGTCACCGACATCACCCCGCCGGGCATCGAGCGGGAGACCCACGACGTCACCGCGCACGACAGCCCGGACAAGTACCGAGAGTTCATCGGCGGGCTGAAGGACGGCGGGGAGGTGGAGATCGAGCTGAACTACGACCCCCGCGAACACGACAGCCTGGTCGCCGATTTCGAGGACGAGAACCCCCGCAACTACAAGGTCGTCTGGCCGGGCACGCTCGGCGAGTGGTCGTTCAAGGCGATCCTGACGAACTTCGAACCGTCGGCGCCGCACGACGACAAGCTCTCCGCGTCCGCCACCTTCAAGGTGTCCGGCAAGCCCACCATCACCACCGGCGTCTGATGTCCGCCGAGACCGTCTACGACGCCGACACCTGGCCGCTCGTCGCCTGCAGCGAACGACTCGCCGAACTCCGGGACTGGCTGCGCGCCAACGGCATCGACCCGGCCGACGTCTCCGTGCACGAGGACATCACCATCGAGCCCTTCACGCTGGGCGGGGACCGGGCCATCCGCTACACCGCCCATCTGCGCAACGCCGAGGGCTGCAAATACCGCGACGACACCACCGGCGGCGTCGCCCAGGAGGAGCGCCTGGTGCCCCTCGTCACCGACCCGCCGCCGCACTGGCCCATCAGCAGGGAGACCGACCGATGACGACCTACCTGTCCGCCGAGCAGATCCTCGGCGCCGACGACCTCAAATGCGAGGACGTCAACGTGCCGGAGTGGGGCGGGACCGTGCGGGTGCGGGAGCTGCCCGGCACCGAACGCGACCGGTTCGAGTCGCAGTTCCTCGGCAAGGACGGAGCGTCCATCCGCGCCGAAGGGCTGGAGGGGTTCCGGGCCCGGCTCGCCGCGGCGACCCTCGTCGACGGCGACGGCCGCCAGCTGTTCCGGTCGGCGGCCGAGGTCAAGCGGCTGGGGGAGAAGAGCGCGGCCGCGCTGCAGCGGGTGTGCGACGTGGCGATGCGGCTGTCCGCGATGACCGAGGCCGACGTCAAGGAACTCACGGGAAACTGAGACGGCGGCCAGAGCGGCAGTTCTACTTCCGTCTGGCCGCCCACCTCGGCAAGACCGTGCGCCAGCTGCTCGCCGAGACCGGTTCCGCCGAACTCGCCGAGTGGCGCGCCTACGAGCAGATCGCCGGCCCGCTCGGCGGCGCCCGCGGTGATGTGCAGGCCGCGCTCATCGCGTCCGTCGTCGCCGCCGTCAACCGCAGCAAGGGCCAGCGCGCCCCGACCGTCGCGGACTTCATGCCGCGCTGGGACCGCACACGCGTGCGCAAGACGCCCGAGGAGCTCTTCAAGCTCGCCCTGGCCGCCAACAGCTCCCTCGGCGGCAGCGTGAACACCACAACCTGACGAGGGGGTGACGCCGATGGCCACCCTCGAATCCATGACCGTCCGGCTGGGCATCGACACCGACGCCCTGCGCGAGGGCGCCGACCAGGCAAAGACCAAGCTGGCCGGGCTCGGCAAAGCTGTCCTCGGCCTCGGCGCGGGCCTGCCGGTCGCCGCCGCGGTGGCCACCGGCGTGGGCGGCATGGCCGCAGCGTTCGCGTCCGCCGGCGTCGCCGCGCACGCCTTCAAGCTGGCGGCCGGCCCGCAGATGGCCGCCGTCACCGAAGCGACCAACGCCGCGACCAAGGCCGAGGACGCG
Organism: Streptomyces sp. NPDC046379; assembly: GCF_055587785.1. NCBI lineage: Bacteria > Bacillati > Actinomycetota > Actinomycetes > Kitasatosporales > Streptomycetaceae > Streptomyces > Streptomyces sp. NPDC046379. The sequence goes on from NZ_JBVJFP010000021.1 coordinate 56,273, forward strand.
CGCGACACCGCGACCCGCAAGGCAGCCGCTGCGCAGAAGCTGGCCGCCAAGGGGGGCGAGGAGTACAAGGCCGCGCTGCGGGAGGCGGAGGCGGCGGCCAAGGCCGCGCGCGACGCCGACGCCGACTACGAGGCGCAGATGGCCGAGATGCCCAAGTCGACGCGGGCGATGGCCGAGGAGCTGGCCGGGCTGAAAGAGGACCACGAGGCGTGGTCCAACAGCCTGGCCGACACCACCATGCCCGTCTTCACCAAGGGCCTGCAGGTCGCCCGGCGGCTGCTGCCGCTGCTGACGCCGTTCGTGAAGTCGGCGGGCGCCGCGCTCGGCGACTTCATGGACGAGATCGACCGGGGCACCCGCGGCGGGGGCGTGGAGTCGTTCGCGCAGTCCATGGCGAAGATGGCTGGGCAGAACCTGAAGTCGCTGCTGGGCGGGCTGAAGAACATCGCGGTCGGTGTCGGCGGGATCATCAAGGCCTTCCTGCCGCTGTCGAACAACATGGCCGGCGGGTTCGAGGAGGGCACCGCGGCGTTCGCCCAGTGGGGCCAGAGCCTGGCCGGCTCCGAGGGGTTCGCCCAGTTCGTCGCCCTGGCCAAGCAGGGCGCGCAGACCATGGGCACGCTGGCCACGACCGCGCTGAAGCTGATCACTGCTCTCGCGCCGCTGCTCGGCGTGACCGCGATGCTCGCGCTCACCCTGGCCAACATCATCAACGCGCTGCCGCCGCCGGTCGTGCAGGCCCTGGCCTACGCCATCCTCGCCGCGGTCGTCGCGATGAAGGCGTTCGCCGCCGCCTCCGCGGTCGTGGAGAGCGCCACCGACCTGGTCAACTCCCGGCTCGGCCAGGCCGTGCGCCGGTGGGCGGCCGCGGCCGCCGCAAGCATCCGGTCCGGTGCCCGCATGGCTGCCGCTTCCGTCGCCTCCGCCGCGCGCGCGGCGGGCGCGTGGGCGGCCGCCGCCGCGCGCGCGACGGCGACCTGGCTGGCCACGATCATCCGCGTCGCCGCGGTCACCGTCGCCCGGTTCGCGATGATGGCCGCGCACGCGCTGATGATGGCGGCCCGCATGGCCGCGTCCTGGGTCATCGCCATGGGCCCGATCGGCTGGGCCATCGCCGCCGTGATCGGCCTGGTGGCCCTGATCATCGCCTACTGGGACGAGATCAAGGCCGCCACCGCCGCCGCCTGGAAGTGGATCGCCGGCAGGCTGGTGTGGGCGAAGGACAAGATGATCGCCGCGTTCCTGAACTTCACCCTGATCGGCCTGGTCATCAAGCACTGGAGCACGATCAGGTCCAAGACGGCCGCCGCGTGGAACGCGGTGGTGGCCTGGGTGAAGGGCATCCCCGGCCGCCTCTACAACGCGTTCCTGAACTGGACGCTGCTCGGGCTGGTGATCAAGCACTGGGACAACATCAAGACCGCCACGATCAAGAAGGCCACCGAAGTGGTCGACTGGATCAAGGGCTACCCCGACCGGCTGTCGGCCGGCCTCGGCAACCTCGGTGACCTGCTGTGGAACCACGGCCGCGACCTGGTGCTCGGCCTGTGGGAAGGCATCAAGGCCATGGGCAGCTGGCTGAAGTCCACGCTGACCAGCTGGGCGAGGGAACTGATCCCGGGGCCGATCGCCGACGCTCTGGGCATCTCCAGCCCGTCGAAGCTGATGGCCGACCGCATCGGCCGCTGGGTGCCCCCGGGCATCGTCGAGGGCGCGGAGGCCGAAGCCCCCGCGATGAACCGGGCCCTGGAGGGCCTGGTCGACGTGCCCGGCCTGAACACCGTCAACCGCGGGCAGAGCCGCGCCGCCCGCGCGGCCGGCGCTGCCCCGAACCGTCTAATCCTCGAACTGCGCGGCGGCAGCCGGGCGTTCAGGGAGTTCTTCCAGGAGACCGTCCGCGCCACCGCGGGCGGCGACGTCGTGCGATTCGCGGAGGGGTGAGAGATGGTCAGCCTGCCCCCCGACCTGTGGGCCGAGCTGCACTACGGCGGCGCGTGGAACGACGTCACCGGCGACGTCCGCGCCACGTCGACCGTGACCATCACGCGCGGCCTCACCTCCGAGTCCGCGTCGACGGCCGAGCCGACCAGCTGCGAACTCGCCCTGGACAGCCGCGACAACCGGTACGCGCCCCGCAACCCCGCCAGTCCGCTGTCCGGGCTGATCGGCCGCAACACCCCGCTGAGGCTTGGCTACGACGTCGGCTCGCCGTGGGCGGTGATGGCCGGCGGGCTCGGCAGCGACGCGCTGGAGACCCCCGACAGTCCCGCCCTGGACGTCGCCGGCGACCTCGACCTGCGCATCGACGTGGCGCTGGAGGACTGGTCGGAGTCACAGATGCTGGCCCTGCGGTACGTGCTCAGCACGAACGACTGCTGGGCGCTGGAGATCATCGACGGCTACCCGGTGTTCCTGTGGTCGCCGGACGGCACGTTCGCGTCCCGTCTGGACCGCACGGCCACCGAGCAGCTGAAGGCATACAACGGGCAGCGGCTGACGCTGCGCGTGCACCTAGACGTCAACAACGGCGCGGGCGGCCACGAGCTGCGCTTCTACACCGGCCGCACCGTCGACGACACCGAGTGGCACCTGCTCGGCGCGCCGATCGTCGGCACGGGCACCACCGCGGTGTTCGCCGGGACCGCACCGCTGGAGATCGGGCACGGCAGCAGCTTCAACTCGACGCCGGCCGGAGGCCTGCTGAACCGGCTGCGCGGCAAGGTGTACGCGCTGAAGCTGCTGGACAACGCCGTGACCAAGGTCGACATGAAGACCCGGGCCGCGGCCGTGGGCGGGACGTCGTTCACCGACTCGACCGGGCTGGTGTGGACGCGGCAGGGCGGCGCCTACATCACCAACCGGCACGTCCGCATGTCCGGGGAGGTGCCCGCCTGGCCGCCGACCCGGGACCTGTCCGGCGCCGACAACTACGTCAGCATCGCCGCGGCCGGGATCACGCGCCGCATGGACGCCGGGAACAAGCCCCAGGAGTCCGCGCTGCTGCGGTTCATCAAATCGCGGGAGCCGGTGGACTGCTGGCCGCTCACCGACGGCCCGGACGCCGAGGTCGCCCAGAACCTCATCGCCGGCGGCAGCGACATGGAGCAGGTCATCGACCCGGACACGGGCACCGCCGCCGAGTGGGCCAGCGGCAACCTCGCCGACTGGATCGAACCCGTCATCCGTGTGCAGTCGGGCAGCAGCGGCCGGATCGAGGGGAGGGTCCAGCGCCTCGGCGACACCGAGACGTGGTCGGTGGACCTGTTCCTGCGCGGCGGCGGCAAAACGGCCGGCGGCGTCTACCGGCTCTACGACCGCGGGCCCGGCAGCGACGACAACCCCATGGTCTACCTGCAGGCGTCATGGAACGGGAACAGCAACAACCTCACCGTGACCTGGAACAGCGTGGGTGACACCGTCTCGTCCACCGGCCTGGTCACCACCATCGACACGGCCGGCCTGTACAGCGACCGCCCCCACCACCTGCGCATCACCATCGACCCGGGACCCACCAACACGGTCTGGTACCTGTACATCGACGGGTTGCTGCGCGAGACCGGCACCATCGCCGGCATCGTCATGAAGGCGCTGCGGACGGTCTACCTGTCGTGGGCGGCCCTGGCCGTGTCGGGCCAGGCCTCCGACCGCGCCTTCGGCTACATCACCTACTGGACCAGCGCCGGGCCCACGGCCGCCGAGGTGTGGGCGGCCTACCGCGGCAACCGCGGCGAGCGCGCCGGGGAGCGGATCGAGCGCCTGGCCGCCGAGAACGGCTACACCGCCTCGGTGGCGGGCGAGCTGGAGTACCAGCAGCGCGTGGGCATCCAAGGGCGCAGGAAGCTGCTGGAGCTGCTGAACGAAGCGTCGCAGGCGAACTTCGGGTTCCTGCTCGACGCGCGGGACCGGGCCGAGGTCGTCCACCGCGGGCAGTCCACGCTGTGGAACCAGACCCCCGCCCTGACCCTGGACTACTCCGCCGGCGTCATCGCCGCGCCTTTCGCGCCGCTCGACGACGACAAGCTCACCGAGAACGACGTCACCGTGGCCCGCGAGTACGGCACGGTGCCGGCGCGCGAGGTCCTCGAGGACGGCGACCTGTCGGTCCTGGACCCGGAGCTGGGCGGGGTGGGCCGCTACGACACCTCGTACACGTACAGCCTGTACACCGACGCGCAGGCCCGGCAGGTCGCCGGGCTGCGTCTGCATCTGGGCACCTACAACGGCGTCCGCTACGCGCGCATCACCGTCGACCTGGCCAACCCCCGCGTGCACGCGATGCTCGACGACATCCTGCGCGTCGACGTCGGCGACAAGCTCCGCCTCACGGGCCTGCCCCCGGACCACGGCCCGGACGACGTCGACGTCCTGGTGACCGGCTACACCGAAGAGGCCGGGGCGGACGTGTGGCGGATCACCTGGAACTGCGCGCCGGGAGCGCCCTGGACCGCCGGCATCACCGACGACTCCCGCGCGGACACCGACGGCTGCGAGCTGGCCGCCGCGGTGACGGCCACCCAGACCGCCGTGAACGTCACCACCACCGGCCTGTCCCGCTGGGTGGATTCGGCTACCTACCCCGGCGAGTTCCCCTTCGACGTCCGCGTGGGCGGGGAGGTGATGCGGGTGACCGCCTGCACCGGCACCGGCGCGGCGCAGACGTTCACCGTGGTCCGGTCCATCAACGGCGTGATCAAGGCGCATTCGGTCGGCGCGGACGTGCGCCTGGCCCATCCCGTCTACGTGGCGATGTAGGAGGCGACGATGACGACCTGGCTCGCCGGGATGCGGATCACCGCCGCCCGGCTCAACGACAACGCACTGGCCGCGACGACCAGTTCCGGGCTCGTGGCCGCCACCGGATTCAGCGTGATCAGTTTTTCCGGACGCCGGGTCAACGGCATCACCACGGTCAACGGGTTCTTGGGCTACTCCGGCGGCGGACTCTCCGTCAGCCCGGACCCCGGCGGCAACCTCGGCGACGTCCTGATGTGCACCCTGCCGTCCGGGTGGCGACCGCCCGAGACGATCAGCGCCGGATGGGGCGACGGCGTACAGGACGGCGAATGCAGCATCGCCGAGAGCGGCGCCGTCAACCTCCGGTCCTCGTTCTCGAGCATCGAGAACGGGCGCAACATCAGGTTCACCGCGGCCTGGATCAGCGGCAACAGCTAGGGCTCCGGCCCCCAACCAAGGAGACTTCATGCCTCTCGGCGAGCAGACCGGCCCGACAGAGACCAAGTGGACGATCACGGCTGTGAGCAACAGCCTGATCGGCGACTACGACGTCAGGTTCGAGATCGACGCGACCACCGACAACCCCAACGACCCGGGTATGCCGACGATCGTCCAGAAGTTCGTCGACCACATCGAGGCCTCGCCCGACTTCCGCGTCCTGGGCGCGATGCGCACGCACAAGTTCCAGCAGCAGATGACGCCCACTCCCTGACCACCGCCCGCCACCCCAGCCCCGCGCCGACGGCCGGGGCCTTTCTCATGCCTGGAGGCCCCATGGCCTGGTACGCCCGCGCGACGAAGCTGGAACTCCAGCCCGAGTCGGACGCACAGCCCGCGATCCGGCCCACCCAGCTCATCGTCCACTCCATCGTCGCCCCCTGGGACGAGCAGCGGACCTACGAATACTGGCGCGACTCGACATCGCTGGAGAGCCACTTCGGCCTGGACTACGACGGGTCGCTGGGCCAGTACATCGGCACCGAGACCCGCGCCGACGCCAACGCCGGCGCGAACCGCCGGGCGGACGGTACCGGGGCCGTGTCCGTTGAGACCGCCTCCAACCTCACGGCCTCGGACCCGTGGACCCCCGAGCAGATCGAGGAGCTGATCCGCCTCGGGGTGTGGATGCACCAGATCCACGACGTCCCGCTGCGGATCTGCCGCAGCCACGCCGACCCCGGCTTCGGCTACCACAGCCAGTTCCGCGAGTGGTCGACCAGCGGAACCGCCTGCCCGGGCGCGGCCCGCATCAAGCAGTTCCGAGAGGTCGTCTTCCCGGGCATCCTCGCCCGCGCGTCCGGCACGACCACCGACCCCGTCCAGGAGGACGACCACATGCCCGAGTACGTCAACCTCGGCGTCGCCAGCAACTACGACCTGCAGCCGGGGAAGTGGGACTCGATCGAGTTCACCCAGGAGTGGACCGACGAGACCGGCGACCATGCCACCAACGGATCGTCGTTCGTGAGCGGTCCGGCGCGCTTCACCGGCACCCTCAGCCTGACCGTCCACGGCCTCCCGCCCGGGGCCGTCCTCCAGGCCCGCATGTCCGAGTACGAGGGCGACACCCACCGCGCGGATCACCCGGTCCACGAGATCACCGGCACGACCGGCGCCACGTTCGCGGTCATCCCGCTGACCAAGCGGCTCGCCGCCGGGCGGCGTATGCGGGTGCGGCTGCTCAGCCGCGCCGAAGCGCCCGTCACCATCACGCACGCCGTCCTGACGGCGCTCGTCTGGAAGGAATCCTGACCATGCGCATCTCCAGCATCGCCAAGTCCATCGTGGCCGGCGTCTCGGCCGGGTCGGCGGCCCTCGTCACCGCGGCGCAGGACAGCGTCATCACCACCGGGGAGGGCGTCACCGTGGCGCTCGCCGTCCTCGGCGCGTGGGGCATCACCTGGGCCGTGCCCAACCGGCCGAGCAACCGCACGCACGTCTGACGACCCGAGGGGGGGCCGTGACCGACCTGCTCGGGTTCAGACCCGTCGACCTGGGGGCCGCGGCCCTCGTCGCCCTCGTCGTCCTGCTGGTCCTGCGCGGGCAGCTGGTCCCGCGCCGTCAGCTCGAAGACCTCCGCGCCGACAAGGACCGGCAGATCGAAGACCTGCGGACCGAACGCGACACCTGGCGGCAGGCACACACCGTCTCCGAAGAGGCGCGGCGCGAAGCCCAGGGCCAAGCCGCGGAACTGCTGGAGATGAGCCGCACCACCGGGTACTTCTTCAACGCCTTGCCCCAGCCCCGCAGCCGCTCCCGGGAGGTGAGCACGGATGCTGGCATGGATCAGCAGACTGCTGCACCGCCCGGCTGACCCGGCCGAGCCGGTGCTGTCGCCGGGGCAGCGGGAGGCCTCGGCGGCACTGGACCGGGCCGAGGCCGACCGCGCCCAGCTGCACGCCCAGCGCAGCGAGGTGACGGCCGAGGCCCGTGTCTGGCGGCGCCGCCGGGAAGAGAACCACTTCTCCGAGCGCATCGCCGCGCTGTTCCGAGGAGACGAGCAATGGGAGACCTGAGCATCGACCAGCTGTTCAACGTCGTGGCGTCGATGCTGGCCACCGTGGTGTGCGCCGCGTTCGTCATCATCTTCCACCTGCGGGCCAGGTGGTGGCGGACCCCGCTCGGCCGCAACCAGATGGGCCTGCCGGCCGCGATCGGGGCGCTGTGCCTGTACACCGTGCTGGTCAGCATCTGGCCGGACGGCTGCACGGCGATCGTCCTGCGCGCTGTGCGCACGGCGATCGTCCTGGGCATCGTGGTCCTCGTGATGCAGCGCATCGACCTGATGCTGCGGGCGCAGCGCGAACATGACCACCACACCCGCACCTGATCCACCGCGGCCCCGCTCTCCTCCGGGAGGGCGGGGCCGCTTTCGTGCGTCCAGGGGTGCGGACTGGCGCGCACCCCTACGTCTGGTCTGTGACGAAGCTGCCCATGCCGGGCGTGGTGACGAGCAAGCCCTCTTCCCGCAGGGCGGCCGTCGCCTTCCGCACGGTTCCACGGGCGACGCCGAACTCGGCCTCAAGCTGCACCTCGCTGATGAGGGTGCGTGGCGGGAGCTCGCCGCTGGTGATGCGCTCGCGCAGCACGTCGGCGATCTGCGCCCACTTGGGCCGGGTCGGGTCGAAGTCGATCACCCGTCCGACTGTAGATATTCGGGCTTATCGGGGCATAGAGATACACACCCATGCCTAGGCATGGACAGGGGTGTACAGGCATCCCTACGGTGGGTGACACCAAAAGCCCCGGCGACCGCGCGAACGGCCCCGGGGCGTGGACGACTGGTTGGAGTCGACATGTCAGACCCTACGACCATCAGCACACCCACGGAACCGGGTGCCGCCCAGTACCGGGCGCTGATCGACCACTGCAGTTCGTGCCGCCAGTGCCGGACCAACACCGCCGTCGCCTGCCCGACGGCGGGCCGTCTGCGGCGCGCCTGGTCGACCGCCCGCCGCGCACACCGCGGGGGTGCCCAGTGACGAGCAAGGGACAGGCGGCGGCGGACGAGGCGCGGGCGCTCGCCGCCGGGCGCGCGGCGGGCTACTGCTGGGCGCCGGACCCGTCCGGGCCCGCCAGGTGCACGCGCCTGCCCGGCCACCCGGGCGACCACGTCGACTACTACACCGGCCGCAAGAAGGTCACCGACGCATCCGGGTGTACGTGGCCCCAGTGACCCCCGTGCCCGGCCGGACGGCTGGCCGGACACGGGCCTGACCCCGCCCGCCTCAGCTCGCCGACATCGCTGGGGCGGGCATCCCCCGCGGCCCCGGCCGGCGCCCCCGTCGCCGACCGGGGCCGCTTCATGGAGGTCGACTTGTTCGATCGGACCGCCGGTCTCCACCACCAGGACGGGGTGAAGGTGAGACGTAGCCGGTTCACATACTCATCGGCGGTCTGCGCCTTGCCGACGCCGCACGCTCCCTCGGGAGCAGGCGAACGACCGTCGCCCTCGCGTGACGAGCGCGACGGCGACGGCCGGACAGCGGACTACAGTGACGTTAGCCTCTGCCTGCCTCTGATCCTTGCCGGGATCAGACGAGGCGCCAGGCCAGGAACCCGATCATCGCCAGGATGACGAGACTGACGCTCATCAGGTGCCGGGCCAGCAGGATGGCTATGTAGCGGACGGTCCGGGGAGTCTCTTGCAGGGCGTCCCGGATCGTCCGTTCTCGCTCGATGTACCGCCTCATGGCGACCAGCTCCTTGCTGGGTAGGTGAGGATGCGCCGGCTCGGCGACTTCACATAGGACCGAAGAATCCGAGGGCGCGACGATGCCACCCCTTCCGGGGGCGGTGTTCCTCTCGGTGCCCAGGACACTACTGCTTTAGCGAACGCCGATTGGACGGGATCGGTGAGCGCAAAGCGGATATTTGGACCTCCCCGTTGCCACCCATCTGGGCGTATCACCTAGAGCCCAAGGGTGACTACACTCCGCATTTCACTCACACATCGGACTTCCCCAACGCCCGCACCTCGCTGACCTGGTACGACAGCAGCGCCCGCAGGACCACCTGCAGCACCCAGCCACCCGCCGACAGTCAGGCGTCGCCCCTGGCCGTCGACCGGGGCCGCTCCGCGCTCACCTTCAAATCGAAGGTGAGCACACGCGGAGCCGAATCGGGCCACAAAAACGCAGGTCAGAAGGGTTCACAGGCGATCCCCTGACGTCGTCGCGTCATGATCACTTTAGAGGCGTCATAGCGGTAGATTGGGGTTTCCGGTGCCGGTGCCCCCGCTGATCAGGAAGGACAGCCGTGCCCGCAGCAAAGCCCACAGCACTCGGTCGCCGCCCGGCGGAACCGTGCCCGCCTCGACCAGCTCCCTGAGCGTGAACGCTCGCGGGCGGACCACGCGCAGGGACAGGCAGGTGCAGTCGACGGCGACCGGCGGCAGCACGGCGTGCAGCCGGGTCCCGTCCGGCAGCCGGGCGTCGACCCACGGCCTGGCGTCGTCCAGACGCCGCCCCGCGACGGCGGCCAGTCGCTGCGCCAGACGTCGTACGGCCGCCGCGTCCGGGAAGGAGACGGGCGTCAGTTCCAGTCCGCCGCCCCGGTCGACCCAGACCCGGTCCGGAGCCGACACCAGGACGTCCGTGACGGAGGGGTCGGCCAGCAGCGGCTCCAGCGGACCGCTGCCGACCAGCTCGGAGCGCAGGTGCTCGGCCGCCCGCAGCACCTCGGCGTGGCCGAGCACCCGCCCCTGTTCGCGCAGCGCCTGTGCCACCCGGGCCGGCGTCGGTTCGGCCCCGCTCTCGGCCAGCCGCTGCCGCACCCCGTCCAACAGCGCCGGACCACCCGCCCACCCGGTCTCACCCGAGCCCTGCACCTGTCGAACCCGGCTCACCCCGTTCACGCCGGTCACCCCGTTCAGCCTGTTCACTCCGTCCACCCCGTCCACCCCGTCCACCCCGTCCACCCCGTCCACCCCGTCCACCCGGTCCACACCACTCGACCCGCTCAGCCCTCTCACACCGCTCAACCCACTCACCCGCCGCCCCCGCGCGCGACCCTCGGGCCGCTCGCGCCCTTCAGGCCACCCACGCCCCTCACCTCACTCACGCCGCCGGCCCTCACTCCTCGCCCCCTCCCGCCCCTCAAGCCGCCCCCGCCTCCAGCACCGCCCGCTCCCAGAACTCCTTGCAGAAGCGCGCCAGCGGCCCCCTTCCGCCCGCGCCCGGCGGGGACTTGCCGTCACCGGGGCGCAGCAGGGCGGACTCGACGGGCACCTCGCCCGCCAACGGGAGCCCGAGGAGGCGGGCCACCTCGCGGTCGTCCAGGCCGGGCGCGTACGGGCCGCGCACCGCGACACGCAGGTCGCCGAGGACCATGCCGACGGCGGCGGCGACCCGGCCGCCGGCCGCGACGGCGCGCAGTTCGGCGGGGACCAGCAGGAGTCCGACGTCGAGCTGGGCGAGGACCTCGGCCACCGTCTCGTCCACGCGGCGCGGCAGATCGACGACGACCGCGCCGCCGCGCCTTCTGGCCGCCGCGAGCACCGCCCGGACGGCCTGCGGCGGGACGGCGACGCGGTCGCCCCGGTCCCAGCTGAGCACCCGCAGCGAGTGCAGCTCGGGCAGCGACTCCTCCAGGGCGCCGCTGCCGACCCGGCCGCGCGAGGCGGCGAAGTCGGGCCAGCGCAGCCCGTCGGTGGTCTCCCCGCCGAGGAGGACGTCGAGTCCGCCGCCGAGCGGATCGGCGTCCACGAGCAGGGTGCGCAGCCCTTCACGAGCGGCGGTGACGGCGAGGGCGCAGGCCAGCGTGGACGCCCCGGCCCCGCCGCGCCCGCCGATGACGCCGACGGTGAGGGCGGGTGCACCGACGCCCTCGGCGACGTCGGCGATGCGGTCGACCAGCCACTGCTCGCCGTCGGGCAGCATCAGGACGTGGTCGGCGCCGATCCGCACCGCGCGCTCCCAGACTCCCGGATCGTCCTGGTCGCGGCCGACGAGCACCACGCCCCGCCGCCGGGCCACCCCTCGTACGCGCCGGGCGGCGTCGTCGCCGACCAGGACGAGCGGGGCGGCCTCCCAGCCGCCGCGCTCCGGCAACGAGTGGTGGACCTCGGGCGTGGCGCCCGCGGCGGCGCACAGGCGGAGCAGGTCGTCGAGCAGTCGGGCGTCCTCGGTGACGATCAGTGGTGTGCTCTGGCGCCCTCCGGCGGGCGGCGGATCGTAGGTGACGGATCCGGTCATGTGCGTTCCCCGTTCGCTGCTGGCTGCGGTCCCTCGCGCGGCCGGCGGCCCCGCGATTCCCATAGGCATGGAGAACCGGCGAGCGGCCTCCCTATGAGCGGCCGACGGAATCCGGCCATACGCGCCCGACAAACGGAAGCGGGTCCGGGAACTCGTCCCGCTCGGGCCGCGCAGGAATCACGGTGCAGCGATCCCGGAAATAAAGTGGATCTTGGTGGATAACTGTGGACATCCCGGAGGCTGTGAATATCGCCATCACCCATACCGGTGAAGTCCCGCACGATGTCCCGCTCGACTTCCACAGAGCAGTACGGCGACTACCGTCCGTGACGGATCATGGGTATGCCGAAGAGGCGGCTTCAGCCGCCTCGGGAGGGTGCGTGCACCGCGACAGGGAGGGAAAAATGCGTCCGGACATGCGACGACCCCCGCCGGGGGGGAGAGCGGGGGTCGTCCCCACGGCCGACTCGGGGGGGGAGGAGTCGGGCCGGGTTAGCACGGTCGCGAACGATCCGTGACTTCCATGGTGTACCCGAGAGCCTTCTCAGGCAAACCCACACGCCCCACCTTACGCCGAATGGGCTGCCCCTATGCTCGGGGGCGTGGAAAACCACTCGTTGCCCCGCACAGCGGCCTTCTTTGACCTGGACAAGACGGTCATTGCGAAGTCCAGCACGCTCACCTTCAGCAAGTCGTTCTACCAAGGCGGTCTGATCAACCGCCGGGGAGTCCTGCGCAGCGCATACGCGCAGTTCGTCTTCCTCGCCGGCAGCGCGGACCACGAACAGATCGAACGGATGCGCGCTTACCTGTCCGCACTGTGCCGCGGGTGGAACGTCGAACAGGTCAAGGAGATCGTCGCCGAGACGCTGCACGACATCATCGACCCGATCATCTACGACGAGGCCGCCTCCCTCATCGAGGAGCACCACACCGCTGGCCGGGACGTCGTGATCGTGTCGACGTCGGGGTCGGAGGTCGTCGAGCCGATCGGCGAACTGCTCGGCGCGGACCGTGTGGTGGCCACCCGCATGGTCGTCGGCGACGACGGCTGCTACACGGGCGAGGTGGAGTACTACGCCTACGGGCCCACGAAGGCGGAGGCGATCAGGGAGCTGGCCGAGTCCGAGGGGTACGACCTCTCGCGCTGCTACGCCTACAGCGATTCGGTGACCGACCTGCCGATGCTGGAATCCGTCGGCCACCCGCACGCCGTCAACCCGGACCGTGCCCTGCGCCGCGAGGCCGTCGCGCGCGGCTGGCCGATCCTGGACTTCCGCCGTCCGGTCCGGCTCAAGCAACGGCTGCCAAGGTTCTCGGCGCCGCCCCGGACCGCACTGGTCGCGGCGGCGGCCATAGGCGCCGCGGCGGCCACGGCCGGCCTGGTCTGGTACGCCAACCGCCGCCGCGCCGCGACCGCGTGAACACCAGCCCAGCGTCCCCTGAACCCACCAGACCGAGCGCCCCCCGAGCCCCTCGAACCCCCGAACCCACTGAACCCGACTGACGCACCAGCAAGATTGAACGAACAACCAAAAGAAGCGGGTCCTCCACTTCCGCATCCACCGATTCTGGAGTACAAAGGACATAACGGCCCGCGAGACCAAGGACATCCGAAAGGATCACCTTCAAAACGCACACTGGCCCCACGGACCGAGCATGAACACCGGGCACCCACGCGACGTCGACCCGTCGATTACGGGCCAGCCGCACCAGGTGGCGGGCAAAGTCCCCGACCTGATGGGCACATATCGAGGACGCCTGGTAACCCGGTGAGCATGCCAGCGGCGGTACGAGCACTCGTACCGCCGCATTTTCGTGGGCAACGGCGGGTGCTCGCCGTGCAGGCGATCGCCGTGCGCACCCCTTCGGCAGGGCCGACAGGCCCGGGCCTGTCCTACGCCGCCCCGCGCTGGAGCGCCTCGCAGACCGCCGTCGACTCGCGCGCACCCAGCTCCACGGCCTTCCCGCAGTGCGCGATCCACGCCGCCATGCCCTCCGCGGTGCCGGAGAGGTAGCCGTCGAAGGCCGTCAGGTAGGCCTCGCGGCCCAGCTCGGCGTGGCCCGTCTCCGCCGGGCAGACGGACTTCGGGTCGAGGCCGCTGCCCACCAGCACGATCCGCTCGGCCGCGCGCGCGACCAGGCCGTTGTACGACACGAAGGGGCGCAGCGCGAGCAGCTCGCCGTGCACCACGGCCGCCTGGACCAGGGCCGGCGCGGAACTGCCCGCGATGACCAGCTCGGACAGCCCTTCCAGCCGCCCCGACACCTCCGCCGCGCTCGGCAGCGGCTGCCCGATCAGCGGCTCGTCGACCGGCTCGCCCTCCTGCCGGGGCCGCCCCACCCGGTCGGCGTCGTCCGCCGCCGCCACCAGATGCAGCCGGGCCAGCACCCGCAGCGGGGACTGCCGCCAGATGGACAGCAGCTGCCCCGCCTCCGCGGTCAGCCGGAGGGCGGCGCCCATCACGCGCGCCTCGTCGTCGACACCGAAGTCGGTGCGCCGGCGCACCTCCTCCAGCGCCCAGTCGGCCCCGGACAGCGCCGCGGAGCCGCGGGCGCCGCGCAGGGCGGCCTCGGACGTGATCTCGTTGCTGCGCCGACGCATGACCCGGTGTCCGTAGACCCGGTCCACGGCCTTGCGCACGGACTCCACGGACTCGGCCACGCCGGGCAGGGAGCCCAGGGCCGCGAGCGGATCGGCGGACGCGCCTGTCGTACTCATGAGTACGACCCTACGCACCCAGGGCCCGCGCCCCACGAAGGAGTGGTCTTCTTCACGCGCGTGCGCCCCGCGCCGCCGTCGCGGCACTACGCTTACTGAACATGAAAATTGCTTTCGTCGGGAAGGGCGGCAGCGGCAAGACCACCCTGTCGTCCCTTTTCATCCGTCACCTGGCCGCCGCGGGCGCCCCGGTCGTCGCGGTCGACGCCGACATCAACCAGCATCTCGGGGCCGCGCTCGGGCTCGACGAGCCGGAGGCCGCGGCGCTGCCCGCGATGGGCGACCGGCTGCCGCTGATCAAGGACTACCTGCGCGGCTCCAACCCGCGCATCGCCTCCGCCGAAACGATGATCAAGACGACGCCGCCCGGCGAGGGGTCGCGGCTGCTGCGGGTGCGCGAGGACAACCCGGTCTACGACGCCTGCGCCCGGCCGGTGGAACTCGACGGCGGGGCCGTCCGTTTGATGGTCACCGGCCCCTTCACCGACGCCGACCTGGGGGTCGCCTGCTACCACTCCAAGACCGGAGCGGTGGAGCTGTGCCTGAACCACCTCGTCGACGGCCCCGACGAGTACCTCGTGGTGGACATGACGGCGGGCTCGGACTCCTTCGCCTCGGGCATGTTCACCCGCTTCGACATGACGTTCCTCGTCGCCGAGCCGACCCGGAAGGGGGTCTCCGTCTATCGCCAGTACAAGGAGTACGCCCGCGACTTCGGCGTCGAGCTGAGGGTCGTCGGCAACAAGGTTCAGGGTCCGGACGACCTCGACTTCCTGCGTGCCGAGGTCGGCGACGACCTGCTCGTGACCGTGGGGCACTCCGACTGGGTGCGCGCCATGGAGAAGGGCCGGCCGCCCCGGTTCGAGCTCCTGGAGGACGCCAACCGCCGCGCCCTGGAGACGCTGCGGACGGCCGCCGACGCCACGTACGAGCGGCGGGACTGGGACCGCTACACGCGCCAGATGGTCCACTTCCATCTGAAGAACGCCCAGTCCTGGGGGAACGAGCGCACCGGGGCCGACCTGGCGGCGCAGATCGACCCCGGTTTCGTCCTCGGCGAGGGCGTCACGGCCCCCGCCTGACCGTCAGCGCCGGTCCGCCGGCGCGCCCGGCACGCCCTTCGGGGCCGGGGCCGGGCGGGCGGACAGGAAGGACGCCCAGCCCTGCTTGGGGGCCTCGCCCACCCCGAGCGTGCGCAGCTTGGCCAGCACCGCCGGGTCCTGGGCGTCCAGCCAGTCCGCGAGCTGCCGGAACGAGACGCAGCGCACCTCCGCCTTGGTGCACACCGTCGCGATGACCTCCTCGACGGCGCGCATGTAGGCGCCGCCGTTCCAGGACTCGAAGTGGTTGCCGATGATCAGCGGCGCGCGGTTGCCGTCGTAGGCCCGCTGGAAGCCCATGAGCAGGGCGTCGCGCATCTGGTCCCCCCACTGCCGGTGCTTGGCGGGGTCGCCCTGGGTGGTGGTGCCCGACTGGTTGACCATGAAGTTGTAGTCCATGGTGAGTTGCTCGAAGGAGTGCCCGGGGAACGGCACCAGTTGCATCGACAGGTCCCACAGGCCCTCCTTCTTGCCGGGCCAGACCTGGTTGTTGACGCCGCTGGTGTCGTAGCGGAAGCCCAGTTCGCGGGCGGCCTTGAGGAAGTTGGCGCGGCCCTCCAGGCAGGGGGTGCGGGCGCCGATCAGCTCCTTGTCGTAGTCGAAGGGCAGCGGGGAGGCGCTCCTCATGCCGGAGTTGGTCTTCCAGGACTTCACGAACTGCTTGGCCTGGGCGATCTCGTCCTTCCACTCCTTCACCGACCAGTCGCCGACGCCGCCCGTGCCGCCGCAGAAGTGGCCGTTGAAGTGGGTGCCGACCTCGTTGCCCTCCAACCAGGCCAGCCGCAGCTGCTCGACGGTGTCGGCGATGCCCCGGCGGTCGTTGAAGCCGATGTCGGAGCGGCCCGGGGAGTGCTGCGGCGGCCTGTACAGCTCGGCCTTGTCCTTGGGCAGCAGGTAGACGCCGCTGAGGAAGTACGTCATCGTCGCGTTGTTCGCCCTGGCGACCTTGCGGAAGTGGGAGAACAGCCGCTGACTGTCCTCGCCCGCGCCGTCCCAGGAGAACACCACGAACTGCGGTGGGCGCTGACCGGGCTTCAGCCGCTGCGGGCGGGGCAGGTGCGGCTGGGCGCCGGTGAACGCGGTGGAGCCGTCGCCAATCAGCCGGATCGCGCTCTTGGGCGGCGCCGGCGCCGGCCGCGCCTCCCGCGCCCCGCCGCCGCCCTCGCCCTCCCCGCCTTCCCGCGGCCCGTCCGCGCCCCCGCCCTCCCGCGGACCGCTCACCTCCCGGTGCGGCCCGTTCCCCCCTCCCCCGGCGTCGTCGCCGTCGAACGCGCACCCGGCGAGCGATCCGGCACAGACCGCGGCGACCACGACGCCCGCGGCGATCTTCTGGCTGGCGGCCATGTCCGCCCACCTACTTCCTTGACTCGGGCCAACGCCGAAGCGGGCGTTTTCTGACGATCTGCCGGGATTTCCGGCAGCGCCGCCAAGGTCGCACAAGGCCGAGAAGGAATTAATACGACAAGCCGATCAAATGCCCGCATCACTCTCCGGAGTGATTCTCCAGGGCCGTCCGCACGCTCATGTGAGGGCCGTTACAGACCTGAACCCCGCCCCGGCGCCGTCCGTGGGAAGGAATGACCCGGCATGGCGGGCGCCGGCAGCGGTTCCGTACCGCCGGGGGCCGCACACCCGCATAGGTCTAAACCAATTTCCCGACGACCCTTGTCACCGGGCCATTCCGTCTGATGAGCTGTGGCCTGGGACACAACGGACACCCTTCGAAAGGGAGATGTCGTGAGCAACGAAAGCCTGGCCAACCTGCTCAAGGAAGAGCGCAGGTTCCCGCCGCCCGCCGACCTGGCCGCCGCCGCCAACGTCACGGCGGAGGCGTACGAACAGGCCAAGGCTGACAGGCTCGGCTTCTGGGCCGAGCAGGCCCGCCGGCTGACCTGGGCCAAGGAGCCGACCGAGACGCTGGACTGGTCGAACCCGCCGTTCGCCAAGTGGTTCAAGGACGGCACGCTCAACGTCGCCTACAACTGCGTCGACCGGCACGTCGAGGCGGGCCACGGCGACCGGGTCGCCATCCACTTCGAGGGCGAGCCCGGCGACGGCCGCGCCATCACCTACGCCGAGCTGAAGGACGAGGTCTCCAGGGCGGCGAACGCCCTGCTGGACCTGGGCGTGCGCAAGGGCGACCGGGTCGCCGTCTACATGCCGATGATCCCGGAGACGGCGATCGCGATGCTGGCCTGCGCCCGGATCGGCGCGGCCCACTCGGTCGTCTTCGGCGGCTTCTCGGCGGACGCGCTCGCGACCCGTATCCAGGACGCCGACGCCAAGGTCGTCATCACCGCCGACGGCGGCTACCGGCGCGGCAAGCCGTCCGCGCTGAAGCCGGCCGTGGACGAGGCAGTCGAGCGCGCGGGCAACGTCGAGCACGTGCTCGTGGTCCGCCGCACCGGGCAGGACGTCACCTGGCACGACGAGCGGGACGTGTGGTGGCACGAACTGGTCGACCGGCAGAGCGCCGAGCACACCCCCGAGGCCTTCGACGCCGAGCACCCGCTGTTCATCCTCTACACGTCGGGCACGACGGGTAAGCCCAAGGGCATCCTGCACACCTCCGGCGGCTACCTCACCCAGGTGGCGTACACCCACCACGCCGTCTTCGACCTCAAGCCGGAGACCGACGTCTACTGGTGCACCGCCGACGTCGGCTGGGTCACCGGGCACTCGTACATCGTCTACGGGCCGCTCGCCAACGGCGCCACCCAGGTCATGTACGAGGGCACCCCGGACACCCCGCACCAGGGCCGGTTCTGGGAGATCGTGCAGAAGTACGGCGTGACGATCCTCTACACCGCGCCCACCGCGATCCGGACGTTCATGAAGTGGGGCGACGACATCCCCGCCAAGTTCGACCTGAGCAGCCTGCGGGTGCTGGGCTCGGTGGGCGAGCCGATCAACCCCGAGGCGTGGATCTGGTACCGCAAGCACATCGGCGCGGACCGGACCCCGATCGTGGACACCTGGTGGCAGACCGAGACCGGCGCGATGATGATCTCGCCGCTGCCGGGCGTCACCGAGACCAAGCCGGGCTCCGCGCAGCGCCCGCTGCCCGGCATCTGCGCCACCGTCGTGGACGACGAGGCGAACGAGGTGCCCAACGGCGGGGGCGGCTACCTGGTCCTCACCGAGCCGTGGCCGTCCATGCTGCGCACCATCTGGGGCGACGACCAGCGGTTCCTGGACACCTACTGGTCGCGGTTCGAGGGCAGGTACTTCGCCGGCGACGGCGCGAAGAAGGACGACGACGGCGACATCTGGCTGCTCGGCCGGGTGGACGACGTGATGCTGGTGTCCGGGCACAACATCTCCACCACCGAGGTGGAGTCGGCGCTCGTCTCGCACCCGTCCGTCGCCGAGGCGGCCGTGGTCGGCGCGGCCGACGAGACGACCGGGCAGGCGATCGTCGCCTTCGTGATCCTGCGCGGTACGGCGTCGGAGACCGACAGCCTCGTCGGCGAGCTGCGCAACCACGTCGGCGCCGCCCTCGGCCCGATCGCCAAGCCCAAGCGGATCCTGCCGGTGGCGGAGCTGCCCAAGACCCGCTCGGGCAAGATCATGCGCCGGCTGCTGCGCGACGTCGCCGAGAACCGTCAGCTCGGTGACGTGACCACACTGACCGACTCCACGGTCATGGACCTCATCCAGGCCAAGCTCCCGGCCGCGCCCGGCGAGGACTGACGCGACGGGACGACGGGACTGACGCGACGGCTGTCCGGGAGCACCCTCGGACAGCCGTCCGCGGCACCGGACCGGAGATCACTGCGCCGGACCGCCGCAGCTTAGGTAAGCTAAAGAACGCGTCAACAGAGCGACAGTGATCAAAGGTGCGCCGGGAAGTCTGGTCGGCATGTGTTCCGTGCTGCCCGAGACCGGAGGTCCTTCCCATGACCACGCCCCCGCCGCCCGCTCCCCGCAAGGTCTTCGGCCGCCTCTCCCTGCCCGAGCGGAACTTCGTCGCGGACGCCCTGCGCACCGAGACCGTCGGCGGCGTGCTGCTGCTGCTCGCCGCGGTCGCCGCGCTGGCCTGGGCGAACATACCCGCGCTGAGCGACAGCTACGAGAGCGTCAGCCACTTCCACATCGGCCCCGCCTCCCTGGGCCTCGACCTGTCGATCGAGCACTGGGCCGCCGACGGGCTCCTGGCGATCTTCTTCTTCGTCGCCGGCATCGAACTCAAGCGCGAGCTGGTCGCCGGCGACCTGCGCGACCCCAGGGCGGCGGCCCTGCCGGTCGTCGCCGCACTGTGCGGCATGGCCGTACCCGCGCTCGTCTACACCCTCACCAGCTCGGCCGGCGGCGGATCCCTGGCCGGCTGGGCCGTGCCCACCGCGACGGACATCGCGTTCGCGCTCGCCGTGCTGGCCGTCATCGGCACCTCCCTGCCGAGCGCGCTGCGCGCCTTCCTGCTCACGCTCGCCGTGGTCGACGACCTCTTCGCGATCCTGATCATCGCCGTCTTCTTCACCGACGACCTCGACTTCCTCGCCCTCGGCGGCTCGGCGCTCGGCCTCGCCCTGTTCTGGCTGCTGCTGCGCAAGGGCGTGAAGGGCTGGTACGTCTACGTCCCGCTGGCGCTGGTGATCTGGGCGCTGATGTACAACAGCGGCATCCACGCCACCATCGCCGGCGTCGCCATGGGCCTGATGCTGCGCTGCAGCACCCGTGAGGGCGAGGAGCACTCCCCCGGCGGTCACATCGAGCACCTCGTGCGCCCCCTGTCCGCGGGCCTGGCCGTCCCGCTGTTCGCGCTGTTCAGCGCGGGCGTGTCGATCTCCGGCGGCGCCCTCGGGGAGGTGTTCACCCAGCCGGAGACGCTCGGCGTCGTCCTCGGCCTCGTCGTCGGCAAGACCCTCGGCATCTTCGGCGGCACCTGGCTCACCGCCCGCTTCACGCGCGCCTCGCTCAGCGACGACCTGGAGTGGGCGGACGTCTTCGCCGTCGCCTCGCTGGCCGGCATCGGCTTCACCGTCTCGCTGCTGATCGGCGAACTGGCCTTCGAGGGCGACGCGGCGCTCACCGACGAGGTCAAGGCCGCCGTCCTGGCCGGCTCGCTGATCGCGGCGGCCGTCGCCACCGTGCTGCTGAAGTTCCGCAACGCCAAGTACCGGCGGCTCTACGAGGACGAGGAGCGCGACGACGACCTCGACGGCGTCCCCGACGTCTACGAGCTGCACGACCCGGCCTATCACCTGCGGATGGCGGAGATCCACGAGCGAAAGGCCGCCGAACACCGCAGGATCGCCGAGGAGCAGACGGCCGCGCGGCTTGCCGAAGTGCCGGGCGGGGCAGGCGAGGAGCACGACGGTCCGGCATGATCTGACGAGACGGTACAAAAGACGGGACCGTACGCGGGCACACGAGCACGCGACCGTACGCAGGCAGGCACGAGCACGCGCGGACGGGACGGTCCGCAGAAGAGGGAGAACCGCGATGAGCGCACCCGACGGCAGCCCGGTCGGCGCCGAACGCAGCATCGGCCAGCTGTTCGCCACGGCTACCACCGAGATGTCGGCGCTGGTGCACGACGAGATCGCGCTGGCCAAGGCCCAGCTCAGGCAGGACGTCAAGCGCGGTGCGACCAGCGGCGGGGCCTTCATGGCGGCCGGCGTGCTGCTGCTGTTCTCACTGCCCATGCTCAACTTCGCCCTCGCGTACGGCATCCACACCTGGAGCGACTGGAACCTGGCGGTCTGCTTCCTGCTGTCCTTCGCGGCGAACGTGCTGATCGCCGGATTCCTCGCGCTGATCGGCGTGGTGTTCGCGAAGAAGGCGAAGAAGGGCAAGGGCCCGCAGAAGGTGGCCGCGTCGGTGAAGGAGACGGCGGGCGTCCTGCAGAACGCCAAGCCGCATCCGCGACCCGAGCGGCCCGAGCTGACCGGCTCTCCCGCGGACCGCTCCCCGAAGGCCGTCGAAGCTGTGGCACGCTCGTCCTCATGACGGAACCCGGCACTCCTTCGGCGCAGCCCGCCTCGGCCGTACGGCTCGACCTGCCCGGCGGGCAGGAGGTCACGCACCGGGACGTCGCCGCCAACGGCGCGCGTTTCCACATCGCGGAGGTGGGCGACGGGCCGCTGGTGATGCTGGTGCACGGCTTCCCGCAGTTCTGGTGGGCCTGGCGGCACCAGATGGAGGCGCTCGCCGACGCCGGGTTCCGGGCCGTCGCCATGGACCTGCGGGGCGTCGGCGGCAGCGACCGCACCCCGCGCGGCTACGACCCCGCCAACCTCGCCCTGGACATCACCGGCGTGGTCCGCTCCCTGGGCGAGCCGGACGCCGCGCTGGTCGGGCACGACCTGGGCGGATATCTGGCGTGGACGGCGGCCGTGATGCGCCCCAAGCTGGTGCGGCGGCTGGCGGTCACGTCGATGCCGCATCCCCGGCGCTGGCGTTCGGCGATGCTCTCCGACGTCCGGCAGACGGCCGCGAGCTCCTACGTCTGGGGCTTCCAGCGGCCCTGGATCCCGGAGCGGCAACTGGTCGCGGACGACGGCGCGCTGGTGGGCCGGCTGATCCGGGAGTGGTCGGGGCCGCGGCTGCCGGAGGACGACGCGGTGGCGGCGTACCGGCGGGCGATGTGCATCCCGTCGACGGCGCACTGCTCGGTCGAGCCCTACCGCTGGCTGGTGCGGTCGATGGCCCGACCGGACGGCATCCAGTTCAACCGGCGCATGAAGCGCCCCGTGCGCGTGCCCACGCTGCACCTGCACGGCTCCCTCGATCCGGTGATCCGCACCCGCAGCGCCGCCGGTTCCGGCGAGTACGTCGAAGCCCCCTACCGCTGGCGGCTGTTCGACGGTCTCGGCCATTTCCCCCACGAGGAGGACCCGGTGGCGTTCTCCACCGAACTCGTCAACTGGCTGAAAGATCCCGAACCCGACCGGTGATCCGGCCATGACGCCCGGTATACGGACCGGTACGCCTGTCGTACGAACGCCCACTTGCCCGGCGCATAGGCCAAATGAGCGCCCCCCAGGCGGTTATGGACCTTCGGGCGGGGGCAGACGTCGAGGTATGGGCTGGACGCACGACTTCAGTGACGCAGCAGCACGCAACCGTAGCTCGGCCACGGGCCCGAGCTCTCACCGGCAGGGAGGTTCGCCCCAACTGGTGGGCACGGACCCCCGGGTGGGCATTCCGCGCATCCTGCGCCGCCGCGCGCGCTGGGTCTCCGTACGCCTGCGCCATCCGCGCGGCTGAACCGGCGGTCCGCCGCGGGGCGGCCGGGCGTCGTCACAGGGCGCAGCTGTCGCTGTCCACCTGCTGATTGGCCGTACGGCCCGCGGCGATGTCCTCCTGGATCTCGTCCACCGTGAGGGCGTACCCCGTCTCGGCGTCGTCCAGCGACTTGGCGAAGACCACGCCGTAGACCTCGCCCTCGGGCGTGAGCAGTGGGCCGCCGGAGTTGCCCTGGCGCACGACCGCGTACAGGGAGTAGACGTCGCGGCGGACGGTGCCGCGGTGGTAGATGTCCGGGCCGTTGGCGGTGATGCGCCCGCGTACGCGCGCCGAGCGCACGTCGTACGCGCCGTTCTCCGGGAAGCCGGCGACGATCGCGCTGTCCCCGCTGGCCGCGTCGTCGGTGGTGAACCGCAGCGCGGGCGCGGACAGGTCGGGCACGTCGAGCACGGCGATGTCGCGCTCCCAGTCGTAGAGCACGACCGTCGCGTCGTAGCGCCGGCCCTCGCCGCCGATCTGCACGGTGGGTTCGTCGACGCCGCCGACGACGTGCGCGTTGGTCATGACGCGGCGCTCGGCGAAGACGAAGCCGGTGCCCTCCAGGACCTTGCCGCAACTCTGCGCGGTGCCCATCACCTTGACGATGGACCGCTGGGCGCGCGCGGCGACCCGACTGCCGGCGAGCGCCGGGTCGGGCGGCCGTACGTCGGTGATGGGCTCGTTGGAGAACGGGCTGAAGACCTGCGGGAAGCCGTTCTGCGCGAGGACCGCGGAGAAGTCGGCGAACCAGGTGTCGGCCTGCGCGGGCAGCGCCCGCGAGACGCCCAGCAGCACCTTGGAGCTGCGCACCTCCTTGCCGAGCGTCGGCAGGGTGGTGCCGGCCAGGGCGGAGCCGATCAGCCAGGCCACGAGCAGCATGGCGGCCACGTTGACCAGGGCGCCGCCGGTGGCGTCCAGGGCGCGCGCCGGGGACCAGGTGATGTGCCGGCGCAGCTTGTTGCCGAGGTGGGTGGTGAGCGCCTGGCCGACCGAGGCGCAGACGATGACGACGACGACCGCGACGACGGCGGCGGTCGTGCTCACCTCGGAGTTGTCGGTGAGCAGGTCCCAGACGACGGGCAGCGCGTAGACGGCGACGAGACCGCCGCCCAGGAATCCGATCACCGACAGGATGCCGACGACGAAGCCCTGGCGGTAACCGACGATCGCGAACCACACGGCGGCGACCAGCAACAGGATGTCCAGCACGTTCACCGCTTCAAGCCTCGCCTCGTCACTCCGGCGTCCCCCGGGACACACACCACGAAGGTCACCCTGTCATGACCGCCGGTCGAGTGGGACCAGCTTGTCGCGGTCCCAGGGTCTCTCCCAGCCTGCGTAGTGCAGCAGCCGGTCGATGACCCCGGCGGTGAAGCCCCAGACGAGGGCCGATTCGACCAGAAATGCCGGACCGCGGTGGCCCAGGGGGTGCACGGCCATGGCGCGGTTGGCGGGATCCGTGAGATCCGCCACGGCGACGGTGAAGACCCGGGCCGTCTCGGCCGGGTCGACCACGCCGACCGGGCTCGGCTCCCGCCACCAGCCCAGCACCGGCGTCACCACGAACTGGCTGACCGGGATGTACAGCCTGGGCAGCACCCCGAACAGCTGCACGCCCGCCGGGTCCAGGCCGGTCTCCTCCTCGGCCTCGCGCAGGGCGGCCCGCAGCGGTCCGTCGCCCAGCGGGTCGCCGTCCTCGGGGTCGAGGGCGCCGCCGGGGAAGGCGGGCTGCCCGGCGTGCGAGCGCAGCGATCCGGCCCGCTCCATCAGCAGCAGCTCGGGGCCGCGGGCGCCCTCGCCGAACAGGATGAGGACGGCGGACTGCCGGCCCGCGCCGTCGTCCGGCGGCAGGAAACGGCTCAGCTGGAGCGGCTCGACCGTCTCCGCGGCCCGCACCACCGGGTCGAGCCAGTCCGGCAGCCCTTCCTTGCTCAGCGTCACCGGGCCCCGCGTCTCGCTCGCTCGTGTCATCGCCACCCCCGCTCTCTCACTGCCAACGACCGGCCACCGCCCGATCGTTCCGTCATCCGGCCCCCAGGGGCGGGGCCGGCCGGCCGCCCGCCTCCAGATACTCCCGCGGCGGGTTGAGCCGCTGGCCCGGGAAGCCGCCCTTCTCGTACTTCAGCAGCTTCTTCGCCTTCTCCGGGTCCGTCTCGCCCTCGCCGTAGGCCGGGCAGAGCGGGGCGATGGGGCAGGCGCCGCAGGCGGGCTTGCGGGCGTGGCAGATGCGGCGGCCGTGCCAGATGACGTGGTGCGACAGGTCGGTCCAGTCGTTCTTGGGGAACAGCGTGCCGACGGCGGCCTCGATCTTGTCGGGGTCCGTCTCGTCGGTCCACTTCCAGCGCCGAACGAGCCGCTGGAAGTGGGTGTCGACGGTGATGCCGGGGCGGCCGAAGGCGTTGCCGAGCACCACGAACGCGGTCTTGCGGCCGACGCCGGGGAGCGTGACGAGGTCCTCCAGGCGGCCGGGGACCTCGCCGCCGAACTGTTCGACCAGGGCCTTGGAGAGCCCTATCACCGACTTGGTCTTGGCCCGGAAGAAGCCGGTCGGACGGAGGATCTCCTCGACCTCCTCGGGGTTGGCGGCGGCCAGGTCCTCGGGGGTGGGGTACCTGGCGAACAGGGCCGGGGTCGTCTGGTTGACGCGCAGGTCGGTGGTCTGCGCCGACAGCACCGTGGCCACGACGAGCTGGAAGGGGTTCTCGAAGTCCAGCTCCGGGTGCGCGTAGGGGTACACCTCGGCGAGCTCGCGGTTGATCCGGCGGGCGCGGCGCACCAGCGCGGTGCGCGACTCATCGCGGGGCGGCTTCGGCGCGACGGTCTTCGCGGGCGGGGCGCCCACGAGGGCGGCGGTCGCCTTCCTGGGAGCGACGGCGACCTTCTTGGCGGGGCGGGCCTTCGCCACCGCAGCGCCCTCGGCGGCCGAGCCCCGAGCCTGCGCGGCATTCGCCGACGCCGCTGCCTCGGCCGCCTTCTTACGGGGCGCCGACTTCTTCCCCGACGTCACCTTTGCCGTCTTTGATGTCTTTGTCGGTTCCTTACCGCCACTCGGACCCTGTTCGCCCACAGCGGAATCACGACGTACGGCCACCCGCGCAGCTCCCTCGGCCTGTGCTCTCACCGGCGATTTGGACACCCGGCCAGCCTACGGCCCGCCACCGACATCCGCCCCGGCCCTCGGGGACCGGCCCCCAATTGGCCCCCTGCCGCGTACCCCGGCACACCGGTGCGGCATCCTTGTGACAGATCACACTGTGTGGACCGTCCGGCAAAATGGGCACCACGGTCCCCTGGCAGACGGGGGAGCAGGACCCCTGTGAGCAGGTCGACAAGGAGATAACTCGTGGACGACGTTCTGCGGCGCAATCCGCTCTTCGCGGCGCTCGACGACGAGCAGGCCGCGGAGCTGCGCGCCTCCATGAGTGAGGTGACCCTCGCGCGGGGTGACTCCCTGTTCCACGAGGGCGACCCGGGCGACCGCCTCTACGTGGTCACGGAGGGCAAGGTCAAGCTGCACCGGACGTCGCCCGACGGCCGCGAGAACATGCTGGCCGTCGTCGGCCCCGGCGAGCTGATCGGCGAGCTGTCGCTGTTCGACCCGGGCCCGCGCACGGCGACCGCCACCGCCCTCACCGAGGTCAAGCTGCTCGGCCTCGGCCACGGCGACCTCCAGCCCTGGCTGAACGCCCGCCCCGAGGTGGCCTCCGCCCTGCTCCGCGCGGTCGCCCGCCGGCTGCGCAAGACCAACGACGCGATGTCCGACCTCGTCTTCTCGGACGTCCCCGGGCGTGTGGCCCGCGCCCTGCTGGACCTGTCCCGCCGGTTCGGCGTGCAGTCCGAGGAGGGCATCCACGTCGTCCACGACCTCACGCAGGAGGAGCTGGCCCAGCTGGTCGGCGCGTCCCGCGAGACGGTCAACAAGGCCCTGGCGGACTTCGCCCAGCGCGGCTGGCTCCGCCTGGAGGCCCGCGCGGTGATCCTGCTGGACGTGGAGCGGCTGGCGAAGCGGTCGCGGTAACGCGCCCGGCGCCGGCGCGCGGGCGGGGGGCGAAGGCTCTAGATGAGCCCGTGCTCCTCCAGGTAGTCCAGCTGCGCCCGGACGGACAGTTCCGCCGCCGGCCACAGGGAGCGGTCCACGTCCGCGTAGACATGGGCGACGATCTGGTGCGGGGTGCGGTAGCCGTCCTCGACCGCCGTCTCGACCTGTGCGAGGCGGTGGGCGCGATGGGCGAGGTAGAACTCGACGGCCCCCTGGGCGTCCTCCAGGACCGGCCCGTGACCGGGCAGGACCGTGTGGACGCCGTCGTCCACCGTGAGGGACCTCAGCCGGCGCAGGGAGTCCAGATAGTCCCCGAGGCGGCCGTCGGGGTGCGCCACGACCGTCGTGCCGCGCCCCAGGACGGTGTCGCCGGTCAGGACGGCACGGTCGGCCGGCAGATGGAAGCACAGGGAGTCCGAGGTGTGCCCCGGCGTGGGCACGACCCTCAGCTCCAGTCCGCCCACGGTGATCACGTCCCCGGCGGCGAGCCCTTCGTCGCCCAGCCGCAGCGCCGGGTCCAGGGCGCGCACCTTGGTGCCGGTCAGCTCGGCGAAGCGGGCGGCGCCCTCCGCGTGGTCGGGGTGGCCGTGGGTGAGCAGAGTGAGGGCGACGCGCTTGCCGGCCCGCTCGGCGACGTCGACCACGCGGGCGAGGTGGCCCTCGTCCAGCGGGCCCGGGTCCACGACGACGGCCTGCGCGGAGCCGGGCTCCGACAGGATCCAGGTGTTGGTGCCGTCCAGGGTCATCGCCGACGCGTTGGGTGCGAGGACGTTGACCGCGCGCGGGGTGGCGGGACCGGAGAGGGCACCGCCGCGCGGCTGACCGGGGAGGGCTGCTGCGTCCGTCATGCGGAGGGACCTTCCAGGACGTCGGCGGGGCGGGTCGGGACGGGTTGCGGGCCGCGGTCGGAAGGGCCGCTTTCCGGGCTCGGGCCGGCCAGGTCGCCCTGCGGGCGCGGATGGGCCGGGACGTGCCGGGTGAACTCGTCGTGGCCCGGCCAGGAGAGCACGACCTCGTCGCCCACCAGCCGCGCGGTGGCCAGGACGGGCGTCATGTCCCTCCCGGGTGCGGCGGCGAGGGCCTCGGCGGCCGCGCCGTACGGCGTCAGCTGGCGCAGCGTGGCGATGGTCGGCGGCATCATCAGCAGCTCGCCCGCGTCGTACGACGCCGCGGCCTCGGCGGGCCGGATCCACACGGTCCGGTCGGCCTCCGTGGAGGCGTTGCGGGTGCGCTGGCCGGAGGGGAGCGCGGCGACGAAGAACCACGTGTCGTAGCGCCGCGACTCGAACTCGGGGGTGATCCAGCGGGTCCAGGCCCCCAGCAGGTCGGAGCGCAGGACGAGGCCACGGCGGTCGAGGAACTCGGCGAACGACAGCTCACGGGCGACCAGGGCGGCACGGTCGGCCTCCCAGTCGGGCCCGGTGGTGTCGCCGACCACCGCGTCGGGAGCGGGCCCGGCCAGCAGGACGCCCGCCTCCTCGTACGTCTCCCGTACGGCCGCGCAGACGATCGCCTGCGCCTCCGCCTCGCCGACGCCGAGCCGCCGCGCCCACCACGCGCGCGCGGGGCCCGCCCAGCCGACGTGGCGTTCGTCGTCACGGGGGTCGACTCCGCCGCCCGGGTACGCGTACGCGCCCGCCGCGAAGGCCATGGAGGCGCGCCGGCGCAGCATGTGGACGACGGGGCCGTCGCCGGTGTCCTTCAGCAGCATGACCGTGGCCGCGCGCCTGGGTGTCACCGGCGTCAGGGAGCCGTCCGCCAGCGCGCGGATGCGGTCCGGCCACTCCGGGGGGTACCACTGACCGTTCGCCATGGGCGGAGGCTATCCCGTAGTGCGCGGATGTTCGAGAGAGGCGATCATCCGCGCGGGGTCGCGTACGAAGGCCCCGCGGGCCCCCGCACCCCGGTACAGGAGCCTCGTACGACCGCCCCACGCGGGAGAACCCCCGTACGCCCGCACGGGAGCCTGCTACGGCCTTCAGGCGTCGGTCAGCTCGACCTGGATGTCGACCTCGACCGGGGCGTCCAGCGGCAGCACCGCCACGCCCACGGCGCTGCGCGCGTGCACGCCCTTGTCGCCGAGGACCTCGCCGAGCAGCTCGCTGGCGCCGTTCAGCACGGCGGGCTGGCCGGTGAAATCGGAGGCGGAGGCGACATAGCCGACGACCTTCACGACGCGCGCGATGCGGTCCAGGTCGCCGGCGACGGACTTGACGGCCGCCAGGGCGTTCAGGGCGCAGATGCGGGCGAGGTCCTTGGCCTCCTCCGGGGTGACCTCGGCGCCGACCTTGCCGGTGACCGGGAGCCTGCCGTCCACCATCGGCAGCTGGCCGGCGGTGTGGACGTACGGCCCCGACCGCACGGCGGGCTGGTAGGCGGCCAGCGGCGGCACGACCTCCGGCAGTGCGAGGCCCAGCTCGGCGAGCCTCGCCTCGACCGCGCTCACGCCTGCTTCTCCCGCTTCAGGTAGGCCACGAGCTGCTCGGGGTTGTTCGGCCCGGGCACCACCTGGACGAGCTCCCAGCCGTCCTCGCCCCAGGTGTCCAGAATCTGCTTCGTGGCGTGGACGAGCAGCGGAACGGTTGCGTATTCCCACTTGGTCATGGCCCGACTGTATCGGCCCCGCCCGCGCGGCCCCGCCCGGCACCGAGTTGTCCACAGCCTCCCGGTTGGTTCGGGCGCCGACTGGTTACGCTCGAATACGTGAGCAGGCTCCAGGTCGTCAGCGGCAAGGGCGGGACCGGTAAGACGACGGTCGCCGCCGCCCTCGCGCTGGCCCTCGCCACGGAGGGGAAGCGGACGCTCCTCGTCGAGGTCGAGGGCCGGCAAGGCATCGCACAGCTCTTCGAAACAGAGGCGTTGCCCTACGAGGAGCGGAAGATCGCGGTCGCTCCGGGCGGCGGGGAGGTGTACGCCCTCGCCATCGACGCCGAACTGGCCCTTCTGGACTACCTCCAGATGTTCTACAAGCTCGGCAGCGCGGGCCGCGCCCTCAGGAAACTCGGCGCCATAGACTTCGCCACCACCATCGCGCCGGGCGTCCGCGACGTCCTGCTGACCGGCAAGGCGTGCGAGGCGGTCCGCCGCAAGGACAAGGCCGGCCGGTACGTGTACGACTTCGTCGTCATGGACGCCCCGCCCACCGGCCGCGTCACCCGCTTCCTCAACGTCAACGACGAGGTCGCCGGACTGGCGAAGATAGGGCCGATACACAATCAGGCGCAGGCCGTGATGCGGGTGCTCAAGTCCCCGGAGACCGCCGTGCACCTGGTGACGCTGCTGGAGGAGATGCCCGTCCAGGAGACCGCGGACGGCATCGCCGAGCTGCGCTCCGCCCGGCTCCCGGTGGGCCGCGTCGTGGTGAACATGGTGCGGCCGGAGGTCCTCGACCCCGCCGACCTGGAGCTGGTGCGGTCCGTCGGGCGCGGGGACGTGGCCCGGTCCCTGTCGGCCGCGGGGCTGGGCGGCGCCCGCCGCGGGCAGCACGCCGAGCGGCTGGTGGACCCGCTGCTCGCGCAGGCCGAGGAGTACGCCGCGCGCTACCGCCTGGAGCACGAACAGCGCTCCGTCCTCGGTGAGCTGGGCCTGCCGCTGCACGAACTGCCGCTGCTCGCCGAGGGCGTGGACCTGGCGGGCCTGTACGAACTGGCCACCGAGCTGCGGAAGCAGGGGATGTCATGAGCCCGGACCCGGCCCAGCAGTCCGACCCCGCCCGTCCCCGTCTGGGGCCCGCGCGCGTGCTGGACGTCGATCCGCTGCTGGACGACCCCGGAACCCGCATCGTGGTGTGCTGCGGCGCGGGCGGCGTCGGCAAGACCACCACGGCCGCGGCGCTCGGCCTGCGCGCCGCCGAGCGCGGCCGGAAGGTCGTCGTGCTCACCATCGACCCGGCGCGCCGGCTCGCCCAGTCCATGGGCATCGACTCCCTCGACAACACCCCGCGCCGGGTCAAGGGCATCGAGGGCGACGGCGAACTGCACGCCATGATGCTGGACATGAAGCGCACCTTCGACGAGATCGTCGAGGCGCACGCGGACCCCGAGCGGGCCGCCGCGATCCTGGCCAACCCCTTCTACCAGTCGCTCTCGGCGGGCTTCGCGGGCACGCAGGAGTACATGGCGATGGAGAAGCTGGGCCAGCTGCGGGCCCGGGACGAGTGGGACCTGATCGTCGTGGACACCCCGCCGTCCCGCTCGGCGCTGGATTTCCTGGACGCGCCGAAGCGGCTCGGCTCCTTCCTCGACGGCAAGCTGATCCGCGTCCTGCTGGCCCCTGCGAAGGTGGGCGGCCGGGCGGGGATGAAGTTCCTCAACGTCGGCATGTCGATGATGACGGGCGTCCTGGGCAAGCTGCTGGGGGGTCAGCTGCTGAAGGACGTCCAGACGTTCGTGGCGGCGATGGACTCGATGTTCGGGGGGTTCCGCACGCGCGCGGACGCCACGTACAAGCTGCTCCAGGCGCCCGGGACGGCGTTCCTGGTGGTGGCGGCCCCGGAGCGGGACGCGCTGCGCGAGGCCGCGTACTTCGTGGAGAGGCTGGCCGCGGAGGACATGCCGCTGGCCGGGCTGGTGCTCAACCGGGTCCACGGCAGCGGCGCCGACCGGCTGTCGGCCGAGCGGGCGCTCACCGCCGCGGAAAATCTTGAGGAGCCTCGCATTGTGGATCAGCGGGGCGGGAAAGCAGTACTTGGCAACTCCCCTGCCCTGGACGGCAGTTCAGAATCCCCCGACGAGTCCGGCGCGACGTCCCCGGCTTCCCCGGCCCGGCCCTCCGGCGAGTCCCCCGCCGCCACGGACCCGGCCGTCACGGACCTGGCCACGGACGCCGCTCCAGGCGACCTCGCGGATGCCGCCCCGAGCGACTCCGCGGACGGTGCCGACGACGCGGAGCGGTCCGTCGACCGGCTCACCGCACGCCTGCTGAGGCTGCACGCCGACCGCATGCACCTGCTCGCGCGGGAGCAGCGCACGCGTGACCGTTTCACCGCCCGCCACCCCGAGGTGGCGGTGACCGAGGTGGCCGCGCTCCCCGGCGACGTCCACGACCTCGCGGGTCTGCGGGACATCGGGCACCGGCTCGCGGCCAACCGTCAGGAGCTGCCGCAGACGGAGGTCTGACCAACCGGCAGGAGCTGCCCGAAACGGAGGTCCGACCGGGCGGAGACGGAAGTCCGACGGAGCGGACCTGCGCCGGAGCGACGGAAGTCCGAGGGGATTCCGCGCCGGGCGAGGGATCAGCCGACCGCCGCGTAGTTCTCGTACACCTCGTCGTTGTCGAGCGGTACGAGCCCGGCCCCGCGCTCGTACTCCGTCCGCGCCGTCTCCAGGAGCCGGCGCCAGGACGTGACGGTGGGCCGTCTGCGCAGCAGCGCGCGGCGTTCGCGCTCCGTCATGCCTCCCCACACGCCGAACTCGACGCGGTTGTCCAGCGCGTCGGCCAGGCACTCGGTCCGCACCGGGCATCCGGTGCACACCGCCTTGGCCCTGTTCTGCGCTGCTCCCTGAACGAACAGTTCATCCGGATCGGTAGTGCGGCAGGCCGCCTGCGCACTCCAGTCGGTTACCCAGCCCATACCGGCGCCGTCCTCTCCCGAATCGAGGCTCCCCCACGGCGGCAGCGGCATATTCACCGCCGCCAGTTGAGGACGTTACGGAAGGTGGGCACAGCGCAACACCCCCAGCGGGCCCAATCTTGAATGGTCCGAACGGACTATGGGTAAGCGGCAGATCACCCGGGGGAGTGAGCCCGCGACATGCGCGACGATCCCGGCATACCGGGGCGATTCAGTTGCGCCAGAGCGGATGCCGGAAAAAAGCCGGGGGGTCCGGAACGATTCGGGGTCGCCGGACGTATGGAATACATGGTCCTGCTGCTGTGACAGTTGAGAGCAGCTTAGGCCAAGGCCTGCCCGTGTGTCCGGCGAATGGAAAGGTCCGCACACCCCGCCACTCGCCCCGCCGCCGAGACGCGCGACCTCCCTCTTCCCCGTTCCCTCCACCCTCCGCCCGCCCCGGTCGCCGGACGACCAGCCACTCGACAAACACCCCACTCCCCCAGACGTCACAATCCAGGCAATTCGGCACTCGAACATCCCGAGCGCCGACCGCTCCTTCGGTTCGCTCATGACTTCGGATTAGGCTGCACTCATGCCAAAGAAGCGCTCGGGCGGTGGTCTGTCGCCAACCCAGCAGGCCGCCAAGTTCCTCGGTGTCAGTGTGCTCGCGGGAGCCGTGGCGGCCGGCATCGCCCTGCCCGCCGTCGGCGCGCTGGGCCTGGCGGCCAAGGGCTCGGTCGAGAGCTTCGACGAGCTCCCGGCCAACCTCAAGACTCCGCCGCTGAGCCAGCGCACCACCATCCTCGACGCCGACGGCGGCCAGATCGCCACCGTCTACTCGCGCGACCGCACGGTGGTGGAGCTCAAGGACATCTCGCCGTACATGCAGAAGGCGATCGTCGCGATCGAGGATTCGCGCTTCTACCAGCACGGCGCGGTCGACCTGAAGGGCGTCCTGCGTGCCCTCAACCGCAACGCGCAGAGCGGCGGCGTCGCCGAGGGCGCGTCCACGCTCACCCAGCAGTACGTGAAGAACGTCTTCGTGGAGGAGGCCGGCGACGACCCGACCAAGGTCGCGCAGGCCACCCAGCAGACCCTCGGCCGCAAGATCCGCGAGCTGAAGTACGCGATCCAGGTCGAGGAGGAGCTGGGCAAGAAGAAAATCCTCGAGAACTACCTGAACATCACCTTCTTCGGCCAGCAGGCGTACGGCGTCGAGGCCGCCGCCCAGCGCTACTTCTCCAAGCCGGCCAAGGACCTCAACCTCCAGGAGTCGGCCCTCCTCGCCGGCATCGTCCAGTCGCCCAGCCGCTACGACCCGGTGAACGACGAGGCCGAGGCGGTCAAGCGGCGCAACACCGTGCTGGAGCGCATGGCCGAGGTGGGCCACATCTCCCGCGCGCAGGCCGACGAGGCCAAGGAACAGCCGCTCGGTCTGAACGTCAGCCAGCCGAAGAACGGCTGCATCACGGCGGTCAAGGGCGCGGGCTTCTTCTGCGACTACGTGCGCGCCGTGTTCCTCGGCGACCCGGTCTTCGGCAAGACCAAGGAGGACCGGGCCAAGATCTGGAACCAGGGCGGCCTGACCATCCGCACCACGCTCGACCCGCAGGCGCAGGAATCGGTGCAGGCCTCGGTCAAGGACCACGTCAACCAGAACGACGACGTGGCCACCGCCGCGACGATCGTCGAGCCCGGCACCGGCAAGATCCTGGCGATGGGCCAGTCCCGCCCGTACGGCTTCGGCAAGAACGAGACGCAGATCAACCTCTCCGTCGACCAGAAGCTGGGCGGCGGCGCCGGTTACCAGCCCGGTTCGACGTTCAAGCCGATCGTGGCCGCGGCGGCCATCGAGGGCGGGATGCCGGCGACGAAGTCCTACGCCTCGCCGTACGAGATGGAGTACCCGAGCCCGGTCCCGGCCTGCGACGGCAAGACCTGGGTGAACCAGGAGCGCAGCAAGGTCGCCAACGAGAACGAGTCCGAGGTCGGCCCGTACGCCATGAAGGAGGCGACCGCCAAGTCGGTCAACACCTACTACGTCGAGCTGATCAGCGAGATCGGCATCTGCCCGGTGACCGAGATGGCGGCCAAGGTCGGCATCGACAAGCGGGCCGGCGGCACCCCGATCGAGCAGAACCCGTCGATCGCGCTCGGCACCATGGAGCAGTCCCCGCTGACCATGGCCAACGCCTACGCGGCCTTCGCCTCGCGCGGCATGTACTGCACCCCGGTCGCCATCGAGTCGATCAGCCAGAAGATCGGTGACAAGTCGAAGTCGCTGGCGGTGCCGAAGTCGACGTGCTCGCGCGCGATGTCCGAGACGACCGCCGACACCATCAACACCCTGCTGCGGGGCGTGGTCGAGGACGGCACGGGCACGCAGGCCGGCCTGGGCAGCCGTCCGAGCGCGGGCAAGACCGGTACGACGGACGAGCGGTTCGCGGCCTGGTTCGTGGGCTACACGCCGAACATGGCCGGCGCCGTCTGGGTCGGCGACCCCAAGCACGAGCGCAAGATGGTCGACATCACCATCGGCGGCGTCTGGCACGACAAGGTCTTCGGCGGCCAGGTGCCCGGCCCGATCTGGCGCGACATGATGACCGGCGCGCTGGAGGGCAAGCCCGCGCCCGACTTCACCCTCGTGGACATCCCCGACCCGCAGAAGCCGAAGGAGCGGGAGGACGAGGGCGGCAACGACGACAACCGGAACGGCGACGGCAACGGCCGCGGGAACGGCGGCGCCGTCGGCGGCCTGTTCGCCGGCGGCACCACCGGCGGCGACACCCCCGAGCCGACCTTCACCATCCCCGAGGGCTGGATCCAGGGCGGCGACAACGGCGGCGGGAACGGCAACGGGAACGGCGGCGGCAACTGGCCGTAGGCGGTGCGTGAGGAACGCGGTACGGCGATGGGGGCGCCCCCCTCCTCGAAGGAGGGGGGCGCCCCCATCGCCGTAGAGGTCCGTACAGGTCCGGAGCTGTCGGGTCCTGCACGGACCTGTCCGGACAGGGACGTACAGGGACGCACAGGACCGAGCACGCACACCGGCCCCGGTACTCGGCCTCCGGGCTCAGCCCGCGAGCAGCTTCTTCACCACGGCGGCGACCCGGCCGCCCTCGGCCTGGCCGGCCACCTTCGGGTTGACGATCTTCATGACCGCCCCCATGGCCCGCGGCCCCTCCGCCCCAGCGGCCCTGGCCTCGGCGACGGCCTGGGCGACGATGTCGTTCAGCTCCTCGTCGCTGAGCTGCTTGGGCAGGTACGCGGCGAGCACCTCGCCCTCCGCCTTCTCCCGCTCGGCGCTCTCGGCGCGACCACCCTGCGCGAAGGCCTCGGCCGCCTCGCGCCGCTTCTTCGCCTCCTTGGTGATCACCTTGAGGACCTCGTCGTCGGAGAGCTCGCGCTTCTCCTTGCCGGCGACCTCCTCCTTGGTGATGGCGGCGAGCGTCAGCCGGAGCGTCGAGGAGCGGAGCTCGTCGCGCTCCTTGATCGCGGCGTTGAGGTCTTCCTGCAGCTTCGACTTGAGCGTGGTCATGAGGTCGATTGTCGCAGGTGCCGAGGACTGGACGCCCATTGATTTCACGGGCGGTCGCCGGAGGGGACGCACCGTGCCCGCACCCGATGCCGGTCTGACACGATGGAAGGCATGCGCGCGCGATACGGAGTACCCCTGGGCATCACGGCGGTCGCGACCGCCGGTCTCGTCTACTCGGTCGGGTTCGAGGCCCGTTCCTTCCGGCTGCGACGGGTGACCGTCCCGGTCCTGCCGCCCGGCATGTCCCCCCTGCGCGTCCTGCACGTCTCCGACATCCACATGGTGAGCGGGCAGCGCAAGAAGCAGCGCTGGCTGCGCTCGCTGGCCGGCCTGCGCCCGGACTTCGTGATCAACACGGGCGACAACCTCTCCGACCCGGAGGGCGTCCCGGAGGTACTGGACGCACTGGGCCCGCTGCTGGAGTTCCCGGGCGCGTACGTCTTCGGCTCCAACGACTACTACGGCCCCAAGCTGCGCAACCCCGCCCGCTACCTGATCGAGAAGGCCCAGGGCAAGCACGGCCTCAACGGCAACGCGCCCGCGGTCGGCGTCATCCACAACCCGTGGGAGGACCTGCGGGACGGTTTCGACGCGGCGGGCTGGCTCAACCTCACCAACACACGGGGCACGCTGAAGATCGACGGCGTGTCCGTGGAGATGACCGGCGTGGACGACCCGCACATCAAGCGGGACCGGTACGCGGAGGTGGCGGGCGGCCCCTCGGTCACGGCCGACTTCTCGATGGGCGTGGTCCACGCGCCGTACCTGCGCAGCCTGGACGCCTTCACGGCCGACGGCTACCCCCTGATCCTGGCCGGCCACACCCACGGCGGCCAGCTGTGCATTCCCTTCTACGGCGCCCTGGTCACCAACTGCGACCTCGACACGGACCGCGTGAAGGGCCTGTCGACGCACACGGCGGACGGCCGTACGGCGTACCTGCACGTGTCGGCGGGCTGCGGTACGAACCGCTACACGCCGGTACGGTTCGCCTGCCCTCCGGAAGCGACGCTGATGACGCTGGTGGGTGCGGAGAGCCGCTGACCCGCTCGGCGTACCAGGCGTCGCCCGGTGTGCCCCGTTTCCCTACCGTTGGGGGCATGACGTCCCCCATACCCAGGGACATCCCGGACCTCCCCGCGATCCCGGGCATGCCCGCGCCGCGCCCCCCGACGGTCCCCGCGAGCGCGGTGGTGACGCCGGTACGCCGCCCCGTGGCCGCCGCATGCCGAGCCCTGACGGCAGCGGCGGCCACGACGGGCGTCACCCTCAGCCTCACCGCCGGCGCCCCCCCGCTCCACGCCCTGAGCCACTTCACGGTCCAGAGCGGCATCCTGCTGGCCCTGGCCTTCACGGCGTCGGCGTACCGATCCTGGTCGGCCCGCCCGCCACTCCCGGCGGCGGTGAGTGGCGCGGCCCTCCTGTACGCGCTGATCACGGCGGCGGTCCACCACCTCCTCCCGGCGCCCACCCCCTGGTCCGGGCCGGCGACCCTGCTCCTTCACACGACGCTCCCCATCGCCGCGGCCCTCGACTGGCTCCTCCTGACCACGCCCGGCCGCCTCCGCCTCCGCCACGCGGCCCCGTGGCTCCTCTACCCCCTGACCTACCTGGCCCTGTCCCTGGCCTGCGCCGCCCACCTGTCCCCCGACCACGTCCCCCCGTACCTCGACCCCACCGCCCACGGCTACCTGCCGGCCCTGAGCAACGCCCTCCTCCTCGGCCTCGCCGGCTACGCCCTGGCCCTGCTCCTCATCGCCCTGGACCACACCCGCCCGAACCCACTGCGCCGCCGCGCCAAAACCGGATTTCGTCTCCAGCCACCGGTGGGCTAAAGTAAACGACGTCGCCGCGACAGCGGCCGACGATCGGGGTGTAGCGCAGCTTGGCAGCGCGCTTCGTTCGGGACGAAGAGGTCGTGGGTTCAAATCCCGCCACCCCGACAGAGAAGTACCAGGTCGCCCGGGCTACTCACGTGAGTAGCCCGGGCGACCTGTCTTTGTGCGTGTCTATCTGCGTGACTACTGGTTCCCGCATGTCTACGGCCGCTGGGGATCAGCGCCGAAGATCCCATCCATGACCACGGCGCCGGTCTGGATCACAGGGCGGATCTGCTTCCGGTAGACCTCCTCGGTCACGGCCGTACCGGAGTGGCCGACGAGCCGGGAGATCTCCTCCAGCGGGACGCCACGGTCGGAGAGCAGCGACACGAAGCTGTGCCGGAGCTCCCGGGGCGTCCACTCGTCGGCGTCGATCCCGTCAATGTCCTTGAGCGTCTGGCGGAAGGCACGCCGGACGTTGGCGGCGTCGAGCGGCTTGCCGACGGCCGAGGAGAAGACGAGTCCGTGTTCCTCCCACTTGTCGCCGGCGGCGAGCCGGTCCCAGCCCTGATCTTCGAACTGCTGCCAGAGCGCTTCGACACAGCGCGCCGGCAGGGCGAGCGTGCGCCGGGACTTCCGCGTCTTGGTATCCCCACTCCGCCGGACCGAGCGCCACACGGCGATGTGCGGAGGCTGCGGCGGATCGAACTCCGGACGCCCCTTGAGAAAGACGTGGTCCCAGGTGAGGGCCCGCAGCTCCTCAGTACGGGCACCGGTCAGCAGCGCGACGACGATGTACGCGTACATCGAGGTCCCCTCAGCCCCCTTCAGCACGGCCTCAGCCTGAGCGAACGTGAGCGCCTTGGACGGTCGTCCCGCCTGCCCCTGGGGGACGGAGCACAGCTCGACGACGTTGCGCTTCACCTTGTCCCGCGCCATGGCCCGCTTGACCGCACGGTTCAGGCAGGAGTGGAGCGCCTGGAGAGTACGGGTGCTGAGCGTCCTGGCCTTGGTGGCCATCCAGCGGTCTACGTCCTCCGCACTGAGGTCGCGGAGCTTGCGCGCGCCGAGTGACGGGATGACGTGCTTCTCGCTCAGGAGCGTGGTCGTCTCCACGGTGCTGGGGTCGAGGCCGGCCAGGCCGTAGGTGAGCCAGTCCGTCACCGCGTCCTTGACCGTGTAGTTGGTGGGAGCGATGGCGAGACCGTCCTCATGGTCCCGCAACACCTCCTTCAGCTTGTTCTTCGCCTCCGTCTTGGTCTTGCCACTCCCCCGCTTCACGATCCGCTTGCCGCTCGGATCGAAGCCCAGGTTCGCCGTGGCGATCCAACGCTGTCTCTTCTCGTCCCAGTGCAGGCCGCCGTCACCGCGGCTACGACGCTTGGCCATCAGGCGGCTTCCTCGATCTCACGGGTGATGAAGTCGCGCAGGGCATCGGCGGGGATGCGGCGAGAACGGCCGACGGTGATGGAGACGAGCCGCCCGGAACGGATCAGGGCGTAGACCGTGGAGCGGCCGAGCCTGAGTCGCACCATGACTTCCGGCACGGTCAGCAGTTCCGGGGTGACGGTGGTCATGCTGCGGCTCCTTCCTGGGCGAGTTGATCGCGTAGGGCTTCACGGGCTGTCTCGCGGTTGAGTTGCAGGTCGCGCGCGATGGTCGCGGCGAGGACGGATTCGCCGGGGGTGTGGCCGTGGCCGGCGTACTGCCAGTCCGCCAGGACGAGCACGGTGTCCGGCGCCTGGTCGTCGAGGTCGATGCCGAGAGCGGCGCGTTCCTGCTCGGCGCGGAAGTCGGCGCGTGCCTGGCGCAGGGCGCCGAGGGTCGTCGAGTAGCGGCGGGACTTGGAGGAGAAGTGGCCGCGGAAGCCGAGCATGTGGGCCCAGGCCCAGAGCCGCCGGTCCGGATACAGCGCGTCCAGGTCGCGGCAGGCGGTGATCAGTCGGCGGGTGTGGTCCGGGACGCCGTGGCGATCGAGTTCGGCGAGTTCGCCGATGCGGCGATCCAGGGTGCCGGTGTTCTCGGCGGCTTTGGTCGCGTACTTGGCGACGTACGAGGCGACGGCCTGTTCTGTCAGGTCCGAGCCGTCCCCGAACGCCTTCACGGGGCGTACGTCGAGCTGCCGGCCCC
This sequence comes from Streptomyces sp. NPDC046379, assembly GCF_055587785.1. Classification (NCBI taxonomy): domain Bacteria; kingdom Bacillati; phylum Actinomycetota; class Actinomycetes; order Kitasatosporales; family Streptomycetaceae; genus Streptomyces; species Streptomyces sp. NPDC046379. Next base: position 95,835 of record NZ_JBVJFP010000021.1, read on the forward strand.
AGCGGAAGGTGCGGGCGGGTTGGTCGTCGACGGCCGGGACGGAGACCGAGGTGTAGCCGTGCGCGGCGGCGGCCCGGATGGCGTCGTCGAGGAGCCGCACGGTGGCCCAGGACGGCGGGGCGGAGTCCGGGCCGTCGGGGCCGTCGACGCGGATGATGGCGTGGAAGTGGATGGCGCCGCGTTTCTGGAACTCGGCGACCTTGCCGTAGGAGAGGCGGGCGGCCTCTTTGAGTTCGCGTTGGGTGAGGCCGGCGCGGGCGGCGATCTCGCGGCGGAGGCGGTTGGTGAAGCGCTGCCAGAGCTGTCCGGCGTGGTTGTTGAAGAGGACGGCGCCGGCGTAGTCGTACGTGGTCGGGTCGAGGGCGGTGCCCAGTTCGGGGGCGTCCGGCGTGTGGGCGGTGCCGCAGCGGCAGGTGCCGGAGTCGGGGCGGTTGTGGACCGGGCCGAAGGAGGGGGCGGTGAGGGTGGCGAAGACGCGGGGGTGGTCGCGGACGGTGGCGGGGATGTCGCGGCGGTCGTCTCCGGCGAGGCCGGCGCGGATGAGGTGGTAGGTGTCGCCCGCGTAGGTCTGGGCGCAGGCCGGGCAGCGGGAGGCACGGCGGTTGCCGCAGGCGAGGCGGAGGCGTCCGCCCGGCTCGGTGGCGGTCGAGTAGTGGTGCAGGGTGGCGCCGGTGGTCTTGTCCTTGTGGGTGGTCCAGCCGGTGAGGTGGATGGGGTCGGCGCAGCCGCCGGTGCGGCGGATCTGGTCTTCCCATCGGTGGTAGTCGGGGGCCGAAGCCACCCTCAGCAGGTCGCCGAGGGTGATCGGGTCGAGCAGGTCAGACACGAGCGCCCTCCGGGTTGCGGCGGGCGGGGGCGGTGCGGGTGCCGGTGCCGTGGCAGGCCGGGCAGTCGGCGGTGATGGTGCGCGGGTGGCCGTGCGGGGTATGTCCGCCGGTCGTGATGGCGACGGAGGCGAAGCCGTCGCGGTTCAGGCAGGTGTGAGGTGCCGGGCGGGTGGGCTGCGGCATGCTGGAGCTTCCTTCCGGTTCCTTCGGGGATCGGGTGGGGACGGCGCCCGGGCGGCGGATGCTTGGCGGTATCGGAGCCGCCCGGGGGCCGGTCAGCGACGCTTGGCGTCGGCGTTGAGCAGGGAGCGCAGGACGACGGCGCAGACGGCGACCGAGGCGCCGGTGACGGCGACCGCCAGGAGCATGGAGACCAGGACGGCGCCGACGACCAGGACCACGGCGGTGCCGCCACCGACGAGGGCGAGCGCGGTGCCGGGGGTGAGCTGCACGACCGGCCGGGACGAGACCGGGGCGGCGGAGGCCGGCGGCGGGACCGGGGTGCCGGGCGTGACGGTGGTCGGTTCGACGACGGCGGCGGTGGGCGGGGTGACCAGGCCGGTCGGCTGGGGCATGGTCGGGAGCTGGGGCCGGAACATGAACGGTTCTCCTTTCGAGCGGGCGGGCGGGCGGGTTACTTGACGGCGGTGTCGATGACGGGGGCCAGGAGGCTGTCGGCGAGGAGGTAGCCGCCGAGGAGGAGTACGGCGATGAGCCACCAGGGCGGGCGGATGAGCTTGACGCCGAGGACTCCGACGCAGAGCAGGGCGAACCAGAGCGGGACGTCCATGGCGGTACCTCCGGTCAGTTGACGCGGCAGCGGTGGGTGCGGGCGGCGAGCTGGGCGGCGGAGCGCGCGGTGTAGTCGGCGGACCAGCCGCAGCGGTCGTTGGTGCACACGGCGGCGTGCACGGTGCGGCCGTGCCGGTCGCGGTGGGTGCCGATCTGCACGGGGCCGATCCGCATCACGGAGTGGAAGTGGTCGCGGGCGGGCATATCAGTCGGTCTCCGTTCGACTGGTCGTCGGGTCGGGGAAGGTGGCGCGGATTCCGGCGACGGTGGCCGGGCGGGGCGTGAGCCGGGCGGCTTCCTCGGCGAGCAGGTGGGCGAGGTAGGAGCGGCCGGCGGCGACCATGTCGCGGGCACCGTCGAGGTAGTCGGCGGCGGTCAGGCCGTAGGGGTCGGTGGTCATGGGTGGTGCCTTCCTTCCGGTCAGGCGAGCCGGGCGGCGATGGCGTCGGCGAGCTGGGCCGGGACGCCGAGGCGGGCGCGGAGGGTGTCGGGGTCGATCGGGGTGCCGGTCCGCTGCTCGTGGTCGTCGGCGACCTTGCGGGCGTGGTCGACCAGCGCGGCCGGGACCGGAGGAGCGGCCACCGCAGGCGGAGCCGGCGCGGGCTCAGGCTCGGGTGCGGGAAGCGCGGCGGGCTCCTCGGTGTCGGCCCCGGGCTCGGGGGCGTGCTCCCGGTCGATCTCGACGGCCGGGGGTTCGGGTGTGGGGTCGATGTCGGTGTCGGCCGGCGCTTCCGGCTCGGAGCGCGCGGCGGTGTGGGCGAGGAGCGTGCCGCCCATGAAGGCGAGCGCGGGCCAGGCGGCGACGAGGATGCGCAGCCAGGCCGGGACATCGTTCAGGTCGAGGAGGCCGGCGGTGGCGACGTTGGCGCCGAGGGACGCGACCAGGGCGATCACGAACCAGCACCAGGCCAGCCGGGTCGGTCCGTCGGTGCGCAGTCGGCGCCAGGCGGCGACCAGGAGCAGGTCGACGCTGATCGGGTAGGCCCAGGCTTTCCAGCCGTCCTGTCCGGCAGCGGCGGCGAGGTCGTGGAGGTGGGCGAAGGACAGCGCCCCGGCGATGACGGCCTGGACCAGGACGGCGTCGACGCGGAGAGCGGGGCGGGCCATCACGGTTCCCTTTCTGTCGTCAGGCATGGGAGGGGTAGGGACCCGGCGCGAAGGCGGTCGCGCCGACCGAGGGAGGGGTGAGGGTCAGGCCGTGGCGGGGGCCGACTTGGTCAGCCGGACCCGGGCCGGGGGAACCGCGGCGACGGCGGGGCGGAAGGCCGCCAGGGCGGGCACGTCGGGGGTGCGGTGGGCGTGCTTGTTGCAGATGTTGACGGCTTCGCGCAGCGAGGTGTGCGGTGCGCGGATGCGGTGCCAGCCGCCGGTGGAGTCTCCGGCGATGGCCAGCCCACGGGTCTCGGCGGGGATCTGGATCGCGGCCAGGACGGCATCAGGAGCGATGTCACCGAAGGCCATGTTCGCCGAGGTCTCGTCGTTGACGCGGTGGGCGGTACGCCCGGTGAGCTGGGCGCGGAGCATGGTGATGCCCTTGCCGAGTTCGGAGCCGAAGCGCTGCCCGCAGATCTCCAGGTAAATGCCGGCCGCGCGGCCGAGCTGGGCGAGACGGACCAGCGCGGTGATGATCCGGTCCCGTCGCTTCTCCTCCTCCTTGGAGGCGTACAGGGCGAGTTCGGCGACCTCGTCGACCAGGACCACGACCGGCACCGGCCGCAGATGCTCGGGCAGGTCCCAGATGTCGGAGGCGATCTCCGCATCCGGCACGGCGACGCTGATGCGCTGCTCGGCGCGGATGAGCTGATAGACGTCCGCCATGTGCCCCACGAGAGCTTCCAGCAGGTCCAAGGCGGTATCGGGGTCGTCGGCCAGCGCGGAGAACCGGCGAGCCAGCGGGAACAGCTCCACCCCTTGCTTGCAGTCGATGCCGACCAGGGCGACGTGCTGCGCGGCGAGGCCGGCGACCAGGTTGCGCTGGTAGACCGACTTCCCCGACTCCGTGGCGCCGAGGGTCAGCCCGTGCGGGACGGCGCGATAGTCGCGGTAGTGGACGGAGCCGTCCTCGCGCAGGGCGACCGGGATGCGCATCGGCCGGGTGTCGATCTTGGCGGGCATCTGCACCCGCTTCAGCACGTCGTAGCCGGTCATGCGTACCTCGACGACCCCGGAACGGATCTCGCGGGAGGTGACGCCGTACAGCCCGAAGGAGTGGCGGAGCCGGTCGGTGGCGGCGGCCACGTCGAAGGCGTCCTGTCCCGGCCTGAGCTTGAGCCGCAGCACCAGGCCGGTGCGGGTCGGACGCAGCCGCAGGATACGCGGTGCCCGGAACTCCGGAGCCTCCCGACCGGTCATCCGGGCCAGCGCCAGCCGCCACCGGGCCGGCGGAACGGTCAGCCCGCACGCGTCCATCACCGACGTGTACCGGACCAGGACCCGCACGGTGGCGAAGGCGACGCCGAAGGACAGCCAGTACCAGGCGGGGCGCCGCCACCGCAGGAGACCCGCGGCGGCAGCGACCACCAGCACAGCGACCACGAACCAGGTGGTGGTCATGGTCAGGCCGCCTTCGCGCCCGCAGCGGCCAGCGAGGTCACGGCGACCGCGCGGAAGGCGATGCCGTGCCGCTTCTGGCCGTTGAACTCGTTCTCCCACGGCCGGGCGATCAGACCCGTGAGCGCGACCGGGGTGCCCATGGCCAGCTCACCGGAGATGCCGGTCTCCGGGACGGTGACGGACAGAATCTCGACCTCGTCGTTGGCCGCGAACATCACATCCACGGTCATCAGCTTCACGCCGTCCGCGTCCAAGGCGATCTCACCGGTACGGCGGTCACGGACCTTGGGCTGAGCGGGCTTGGCGACCATCACGGTGGCGGCGGACGTGTCGACGGGGATCTGACGCATGAGGGAGACCCTTCCAGGGCGGGAGCGGCGTACTTGCTTGGCGGTGGGTCGCCGCTCCCGAACGTTGATGGCATGCCGCAGCAAAGCCGCGGAGTGTTCCGCGCTTCCTTCTGGTGCGCACCAGAAGGTTGCATCTGGTGCGCACCAGATGTCAAGCGCGATCGCCGGTCCGGCGCTTCAACTCGCCTGCCTGCGACACTCCCAGAGAAGCGCGCCGAGCAACACGGCGGTAGCCAACAGGGGTTAACAGCAACACCGTTAACCCCTTTCGACCTGCGACGATGTGAGGCATGCTGCTGTTACGACCCAACACCCCAACGTGGAGCGGCAGTACACGATGAGTGGACTCAAGGCAGCACGGACGGCGCGGGAATGGTCACAGGAACGTCTGGTGCGGGAGATCGAACACCATGCGCGTCAGCACATGCTCACCGTCGCCTCCACCGCGAGTTTGCGAGTGTACGTATCGGAGTGGGAGAACGGCCGCCGAACGATCTCCAGCCGCTACGCCAAGATCCTCCGCGTCCTGCTCGGCGTCACCGACGACGAACTGACCGGCACCCCGCAGTCACCGCCGGCACTCGCCCCGGCCGACGGATACGACGAGCTGATCGGCCGTATCGACGAGGCCCGAAACGTCAGCCTGACCATGGTCAAGACGTTCATGGACCAGACCGAACTACTCCGGACCATCGACCGGCAGATGGGCGCCGCCAGCCTGGTCGACGAGATGACCGCCCACCTGTCCCGCCTGGAAGACGCCCTCACCTTCGCGGTACTCCCGGAGACCCGGCGCCCGGTCGCCCTGGCCCTGGCCGGGGCGGCCACCCTGGCGGCCTGGCAGGCCCTCGACGTCGGAGCCGTGGAACGGGCGTGGCGCCACTACGAGCTGGGCAAGCGCGCCGCCCAGGAGGCCGAGGAGCCCATGTACCTCGCGCACGCCACCGCCGAGCAGGCATACGTCCTCTGCGACGCGGGACGCCCCGAGACGGCGGTCCACCTGGTCCGAGAGGCACAGCGACTTGGCGGACAGGGCATGTCCCCACGGCTCCGGGCATGGCTGTACGCGGCCGAAGCGGAGATCTGCGCCCGAGCCGGGCTCCAGGACGACTGCCGACGAGCCCTTGAGCACGCGATACAGCACCTGCCCGCCGGTGAGGACGCCCGTGATCCCGACATGCTGAGCATCTTCCTCAACGAAGGCCACCTCACCCGATGGCGCGGAAGCACACTGGCCCTGATCGGCGACGCCGAAGCGGTCGGCAGCCTCTACACCGCCCTGGAGACGACCGACCCCACGTTCGTCAGGGCATCGGCGGGACTGCGCTGCGACCTGGCGCAGGCCCATTTGGCACGCGGCGAGTACGCCGAGGCGCAGAAGCACCTGCGGCAGGCGCGACTGGTGGCAAGCCGAACCGGATCAGTACGTCACCGACGCCGCATCGAGCAGCTCACGCAACGCTTGTAGGCGAAGCGCCGGCATTCCGCGAAGCGAGCACGTGAAGGAGGGCGACGAGGGTCCCCGACCCCATCAGCTCACCGCGCTCCATCAGCCCAGGAATGTCGGACAGCGGAACCCACGCGATGTGCCCGGCCTCTTCCAGGTCGGTCGGTTCCCCGACCAGTTTGGCGCCATGCCCGACGAAGATTTCGTGCGGCGAGTCGACCATGCCGACCATGGGCTGATACGTGACGATGTGCTCCAGCGCGCTCGGCCGCCAGCCGGTCTCTTCCTCGACCTCACGCAGGGCAGCCTGTAGAGGTTCCTCGCCCTGGTCGACGATGCCGCCGGGGAGCTCCCAGCCGAAAGACTCGGGAACGAAGCGGTACCGCCACATCATGAGCACGCGGTCCTGGTCGTCGATGACCGCGGCGATGGCCACGTGGTGCAGCTTCACGACGTGGTGTTCGAAGCGGTCGACGCCGGGCGGCTCGACGTCGACGAGGCTCAGCTTCACCCAGCGGTTGTCATACAGCGTCCGCTCACCGTGAATCTGCCAGGGCTCGACATCGGCCGGCGCCTTGGTGGACACGGACCGATCCGGCACTCGGTAGGAACTCCGACCGTGGACCTCAACGACGCCTTCAGTGACGAGCTTGGCCAGCACCTGACGCAGGGCCGTACGACCGATCTCCAGCTCTTCCGACAGAGTCCGCTCGGATGGGAGCTTGGAACCTGGGGCGTACTTGCCCGCAGCGATCCACTCACGAATCGTGCGGTAGACCCGCTCCGACTTGGGTCCCATCCGGCGAGCACGCTCCTACCGTCGTCGAGTGTGTGTAGCTACACCAGCGTAGCCGCCGTGTGCCTACCCAGTAGGCATTCTCAGTGCGCATCGACTACCAGAACGATCTGTAGGAGCGCGGTACAACTTTCCCTACTTGATCAAGCCCCGGCTGCGCTCCGCTCCGCCGGGCGCGCTCCCGGCTCCGCTGCGGGCGCCGCTCCTGCCTTCGGCCCGCTCCGCCCGCGCTGCGCCGACGCGCGCCCTGGTTAGGGTGGGCCGGCAGCATGAGGTTAGAACAAGTCGTGGCTGGGGCGGTCGGCTCCACGGCTTTACTGGCCGTTCTCTATCCGTTCGTGTGCTTGGTCTGGTTCGAACGGGATGCTGGATCGGGTGAGTTGGCTGACGTCGGGGCATGAAGAGAAGGGC
>NZ_JBVJFP010000022.1:0-86863 GCF_055587785.1 Streptomyces sp. NPDC046379
GAGATCCTCCACCCGCACCGCCGCGGCCTTCTGCCGCGCTTCCAACACCGCCCGCATCGACGGCATCCGTCACCCCCACGACGTCTTGGTCAGCAGCGGACCCAGACTTCCGTGCCAGCCGCTGTCTCATGCCTGACCAGCGGAAACCACACACGAGGTTCGGAAAGAGAACGACCTCTTAGGCAGCCACCTTGGCGCGAGCCTTGAAGATCATGGCCCCAACGTCGTGCTTTACCGGGCAGGTCCACAGACTGCCCGACGCGCCGGAAGCTTACGGGGCCATGATCACTCGCGCCAAGGCAGCTCCAGCCCAAAGCCGCTCCGCCGACCTCACGTCACCGGCTGACCGCAGCGCCACGCCCCGCTAGCGAGCTCGGCCCTTAAAAGTCTTCGTTGCCGTCATCAGCCTCCTCCTCCAGCGCTGCTTCATCCTCTTGACGCTGCCGTTCCTCAGCAGCCTTAAGCCTTTGGTACAGCTCATGCTTTATGTCCTGGGCAACAGCATGCATCGGCTTGAGGTCGTGGAGGGTGAAAAGTGGCGGCCATCCAGTGTGCTCAGATTCGAGCTTGATCAGCTCATCGAGCGCGTGCCGCGCGTCGTCCAGCGACTCCTTGAGTACCCGACGTTCGTCTGCAGCGCGTTGAGCCAGGGGACGGGGAGCACTAGATTCCGCGGCAGTCCCGCCCTCAGTGTGGGCCGTCCCTTCTTCCGAATTCTCGTCCTTCTCGGGCTCAGCAACTGTCGGCTGCTGACTGCTGATCGCGGGAGCGGGCGGTAGGGGAACCGGCGAACTAGAACGCGCTCTACGCGCCATCTCTTTGTTCGCGCGGGTCTCGTCGGATGCCCATACGACATCCCACTGGGTAAGAGGAATCGGCTTCCCCGCTGCATCCCGCGCAACCCGGTCGGATGCCTGGAGGTCCACTAGAACGTGAACATAGTCGTTAGGCTCGGCCGCGGTTCCTTGCTTGCGTGTGAGCTGGCGCGTGGTTGTAGAGTTTTGCGGCAGCCGCCCTGCCTCAAATCGCTGCGCCGCTAGAGCGAGTATCCACAATCCGGCTTCGTTGTCCGCCTGCGCAAGGTCTCCCACAACATCGTTGACGTCCGCACGGAATGGAACACCTCCCTTATCCTTGGGCGCCATAAGGGCAGAACCAACGTTTCTCGTTAGCAACTTGTCGGCAATCAGTGCCGTACCACCGGCGACTGCCAGCGTGAACCGCGCGTTTTCGTCACCCTGCCGGGCGGGCTCGACCAGCGTGGTGAAGTCAGTTGTGGGAACAGGCTCCCAGACGCTAGCAAGCAGATCCTTGGCGAGAACGCCGCCGTTGGCCCAGGCATTGCGCGCCTGCTTAAGCACATCGCGCTTTGTGCTGCGCCACGGGAGGTCCACAATGGGCGCAAGCAAGCCACCGAATCCCTTTTCAGACATTCGACGCTCACCCTTAATAGCCTTGGACTGTTCCTTGAGTGGCTCATAGAGACCTTGATGCGTCAGGGCATGCACGAGATAAACAGCGCGCCACAGTGCCGTACCTGGGATTTTACTGTTTCCGTACTCCTTCGGCAGGTCTTCTACAGGGGTTCGCCCGACGGCCAGGCCATACACTACTTGCAGATCGTCTTTATTCCAGCCTCCCAACCCAAGCTGCATTACCCGCTTGAGTGCGCGCGTAGCGACTTCAACGTTCTGGGCAAACGGGTCCCATTCTTTGAACTCCAAATGCACAGATGCCAGGATGGAGCGCATCGCGTCATCGAAGAGGTCCTCGGCAGCCAGTGCCGGTCCACTCATGTGCCTCTGCACCCCGACGGTGATCTGAACAGGAACGGCGCATGTTTGTGCCACCTGAATTGCCCTTATCCCTGGCTGAACGCCGACCCAGTCCTTAGTGAATTCCGTGGCGAGTGTACGACGCCGAGCTTCCCGACTTGCTGCCATCCGCTGAGTCAAAGGCTTGTCCCCTGACTTCTTCGCGGAAACCGTCCCAAACAGTGCATCCACCGCCGCTGTTGCCGCATCATCCACGCTCTTGCCGGGACCCGCCAATACCTTCCAAGCGCTTGCCAAACGCGTAATTCCGTCGCGCACCACAAGGCCGTAGATTGATTCGGTACCGTCCTCAAAGGCAAATTCGACAGGATGGGTGATCAGGGCCCGCGTCACCTTCCGGCTAAGGATTGAAGGCGTGTAATTGTTGAGGGTCAAGGTGCCCTGAATCGTCTGCCACACGTGGCTTTTGAGATGTTCTAGGGTCCTATACGTGTAGCGCAGCAGCGTAGACGGCTGCCCACTTTCCGTCACACCTTCTACCCGTGGGTCAGAGGTCTCCATGACCTCCATGCCCGTGCGTGGCTGGATACCCGGAAACAGCTCCAACAGCCAAGCCCTGCAGAGAACCGACCGGAGAGTCGCACCTTCGACGTGCTCTTCCTGCAACAGTCCGCTGGGTGCGTTCTTGGACTGCCGGAGCTGTGCAGCCACGGCCGCAGGGGTCACCAGAGCGCGAGCCACCGCGTGCCAAGCGTCTGCTGGAAGAGGGGTCATGGGATTTGAGGCTCCCGCGGCGACAACCTCAGTGCGATCGTCCCCTGTGGATAGCGCCGGCAACTTTCGCTCAACGTTCGAGACGATGATGGTTTCGCCCTCCCAGTCGACTGAGATGGCGGGAGAAGGTGTGGAGCTGGTCATGACGCCTCCGTTGCTCGCTCGCTGATGTGGGAAGCTTGTAGTTGGCGGTCCTGGTCCGGACGACCGGGCTACCAGGTCCGCATACCGGGCTCCGGCAGTGATGCCGGAGCCCGGACCTCGTTTGTCAGAGCTGAAGCGGGCCTTCGACCTTAGGGATCAGCTCCTGGAGCCACTCCCACATGAACCGTCGATGTGGTTGGCGGACCAGCTGCTGGAAGCTGCTGTAGGCGACCTGGTCCGCAGCCTGAAGCAGCGGGCTGCGGCGAGCCGGTACGAGGTATGGATCGCCGACAACGTGACGAGGCTCGCCAAGATGGCGGTGGGCACGGCGCAGACCCGTCTCGGATCCGTCGCCGTCAAAGACGATGAAAGCGTGACTGCCCGCGGCCGTGTGCGCGGCATTGACCCGCCGGATCCAAGCCTCATACAGATCATGCTTGAGCTGCCCGTAGTGAACGCCCGGCTCCCCCGTCCGGAAGGCGCTGCCGACGGTAACTCCCGGCATGAAGCTGATCGCGGCCAGTGCTCGACGAATGACTTCGCGGTATGGCTGCTTCGCAGAAGTTCCCGGCAGACGGCGGACACCGTAGACCGGGCGGCCACGTCCTGCGGCGAGTGACACTGCATGCAGGCTGTCGCCCGGGCGGATGTCGAGGTAAGGGTCGGCGTAGAGCTCCGAAAGAAGCGCTTGCCAATGCCCGAGGGGACCGGCGCAGGAACCGAGCTCGACACGAAGCCAGCCAAGTACGGCTATCCGACGAGCGTCGCCGCTGTCATCTACGAAGTAGATGCTCGACTTCAGGGGTGCGGTGGTCACGGCGACCAACTCCGTACGGGAGAGCAGTCAGCCATGTTCGGCACACGCCGGGCTGTTTTCCTGATGCCTCGGCAAACCGATGGAACAGGGCGGTGGGCACTCCCCTAGCCACGCGCGACGTCTCGCGACGCCGAGCCGACGCGGTTGTAGTCACGCGGGGGTGAAGACGCCCTTGCGCCGTACCTCACCACTGACAACAGCTCGACCGGCCCGGTAACCCCGGCGGCAGAGCTTCCGGGGCAGCCCCCAGCTCCATACGTCGCAGCACGCCCTCGCACCACGTCCAGGCACAACTGTAAGCACATGGCGAGCATGCTGTCCCACAAATCCCCCTGAACTTGCGTTACTTGGGCGACTGCGCTAGTACCTCCGACGTCGCCAGCCAGTAGACACGGTGTGCTGCTGGTCACTTGCTCCCGAGCCGAACTGGTGGGCGCCCAAGGACGCATGTTCTCTGGCCCAGAGACAAGAGCCAGTCTCCAGCAGGGCGAGCCGAGCCTCAGTCGGGTCCTCTTAGCAGCTCCAAGCCAAAGTTGCTGCGCCGACCCCTGCGCAGTCGCCAGCATCCACTGGCGGCCACGGCCCGTAGGGTGTCGGCAGCTCGGCGCGGCACCGTTGTAGGGGGTAGCGGGGGCGCAGGGCAGGTCTCCTCGCTCAAGCTCCCGCAAAGATCGCGTGCGCCGGCCAAGATCCCCCCATGGCCAACCCAGACGAACCTCTTCCCCAGCCGGACTCACCCGAACTCGCAGCTATCCTGCCCCGTACGGATCATCAGCAGCTATACGCCTACTTGTTCGAGCGCAGGGACGACCCCCCTTCGATGCGGGAAATCCGCACCTACATGCTCGACCTCTTGGGAGAGGCTCCTTCGCAGACCGACCGCCGCGTACGCGAACTGTATGACTATTTCAGAGTCTTGAAGATCAGGCGAGGAAAGGACACTCTCTATCGACTCGACGGGTGGGCGGACAACCAGAAGGAAAATCCACGGACTAGCTTCAACCGTCGCACAAGAGCTCAAGTGCTGGCTTCGCAGCGATGCGCTCAATGCGGCCGCACGCCGCTGGACCACAATGTGGTCCTGGTAGTAGACCATAAGGTTCCGCGAGAGTGGGGCGGGTCTGACAGTATCGACAACCTCCAGCCGCTTTGCGAAGAATGCAATAGTGGCAAGAAGGACTTCTACGCAACCTACGATGAATACGCCGAGGAAATCAAGGCCGCCTCATCACTGCTAGAACCTCATGCCCGGATAGGCGAACTACTTAAGGCATTCAGGGGGGGCTGGGTGCCTTCTGAACTCATCGGAGTTGTGGCATCCATGCAGACCTATCAGGAGGACTGGCAAAAGCGAACTCGGGAACTCAGACACTTGGACTGGGTGATTGAGTTTAAGCGCCGGAAAGACCCGCGCACCGGTAGGCACATCACCTGGTACCGGGCCGCACACTGGGAGCCTTGGCCTGTGGGGTCAATCCGGGCAGAGATCGAACGACGGAAGAGAAATGGCGACTCTTCCGTCGCCGACTAGCTGATCTTCGATCGCATTTCACCGAAGCGCACGTGCCGCTCGTGGTCTTCCTGGCCAACGAACCCCTTGAAGCCCACGAGTCGGTACGCCCGGCCTCCGAGCTGCTCGTCCTCCTCGATCACGAAGTCTCGCGCGAGCATAGCCATACGGCGCTCAAAGGTCCGCGCATCCATCTTTTCCCCGGATAGCTTCCCAAACTCCTTCTCAGTGAGTGGGGTTGAGGCACTCTTCAGGGCCAAGTAGAGCCGGTCATGCATGACCTCATTCTCCACGTCAGCCAATTCCTTCGGCTGACCCTTGCGGTTCAGAGCGTTAGCAATAGCTGAGCCAACCGCACGTGCCACAGGAGGGGGAAACGCATTGCCGATTTGCCGGTACCTCGTGGTTTTCCGACCAGTGAAGTTCCACTCGTACTCGGAACCGTTTTCCCAACCCTGGATTCGGGCCACCATCTCAGTGGTGAGCTTGGGGACAAAGTTCGCGGGGTGCGACGCATTGGGAGGCGCATCAGCTACGCCCATCGCGTCCACACCGAGAAGGCGCCAAGCTGCTTTCGCTCGCGTCGGACCGAGATCAGCACCGCCATGCTTTTTTGAGCCGCCCACGATAGTTGGCGCAATAGCCTGTGCTCCCTTCGCCCAATCGTCGGCACCAGGCCAGTCATCCGCGGCCATCATCTTGTGCAGCACACCGCTTACCGTCTTATCGGTAGGCGAGGGCTCCGGCCATTCAAACCACTGAGCATCTTCATGCCGCATTGCGACTAGAACGAAACGAGGGCGCAACTGGGGAACGCCGTACTCGTTTGCTTGCAGGAGTTGCCAGTCAGACCAATAGCCAAGATCTCGAAGGCGGTCCTTCACGTGCTGGCGATAGGCCGAGAAACGAGGCATCGACAGACCGCGCACGTTTTCTAGAAGCAGAGCCCGAGGCTGCATCTTCCCGGTCAGCTCGACGGCCCACGCGAAGAGATCTCGCTCGTCGGCCGCGCCCAGCTGCTTGCCAGCGATCGAGAAGGGCGGGCAGGGCACTCCGCCAGCGAGCAAATCGACGCCAACGTACTCGTTGGGGTCCCACACGCTGTCGTCGGCTACATCACCGTGCCGCACGTCCCAGTCCCGGTTCTCCCGGAGCGTGTTGACCGCGTTCTCGTCCAGCTCTACAGCGAGGGCGTGGTCAAATCCTGCTAGCTCAAGGCCCAGCGACTGACCGCCAGCGCCCGCGCAGATCTCCACGGCTGACAGATCAGCCACGCTCGTACCTCCAGGTCGTGATTGCACAGGTCTACCATCCTGACCCATCAAACACCGAGGGTCTGACAGTCTTGGCTACGGTGTGACTGATGGCCCTCAATAGTGACCCCCAAGCGTCGACGCCGCCGACTCCCGGCCGCTCACGCAACATGGCTGCGATCAAGCGGCGGGACACCAAGCCGGAGCGAGTGATCCGGTCCCTGCTTCACGCCGCAGGGAAGCGGTACCGCGTTGATCTCCGTCTTCAAATGGAGGGGGCACGGCCGCGGCCGGACATCGTCTTCACGCGCGCACGAGTGGCCGTCTTCGTAGACGGGTGCTTCTGGCACTGCTGCCCCGAGCACGGTCGCCAGCCTGGCGTTAACGGTGGCTACTGGGGACCGAAGCTAGAGCGCAACGTCGCCCGGGACAGGGCCGCCGACGAGGCCCTGACAGCCGCAGGCTGGACCGTCGTCCGCATATGGGAGCACGAGGCTCCTGAGGAGGCTGTGGAGCGCATCATCGCGGCAGTCGATGCCGTTGCACCGGCTAGTCGAGGCGCCCGAACTGAATGAGGTCCTGCACCGCGTCGTCTTCCCTGCGCAAGACGATCCGGCCGTCACCGCTGCTGTAGGCCAGCACGGAGCTCCCGGGCGATAGCCCCGCCTCGGCGAGCAACCCGAGGGGGAGGACGACCGAGCCGTCTTCCGCGATCGTCAGCTAATTCGGTTCCCTGAGCACAGGACAGAGCCTCCTATGACACGGTCACTGTCGCAAGCAACGGAGGCTCCGCAGGTCAGCACACCTCGTCGAGCGGGTTCAATCTCCGCGCCGAGCAAAGCTGGTCCTAGCCCTATTCTCAGTTCTGGTCTCATTCGCTGGCGTACCGCACCGTCCGGATGAGTACCGCTGCTGGGCGATCCTCAAGGCGATGAGTCGGCATAGACGCAGGTGAACGGCTGCGTACGGCCTTGCGCGGGGCGCGAGCACGCTTGGAAGGAGTGCGCGTACTGATTCAAGCCATGCCACCTGTTTCGAGCCCAACCGCTCACGGGCCTACCTAGGATGCCGAGCGTGAAGGTTCTGGAGATCATGCGACGGATCAAAGGCTTCAGCACGCCGCTCGGCGGTGTGGACTGGGACCTGCCGCTCCCCCAGCGGGACGTCGCCGAGAAGGTCGTCGTCTACCTGGAGGACCGCAGAGTCCTCACGATGTCGCGTGCTGTTATGCACGCAGTCGAGGAGCCAGACCACTGCGTCGCCTCGGTGCTGCAGATCAGGGAGACATTGACCCAGATCCTGATGGAGCCTGACACCGGAGACGACCTCGCAGAGAACCTCAAGGCGATGCGAGCCGCTTGCCGGCGGTTCCTGGACGCCGTAGGTCCCAACCACTCGGGGCATGTTCGCGGACGCTTCCAGAGCGCCACGTTCGGTGCGGCGCTTGGTGAGCTACGCGCGGTTTTCGGTATTCAGCTTGGTGTCCTCGCTGCCCGCTACAAGCTTGAGCTTTCGGAGGAGCTGGCGGCCATCCTTCCCGCCCCTGACACCGATGATGAGTAGGTGCCGGCGACGTCGCGACGTGCACCACTACCGCACCAGATACGACGGGGAGCAGCGGGGAACCACGGTGAAGGAGACCAGTCCGGAGTGGCCGCGCCTTAGCCGTTCGCCCAGGTCAGCGGTCGAGTCAGCCGCGAATGATCGCAGCTTCCCAAGCTGAGGGCTCAGGCATGTCAGCACGTGCCGGCCGTCGTCGATTGCTCTGGTCGACGACGGCCGGCAACGTGGTAAATGCCGGTGGGGGTGCAGCGAGGCATACGCGCGCCTGGTCGGCCGCACGCACCCGCCGTCGTGGCTGGCTGTCGTCGGCTGAGGTTCGTGCCACAACCGTGCCAGATGCAGGGTTCAGCCACGGTCAACGCCGGTGCCCCGCGGTCGAGTAGCCGCCCGCTGCCTCGGCCGGCGAAGCCGCAGCTCAGCCCGCAGATCCCCCAGCCTCTCTCCTAAAGCGGTGATTGCTGCACCCACTGTTGTTTAACTGTGCTTAACGGATCGGCTTGATCTCCACCCACTCATCGGATTCACGGTCCAGGATTCGAGCCGCTTCGGCGATGTCCCGATCGTCCGAGTCCACAAAATGTTCCGCAAGTAGGAGTTGGGCTGGCCAGCGATCGGGGCCAGGATCAGGAACATCTCGGACAGGATCTCCATAGTGCTCGCGAAACCAGTCAATCATCTGATCCGGCGAGACGTACCACTCAGGAGCGATTCGCCGAACCGCATCTAGAAGTTCGTCTGTGAGATCTTCGACGCCAAGGATTCCCTCCATGCGGAATCCGTGAGCGATGCGATTTCTTGCGTCACCAGCCCTCAGAAGGACGTCGTAAACATCCTCTGGGATCAACCCAAGACTTTGAGCCAGGGATGCCATCTGCCTTGGCGTGCGCCTACTGAAGGGATCAGATGAAGAATTAGCATCCGAGGATTCTTGCTTTCGAATCATGCGGTCCAATGCGACCTCAGCTGCGGCCCATGCAAGCATCAGGGCTGCTGAGGCATCGACTTGTCGGACCGCCAGTGCCCGGGAGAGGATGTCGGCAATCTGATCCCGTGGAAGCCGCTCGGCAGGGGGAGCGCCAAGCCAATGAAGTTCCAGCTTCCAACGGCCAAGGCCCTCCAAAGCTTCGGCCATCCTTTCCAGCTGAACAGCATGTGCCGACCCGGACGGTTGATTCCTACCCTTCAGCTCAATGACGATTTTTTCGTCGCCCTTGCTTACGACCAGGTCTGGCTGGAGTGCGGCAATGCCTTCCGGAAGATCCTTGACGGGCACGACCGAGTAGCCGCGGGACGTGTAATAGGAAACTAGTTCTCGAAGCTTCATTCGGGCCTGAACGTTGGATTCCATAATCACGGGAGCTCCTGTTCGTCCGGCGGATTCTCTATCTTGATATGGACGAAAGGCCCGCCGGAAATGAAGCCGCCTGCAAGGGCTTCACTAAGTCCGAAAACTCGGAACGGCTTCTTGACATCACGAACGCTAGCGCGAATATCGGTGATTTGAGCGTCGTCAACATAGACAATGCCGTTCAGGGCA
This sequence comes from Streptomyces sp. NPDC046379, assembly GCF_055587785.1. Lineage (NCBI taxonomy): Bacteria > Bacillati > Actinomycetota > Actinomycetes > Kitasatosporales > Streptomycetaceae > Streptomyces > Streptomyces sp. NPDC046379. The sequence goes on from NZ_JBVJFP010000022.1 coordinate 9,374, forward strand.
TCCTGAATCGGCTTCAGCATGTTGTCAGTGTCCAGTGGGGCATCAACGTGGAAGAACGTGATCGTCGCCAGAACCTTATGAGTCAACGGCGGATCGTTGGCTGGCCAAGCGGCTAGCGCCGCGTTCGCCACCTCGGCTTTCCAGCGCCGCCTCCGGCTCGATGACCCTTGGACAGACGCGGGCACACCAAGGACCACTACGTCCCAAGGCAGATCCGGCATGGCCTCAGCTTAGTCGGCTCTCAGGCGGCTCACAGTGGCCATGGGCTTTCTCAATCGATGTGGCCCACGCCGGCGCGGTTGCATGCCACCGTGCCGGGACAGTTACAGGAACCCGGACTGCTCTCCCTCAGCACGTCACACCACACCACAAGCGCGCCAGATCGAACCGGGAACAGCGGGGACTCACAGTGAATGCAGCCGAGACCGAGGAGGCCGTGCCCTGCCGTTCGTCCAGGTCGGCACCGCAACCCGCCGCAACAAACCGCAACTTCCCAAGCTGAGGGCTTCGACACCGTCGGTAGGGTCCTGCCGCTGCGGCTGGCTCTGTCGACGGCACCAATAGCGTGGCTGGGGCTGGTGAGGGTACAGCAAGGCACACACACGCCTGATCAGTCGGCGCCCCTCCATCGTGGTTACCTGTCGTCGGCTGGCGCTTAGACCTGGGTCCATCCACTACAGCAGGAGGCAGCCCGGTTATGTACCGGCCGCCTCCCACTGGTCGCCTGGTGCCTGGTCGTTGTTCCTCAGGAAGACTCGAGCTTCGCCAGGCGGTGGCCGCGGCTGTTCGCTACGCGCAGCACGTCTCCCAAGGCGCCCGCCAACCGAGCGGCGAGGAGAGCCATGTCCTCCTCGTCGTCGATTCCTCGGTCTTCCAGGATCTCAAGGGCTTCCTCCCGGAGTTGGTCTGCCGCCCCGAGTTGCAGGGCCTCGATGTGATCGGCCAGGCGGGACACGTAGCCGTCGCGGTCGTCGGTGCTCAGGTAGCACGGCTTGCCTCCCGGTCCTGACCAAGGGAGAAGCCTCAGTTCATCCTGCGTCATCATCCTCGCGCCTGTTCCTCGGTCGCCTCGGCGTCGGACGTCCGGTCCCTCACTGCTTTGTCTCCGCCGGCTGTCGTTCGCCAGGCATGGAGTGACACGAGCAGTCGCAGGCTTCGTAGATCAGCGGGATGTCGACCGGCGCCAAGGCCGGAGAGGACACCGCGCACTCCCGGTGCGTGCCGATCCGGCAGGCGGTCGATCGGTAGGGCGCGACGCCCGGGGTACATCGGGAACGGGACATCAACGCACCCCCAGGAGAAGCGACCGCGCGTCGGCCGGCAGGTGGGGAGCGACGACCACCGCCGGGTGTCGTCGGGTACGCCTCTCCCAGGCCAGCACGTAAGGGCGGACGAGCGCGTTGTCCTCGCCCGTGAGTCCGTAGCGGTGGCTCGCGCCGTCGAGAGGTCGCCGTAGAGCGACCGTCGGCGCGTCAGCGGACGTAAGAGAGGCAGAGGCGACCGGCGGTGGAGAAGGCATGATGGGGCGGCGGTGCCTGCCCCTGGAGGTGTGCCGCCCTCTGGTGAGCGAGAAGGCTCGGCGGATACGGTTGAGCACGCTGATCAGCTCCTATCGCTGATGGCTCGGTCCCCCGGCATCGCCCGTCGAGGGGACCGCTTTGCGTACGACCGCCCAAAGGGTGCGGCCGTACAGGCTGGTGACGTGAAGCCCGAAGCGGTCCGCTTCGGCCACCGCTTCCAGGACCTCCCGCCATGACTCGGTGGTGAGGGACTTCGGTACTTCCGCCTCGACCGACGTGTACCGGGCGTGTTCTTCCACGTGCGTGGCAAGCCCGGCGGCCGATAGCCGCGCTGCGATGGCCTCCGCGCTCACACCTGAAGCAGGCACAGGGCAGCCTCCGTTACCGGCTATCACTTTCAGTGAAGCTAGTTAACTAGATTAGAGCTAGTGGACTAGATTTTCCATATGCCTGAGCAGCCGCCCTATCTCCGAATCGCCGACGAACTCCGGCGGCGGATCGCGGAGCACGTGTGGGAGCCGGGAGACCGCCTGCCTTCTCGCGCCCAGATCGGCCAGGAGTGCGGCGTGGGTGAGAACGTGGTGCGGCGGGCGCAGGAGTTGCTGATCTCCCAGGGCGTGCTGGAGGGGCGGGCCGGATCGGGGACCTACGTCGCCGAGCCCCGGCAGCGGGTGCGGATCGTCCGGTCCTCGGCGCGTGAGCAGCCCACCGGGTCGCCGTTCCGGGCGGACATGAGGGCCGTCGGCAGGCAAGGGGACTGGGAGAGCCGGACCGACGCCAAGGTGCCGGCGCCCGCCGACATCGCGGGGCGGCTCGGCATCGCCGAAGGGGACCTGTGCGTCCGTACGTCGTACGAGTTCCTCGCCGACGGCAGGCCCGTGCAGCTGTCGACGAGTTGGGAGCCGTACGACCTCACCGCCGGCACCCTCGTCGTGCTCCCCGAGGGAGGACCGCACGCCGGGGCGGGCGTCGTGAACCGCATGGCCGCCATCGGCGTCACCGTCAGCCACGCCGTGGAGCAGCCCGAACCCCGGCAGGCGACCGCCAAGGAGGCGTCCCTACTCGGTATCCAGAAGGCAGCACTCGTCACGCACATCAAGCGGACCTACTACAGCGATCAGGGGCGGCCAGTCGAGACGGCCGACATCGTTGTGCCTGCCGCCCACTGCGAGATCGTCTACGAGATCCCGATCAACCGGTAGGGCTGCCTCGCGTGGGTCGCTTCCGCGACCTATCGGCGCCCGTAGGGAGGGAACGGGGAAGGCATCAAGCCCCGGGCACACGCGTCGACGTCCACCAGGCCGTGACGCGGTACGCCATCCCGTCCACGTCGTACGGCTGGCTCAATCCGAAGTGGTCGGTCAGCTCATGATGGAGAAACGCGCGGATCTGCCCCCGGTCGGCGCCGCCCCTCAGCCGGTCGAGGACCGGGACGATCATGCAGTCGTACTCGTCGTCCACGGAGTCGGCCACGCCGATCGGGTCCCACTCGTTGAGCAGGCGCCGTAGATCGTCGTACACGTCCGCTGCTGTCATGGCCGCAGGATGTCATGTCCCCTGAGTGATCGATCCTGGGCCGTCTCTGGGCCGTCCAAGGGCGCCCGAGGCCGATCGACGGCGACCGGCAGTGACAGACGACAGTCAGGCGCTCGCCCAGCAACCCCAGGTCAAAGCCCTCCCCGCGAACACGTTTCCTCCCAGGGGTGGCGGTGCGGCAAGATGGGGTGTTTCTCTCCACGTCCGTCCCGATCGCCTGCGACACCCCGAGTCTCAGCAACAGGCTCGGTAGGCCCATCGAGTGATTGTGAGCATGCGGCCAGCAAGGTACGTTCGCACGGACCGGTACGACACACAGGGGGCGGGATGTCTGCATATGGTCGCGAGGACAGCGAGTGGGACTGCCTGGTGGACACAGGGCGCGAGTTCCTCATTGAGCGGGCGAAGTTGGGCAAGCTCACTTCGTACACCGAGCTCAACGTCACTTTGGCCAGGCGAACTGGCTGTCGACTTTTCGACTTTGAGCGTGCCGACGAACGAGCAGCTATGGGACATCTGCTCGGTCTGATCGTGGAACGAGACCAGCAGATCGCACCCTCTGATCCCCCGCTGATGCTGTCGGCTCTCGTCAACTACCTGACCGCCAACGATGCCGGCCCCGGCTTCTACCAGCTCGCCAAGGAACTTCAACTCCTGCCCATGAGTGCGTCGAAGGATGAGAAGGACAGCTTCTGGATCAAGCAGGTACGACGGCTTTACGAACGCCACGGGGCGAGGCCGAACCTGGCCTGAGCGGCATCCGTGAGTGTCTAACTGCGTGACAACGCCTACGAACATCGGCGAACAACCGCGAACGCCTGTGGACCATCAGCACAGGTGAGAGCCACACCAGCCCAAGGCAGCGCCCCCGCCCAGGTTGCTTCGGGACGAAGAGGTCGTGGGTTCAAATCCCGCCACCCCGACAGTGAAGTACCAGGTCAGGGGCCTGATCCGCTCAGCGGGTCGGGCCCCTGAGTGGTTCCGGGGGCCACTTTGGGAGCCATTTGGGAGCCGACTTCCGAATGCGGCTCCCCTGGCGGCCACTCTTCGAGATCAGGAGCTGGTCGGCTCACGCCGCCCGACGGTCGGCTACTCCCCATCGTCGGGCTCAGCGGGCGGCGGCACGGCATAGTCGTGGCCGCTGCCAGTCCAGCGCCCCACGACCCGCCACACCTCGTAGTGCAGGAGCCACTCCGAGGCCCACGGCAGGATCGTGTGTGAAAGGAGCATGTCCTCCTTCCACTCCCCAGGCAGATGCAGGCACAGGTCGCCGTCGGCATAGACATGGGGCAAGGCGGTGGCACGCGGATGCAGAGCCAGGGGCGGGTCGATGACCATCACGCGCGGTCGGTGTCGGTGCCGGTAGGTGATCCGTACCGTGTAGCGCCTGCTGGCGGGCGTGGGTTGGAGGAAGACCGTGCAGACGAGCTCACCGCTCCGCACCGTTCCCTTGGCCTCGGGAAGGACGGCCTTGATCGCGGCCAATTGCCGACCGAGGTTAATTGCGCGGTGAGGAATGCTGGCCATAGAAGGTGTTCTTCGGCTTGCGGGGGCCGACCGTGGTCGGGGAGAGCAGTCCGGTGGGGCCCATTCGGTTGTTGGTGGCTGCACTCACGCGGGCGGCATAGCGCTCGTAGGACCGGCGGACGGGGTCGGGGTCGAAGGACTTTGCGAGTCGCTCAAAGACTGCGTCCAGGCCCTTCGTCTCCATGCCGGCGAGTTCACTCACGGTCGTGGCGATCTCGTCGTACCAGGCGTGAAAAGCCTTCTGGCGCTCGGGGTACTCGTTCCACTTGTCGGTGAAGTTCTCCGCCTTGTGCGCCGGGTTGGGCACCCACCACTGGCCGTCGCGCCTCTCGATGAAGGTCAGCATGTTGTCAAGCACGCTGCGCACGGCAGTGAACAGATCATCCTCGCCGCTGTACGCGTGTCCGGCGAGCGTGGTGATGAGGATCGACGGCGGCCGGTTGTCGATGTCCTCCGCGAACATGATCATGCAGTGCCACTTGAGGATCTGCACGACGCGTTGCAGCGGACTGCGAACTGGCCAGGTGGGAACGTCCGCGACGTTGGCGTGTCGCTTCTCCAGAATTTGGCGGGACAGTTCCGATCGACGCCGGAACCAGTCCGCGTATCCGATGGGGTTACTGCGCTGCCACTGCCAGAGATCCTTGTCCGTCAGGCGGATGCCGGTGGGCGGGCGGTCCTCGTCCGGGATGGCGGGCAGGACATCAAGGTGGAACCCCGGATATCCCAGGGTCCAGCAGCGGCGGCGAGACTCGATGGATTCCGGGCCGTCGGTGTGGCCTCGGTCCTGCTTCCACTTACGGTAGGCAGTCAGCTGATCGCCGACCCGCTGCTTGAGCCGCTCTTGCGTAGTGCTCTCCGGGCGCAAGGGAAGGTGGCAGACCAAGTCGATGTCGTACTCGCCACCGGGTGTTCCTGGGCGAACCACGGTGCCCAGGCGGAAGGAACCCTGGGGATAAATCTGCCACCCCGGGCTGCCGTTCTCGGCGAGCCAGGTGCCGACCTCCTCGTAGCGTTCAACAGCGTTGTCATGCAGTTCGGGGGAGATGTCGAGCACCTCCACCGCGCCGTCGAGCAGCATCGACAGCATCTCATCGAGCGAGTCCACGTCATTCCTCACATGCGGGGTAGAAGGGCGCGAACACCACAGCGCGGTGATCGCAGAACATGCGATGGACGGTGGGCGAAGCGTCGCGGCTGACATGGCCGGCGAGCCCGTAGAGGGTCTCGGTGTCGACCTTGTCCAGCGCGACGGCGCCGGTCGGTACCGTCGGATTGAGGCGGAGCACATTGGCCTTCCCGACGAAGTGCTTCACCTGTTTGGCTGCGCTCTCGCTCTGTGCCCGCATAAGCACCTCCACGGCGTCGCGAGCCCAAGGGAGCATGCCGCCGCGGTCCAAACGGCGATGGCGGCTGCGGACGTCGATCGTGGTCCCCAGGCTGAACACCCGGATCGCCTTGAGCGGAACCGAGAGCGGCCCCACCGCCTCGGTGAGCGCGACCATGGTCGGGTTGTTCGCCCACACGCCGCCGTCGATGAGGCGCGCTCCGTCCAACGGCATCCCGGGCAGGTAGGTCGGCGCCGCAGAGGTGGCGAGTGCGACGTTCACAGCCTTCTCGCGCCAGTCCCGCTTCAGGGTGGGCAGATGCGGGGTTCGGAAAGGGTAAACGTCATCGGCGGCGACGTTGTACGAGGTGATCACGAGTCGTTTGGTGCTCTCCCCGAAGGTTCGGTCACCGAACACCTCGGTGAGCGCTGCCTTCAAAGGCTCGGAGTCGTACTTCGCCCGCACCAGGTGCCGGATACCGCGCATCCGGCTGCGATCCCGGAAGATCCGCGGGCCGTGCTCGGTGTAGAAGGTGAGGATCTCCCGGGGCGACAGCCCGAGGCCGAGACCCAGCGCGATGATGCCACCCGTAGAGGTGCCCGCGATCAGGTCGAAGTGATCGACGATCCGGGTGCCGAGATCTTCCTCCAAGCGGGTCAGGACCGCTGCGGAGAACATGCCGCGAAATCCGCCGCCGTCCAAGGCCAAGATCTGGAAACGCTCTGTCAGTTCAACCGCCCCCGGCACCACGGCTCCCAGAAGATCCGGCCCGCCGAGCCGGATCTTCACTTTCGAGAGTACTTAATATCACAGCAAGACTTTCCGCGCGGCCTTCTACACTCAGATCGTAGTGCTTATGCCGGTGGCGCCCCCTGGGGCGTGTGTGGCTTCCGCGATCCGCCAAGATGTGGGGGCCGAGATCAAGCAAGGACAGGCAAGGGGAGAGATGAGCACGCAGGCGTTCGAGCGCACTCGACTTCGAACAGCCCGCGAGCTGGCCGGGTTGACCCAGGCACAGCTGGCCAGAGAGGCTGGCCTCACACCTGCCGCGATCAGTCAGTTCGAGAGCGGGGCGGCGCGCCCGAGCCCAGAGTCTGTCGGCACTCTGGCCGAGATCCTCGCGGTACCCCCCGCGTTTTTCCACGAGGCGATGACCGAGAGCCACGAGGGCTTCTTCCGGTCGCTGCGCCGAACATCGGTGGTTGACCGCCGCCGCGCCCGAGCGATCGCTCATGTCGCACACGACTTGGCCGTCCGGGCCTCAGCCGCGCAGCGGTTCTGCGCAAGCGACGTACCCGTGATCCCCGTTAGCGGGCTGGACGTCCCTGCAGCCGAGATCGAGCAGACCGCCGCCCGCGTCAGGTCCCTATGGGAGCTTCCCTCGGGCCCAGTCGGGAATGTCGTTGAGCTACTGGAAGCACACGGGGTCGCCGTGATCCGTCTTCCCCTCGACAGCGCAGACGTCGATGCCTTCTCTCTACCCTTCGCCGACCACCCTGTCGTCGTTCTGGGCACCGACAAGGACGACCGTGCCCGATCCCGGTTCGATGCCGCACACGAACTCGCCCACCTTGTACTACATGGTGAGCAGATCTGGGGCGTCAAAGAGGTCGAGACGCAGGCCCACCAGTTCGCGGCAGCCTTCCTCATGCCCGCCGAGGACATCTACGACCAGCTGCCGACCACGGTTGAGTGGTCAACCCTGTTCGAACTGAAGCGGCGTTGGCAGGTGTCTTTGGCTGCCCTGCTGATGCGTGCACGGACGCTGGGCCGCATGAGTGAGAGCACGTACTTGACGGCAATCAAGGCTGCATCCGCCAGAGGGTGGCGACGTATCGAACCCGTTCCCCTAGGCCGGCCGGAACAGCCAGCAGGGCTTTTGCGGTACCTCGCCTCCCCTGAAAGCGGCGCTGCACGTGCCGTTCTGCCGCCGCGGATCGTGGAGAGTATCGAGGTCGCGTCAGCGGCATAGCGGTCCATTGTTGTGGACCGGGGTCATGGGTACGCCGGTCCTCGGCCAATTCGAGTGCTCCCGCGCCCCGAACTCGGCCGACCGTTGGAGCTTGCTCTGGGCGACGACACTGGCAACGGTGCTGGAGGCCGGGGGGAGGTTCAGCCAATGACCAGGGTCGACGTCATTCCTCGCGATGCTGAGCGCATACCTGCTGTTGCTCGTCCCGCCAGCTCCAGTTCGCCGACCGAGAGAAGGGTAGGCTTCTGGCAAGGTCGGAAAACTGGTCGGATGGCTCGCGGCTGGCCTTGTTGACCACGATCGCCGAGAGCATCGGTGCTCGTCCGTCTTCATTGTGATGAAGGCAGACATCCTTGAGCAGGTAGGTCATGACTCCGCGGTGAGGCGGGATGGAGTCGAAGCCCTGTGCCGCCAATTCGGCGCTCAGCTCCCCGTACGTGATGGTCTGTCCCTGCCTGGCTCGCTTGCGCAGGATCTCCACGGCCGCTTCGACCGCTGCCGGGTACTCCGGGTCCTTGATCCTCATTGTCCCTCCCCCATCGCGTGGCCACTGCCCAGCCTGCGCATCGTACCGGCCGGACACCGGCCCAGTACGGCTAGAGGCGGTCCAGGAGCGAGGCGCAGCAACCGAGATCGACTCAGAACCGCCTCCCCCGTCTATCGATTCTGCGGTCGCCCCAGAGCGGGCCTGAGTAGGCTTGATCGCGAATCATGCCCCTGGCCCTCGATGGGAGGTTGGAGCAACAGTGGTCAACCCCTTTGCGCCGCCGCCAGAGATCTCCGGTCAGCCTTTATGGTCTCCGCTGGACGAGTACCTCTGGCACACCTGCGACATCCTCGCCGACATTCTCGAAGGGCAAGTGGCCAGACGGCCGGTTGTAGCCACGACGGCGCGACTGCATCACGGAGACCGGGCCGTCGCTGTTGGACCTGGACAGCGTCTGACCTGGCGGGCTCTCGGCAATGGACGCTACAGGCGCAACGATGTCTTCGCCTTCGGCAACCCTGGAGTGGTGCTCGGAACCCTCGCAGCGAATGCGATCGGCAATGCCTCTCGCCGTCGCCAAGCAGCCCACGATGCCCAGCCCCGGTGGGTACTGGACGGGGCTGGCGAAGTGACCCTTACCCTTCAAAGGCTGCACTTCGCCAACCACGCCTGTGAACTGGACCTTGAATGGCGCGCGTTGGGGTCCATCGAACTCGTAGCTGCTGATGTTTTCCAGACGAGTTTCGTGAACACGCAGGGCGCTCGTACCACCGTTCGTGTGCAGACACCGTGGGCATCGCTCGCCTTCGCGCTCGCCGCGATCACCGCGTTTCCCGCACATCCACGCCTGCTCAGCCGTGGCTGGCTGCCGCCGGACTTCGAGCAGCGCTGTGCCCTAGCAGGCCGCCCTTGCCGTCCAGCCACACAGCTAGCACTACGTGGAAGCGGCTCATAAGGGCGAGCCTTGACGGGGATCACCGTGCCGATGCCATGTATCTCCGGCAGCGAGCCCGGAAGGTCAAGAGCTAAAACGCAGGTACCGGACCCGAAGCCGCTCCCAGCGGCAATGACACTGCACCGCAGGCATGCTACGGGGCAAACGTAGCTACCGAACGGCGACCGCGCGAGCGCGTAGGAGATCGTTGAGCACGCGCACCGGCGACGCCGGAGACAGCGCCAGTCGGGCGTCGAGCGCCGACTCCCATTGCTCGGTCAGCCCGAGCTTGAGGCGCTGCCGCATGCCTGGGGTGACGTGGGCGTAACGCGCCGAGACCGAGCCGTCGATGTGGCCCATGCGTTCGTCCATGAGCACCTTCTCGGTTCCCAGGTCCTCCATCATCGTCCGGTGGGTGTGGCGAAGGCCGTGGGGCGTGAGCCCCTTGGCTATCGGGAGCCAGCAGGCGTCAGCCCGATCGCTGGCACCCCGTCCCCGGGCCGGGACGCCGGGCCACGGCTCGCCGAGCAAGGGCACCGGCCGTGGCTTCTGCGGCGCCTTCTTCGGGTACCAGCCGGAGACCGCCGGCGTGAACAGCCAGGTTGCGAAACCGTTCCTGCGCCAGTGGGCGGCATGCTCCGGCACGACGCCGCCCCGCACGAACCCGAGGTCCGCGATGGCCTGCTCGACCTTCGCTCGCGTGGCCTCGGTGACGCGTTCGGGGTGGTTGAGCACGTTGGACACCGTGCCGGTCGAAACGTCGGCACGACGGGCGACGTCGACGAGCTTCGCGCCCTGGTGGCCCCCGGTACGGGCCGCGCCCTGTCCTCGGAAGACGTAGGTCTTGCCGTGACAGGGGCACGGCTTGGGCTTCGTGCGGGCGATGTGGTTCGCGACCAGCGCGGACAGCCAGTCCATCGAGTCGATGGTGCGGTAGCTGTCGTCCTTCGGCGGGCAGCGCACCAACTCCCCCGAGTCGAGCTCGTACAGCTGCCACTCGACACGGACGGCTCCAGGGCGGACGAACGCGGTCTCCAGGCCGACGATCTCGCCCCAGCGCATGCCGGTGTACCCCTTGAGGACCACGGCGACGAACTCGTCGTCACGGCCGGAGAGCAGGGCGGCGCGCTCGGCGGTCAGCAAGATGCCGAGCGCGTCGGTGACCACCTTCTCCGGACCACGGTCTCGGGAGCGGCCGGCGCGCTTACCCCGTCCCCGCCGCCGAGCAGCCGGGTTGGACGTGATCAGGCCCTCGTCGATCGCGTCCTCGAAGATCAGGTGGAGCGTCGAGCGCCAGGTCTTGACGCTGGAGGCCGCGTAGAGGGCCTTCTCCTTCTTCTCCCACAGGTCGACGTCCGTGCGCAGGATGCCGGCGAGCGCCTTGTCCTCGAACTCGGGGAGCAGGTGCTCTTCGATGTGGCGCTTGTAGTTCTGCATGGTCGAGGCGGCCAGGTCTTGGGCCTCGTACCAGCGGTTCGCGTACTCGCCGAAGGTCTCCTGGCCGAGGGCCAGGTCGCGCCAGTCGCCGCGACGGTACTTGTTCTCGGCCTCGGCCGCTGCCCGTTGGGCCTCGCCCTTGGTGGCGAACCTGATCGCCTTGCCGTTCTGATCGACGACCGTGTTGTGCTTGCCGGGCGCGACCTTGTACCGGCCGCGCCAGTAGTTTCCGCGCTTCTCCGCGAAACCCAAGTCCCGCTGTCCCCTCTTGGTTGTCCTCGGCTACGGCAGATGCGATCGGGTCACGCGACAGTGCTGTACTGCTGCTGTCGACGCGGCGGGCGGGCCCGCAGGCGAGTCGCCGGCGCCACGGCGGGGCGGCGACGTTGCGCGGAGTCGATCTGCGTACCGGGCTCGGAGAGCGGCTCGGTCGCCCGGGCGGCTGTCTGCGCGGGCTGTGCCGGCCGCTCCTCGTAGAGGCGGATGGTCTCGGCGAGGTGCTCGGCGGTGAAGCGGTAGGCGCGGCCGACCCGGGTGTGCGGTATCAGGCGCCGTCGCGCGCGGTCCTTGACCCACCAGGCCGAGCAGCCGAGGGTGTCGGCGATCTCCTCGGGGCGGTAGAGGCGGGGTGGAGGGGCGTCGGACGGCCTGTGGGGGACGGGCGCGGGCGTGGGTCGGTGCAAGGGGGCGGCTCCTGGTCGCGAGGGCGGAACCGGATCATCCGCCGTTACGGAGCCCAGCCATGGCGTATGGGCGCCGAGGACTACGAGCACCTGGCCGCTCGAAGCCAGGCGGAGGGGATCCCTCAGTTGCCGCTCGACGGCCAGCCCGTCAGCGCGGCTTGGGACCCGGGCCTCGCTCCTGCGATGACCGCTCTTGGGGTAGCGCTCCATGAAGAGGTCACCCTTGACCTTCTGGTGAACGACTTGTCGGGTCTGGCGTAAGGACACCCCGGGACACGCGACAAATGGTCAGGGTAGGAATGCCGGTGCTGGGAGCCATCTGGGAGCCAACCCGCTCCCCGAACCCCTTCCAGGCCCCGCGACACCAACCGAGCCCACCCCTCTGACCTGCGGAAACGCGATCGAGGCTGGCAGGCTCACCAACCGAACCTCATTCGGGACGAAGAGGTCGTGGGTTCAAATCCCGCCACCCCGACAGGGAAATACCAGGTCAGGGCCTGATCCATCAAGTGGATCAGGCCCTGTCGGGTTTCCGGAGATCGTTCGGGAGGAATCCGGGAGAGGGTCTTGGTCGGGGTCTCCAGCCTCGTCGGGGACTGGGTGACCGGACGGAAACCATGCCGGAGAAGTCGGCGTCCGCCCCCGTGACACAGGACCTGTGGGTCGGCGGTGGACGGATCAGGCCGGTGTCTCGTGCGGTCCGGGAGTGCGGAGTGTTCGGGATGCACGTTTTCGACAAGTGGGTTCGGCTACCTCGCTGAACGGCGTGAACCGTGGAGACCTTCGTACGTGTCCCGGACGCCACCGGCGAGGCCGTACCCGAGGACGATCTCTTCGCCGGACTGCGCTGATCCACTCCTCGGGGGCGGGGCCCTGAAGGGCTCGGCCGGCACCGGCCGGTGCGGAATCAGCCGGGTGGATTCGGGCCGAGCGGCGGGGAGTTGAGCCGTAGACTTCGGCCGTCAACGCCGACGATGTCCGGCCGTTGCGCGCGGGGGAGGAGAGTCGCATGCAGGACCCTTCGGAGTCGATGGGGATCGCCGGGCCTGAGGAGAACGGACGGAGCGATACCGCCGGCTCACCTGTCGTGGACGACCCGACGTCCCACTCGGACATCGACTCGACGACGGCGTCGACGGTCCTGGTGGAGGTGCTCCCAGGGGTGGCTGTCGTCGCCGGTGAGGTCCCGCCGGAGCTGAAGCCCGATCTGATCGACTTCGGGATCGTCCCGGCTGCCGACCGCGAGCGGATCTCGGCGATTCTGGCCTCGATCGGGAACGCGGCGACCGTGGCCGGCAATCTCGGAAACGCGTTCGCCGGCGTGCAGGGGCTCTACAGGATCGGCGACACGGCACGGGCCCTGCTGAACAGCGGCGCGACGCTCGCCGTCAAGGACGGTGGGAACCTCGGAACGGTGATGGTTCCCGGCCGCATCCTGCATCACGCCCGCTTCTACCCCGTGACTGCGGTGAGCAGGGCGCAGACCGCGGCCTCGATCGGGCCGGCGCTGGCCATGGTCGGCCTTCAGATGATGCTGAGTGAGGTCTCGGGCCTCGTCAGGACCAACCTCGCGGTGACAAGTGAGGTCCTCACCGCCGTCCGCAAGGACCAGTGGGCCGAACTGACGGGGCTCGTCGCCGCCGTCGATCGTGCGGTCGACCAGGCGCGAGAGATCGAAGCGGTCCCGACGTCCTTGTGGGAGGACGTCGCAGGCAGTGGAGCGCTGCTGCAGAAGCAGTTGGAGCGCTATCAGGGGAACGTCCGCGACCACGTCCGGCAGATCGGTCGGGGCGACGCACGCAGCCACCGTGAGTATCTGCACAGGAACGCCGAGGCGATCGCGTTCGACGCCTACGCCCTCCTGTCCTCCCTCAAGGCATGGACCGGGTATCACGCGCTGCGCGCCGCAAGGGCCAGAGCTGCTGGACGCGAGGACGCCGCCGAGGCGCAGTACGCCGAGGTCATCGCGCGCGACACCCGAGCGGAGTTCGACTCCACTCTCGCAGCGTCGACGAGCCTCGTCGACGCGCTGACGCGGGAGCTGCGGATCACCGCCGAGCTACCCGGACCCGACGCATGGCCGCTGCCGGGGAAGCGGAAGGACGTGAAAGCGGCCCGCGAGACCTCCGCGCGTCTTCTGGAGGCGATCGAACCTCTTGCCGACGCTCTCCATCCGCCGGCCCCTCCGCTCGAGGCTCCGGGCGTCGTCTGCGCGCCCGAATCGCTGGATCTCAAGCCGTACCTTCGCATCCTGCGCTGGCTCCTCGAAGACGGCGAGACGCTACGCGTCCTCGGCTTCCCCGACCAGCTCGACGCCCTCGGTCCCCTTTCTGCGATCGTCGGCGGAGCGAAGGAGAAGTTGGCGGCGGCGAGGGACAAGGCTGCGGCGAAAACGCTCGTCGCCGTCACGGATCGCCGCGTCATCACGGCCAAGGCGAACGCATTCCTCGAGCAGACCGAGATCCGACAGGACATCCCGATCGATCAAGTGCGATACGTCCGAGCAACGACCACGCACGACAGAAGCGCGCGCTTGGCGATCGACCTCATCACGCGCGACGAGAACATCCGGTGGCTCTTCCACACCGACATCGACAACCTTCGCGTGGGAGCGCTTGCCGCCGTGCTGGCCGAGTCGATGACGATCCCGGACGGTGAACGCGAGGAGCTGCAACGGCGGCGCTACGCCCCGATCGAGGCGGGCGAGAAGAGCGGGAGTGCCGGCACGGGGTCCATCGGATCGACTGGATCCGAGGCCACGACCGAGGATGCCGAGTAGGCACCATCCTCACGCGGTGCCGGATTCGACCCGGTAGACGTTCTGCCGTGGCGCAGCGCCTCAGCGGCGCATACGGGGCGACCAGCCAGGGCGTGCAGGCGGCGGCGAACTGCTCCGGCGACAGGGCGCCGATGCACTCGCCGCTGAGGACCCACCGCACCAGGGTGCCGACGCAGGACACTCTCCCCGGATGACTTCGGCCACCCCACCGCCGCTGTCCGGCCCTCTCCTCCCCTGCTCGTACGGTTCCTTCCAGCACTCCGGTGCCGCATCGGGCAACGTTCGCCCTGTTGTCGGATGACGATGGCGGCTCATGGTGAGCGGCGCGGCTACCTCGGCGTTGAGTTGGTGGTCGGCCCAGAGGCAGCTGTCGGGCAGCAGGTCGGTGCTCGAGACGGTTCGGAGGTGGTCACCGGCGCGCCGACGATGACCTATAGGGCAGGGAAGCCGCCGCGCCGATGAGAACGAGTTCGGCGCAGGGTCCTCCGGTGAAGTGGTAGGCGTTCACCGCGGTGACGATCCGGCCGCCCTGGACGAGAGGACTCGAGCCGATCGACCACTTCGCGGCCGGGACCGGTGGGGAAGCGGCCACGGCGTAACCGACGCAGGCGAACCGTCTTCGTGCCACGTTGACACACCCTCTCCCCGCACGTTGACTGGCAGCACGGCGCAGGGCATGGCGCTCCGGTGTACCGGAGTTGCGGTGCTCGCCTCGCCCGCACGCGAGCGTCGACATGACCAGACATGACCAACGGCGCCTTCTGGCGCAGCGGAAGGCATCCATCATGTACGACCAGTCACGCGCCCAGCAGCCCGCCGGTCAGCCCCGGAGCGCCGACCCGCGGCGTGTTTCGGGGCCCGAGCCGCTGGTGCCGGCGGCCCGGCGGGACGAGGTCGCCTCGCGGCTTCGGCACGCCATCAATACCTTCGCCGACGATCCGCGCGAGGCGCTGGAGGAGGCGGAGGCGGCCTATGACGAGGCCGTAGCCCAGCTCGTGAGCGCGTTGGAGGAGCGGCGGCGGGTGCTGCGTGCCGGGTGGCAGGAACGGGAGGGCGAGCAGGAGCAGTCCGACGAGCTGCGGCACGCGCTGCGGCAGTACCGGGAACTCACCCAGCGGATGCTCGGTCTCTAGGCGTGACGGCCGCGAGCCCGCGCCGCCGACGTGCGCGGAGTAGTGTGGGGTCACCGAGGGCATTTCGCACACCGGCTTCCACGCCGGGTCGTTCTCGGAGAACGATGAAACCCGGGCCGCCTCAGACGCGGCCCGGAGACGGGTCCGCATCATGCCGGCGACCTTGCATCCGATCCCTCCGCACCACGAGCCCGCCGCACCTCCCGCGGCGCGTCTCGCACTGAAGACCGACGGCCTCTCCCGCGGGCTGCTGGACGGCGCCTGGTGGCCCCGCTCGCGGGATCTGCTCACCGAACTTCCGCTTCTGACCGCCGTGTTGGACCCCTTGTGGGGCCGCACCACCCGCGTCGCCGTCAACCCGGCACACTGGCCGGTCATCCCGCGCAAGGTTCCCGTGGACGGCCACGTCGTCAAGGTCGGCTGGTTCACCCTGGAGATCGACCCGCACAAGCTGCTGCTGCTCTCCTACGGCATCGGCCGCTGGGACCTGTTGGTCGTCCCGCCCGAGGCGGACGCGGAGTCGGCGGCCCGTCTCATGGCCGCCGCGTCGGACGACGACGGCCCGCCGTCGACCGCCAGCGCGCTCATCGCCGCGGACACGGCCGAGCACGGTGTCGCCGTCGTCGCCGTTCCGGAACAGGCCGGTCCCGCCGATCCGGATCATCAGGCCGTTCGCTCGGCCATCGGTTCCACGGGGGTGTGAGCGGCCGGGAAGGAGTCGGGCCGCCCGTCGGACGGCGGCGGTGTGCTTCTAGGGCCTCGACGGCCAGTCCAGCAGGCGGGCGCCGATCACCGCCGTCTGGAGGGTGTAGCGGTGGACCGGGTCCGAAGGGTCCGCGCCCGTGAGTTTGTGGATGCGTTCGAGGCGGTACGTGAACGCGCGCACGCTCAGGGACAGGCGGCGGGCCGCCTCCGTGGCGATGCAGCCGGAGTCGAAGTAGGCGGCGAGCGTGGCCAGGAGGGGTTCGGCGCCGCCGCGGGCCTGGCGCAGGGGGCCGAGGACGCTGGCCACGAGGTCGGCCATCGCCTGCCGGTCGCGGGCGAGTACGGGGTAGACCAGCAGGTCGGCGGCGCGCAGCACGGGGTCGTCCAGGTCGAGGCGGTCGGCCAGGTCGAGGGTGTTCAGGGCCTCCTCGTAGGAGTGGGCGACGCCGGCCGCTCCCGACTGAGGGCGCCCGATGGCCACCCGGCCCCCGTCCGTGGCGGCGTACGCCTGCTTGGCGAAGTACGTGAGGACGTCCTCCTGGTCGCCGGGCGCGATGCACACGAGCCGGCCGTCCTTGGTGGTGAGCAGGATGCTGCGGTCGCCGAAGCGGCCGATCAGCGCGCGCTCCACCTCCTGGGGGACCGGGTCTCCCTCGTCGTACGCCGCCGCTCCGCGCGCCACCGCCACCGCGTGCGCGTACGACAGCCGCAGCCCGTAGCGTTCCGCGCGCTCGGCGAGCCGGCCCAGGTCGCTGCGGCCGTAGAGCAGGTCGTCGATGAACTCCCGGCGTGCCGCCTCCTCCTGGCGTACGGCGTGGAGCTGGGCGCGTTCGTAACCCTCGGCGAACGCGTCGACGGCCTGGGCGGCGGCGGCCAGGACGCCGTCGGCGCCGGCGCCGTTGCCGCGGGGCCAGTGCGAGCGGGTCGCGGCAAGGTGGGCGCCGACCAGGGCGCGCAGGCCGAGGCCGGCTTCCGCGGCCTTCTCCCCGAGGGCCCTGCGCGAGTCCAGTTCGTCGCGGGTGAGCCGGCGGCCGGTCGCCGAGGCGTCGGCGAGGATGCGGGCGTACCCCTCCAGGTACTCCTCGGGCACGTCGCGCCCCGCCATGTGCGCCCCCCGTCGTGCGACCCGCGTGACCGTCACGGCGGCCTTTGCCGTGCCCGTCATCGTGCCCGTGCTCGTCGCGGTGCTCGTGTCCGTCGCCGTGCTCGTGCTCGTGACCGTGGCCATCGTCTTCCTTGCCTTCCTATCGCACAGGTCCGGGGTCGGTCATCTCGCTGCCGCTGTCGGCCGTCGATCCCATGAGCCGCCTGTCCCGACGGACGAGCACGGCTGTCGTGATCGCGACGATCAGAGCGGCGGCGAGGGGCGGGATGAGGAAAGGCGTCATGGCTGGTCCTCCCGTCCGGTGGCACGGCATGGCTTGGCATGGCTGATCACGGGTGCGGGGCCCGCGGCGACGGTCCGTCCCGCCATCGCGCGGGCGGGGGCTCGATGCCGGGCACCTGCCGGTACCCGGCATCAGGAGCACTCCGTGTGCTCCCCTCCGCCCTTATCCTGCCGAAGGCGCGGCCGTCGGCGCATTGCCGGACTCCGGCAGTCTTCGGTGGGCGCTCAGTGCCGGTCGGCGTCAGGCGGGCGGGGCGTACGCGCCGGGTTCGACCGGGCCGGGCCGTGGTTCGGTCGAGTCGGGCTCGGGGGCAACCAGGCCCGCTGGTCCAAGGGCAAGCGGCCCGGCCGGGCCAGGGGCGGTCCGGCCGGACCGAGGGCGATCCGGCCGGACCGAGGGCTGGTCGGGCCGGGCCCCGGGTCGATCGCGCCGGGGCGTACGCGCCAGGTCATGCGGGCCGGGTGGGCCTGTGGGCCGGGTGGGCCGGGCCGGGAAGTTCAGGGTCGGGTCGTCCCTCCGCCTCGGCATCGGCCGTGCGCGTCCGCCGCGCCGGCCGCCGTCCGGTGGCGTGCCGGGCCCCCACCGCCAACACGGCCGACGTGGCGGCGAAGGCGACGACGAGGCGGTTGAACCACGCGTAGCCGCCGTCGGCGGGGTACGTCGTTCCGTCGTCCAGGACGCAGTCGAAGGCCGGTGGGAGGTACGAGGCACGGTGGCCTTCGAGCCGCTCCACCATGTGGTCGGGTACGCCCTCGCGGCAGGCGGGCGCCGGGGAGGAGTCCGCCCCGACCGGTACTCGTGGCCGGCAGGTTCCACGGAGCCGAGCGCCATGACCAGCAGCATGACCGCGGCCGCCGCCGACATGCCCGCGCCCCGGCGCGCCAGCCGCACGCGCCAGTCGGGACGTCGGCCCGGCAGGACCACGGACACCAGCTTGACCACCACGGCGATGGCCACAAAGGAGCGGCGAAGGGAGCCGCCGGGGCCGGCAGGACGAACACGTTCCGGCTCCCCCTTCGCCGACCCGGCAACCCGGCAACCCGGCGACCCGGCGATCAGGCGCAGGGACGCGGACGTCGTCGGACGGCCTGGTCGGTCCGTCACGGTACGCCACCGATCCCGACCGGGTCGTCGTCGGCCTGTCCGCTGTCCATTTCTCGGACGCTTCGTCCGTGGCCGCGCCGGACGCCGTCGAGATCGAGAACGCCGAGCGCGGCAGGACGGTCGGGATCAGCGGCCCGAGCGAGTCCGGCGCCCGCCTGCACGGCGTCCTCGGCGGCGAGTCGACCGGCGTCCCCTGCTCCCGTCGCCCGGGATCACCGGGAGCCGTACGGCAACAGCGCCATATCGCGGGCGTTCTTGACGGCTCGCGCGATCTGCCGCTGCTGCTGCCGCGTCACGTGGGTCACGCGGCGGCTGCGGATCTTGCCGCGGTCGGAGATGAACTTCCGCAGCAGGTCGGTGTCCTTGTAGTCGACGTACGTGATGCCGGCGGCGTCCAGCGGGTTGGCGCGGGGGCGCCTGGCCGCCTGTCGGCCGGGGATCGGGCGTCGGGGCATGGGAAGCGTTCCTTTCGCAATGAGTGCGGCACATGTGCGGCTTCGTCGCCTGTCGCGACGGCGTTCAGTGCACCGGGTCGAGCAACTCGTCGAAGGCGTGGGGCAGTCGGCGCCAGTCGTCCCTGCCCGCCGCGTACTCGGCCTCGGTGAGCAAACAGGAGTCGAGCAGCGCGAGCAGGCCCTCGCGGTCGAGGCCGGGGGACGTGAAGGTGAGGTGCTGGCAGCGGTCGCCGTGCTCCGGGTGCCAGTCCACCGAGGCGGCGGCACGGCGTTCCGCGGGCACCATCTCCCAGGCCGCGTCGGGCAGGGCGGCGAGCCAGGGGCCGGCCGACTCCACGCACAGGGCGCCGCCGGCCGCGTCCCAGGACAGCAGGGTGTCGGGGCGGTCGGCCAGCCAGAACCGTCCGCGGCTGCGGGCCGCGGCGCAGGTCAGGTCCTCCAGCGCGGCGTAGAGACGCTCCGGGTGGAAGGGCCGTTCGCGCCGCCACACCATGGTGGTCACGCCGTGCTCGTCGCGCTCCTGCGGCAGCAGCGCGGAGGCGGGGTGCACCCGGGCGGCCGCCGCGTCCGCGTCGAAGCCGGCCAGCAGGGCGGGACCGAAGGGGCTCGCCACCCCCACCTTGCTTGCCCCCGGTGTGAGTTGGGCGAGCAGCGCGTGATCGGTCCCGTCGGCGGTCTCCCCGTATGCCGTGTCCTCGGCGAGAGCGATCACGGTCGGGTACTCCAGCTGCCGCGCGAAGGTGTCCGCGACGGTGCGCCGGTCGGTCGGGGCGGCGGCGAGGCCGGCGTCGGACAGGTCGTCGCCGTTGGAGAGGTACGGCAGCACGAGCGCCGGATCGACGGCGGTGGCGACGCCGGTCAGGGCCAGGGGGGCGCCCGCGGCGGTGATGACGGGGGCCATGGAGTGCGGTTCGACGGAATCCCACAGTTCCACGACGGCCAGCCGGTGCCCGTCCGCCTCGGCGATGCGCAGCAGTTCGGGGACGAGGTCCTCGCGCAGGGCGCAGCAGGCGCAGTCGTTGACCAGGGGGGCCTCACCGCTGTCCAGCAGGCCGACGGCGTCGCGTACCGTCCGGTGGACCGTGCCGTCGACGGCGTGCGTCAGGTCGTGGTGCAGCGCCACGGAGCCGGGGACCGTGCGCAGGATCTCCTCGACGGCGGCCCGGCGGGCGTCGGCGTGCAGCCCGGCGACGATCGCGACGGGCAGCCGCGCACGGCCGCCGCTCACCGCTCGCTCCCGTCGCTGCGTGCGCTGCGCTCGCTCCGGTCGCTGGGCTCGTTCCGCTCGTTCCGCGCACTCCGCTCACTCCGGCCGGAGGCTCCGTAGCGCCGTTCGAAGCGCTCGACGCGGCCCGCGGTGTCCAGGACGCGCTGGGTGCCGGTGTAGAAGGGGTGGCTCGCGGAGGAGATCTCGACGTCGACGACCGGGTAGGTGTTGCCGTCCTCCCAGACGACGGTCTTGTCACTGGTGAGGGTCGACCGCGTGAGGAACGCGTAGTCGGCGGCCCGGTCGCGGAAGACGACGGGGCAGTACTCAGGGTGGATTCCGCGCTTCACGGCTCTCAGCGCTCCTCACGGAAGTCGACGTGCCGCCCGGCGACCGGGTCGTACTTGCGCAGCGTCAGGCGGTCGGGGTTGTTACGGCGGTTCTTGCGGGTGACGTAGGTGTAACCGGTGCCGACGGTGGACCTCAGTTTGATGATCGGGCGGAGTTCGTTTCGGGCCATGGGCAGCAGCATACGTTATTGGTTTTCATTTTCATCTAGGGGTAGTGTGCTGACCGCCACGCACCGCACCCCACGCTCCAGAAGGAGGAAACATGTCCGCCCACTGCCAACTCACCGGCCGGCAGCCCGGCTTCGGGCACCAGATCTCGCACTCCCACCGGCGCAGCAAGCGCCGCTTCGACCCGAACATCCAGCGCAAGCGCTACTGGCTGCCGAGTGAGGGCCGCTACGTCCGCCTCACCCTCTCCGCCAAGGGCCTCAAGACGGTCGACGTCATCGGCGTCGAGGCCGCGGTCGCGCGCATCCGCGCCCGGGGAGGGAAGGTCTGATGGCGAAGAAGAGCAAGATCGCGAAGAACGAGCAGCGCCGTCTCGTCGTGGCGCGCTACGCCGCCCGCCGCGCCGCGCTGAAGGCCGTCATCGCCTCCCCCCGCACCTCCGACGACGAACGCGACGCCGCCCAGCGGGAACTGCGCCGCCAGCCCCGCGACGCCAGCGCCACCCGCGTCCGCAACCGCGACGCCGTGGACGGCCGTCCGCGCGGCCACCTGCGCACGTTCGGCCTGTCCCGCATCCGCGTGCGGGAGATGGCGCACGCGGGGGAGCTGCCGGGGGTGACCAAGAGCAGTTGGTGAGGGCGGGCGGCGGCCTCGCCGACCCTCGCCACGGGGCGCCCGAGCACCCGGGCGGCACCGCGGGGTGGTTCCGGAACGCGCCAGAGACCTGCCTTCTGCCAGCGGCAGAACACCGGCCCGACCGGGCTCGGCCATCACTACAGTCCAGGCTCATGACGGCAGTTGCCACGCGCACGATCGAATACGCGGCCGACGGCCTGACGATGATCGGGCACCTCGCGCTCCCGGCCGGTGGCGACCGCCGGGCCGCGGTCCTGGTCGGGCCCGAGGGGGTGGGGCTCAGCGACGTCGAACGCCGCCGCGCCGATGCGCTCGCCGAGCTGGGATACGTGGCGCTGGCCTTCGACCTCCACGGCGGGCGCTACTTGGGCGACCCCGAGGAGATGTCGGCCCGTTGCATGCCGCTGCTCGCCGACCCCGACCGGATGCGAGGCATCGGCCACGCGGCGCTCGACGTGCTCCGCGCCGAGCCGCGGACCGACCCGGACCGGATCGCCGCCGTCGGCTACGGCACCGGGGGCGCCATCGCGCTGGAACTCGGGCGCGACGGCGTCGACCTGCGCGCGATCGCGACAGTCAACGGACTGACCACGGGCCGACCGGGCGAGACGGCGCGCATTCACTGCCCGGTGTGGGCCGGGGTCGGGTCGGAAGACCCGATCATGCCGCCCACGCAACGGGACGCGTTCACCGCCGAGATGCAGGCTGCGGGCGTCGACTGGCGCCTCGTGGTCTACGGCGGCGCCTTGCACGCCTTCCATCACCCACCGGTCGACCACATCGTGCTTCCCGGGGTCGGTCATCACCCTCAGCACGCGCGGCGAGCCTGGCGGGACGTCGTCGACCTGCTCGCCGAGTGCCTGCCCGTAACGGAGTGATCCGGGCGGACTGGGGTTCGGTCGCAGGCCCTGACGACTCGTTGCTTCGAGGCATCGCTCCGGAGAGCGTCACTCGGACTCCTGCGGACGGCGGTGTGCGGGGATGCCGAGGTGGAAGGCCGGTCTCTGACCTCGGCGTTGGGTCTCGTCGCGCCTCGCGCGGAGGAAGGTGAGGGTGAGGTCGATGCCCTCGATCGCACCCTTCCAGTCTCGGCCTCGGCCTGCCTCCTTCGTTGCAGGAGCAAGACCCCCACGGCCCCGCACCGCGCTTCTCCACCCCCCCCTGGACAGCCTTCATGGGCGGCCTGAAGCTCACCGCGTCGTGAAGGCCCCGCCGTTGACGTGAAGGGTCTGGCCGGTGACGTGCCGGGCGCCCGGGGAGGCGAGGAAGTGCGACATCTCGGCGATGTCCTCCACCGTGCCCGCGCGCTTGTTGTGCGTCTCCTGGACCAGCGCGTTGTGGCGCTCGTCGGTCATCCGGCCGCGGAAGAAGTCGGTGCCGGTGATGTAGCCCGCGGAGATGACGTTGCTGGTGATGCCGTGCGGGGCGAGTTCGGCGGACAGGGAGGCGTTCCAGGCGGCCAGTGCCGCTTTCGCCGCGCCGTACGAGCCGCCCCGGCGCTCGGCGCCGATCGAGCCGATGCTGATGACGGAGCCGCCCGGGGCGAGCTCGTCCCGCACGGCGGTGGTGGTCAGGACAGCGGTGAGAAGGTTCTGGGCGAGGTTGGCGTGCCACTGGGCCAGCACCGCTTCCAGGGCCGGTACGTCGTCGGGCGCCGTCTCGGGCAGGCCGCCGGCCGCGTTGACCAGGACGTCGACTGCGCTGAACCGGGCGGCCAGTGCAGCGACCTGGCCGGGGTCGGTGGCGTCGCAGGTCACGCCGTGCACGCCCAGCTGTTCGGCGGCCTGATCGACGGTGTCGGGACGGCGTCCGGTGATGAAGACGTCGTCGTGGTCGGCGGCGAACCGTGCGGCGATGGCACGGCCGATACCGCTGGTCCCTCCGGTGACGAGCACGGTGCGGGCCATGAGGATCCCCCTCCTCGCTGCTACGTTTAGGTCTAAACGTAGCCGACGCCCGGGAGAGGACGACACCGTGGCCGACGACGCCGCCGACGCATCCGCGGACTCCGCGCCCCCCTACCCCGCCGCCGAGATCGCCGCGGCCTGGCGGCGGGAACGCCCCGGCACCCCGACCGAGTCGATCGAGATCGTCACGCCCATCTGGAGGCTGGCGAAGTTGTTCGCCGACGACCGCGGCCGGGTCCTGCGCGAAGCGGGGATCGACGCCGCCACCCTCGACCTGCTCTCCGTCATCCGCCGCTCCGGGCCGCCCTACACGCTCACGACCCGAGAGATCGCGCAGCGGACTCTGGTGACCGCCGGAGCGATCTCGCAGCGCGTCGCCCGGGCCGAGGCGGAGGGTCTCGTCCGGAGAGCGCCCGGAACCACCGGCCGCCGGGCGGTGGAGGTGTCACTGACCGCCGAGGGGCACGCGCTCATCGAGCGGTCCGTCGACGCCGTCCTCGGCCGCGAGGCCTCACTCGTGAGTGATCTGTCGGCGCAGGAGCGGGACTCGCTCATCGGACTGCTGGAGAAGC
Organism: Streptomyces sp. NPDC046379; assembly: GCF_055587785.1. NCBI lineage: Bacteria > Bacillati > Actinomycetota > Actinomycetes > Kitasatosporales > Streptomycetaceae > Streptomyces > Streptomyces sp. NPDC046379. The sequence continues at coordinate 33,202 of NZ_JBVJFP010000022.1, forward strand.
TGACGACGGACGTCCGACGACGCATCCGGGACGTCGAGAGCTGAACCGCGCGGCCTGCCCGGTTGCACGCCGGCCTGTCCGACGCCGGCCTGTCCGGTTGCACGCCGGACCACCACACCGCCCCCCAGCCCGCCACGCACCGGTCATGGCCCCTGGTCGAGGCCCGCCGGGACCCGCCGGGACCTCGTGCGCGAGGGTCCGGCGGGTCGCCGTACCCCTCAAAGAACCGGGCGGCGGGTTGAGGTGGCCGATCCCCGGTTCGGCCAGTCCGCGTCATCGAAGTCCGAGCACGTACACCCACTCACCTGAGTACGCGCACTCACGTCAAGGCGCCGGCTTGATCACAGACTTGGCTCCATGAGACGAAACCCCGCCCTCACCAGTGCTGTTATCCACCCCCCGCGCCGCACGCGTTGCCCCCACCGCCCACTCGCGGCCGCAGCTCTCGCCGCGCTCGGGCTCGCGCTCACCGCCTGCGGCACCGAGAAGGCGGACGCCGGCGGACCGCGAAGCACCCCCTCCGGCACCGCATCCGACACCGCCCAGGCCCGCCCCGGCACGGTCTCGGCCGAAATCCAGAGCCGGATCGAACAGCGCTGTCCCCCGAGCGGTCCGGCGGAGGCACCGGCGGCGGGCCCGTCGGCGAAGACGCTGCCGTCCGGCTCGGCGGAGACACTGCCGGGCGACGCGGTCGAGCCGATCGCCCCGACCTCGGGGCCGGAGGTGGAGTTGAACGCCCGCGACTGGTGCGCGAGCGCCCTCCACGAGGAGCACATCGCCCAAGGGCTCTGGAAGCTGGCGGACCCCACACCCGTCAAGGTCAGGAAGATCCTGAACGACCTCGGCTACCCCGATGACCGCATCCACGGCCTCAAGCAGTCCGGTCCGGCCACGCGGTTCTTCCTCGACCTGCGTGACCGGGGCGGACGGCTCTGCCTGGACGGCTCGGCGGCCGGCGAGGAGACCCTCGTGGACAAGTGCGTCGCCCCCGCGACCGGGCCGTTCACGCCTCCCGCCCGCGAAGAAGAGGCCTCGGACTCCAGATAGGGCGGCCACCAGCAACCCGCAACGAAAAGTTGCGAATCCCCGAGGCGGCGCCTAGAGTCATACGCAACCGATAGTTGCCCAATTCTCACGGGAGGTCCGTCATGGAGCGGGAGTTCGGAAAGCTGGAGCGCGAGATTCGCATCGACGCGTCGCCGGAGATCGTGTTCGAGGTGGTGAGCCGGCCGGAGCACATGAAGATGTGGTGGCCCGACGACGCGACGTTCGAGCCCGTAACGGGGTCGGTCGGCGAGCTGGTGTGGGGGGACCGTGCGGGGGTGGAGGCGATCACCGTGGTGGACGTGGATCCGCCGCGCAGCTTCGCCTTCCTCTGGGTCGCGCCCCAGGGCGAGACGCCGGAGCCGAGCAACTCCCTCCTGGTCACCTTCGAGCTGGAGCCCTCCGGCGACGGCACGATCCTGCGGCTGACCGAGAGCGGCTGGCGGGAGAGGGGCTGGGAGGCCGCCGTACTCGAGCAGGCCTTCCACGACCACGAGCGCGGCTGGGACCTGTACCTGCCCCGGCTGCAGAAGTACGCCGCCTCGGTGGTGGCGCGATGAGCGTCGCCGTCGACGACGAACTCTGGTCGGCGATCGGGGACCCGATCCGGCGGCGGCTGCTCGACATCCTGCTCGCGGAAGGCGTCGGCACGCCGACCAGCCTGAGCGACCGTCTTCCCATCACACGGCAGGCGGTCACCAAACACCTCGGCGTCCTCGGCCGCGTCGGCCTCGTGCACGCGACGCAGCAGGGCCGCGAGCGGCGCTACGAAGTCGACGAGGCCCAACTCGCCCGGGCCGTACGACAGCTGAACGACGTCGGCAGGACATGGGACGCACGGCTCAACCGCATCAAGCGCATCGCCGAAGAGATCCAGCGAGGACGGTCATGAACGGGTTGCTGCTGGACGGCAAGAACGCCGTGGTCTACGGAGGCGGAGGCGCCATCGGCGGCGCCGTGGCGCGGGTGTTCGCCCGGGAAGGCGCCCGGGTCTTCCTCGCCGGGCGGACGCAGGCCCGGCTCGACGCCGTCGCGCACGACATCACCGCGGCGGGCGGCACCGTCGAGACCGCGCAGGTCGACGTCCTCGACCAGCAGGCCGTCGAGAAGCACGCCGACGACATCGCGGCGCGGGCCGGCGGCATCGACGTCGCCCTCAACGCCGTCAGCGTCATGCACGACCAGGGGACCCCGCTGGCCGACCTGTCGCTCGAGGAGTTCATGCGGCCGGTCGACGGATTCCTGCGGACGCTGTTCATCACCAGCAAGGCCGTGGCGCGGCACATGGGCGGGGAGCGTCCCGGCGTGATCCTGACCCTCTCCGAGCCGGGTTCCAAGCTCGCGGTGGGCGGCATCCTGGGGCACAGCGTGAGCGCGGCCGGCAAGGAGGCCTTCTCGCGAGTGCTGGCCGCGGAGCTGGCGCCCGCCAACGTTCGGGTGATCTGCATCCGGCCGCACGCCGTCGTGGACGGGCCGGCCGCGGGGTCGTACACCAAGGACCTCTTCGCACCGATGGCGGCCGCGGGCGGGCAGTCGGTCGAGGAGATGCTCACGGACGGGGGGATGGTGGACGGGACGCTGCTGAAGCGGTTGCCCACGCTCTGCGAGATCGCGGAGACCGCCGCGTTTCTCGCGTCCGACCGCGCCGGCGCCATGACCGGGACCGTCGCCAATCTGTCCGCCGGCGCACTCGTCGACTGACGCCAGGAACAGCGGCCCGACGACCGGGACAACCGGCCACCGGAACAACCCGCCCAGCGGAACAACCGGCCACCGGCACACCCCGACGGCCGGAACGACCGACGGCCGAACGCGGGAACACAGGAACACAGGAACACGAGGACAGGAGATCCGCTGTGTCCGATCTGGTCGACAAGGCCGAACTGCTGCGCTCCCTGCACGTCCCGGGCGACCCGCTCGTGCTGCCGAACGTCTGGGACGCGGCCGGCGCCCGCCTCGTCGTCGCCGCGGGCTTCCCCGTGGTCGCCACCACGAGCAACGCCATCGCCGCCGCCCTCGGCTACGAAGACGGCGAACGGGCCCCGAGCGGCGAGATGATGTTCGTCGCCCAGCGCATCGCCGCCTCGGTCGACGTGCCGGTCACCGTCGACGTCGAGGCCGGCTACGGGATGACGCCGGAGGAACTGGTCGAACAGCTCGTCGGCATCGGAGTCGCCGGCTGCAACATCGAGGACAGCGATCACGCGCACGGCGGTCTGCTCGACGTCGACGCCCGCGCGTCCTACGTCGCGGGAATGCGCGCCGCCGCCGACCGGATCGGCGTGCCGCTGGTCGTCAACGCCCGGATCGACTCCTTCCTCCCCACCTCGCGCCTGGCCGACGACCACAAGCGCGTCGACGCGATCGCCAGGGCCGCGGCCTACCGGTCGGCCGGCGCGGACTGCGTCTTCCCGCCCGGCGCCGGACCGGACGACCTCCGCGCCGTCGCCGCCGCGACCGGCGCTCCCCTGAACGCCGGTCTCCCACTCAACGGCGGCTCGCAGGTCGGCGGCACGCTGGACGCACTTCGGACGATCGGCGTCGTACGGGTCTCCGTGGGGCCGCAGTTGTACCGCGGCGCGCTCGACCGGCTGCGCTCCGACGTGCGGCTGCTGTCCGAGGTGCGGATGCTGTCCGAGGTGCGGCGGAAAGAGGTCAGGGACCCGTCACCGACTTGATCGTGTACGGGTGGGTGGCGCGCTGCCAGACGAGGGTGAAGCGTGCGGTCGGGCGGGTGTCGAGCTGGGGGACCCGGCCGTCCGACGTGACGGTCTTCGCCGTGCCGAACGCGCCGGAACGGCTGACCGGGCGGGCCGTCGCCTTGGTGTAGCTGTACGGCGTCGTGGACGTCGGCACGACCGTGTGGAAGGCCACCATGCCGTCGCCGTCGTCGTCCAGGGCCAGGTCGGGGCGGTCGCCGAGGCCGAGGACGGTGGTGGCGCCGCGGGAGCCGGAGGCGGAGAGGCGGCGGCCGAGGAGTTCGAGCTTGCCGGTGCTGTTGTAGCGGGTCCAGACGATCACCGAGTCGCCGTCGAGGTCGGTGGCCGGCGCGTGGTGGAAGCCTGCCCGGTCCGTCGACGCCGAGATGCGCAGCGGCGACGCCAGGGCGTTGGTACGGCTCATGCGGGAGGCCCAGACCTGGGGGCGGTCGCCGCCGCCGGAACGGTACGAGACGACCGCGTCACCGTCCCGGTCCACCCCGACCCGCACCATGCCGAAGCCGCCGTACGACGCGATGGACGACGTCAGGACCTTGGTGGACGAGATCGAGCCGGAGGCGACCCGGCGGGCCACCACCTCCGAGCCGCGCACCCACGCCACGACGAACCTGCCGTCGCGGCCGACGCCGATGGCGGGTTTCTCGGACGAGGCGCTGCCGAGGGTGATGGGCGCGCCCACGGTGCCGTCGAGCATGAGGCGGCGGGCTACGGCGTACCAGCTGCCGTCGCGGATCTCCGTCCACGCCGCCATCGCCGTGCCGCCCGGTGTCACCGCCACCACGGGGCCGGTCGCCGGGGCGGAGGTGGACAGCTGCCGGACCGAGCCGGTGACCGTGCCGCTCGCCGCGACGCGGCGGCCGACCACGTGGCCGTCCTGCTCCCAGACCACCGCCGAGTCGCCGGTGTCGTCGGAGTCGACTTCTGGCCAGGCCACCGAGGCGCCCTCCGGGGAGAGGCTGCGGACGGTTCCGGCCGTGCCGCTCGCGGTCCTGGTCCGGGTCTGGATGCGGTAGTGGCAGTAGGTCGTGGAGGTGTCGCAGGCCCGCCACGTCAGCAGCGCGTCGCCCTGCCGGTCCACCGCGACCCGGGGCGAGTCGTCGGCCGTCCAGCCCGAGGCGGAGACGTTCCACGTCGAGGTCCACGCCGCCTGTGCGTTCAGGGTGACCGTCGCGGTCAGCGCCAGGCCGGCCGCCGCCGCGACGGACATCCCGGCCAGGAACCGGCGCTTCATCGAACGCCGGTGACGTGCTGCACGCGGAGCCACTCTTCCCCCAACTCGTCGACGCAGCGCGGCGAACGGAGCCGCGCCTCTGTACCCAGCGCAACGTCAGCCTCAAACGTCACACTTCGGCCGTCGTCGGGTCGTCGGCGGCGGTCTTCGGTCCTTCGTGGGCGGTCGTCGGCCCGTCGTCGCCGTGGAACCAACCGCCCCGCCGGTGCAGTGTTCTCCCTCATGGGGAGCGTGACGTATCAGGGTCTGCCGGGCGGGGCGCCCGCGCACATGGTGGTGTGCGGGGACGACGGGCTCGCGCACCGGCTCGCGGGCGAGTTGCGCGGGGTGTACGAGGAGCAGGTGACGCTGGTCGTGCCGCCGTCCGGGCGGCGGGTGCGGCAGCCGGTGGTGGGGCGGGCCCGGGCCGCGTCGGCGGCGTTCCTGGACCGGGTGCGGGTCGTGGGCGCCGCGGGGCGGGGCGGCGGCAACGGCGGCGCCGCCCGCGGGGACGGGGAGGGCGCGGGGAACGTACGGGTGGTCGAGGCCGCCGAGCCGACCGAGTCCGTGCTGGCCGACGCCGGTGTGGAGCGGGCGGCCGCGCTGGCGCTCGTGTACGACGACGACGAGACCAACATCCGCGCCGCCCTCACCGCCCGCCGGCTCAACCCCCGGCTGCGGCTGGTCCTGCGGCTGTACAACCGCCGGCTGGGCCAGCACATAGAGGAACTCCTCGACCAGGCCTCCCTGCTGGCCGTCGCCGGGCCGGACGGCACGCCCGCCGCGTCCGGGCTCGACGCCTCCACCACCGTCCTGTCCGACGCCGACACCGCCGCGCCGGCGCTGGCCGCCACCGCGCTCGCCGGGACCAGCAAGGTCGTCCAGACGCAGGGGCTGATACTGCGCGCGGTGGAACGGCAGCCCCCGGAGCCCGGGCTGGTGGCCGAGCCGGGGCTCGTCACACTGGCCCTGCTCTCCGCCACCAGCAACGACCCGGCCGGGGCCGACGGCTCGGAGAGCAGCGGGGCGCAGGGGCCGCAGCTGCTGCCGGACGCGGCCACCGTGCAGGCCGCCACCGGGCGCGGGACCGTCGTCCTGGAGCAGGTGTCGTACGCCGGGCCCGCCGTGCCCGCCCAGCGCGCCGGGGTGCCGCCGCTGGCCTCGCTCTTCTCGCGGCGGCTGCGGTGGACGCTGGCCGGGCTGGTGGCGTGCGTGGTCGCGCTGTCCGTCGCGCTGACCGTGGTCACCGGGGACCATCCGCTGCGCGCCACCTACCTCACCCTCCTCGACCTCTTCGCCATCAACGAGGCCGCCACACAGGAGGCCACCGCGCGGCAGATCCTCCAACTCCTCACCGGGCTCCTCGGATTGCTGCTCATGCCCGTGCTGCTGGCCGCCGTGCTGGAGGCGCTCGGCACCTTCCGCACCGCGTCCGCCCTGCGCAAGCCGCCGCGCGGGCTGAGCGGGCACGTCGTGCTGCTCGGGCTGGGGAAGATCGGCACCCGGGTGCTGACCCGGCTGCGGGAGCTGCAGATCCCCGTGGTGTGCGTCGAGTCCGACCCCGAGGCCCGCGGCCTCGCGACGGCGCGGCGCTTACGGGTCCCGGTGGTGCTCGGGGACGTCACCCAGGAGGGCGTCCTGGAATCCGCCAAGATCCACCGGGCGAACGCGCTGCTCGCCCTCACCAGCGCCGACACCACCAACCTGGAGGCCGTCCTCTACGCCCGCGCGCTGCGGCCCGACCTGCGGGTCGTGCTGCGGCTGTACGACGACGACTTCGCCACCGCCGTCTACCGCACCCTGCGCGCGGCGCACCCCGGCGCGCTTACCCGCAGCCGCAGCGTGACCCACCTCGCGGCGCCCGCGTTCGCCGGGGCGATGTACGGGCGGCACGTCCTCGGCGCGATCCCCGTCGAGCGGCGGGTCCTCCTCGTCGTCGCCCTCGAGGTCCGGGGCCAGCACCAACTGGAGGGCAGGACCGTCGCCGAGGCGTTCAAGCCCGGCGCGTGGCGCGTCCTCGCCCTGGACGCGGCCCACCGGCCGGACGCCCCGGACCTCACGTCCCCCGGCTCGGCCCCGGTCTGGGCCCTGGGCCCCGACCACGTCCTCAAGCCGGGCGACCGCGTGGTCCTGGCGGCGACCAGGCAGGGCCTGGCGGAACTGCTGGGCCGCAGGCGAAGCGAGCGGGCGGGGGCGTAGCCACCCGGCGGGAGCGCAGCCACCGGCCGGGGCACAGCCACCCGGCGGGAGCGCAGCCACCGGCCGGAGCGCAGCCACCCGGCGGGAACCCACCCACCGGCCGGAACCCAGCCACCCGGCCGGAACCCACCCACCGGCCGGAACCCAGCCACCCGGCGGGGCCGCAGCCACCGGCCAGGGCGCAGCCGCCGGACCACCGGCGTCACCGCCCGCTGGACCAGCCGGCGATCGCCGCCGGACCGGCAGCGTCACCTCCCGACCACCGGCGTCACCGCCGCTGACGAACGCCGGGCGCGGGATGCCGGGCGCGGGATGCCGGGCGCGGGATGCCGGGCGCGGGATGCCGGGCGCGGGATGCCGGGCGCGGGATGCCGGGCGCGGGATGCCGGCGGCGGTGTTCCGCGCCCCGGCGTGCCCGCACCCGTGGTCCCGCACCCCCGGCACCCTCGTCCCGGCGTCCCCAGGAGGCTCAGCAGGCTCGGCCTGAGTCCGGGCCGCTCCCCCGCCGGGCCCCGGCACGGGCTGCCCTCAGACCGCCAGTCCCTTCAGGTGCCGTTCCGCGAAGTCCAGCTCCAGGCGGACCTGCTTGATGCGTTCGTCCACCACCAGGGAGCCGTGGCCCGCGTCGTAGCGGTACACCTCGTGGACCGCGCCTCTCGCCTCCAGGCGCTTGACGTAGTTCTCGATCTGGCGGATGGGGCAACGCGGGTCGTTCACGCCGGCCGAGATGTACACCGGCGCCTTGACCCGGTCGACGTACGTCAGCGGGGACGACGCCTCGAAGCGCTCCGGCACCTCCTCGGGGGTGCCGCCGAGGAGGGTGCGGTCGAGGGCCTTCAGGGCCTCCATCTCGTCGTGGTACGCGGTGACGTAGTCGGCCACCGGGACCGCCGCGATGCCGAGCGTCCATGCCTCGGGCTGGACGCCCAGGCCGAGCAGGGTGAGGTAGCCGCCCCAGGAGCCGCCCGAGAGGATCAGGCGGGCCGGGTCGGCGAGGCCGGAGGCGACCGCCCACTCCCGGACCGCCGCGATGTCCTCCAGCTCGATCAGGCCCACCCGGTGCTTGAGGGCGTCCGTCCAGGCGCGGCCGTAGCCGGTGGAGCCGCGGTAGTTGACGCGGACGACCGCGTACCCGTGGTCCACCCAGGCAGCCGGGCCGGCGGCGAAGGAGTCGCTGTCGTGCCAGGTCGGGCCGCCGTGGATGTCGAACACCGTGGGCAGCGGGCCGGTCGCCCCCGCCGGCTTCTGCACCAGCGCGTGGATCCGGCCGCCGGGGCCCTCCACCCACACGTCCTCCACCGGCACCGACCCCGGCGACTTCATGCCGGGCGGGTCGAGCACCACCCCGCCCGCCGTCGAGCGCACCGCGGACGGCTGCGCGGCCGACGACCACAGGTACTCCACGGTGCCGTCCGGGCGGGCCGTCGCCCCGGACACCGTGCCCTGCGGGGTCGTGATGCGGCCCAGCTCCCGCGTGGCCAGGTCGAACCGGAACAGCTCACTGCGCGCCTCGTGACTGTGGACGATCAGCAGCGCCGAGCCGTCCGGGTACCACTCGGCGCTGACGTCGCCCGGCAGCTCCAGCGCCAGGTCCGTCTCCTCGCCCGAGGCCACGTTCCACACCAGCGGCTCCCAGCGGCCCCGCCGCTGATGCCCGATGAGCAGCCGCGTGTCGCCGTCGACCGGCGCGAAACCGAGCACCTCCAGGCCCAGCTCCAGCGTCCCGTCCTTGGTGTCGTCCAGCTCGGCGACCGTCGTGCCGTCGGGGCGCAGCACCCGCAGCGCCGAGTGCATGGCGTCGCCGTGCTCGGTGTGCTCGACGGCGATCAGTGAACCGTCGTGGGACAGGTCGCCGACGCCCGCCGACTCGCGGTGCCGGTAGATCTCCACCGGCTCGCCCTCGCCGAGGCGCGCGAGGTGGATCGTCGTGCCGTCCTCGTCGGTGGAGCGGCCGACGACCGCCGTCCGCCCGTCCCGGCCGAGCGCGAGGCCCGCCGGGTAGGAGGGCTCGAGGCCGGGCACGGCCGGCTCGTCCGCGCCGCCGGTGAAGGGCTGCCGGCGCCAGATGCCGAACTCGTCGCCGTCCTTGTCGTCGAACCACCAGATCCAGGCGCCGTCCGGGGAGAGCACACCGTCCGTCGTGCCGTTCGGCCGGTTCGTGACCTGGCGCTGCTCACCGGTCGCGCGGTCCCAGGCGTACAACTCGTACGTCCCCGTCGCGTTCGAGACGAACAGGGAGCGGTCCGGGGCGTCCCACGCCCAGTCGGGCAGCGACACCCGCGGCGCCCTGAACCGCTTCTCCCAGTCCGGCATCTGATCGTTCCGCGAGGCGGACCCGTTGCTCTCAGTCATGGCCCCATACTGCCTGCCCGCACCGACAGTCCGCTGGCCCGCTCCCCAGCCTGTGGAAAACTCCCTCGCTCTTCCACCGCGCCCCCACCCCCGCGACCGGCCGTCCACAGCCGGACCCGTACCGTTGAGGGCGTGTACCGGTTTCTGCTGACGCCCCGCTGGTGGGGGATCAACGTCTTCGTGCTCCTCGCCATCCCCTTCTGCGTCTTCATGGGGTCCTGGCAGCTGAGCCGGTTCGAGGACCGGGTCGCCGACCACGAGAGCGCCCGCGAGCAGGCCGCCACCGACCGGGAACAGGCCGCCCGGCCGCTCGCCGAGCTGCTGCCCGTGGACAAGAAGACCTCCGGCGACCAGACCACCGCCACCGGCCGCTACGGCGAGCAGCTCCTCGTCCCCGACCGCGAGCTGGACGGCGAGCGCGGCTTCTACGTCCTGACCCTGCTGCGCACCGGCGACGGCAAGGCCCTCCCCGTCGTCCGCGGCTGGCTGCCCGGCGCCGCCGACCGCGCGAAGGCCCCCGCGCCGCCCGCCGGGAAGGTCACCGTCACCGGCGCGCTCCAGGCCTCGGAGCTGCCCGGCGAGAACGGCGTGCCCGCCAAGAGCGGTCTGCCGGCCGGGCAGACCGGCGCGATCAGCGCGGCGTCGCTGGTGAACCTCGTCCCCTACGACGTCCACGACGCCTGGGTCACCCTCAACCAGGGCGACTCGGGGATGCGGGCCGTGCCGGTGAGCGCGGCGCCCGACACGGGCCTCGACCTCAAGGCGTTCCAGAACCTCGGCTACACCGGCGAGTGGTTCGTGTTCGCGGGCTTCGTCGTCTTCATGTGGTTCCGGCTGTTCCGCCGCGAGGCGGAGTTCGTCCGGGACGCGGAGATGGGGCTGCTCCCCCAGGAGGCCCAGGATCCCCGGGAAACCCCGGAAACCCCGGAAACCCCGGAAGCGCCGGACTCCCGGGGGTCGCACGAACCGCAGGAGGACCGGCGGACGCCGGCCCCCAGCGACGTCCAGGCCTAGCCCCCGGCCCTCCAACGCTCCACCAGGCCCTCCGGGTCCACCAAGCCCTCGGTTCCTCCGGGCCCTCCGGGCCTAAACGCCCGCCAGCACCCCGGTCCGGTACACCGTCCCCGCGCAGGCGTTCGTCACCGTCGCCGAGACCGTCGGGGAACCCGCCTCCGCCGTGTAGGAGACGACGACGCTGCCGTCCTGGGTGCCGTCCGCCCCGAACAGCTGCGGGGCCACCCCGGTGTCGCCGCCGGTGGAGCTGCCGTCCGTGGTGGTGCCGGGGTTCTGCGTGGGCGACGGGGCGGGCGAGGGGCCGCCCGTGTCGCCGCCGTCGGTCTCGCCGGAGTCCGTGGGGCAGGTCTGTGAGGGCACCCAGGCGAACCTGACCTCGTAGGAGGAGCCCGGCTGGAGGACCAGCTGGGGAACCTCGGTGGACGGGTCGGGCAGTGCGGCCGCCGCGTCGCCCGAGGTGTGGGCGAGCACGCTGATCCGGGTCGGGTCGGCCGCGCCCTGGGCGAGCGGGCTGACCGTGCCGGCGCCGCCGACCGTGCAGCCCGCCTCGGAGACGTTGGTGATGCGGAAGGTGCCGTAGACGGAGCCCGCGGAATCGGGGACCTCCGTGGTGGCGGTGGCCGAGCCGAGCTGGTCGGCCGTGCAGACGGGGGCGGTCATGGCCGCGGTCGCCGAGGGGTACGCGTCGGCGGCCTTCTCCGCCTCGTCCACGGGCCGTCCGCTCTCGCCGTCCGCGCCCTCGGTCCTCCCGCCGTCGGCCTCGCCGTGGTCCTTCTGCTCGCCGGACCCGCCCGAGGTCTGCTGCGCGCCCTCGGTGCTGAGGCCGTCGCCCGAGCCGCCCTGCGCCTGGGAGCCGTGGCCGGCGATCGAGGGGTTGGCGTCGGAGCCGGAGGAGTGGGAGATCTGCACGGCGGCCGGTACGGCGGTGCAGACGAACAGCGCCGCGGCGACCATGCCGACGGCGGCCTGCCGCTTGCGTGCCTTCCGGGCGGGAACCGCCCGGCGCAGATGGTCCAGCGTGCCGTCGCGAGGCTCGATGTCCCGCACCGCCTGGTGCAGCAGCCTGCGCAGTGCCAGCTCGTCCGAGTCGAGCCCGGCGGGTCCCTGACCGTCGGGGCCCTGGTCGTCGGGGCCGTGGTTCACAGTTCCGTTCCCAGCGTGCGAATGGTTCGGCTGTTCCTCTTGCGCCTCGGTCGGCTCCCGCAATGTACCGGAGTCGTCCGCACCGACCGGACGGGCCGGGCCGCCCCCCGCGGGGACGGGACCGGCCGGGTCGTCCCCCGCACGGGGCTCGCCGTCGCGCGTCGGCTCGCGCCACTCGTACGGCTCGTGCGGCGCGTGCGGGTGCCGCCGCCCCTTGTCGTCGTCGGTCATGCCGGCGCCCCCATGGCGACGCGCAGGGCCGCGATGCCGCGCGAGCCGTACGCCTTCACCGAACCCAGCGAGATGCCCAGGGTCTCGGCGACCTGGGCCTCGGTCATGTCCGCGAAGTAGCGCAGCACCAGCACCTCGCGCTGGCGGCGCTGGAGGCCCTTCATGGCCTTGATCAGGGAGTCGCGCTCCAGCTGGTCGTACGCGCCCTCCTCCGCGCTCGCCATGTCCGGCATCGGCTTCGACAGCAGCTTGAGGCCGAGGATGCGGCGGCGCAGCGCGGAGCGGGAGAGGTTGACGACCGTCTGGCGCAGATAGGCCAGGGTCTTCTCCGGGTCGCGGACGCGTTTGCGCGCGGAGTGGACGCGGATGAAGGCCTCCTGGACGACGTCCTCACAGGAAGCGGTGTCGTCCAGCAGCAGGGCGGCGAGGCCCAGCAGGGAGCGGTAGTGGGTGCGGTAGGTCTCGGTGAGGTGGTCGACGGTGGTGCCGGCGGCCACGACGCCGTCGACGCTGTCGGCGCCGTCACGCGGACTGGGGATGCGGGCGGGCCGCGCTGCGGGCATGGGCGCGATCACCGGCATGCCGCCGGGCGCGCCGGACGCACGGAGGTGCGGCGGGCGCCGGGGCGGCCGGAGGGCCGTGCCGCGGGCCGCCACGGGGAAGTCGAGTACGTCTGCCACGCCAGTTGGACACGTCCGACCGGGTGAGGGTTGTACGTGCCGGACGTCACGTTCGCTCGCGCCTCGTCAGGCAGCACGGCCGACGGTGCCTCATTCGCCCTCATACATCCCGCTCTTCCCCTATGTCCCGTACGAGCGGGCGTCCCCTTGCCCGCTCTCGGCGTCCCCACGCCTGGCAACCACACCCGGAAGGGCGACCGCAAAGACGCGCCCCGCCTTCCGCGCGGTTGCGGGGGCGGGGAGAAAATCTTCGAACGTCGCTGGGCGCGGATCAAGAGCTGCGGATCATCGTCCGACTCACATCTCTTCCGGAGATCCTACAAACCGATCGACTCATGATCGGAACATGTTTTCGCCGGACCACTCGGCGGCGATCAGTTCCGCGATCTGCGCGGTGTTGAGCGCGGACCCCTTGCGCAGATTGTCGCCGCAGACGAACAGCTCCAGCGCCGTGGGGTCGTCCAGCGCCCGCCGCACCCGCCCCACCCAGGTCGGATCGGTGCCGACCACGTCCGCGGGCGTCGGGAACTCCCCCGCCGCCGGATCGTCGAAGAGCACCACGCCGGGCGCCGTCGCGAGGATCTCCCGCGCCCGGCCGACCGTCACCTCGCCCTCGAATCGGGCGTGCACGGTCAGGGAGTGCGCGGTCACCACCGGCACCCGTACGCACGTCACCGCCACCGGGAGCCCCGGCAGCCCGAGGACCTTGCGGGTCTCGTCGCGCAGCGTCAGCTCCTGCGAGGACCAGCCGTCCTCGCGCGGCTGTCCGGCCCACGGCACGACGTTGAGCGCGACCGGCTCCGGGAAGGGCCCGGTGTCGTCCCCCACCGCCCGCCGTACGTCCCCCGGACCGGTCCCCAGCTCGGTGCCGGCGACCAGGGACAGCTGCCGGCGCAGCGTCTCCACGCCCGCGCGTCCGGCCCCGCTCACCGCCTGGTACGAGGAGACGACCAGCTCCCGCAGCCCGAACCCGGCGTGCAGCGCGCCCAGGGCGACGATCATGGAGAGGGTGGTGCAGTCGGGGCCGGCGACGATCCCGCGCGGACGGGCGCGGACCTTGTGCGCGTTGACCTCGGGCACCACCAGGGGCACCTCCGGGTCGGCCCGGAAGACGGGCGAGCCGTCCACGACGACCGCGCCCCGGGCCGCGGCGCGCGGCGCCCACTCGGCGGCGACCGCGTCCGGCACGTCGAACATGGCGATGTCGACCCCGTCGAAGGCGTCCCCCGACAGGGCGACCACCTCGACCTGCTCGCCGCGCACGGCCAGCTTGCGGCCGGCCGAGCGGGGCGAGGCGATCAGCCGGATCTCGCCCCAGACGTCCGCGTGCTGGGACAGGATCTGGAGCATGACGGTGCCGACGATCCCGGTCGCTCCCACGACCGCGAGCGTCGGCCTGCCGGTACGGCCGGCGACGGGACGGGCGTGCTCGGCGGGCCGGGCGAGCCCGGCGCGGCCGGCACGCTCGGCCCGGTCGTCACGACCGGCACGGTCCGCATCACCGGCACGACCTGCAGCGCCGACACCACCGGCACGACCGGCACGACCGGCACCGCCGACACCGCCAGCACGGTCCGCACCACCCGCACGGCCGACACCGCCGGCGCGGCCGGCACGCTCGGCCCGGTAGGCCATCAGCGGCCGGTGCCCCCGTAGACGACGGCCTCGGTGCTGTCGGAGTCGAGTCCGAAGGCGGTGTGCACGGCGCGCACCGCCTCGGGCACGTCGTCGGCGCGGGTGACGACCGAGATGCGGATCTCGGAGGTCGAGATCAGCTCGATGTTCACGCTCGCGTCCGACAGCGCCTTGAAGAAGTCGGCCGTGACGCCCGGGTTGGTCTTCATGCCGGCGCCGACGAGGGAGATCTTGCCGATCTGGTCGTCGTAGCGCAGCGAGTCGAAGCCGATGCCGCCCTTGTTCTTCTCCAGCGCGTCGATCGCCTTGCGGCCCTCGGCCTTCGGCAGCGTGAAGGAGATGTCCGTCAGGCCCGTGGAGGCCGCGGACACGTTCTGCACGATCATGTCGATGTTGATCTCGGCGTCGGCGATCGTGCGGAAGATCGCGGCGGCCTCGCCCGGCTTGTCCGGCACGCCGACGACCGTGACCTTGGCCTCGGAGGTGTCGTGCGCGACACCGGAGATGATGGCCTGCTCCACCTGCTTGTCCCCTTGCTCGATCGGCTCGCTGCTGACCCACGTGCCCTGGAGCCCGCTGAAGGAGGAGCGGACGTGGATCGGAATGTTGTACCGGCGGGCGTACTCCACGCACCGGTGGAGCAGCACTTTCGACCCGGACGAGGCCAGCTCCAGCATGTCCTCGAACGAGATCCAGTCGATCTTCCGGGCCTTCTTCACCACGCGCGGGTCGGCGGTGAACACGCCGTCGACGTCGGTGTAGATCTCGCAGACCTCGGCGTCGAGCGCGGCGGCGAGGGCCACCGCGGTGGTGTCGGAGCCGCCGCGGCCCAGCGTGGTGATGTCCTTGGTGTCCTGGCTGACGCCCTGGAAGCCGGCGACGATGGCGATGTTGCCCTCGTCGAGCGAGTCGCGGATGCGGCCCGGCGTGACGTCGATGATCCGGGCTTTGTTGTGGACCGAGTCGGTGATGACACCCGCCTGGCTGCCGGTGAACGACTGGGCGGAGTGGCCCAGGTTTTTGATCGCCATGGCCAGCAGCGCCATGGAGATACGCTCTCCGGCGGTCAGCAGCATGTCGAGCTCGCGCCCGGCAGGGATCGGGGAAACCTGCTCGGCGAGATCGATCAGCTCGTCCGTCGTGTCGCCCATCGCGGAAACCACGGCGACCACCTGGTGGCCGTTCTTCTTGGCTTCCACGATCCGCTTGGCGACGCGCTTGATGCCCTCGGCATCGGCTACGGAGGAGCCTCCGTACTTCTGCACGACAAGGCCCACGTGCGCTCCTCGCTCATTCCGTCTCTTTCCGCACGTACGCATATGCGGTGCGGTCGGCTCAGTCTAACGAGCGTCCGAAAAACCCCTCCGTGATACCGCATGGTGAGATTTCCGCCGGACGTCCGTCCAGGCGGGCTCATGCCCGGGCCGCGCGCGGACCACTCGGAAAGTGCGCCGGGTCACAGGGACGCGGGCCGTACGGGCCGTCTCACCGCGTACGCGCGGCGCCTCATGTGGCCGGGCGCAGCCCCAGCGGGCCGCCGATCTCCTCCGCCATCACCTTGCCGGCCTCGAACTCCAGGGTGTCGTCGCCGACGCTCTGGTCGGTGTCCAGGCCGTCCAGCTCCTCCAGGGGCTGGTTGAGGCGGACGTGCGCGACCACCGACTGCAGGGCGCGCAGGCACGCGGAGGCGGTGCCGCCCCAGTTGGAGAAGTAGGAGAACTGCCACCACCACAGCGCCTCCGTGGTGCGGCCGGCCCGGTAGTGGGCCATGCCGTGGCGCAGGTCGGTCATGACGTCCGCGAGGTCGTCCGAGATGCGGGCGGGCACCGGAGCCCGGCGCGGTTCGTAGGGGTCGAAGACCTCGGAGTAGACGTCGATCGGCTCCAGCAGCCGGGCCAGGTTCTCGCGCAGGCCGTCCACGTCGGGCTCGGGGCCCAGGTCGGGCTCGTAGCGCTCGTCGGGGAGGATGTCCTCGTGTGCGCCCAGCCGGCCGCCGGCCAGCAGCAGCTGGGAGACCTCCAGCAGGAGGAAGGGAACGGCCGAGTCCGGTTCGTCGCCCCGGGCGACCTCGGTGACGGCGACCAGGAAGCTCTCGATCTGGTCGGCGATCTGGACCGCGAAGTCGTCGGGGTCGCGCGTGGCGACGTGCAGCGTGGCGTCAGACATCTCAGACATCTAGGAGTCGTCTCCCCTCGAAGGCGCGGCCGAGGGTGACCTCGTCCGCGTATTCCAGGTCGCCACCCACCGGGAGGCCGCTGGCCAGGCGGGTGACCTTGAGGCCCATGGGCTTGATCATCCGGGCGAGGTACGTCGCTGTGGCCTCGCCCTCCAGATTCGGGTCCGTGGCCAGGATCAGCTCGGTGACGGTGCCGTCCGCGAGGCGGGCCAGCAGCTCCCTGATCCGCAGATCGTCGGGTCCGACGCCCTCGATCGGGCTGATCGCCCCGCCCAGGACGTGGTAACGGCCGCGGAACTCACGCGTCCGCTCGATGGCCACGACGTCCTTCGGCTCCTCCACGACGCAGATCACCGAGGGGTCGCGGCGGGCGTCACGGCAGATGTTGCACCGCTCCTCCTGCGCGACGTTGCCGCACACCGCGCAGAAGCGGACCTTCGCCTTCACCTCCATCAGGGCGTGGGCGAGGCGTCGTACGTCGGCGGGTTCCGCCTGGAGGACGTGGAAGGCGATCCGCTGCGCGCTCTTGGGACCGACGCCGGGCAACCGCCCCAGCTCGTCGATGAGGTCCTGGACCACGCCTTCGTACAACGGACTGCCGTCCTTCCGGGGTATGACGTTCTGTTCGTACGGTAGTTTCCCGCGGGCCTTCTTAGAAGGGCAGTCCGGGAATGCCGCCGCCGCCCAGCCCCTGGGCCAGCGGGCCGAGCTTCTGCTGCTGGAGCGTCTGGGCGTTCTCGTTGGCCGCCTGGACGGCCGCGACGACCAGGTCGGCGAGGGTCTCGGTGTCCTCCGGGTCCACCGCCTTCGGGTCGATCACCAGGGCGCGCAGCTCTCCGGCGCCGGTGACGGTCGCCTTCACCAGCCCGCCGCCCGCCTGTCCCTCGACCTCGGTCCGCGCCAGTTCCTCCTGGGCGTTCGCCAGGTCCTGCTGCATCTTCTGGGCCTGCTGCAGCAGCTGCTGCATGTTCGGCTGGCCACCACCGGGAATCACGATCAGCTCCTTGGCACCGCTCGGTACGGCTGTTCAGCACGAGCCTACGTGGTCCGCGCGGCCGTCGCCCCAGCACTCTTTCGAGTGAGGCGATGCGCCGTCCTATACCTGATCAAGGCCCTCTTCCGGGCGGAAAAGTGACGAAACCCGCAGCTTCGCCACCCATTGGGCGGTAGGAAGGGGTCCGGCGCATCGGATCAGCCGTGATCAGCAGTGATCAGTAGGGAGTGCCGGGTGGGTCAGCCGGAGACGCAGCCCGAGGGACCGCCGGACGAGAGACCGCCGGACGAGGGGCGGCGCGAGGACCCGGCCGGTCCCCGGCCGGGCGACCTGGCCGGACGGGCGTTTCCGCTCGGCGACTGGGGCGATCCGGCCCGGCGGCTGGACGAGCTGTACCGCTGGGTGGAGCGCGGGGCGCTGGACACGGCGGCCTGGTATCTCGCCGACCGGGTGCGCAAGCGGCGCGGGGCGCGGGCGCTGCGCTGCGGGGCGGCGGCCGGGGCGGTGACCGGGGCGGCGCTGCCGCTGCTGGATCTGACCGGGGTGCTGGGCGGGGCGGCCCCGTGGGGGTGTCCGGCGCTGCTGCTGGCGGTGTCCTGCGTGGCGGTGGACCGGTTCTTCGGGGTGACGTCGGGCTGGATGCGGGACATGGCGACCGCGCAGGCGGCGCAGCGGCGGTTGCAGGCGTTGCAGTTCGAGTGGGCGGCGGAGAGCGTGCGCGAGGTGCTGGGCCCGGCGGAGGGCACGGCAGGGGAGGCGGCGGAGCGGTGCCTGGGGGTGCTGCGGCGGTTCGCGGAGGACATGGCGGAGCTGGTGCGGGCGGAGACGGCGGACTGGATGGTGGAGTTCGGCGCGCGGTCCGCTCCGCTCGGCGTCCGGTCGGCGATGGCGCCCGGCGCGCGGGCGGAGCCGGGTCCGCCGCCGGGCCGTTTCCCGGTCCCCCCGGGTCCGGCCCGGCCGAACATGCCGCGCCAGCGGCCCCCGGAGGCGCGGGGATGAAGTCTGGCGGCGCGGGGGCGGGGCTCCTCGGCTCGGGTCAGCGGCAGAGGTCCCGGCGCTGGCCGCAGGGGATGTGGCCGTGGTCCCTGATCGTCTTCCGGCTGGTGTTCTCGTCGAGGTGGGCGAGGAAGCTGTGCGCGAGGGTGCCGGGGGGCGGGTCGCCGTAGGTGTAGGCGTACTCGACGCCCCGGTACGGGCAGCTGTCCCACCCGGTGCTCGTACCAGAGCATCACGCCCGACGCGACGATGCCGAGGAGCGCGGTGACCACGGCGACGACGTTCTCGGCCCTGAGAAGTTCCCCCACGGCCGGAAACCGTACGGCTGTCCGAACAGGCCGTCAGCTCCCCGTCCGGGAGGTTGGCCCGTCGTTCAACTCACCTCCCCCGTACGTCACTTCACTGCTCGTTGTAGGTGACCGTCTCCCCGGTCGCGGTGTTCACGCGTTCCAGCGTGCCGTCCGGCAGCAGCGTGATCTCGGTGGCGGGGCCCGGCGCGCAGGTGGGCGCCTCACCGGCCGTCACCCGGGAAGGGCCGATGCGCACCGGGCCGTCCGTGCCCGGGTCCGCCGCCAGGTCCGCCTCGAACTCGCAGTGGTAGCGCCCGCCGCCCTCGGCAGGTCCGTCGGCGACGAGGGTCAGCACCGTGTCGCCGACCTCGCCCTGCCGCAGCGTCAGCCGCCGGGTGTCGCTCCCGTCCGCGCCGGTGTCCGCGGCCCAGGCGCCCACGTAGTCGGCGGGTATCGCGCCGTCCTGTGACGCGGAGGGCGACGGGGACGGCGAGGGCGGCGGCGACGAGGCGCCGGTCGGGCCGGAGGTCACGCGGTCGCCGTCGGCGGTGGCGGTGGCGGTCGGCCCGGCCTTGACGTCGTCGTCGCCGTCGCCGCTGAGCAGGGCGTACACCGAGCCGCCCGCGCCGAGGGCGACGACCAGCGCGACGGCGACCAGCGCGGCCGTACCGCGCCCGCTGCGCCGGGACTCCTCGGGCGGAGGACCGTAGGGCGGAGGACCGTAGGGCGGCGTGGCGGCGGTGCTGTAGGGGTTGTAGGGCGCCGGCTGCCCGTATCCGCCGGGCCCGGCGGGACCCTGGGGCTGCTGCGGGTGGCCGTACGCCTGGTGCGGGTAGCCGTAGGCGGGGTGCGACGGGGGCGTGGCGCCGGGCCCGGGGGGCACGGCCGTCGGGGCCGGGCGGCCGGGCGTGGCGGCGGGCGTCTCGTCGGGGGCGGGAGAGTGTTCCGGCGAGGGGGAGGCGTGCTCCGGCGACGGGGAGCGGGGCAGGGTGAGGCTCGCCGTCTGCGGGTCCTCCGTGTCCAGCAGCCGAACGGCGTGCCGGCCGAGCTGGGCCACCAGCGCGCCGGGCAGCCAGGGGTCGCGGGAGCGTCCGTCGGAGACGGTGTCCTCCGCGCCGGTGCGCTCCAGGATCCGCTCCAGCGTCGGCCGGGCGGCCGGGTCCTTGCGCAGACAGTCCCGTACGAGGTCGGCGAGGCCCTCGGGGACCCGGGAGAGGTCGGGTTCCTCCTGGGCGATGCGGAACATCAGGGCGTGCACCCCGCTGTCGGCGTCGCCGAAGGGCATCGCGCCGGTGGCGGCGTACGCGAGCACCGAGCCGAGGCAGAACACGTCGCACGCCGGCGTGATCCGGTCCCCGCGCACCTGTTCCGGCGCCATGAAGCCGGGGGAGCCGACCAGGGCGCCGGTGCGGGTGAGGCCGCCCTCGGACACGGTCTCCATGGCCCGCGCGATGCCGAAGTCGATGACGCGCGGCCCGTCGATGGTCACCAGCACGTTGGACGGCTTCAGGTCGCGGTGGACGATGCCGGCGGCGTGGATGTCCCGCAGGGCGTGCGCGAGCCCGGCGGCCAGGATGCGCACCGACCGCTCGGGCAGCGCCCCGTGCTGCCGCGCGACGACCCGCTCCAGGCTGGGCCCGGCGACGTAGCCGGTGGCCACCCAGGGCACCGGCGCCTCGGTGTCGGCGTCGAGCACGGGCGCCGTCCAGTGGCCGCCGACCTGCCGCGCCGCCTGCACCTCCTGGCGGAACCGCGCCCGGAACTCCTCCCGCGCGGCGAGTTCCCGGCGTACGAGCTTCACCGCGACGGTACGGCCCCGGTCCGACCGCGCGAGATAGACGTGCCCCATCCCGCCGGCGCCGAGCCGTGCCAGCAGCCGGTACGCGCCGATGCGCGGCGGATCCCCAGGCCCGAGCTTCTCCATGGCCGCGTCATCCTCCCCGTGCGTGGGCGCCGCCGCCCACAGCCCGACCATAATGCCGCCGGATGAAGAGTCGGCCGGGACCGGGTCCGCGGTTCCCGGCCCGACCGGCGTCAGCCCCCGCCCCGCCTCCGTCCCCGCCCCGTCCCCGGCGTCAGCCCCCGTCCCCGGCGGCCTCCGCCGGAAGCCCCGCCTCCTCCAGCGCCCGCGACAGCCGCTCCAGCGCCCGTACGGCCTCCGCCAGCCCGTCGTCGCCCAGCGCCTCGGCGAGGCGGTCGGCGTAGGCGGCGTGGCCGGGGCCGATGCGGGCGACGGCGGCCAGGCCCTCCTGCGTCGGTGCGAGGAGTTTGGCGCGGCGGTGGGCCGGGTTGGGCCGGTACTCGGCGAGTCCCCGGTCGACCAGCAGGTCGGCGACGCGCTGCACGCTCTGGCGGGTGATGCCCATGACGCGGGCGATCCCGGCCACCGGCAGCGGCTCGCGCAGCACCGCGCCGAGCACCTGCCACCAGGCCGCCGTCAGCCCGGCCGGCCGCGCCAGCTCCTCGGCGACGGCGAGGAACTGCCCGTTCAGCCGGAACACGCCGAGCGCGCCACGGCTGAACAGGTCCTGTCGTTCCCGGCTCACCGCGCCTCGGCCCCCTCCAGGACGGCGTACGCCTCGGCGTCGGAGTCGTGGAACAGCCGGTACCAGGCGTCGAGCACCTCTGCCTCGTACACCCCCAGCAGTCCGAGGATCTCCCGGGCGAAGGCGACCGGCTCGGTCGGCCCGGCGGTGATCAGACCGCGGTCGGCGACCGCGTCGGCGTCGACGTACCGCTCGCCGCCCCGGTAGCCGGTCGCCGCGAGGTAGAAGGAGACGGCGCTGGTGTGGTCGCGGTCGTCGAGCAGGCCCTCGCGGGCGAGCCCGGCGGTGGCGCCGCAGATCGCGGCGACGGGCACCCCGGCGTCCAGGAAGGCGCGGGCCGCGCGGGCGAAGGGGGCGAGGTCGTCGCCGGCCTCCCAGAGGTCGGCGCCCGGCAGGATCAGCAGGGAGCTGTCCCCGGGGCGCAGGTCGGCCAGCGCGAGGTCGGGACGGATGCGCAGTCCGCCGATGCTGCGGACCTCGTCGCCGGAGGGGCCGACGGTGCGCACGTCGTACCCGGCGCGGGCGAGGGACGCCGTCGCGTGGCCGGTCTCCCAGTCGGCGAGCGTGTCGTAGACGGCGAGATGGACGGGCTTGTCGATACGGCCGCTGCTGCTCATGGCTCCTCCTGGGGGTGAGGACCATCGCCCTCATGACAGAAGACTGTCATTTCGACAGCTTCCTGTCAACAGTGGTCGGCGGGCTCGGACGGGCCTGCCCGTCGACAACCTGTCGCGGAAACCCCCGCACCGCAGACAGGACGCCGATACCGCCTCCCCCGCCCCGACGCCTACGCTCGCCCGCATGACCCCTCAGCCCCACCAGCCCCAGCAGGCCCACCAGGTCCACGAGGTCCACCCGCAGGCCGGTGCCGCCGTGAAGGCGGCGGACCGCGCGCACGTCTTCCACTCCTGGTCCGCCCAGGAGCTCATCGACCCGCTCGCCGTCGCCGGCGCGGAGGGCTCCTACTTCTGGGACTACGACGGCAGGCGCTACCTCGACCTCACCAGCGGGCTCGTCTTCACCAACATCGGCTACCAGCACCCGAAGGTCGTCGCCGCGATCCAGGAGCAGGCCGCGCGGATGACGACCTTCGCGCCCGCGTTCGCGGTCGAGGCCCGGTCCGAGGCGGCCCGGCTGATCGCCGAGCGCACCCCGGGCGACCTGGACCGGATCTTCTTCACCAACGGCGGCGCCGACGCCGTCGAGCACGCGGTGCGGATGGCCCGGCTGCACACCGGCCGGCCCAAGGTGCTGTCGGCGTACCGCTCGTACCACGGCGGCACCCAGCAGGCCGTGAACATCACCGGCGACCCGCGCCGCTGGGCCTCCGACGGCGCCTCGGCCGGGGTCGTGCACTTCTGGACGCCGTTCCTGTACCGCTCCCGCTTCTACGCGGAGACCGAGGAGCAGGAGTGCGCCCGGGCGCTGGAGCACCTGGAGACCACGATCGCCTTCGAGGGGCCGGCGACCATCGCCGCGATCATCCTGGAGACGGTGCCGGGGACGGCGGGGATCATGGTGCCGCCGGCCGGTTATCTGGCCGGGGTGCGGGAGATCTGCGACAAGTACGGGATCGTGTTCGTGCTGGACGAGGTGATGGCCGGGTTCGGGCGGACCGGCGAGTGGTTCGCGGCGGACCTGTTCGGGGTCGTGCCGGACCTGATGACCTTCGCCAAGGGCGTCAACTCCGGCTATGTCCCGCTGGGCGGCGTGGCCGTCTCCGAGGAGATCGCGAAGACCTTCGCCCGGCGGCCGTATCCCGGCGGGCTCACCTACTCCGGGCACCCGCTGGCCTGCGCCGCGGCCGTCGCCACGATCAACGTGATGGCCGAGGAGGGCGTCGTGGAGAACGCCGCCCGGCTCGGCGCGTCCGTCGTCGGACCGGGGCTGCGGGAGCTGGCCGCGCGCCACCCGAGCGTGGGCGAGGTGCGGGGCGTCGGCATGTTCTGGGCGCTGGAGCTGGTGCGCGACCGCGTCACCCGCGAGCCGCTGGTGCCGTACAACGCGGCCGGAGAGGCGAACGCCCCGATGGCCGCGTTCGCGGCGGCGGCCAAGGCGCACGGCGTCTGGCCCTTCGTCCACATGAACCGCACCCACTTCGTGCCGCCCTGCAACGCGAGCGAGGCGGAGCTGAAGGAGGGCCTCGCGGCGCTGGACGCGGCCCTGTCGGTCGCCGACGCGTACACGCAGTGAGCACCGGGGGGCATACGGCGTAAGTACAAGGGGGCATACGACCGCGTATGGTGGCGTGCTCGTAGACATGTACGAGCACGTCGTATACGCGTAGAGGAGTCCCCCGACCATGCCCGGCACCGGCGGCAACGGCGCTGTCACCCGTAGCACCCTGCGGCAGCAGATCGCGGACGCGTTGCGGGACGAGGTGCTGGCCGGGCGGCTGGAGCCGGGGAAGGCGTTCACGGTCAAGGAGATCGCCGACCAGTACGGCGTCTCCGCGACGCCCGTGCGCGAGGCGCTGGTCGACCTGTCGGCGCAGGGGCTGCTGGAGGCCGACCAGCACCGGGGCTTCCGCGTCCGCGAGTACTCCGTCGACGACTTCCGCGACCTGATCCAGGCCCGCTCCCTGGTCACCGGCGCCATGTTCCAGGCCCTCGGCTCACGGCACCCGGACTACCCGGAGGCCGAGGAGGCGAGCATGGCCGCCGCATTCGCCGTGGTGCGCCGCCGCGGCGAGGAGGCCCAGCGCGCCGCCCTCGCCGGCGACCTGACCGTCCTCATCGGCTACGACCTGCGCTTCTGGCGCGAGCTGAGCAATCTGTACGGCAACGCCTACCTCGCCGAGTTCCTGCACCGGACGCGGGTGCAGACGTGGGCGTGCACGGTCCAGCACCTGCGCCGGATGACCGACCTGCGCGGACGGCTGTGGGCCGGGCACACGGAGCTGGTCGACGCCCTGATGAGCCGGGACCCCGAGGCCGCGCGGTCGGTCGTCGCCGGGCACAACGCGTACGCCCTCGAACTGATCGAACGGCTCGCCTCCGGCTGACCGGCCCGGCCGGTGGGTATGGGAGGTGCACGGGAGGGGACCTGTGCGGTCCCCAGCCATTACGCTGCCCAGAACCATCGTGCGATCACCGGACGACCGCCCCGAGGAGCCCCCTTTTGGCCTGTGACCTGTGGCTGGTACCGCTCGTCGACGTGTTGTGCCACACCCCCGACAACCCCTTCGCCGAGGAACTCGCGCAATACAACAAGGTGCTCGCCGAGGCCGGGCTGCCGCCGGTGCCGGTGTACCAGTACATGCCGGGCCTGTCCGGCGAGGTCGCCCCGGTGGCCGGGTTCGACTACGACGCGCTGCACTTCCTGCGGCGCGCGTATCTGCTCCAGGTGTGCGGTCTGGCGGTGACGCCGGTGGACGAACTGGGCGGCGACTACGAGCAGTTGCTGGAGATGTTCGAGGCGACGGCCCAGCGCTCCCACCTTGTCTGGCACTACGACCACGCCGGGGCATACGTCCCGCTCGACTTCCCGCACCCGCTCGCCGACGACGAACTCCTCGCGGGCGGCGGCCCGTTGGGCTCGTCCCAGGCGCTGCTGCGGGAGCTGGAGTTCGTGGCCCCGTCGATCGGCATCGACCCGGCCAACCCGCCCGCGGCACCCCAGGCCCCGCCCGCTCCCACGGAGTTGGAGGAGCCCGCCGTACCGCCCCCGTACGACCCCAGCCCCTTCGCCCGCGAACGGCATGTGTGGCTCGGTCTGCACGCGGCGGCGACGCGGAGTCTGGCGCAGGGGTCGATGATCGTCTTCAGTTGAGGACTGCGGGGGCAGGGGATCAGCGCAGCTGGGAGATTCCCTTCTGCAGATCGTCGCGGTTCATGACCGGGAACACCTCGACGTCGGCGCCGAGCCGGTCGAAGAGGGGCTCCAGCTTGGGGGGCAGCTCCGAGCTGTCCTGCATGTCGCAGACGAGGAAACAGGTCCGGCATCCGCCGTGGGGCCCGAAGTAGGCGGCCTCCGGCTGGATCCGGTCGAGGATCTCGCCCATGAGTTCGGGCATCTTGCCGCTGCGGAACACTTCGTTCGACTGGTCCGTGTCCAGACTGGCCTTGATCATCACGCGCATCGCGATCACCTCTTCCGGACGACGCGCAGGGCACGGGATCAGGATATGCCCGTTATGTCGGCAAGGGGCGGTCGGCCGCAGGAGCGCCGGTGCTCCAGGTGCGGGAAGAGGGCGTCCCCCTGGCCCGCCGGAACGTCCAGCGGGTACGCGGCGCACATCCGGTCGTAGCGGCGGTCGGTGTCGAAGTCGAGGACGAAGGTGACCCGGCCGCTCCCGGAGCCGTGGACGTGCCTGCTCTCCCGGACGTCCCAGAACCTGAGAGGCGCTCCGGCCTCGACGGTCGCCAGCGTGTTGGGTCCCGCGGACCACAGGTCGCCCGTGCTGAACGGGCCCCCGGGCTGTCGCACCCCGCCGTTCGCGCAGTGGATCACCCGAACGAGCGGCGTGAGCCCGGCGTGGGCCGGGAACGCCGCCGCCACAAGCCCCGGACGCCCTCCGGCGGCCGGCCGTCAGTGCGGACCGGCCGCCGGAGGGGCGGGGCATGGTCGTCCTACAGGAACGAGTTGATCTGGATCGTCTCGTCCCGGCCCGGGCCCACGCCGATCGCGGAGATCGGGGCGCCGGACATCTCCTCCAGGGCCTTCACATAGGCCTGGGCGTTCTTCGGGAGGTCGGAGAACGACTTCGCCTTGCTGATGTCCTCGCTCCAGCCGGGGAGCATCTCGTAGACCGGCTTCGCGTGGTGGAAGTCGGTCTGCGAGTACGGCAGTTCCTCGACGCGTCTGCCGTCGATCTCGTACGCCACGCAGACCGGGATCTGCTCCCAGCCGGTGAGGACGTCGAGCTTGGTGAGGAAGAAGTCGGTCAGGCCGTTCACGCGGGTCGCGTAGCGGGCGATGACCGCGTCGAACCAGCCGCAGCGCCGGTCGCGCCCGGTGGTGACGCCGCGCTCGCCGCCGATCCGGCGCAGGGCCTCGCCGTCCTCGTCGAACAGCTCGGTCGGGAACGGGCCGGCGCCGACGCGGGTCGTGTACGCCTTCAGGATGCCGATGACCCGGCTGATCTTCGTCGGTCCCACGCCCGCGCCCGTGCAGGCGCCGCCCGCGGTCGGGTTGGAGGAGGTGACGAAGGGATACGTGCCGTGGTCGATGTCCAGCAGCGTGCCCTGGCCGCCCTCGAAGAGCACGACCTTGTCGTCCTCCAGGGCCTGGTTGAGCACCAGCACCGTGTCGGCGACGTAGGGCGCCAGCTTGTCGGCGTAGGCCAGCAGCTCCTCGACCACCTGGCCGACGGCGATGGCGCGGCGGTTGTAGAGCTTGGTGAGGATCTGGTTCTTGACGTCGAGCGCCGCCTCCACCTTCTGGGTGAGGATCGACTCGTCGTACAGGTCCTGGACGCGGATGCCGACGCGGTTGATCTTGTCCGCGTAGGTCGGGCCGATGCCGCGGCCGGTGGTCCCGATCTTGCGCTTGCCGAGGAAGCGTTCCGTCACCTTGTCGACGGTCACGTTGTACGGCGTGATGATGTGGGCGTTACCGCTGATCAGGAGCTTGGACGTGTCGACGCCGCGCTCGTTCAGACCGCTCAGCTCGGAGAGCAGGACCGAGGGGTCGACGACGACTCCGTTGCCGATGACCGGCGTGCAGCCGGGGGACAGGATCCCGGAAGGGAGCAGGTGCAGGGCGTACTTCTGATCGCCCACGACCACCGTGTGGCCGGCGTTGTTACCGCCCTGGTAACGCACCACGTAGTCGACGGATCCACCGAGCAGGTCCGTCGCCTTTCCCTTGCCTTCGTCACCCCACTGAGCACCGAGCAGCACAAGTGCGGGCACGCGCGTACACCCCTTCCGGGCGGGGCATGTCCAAGGTCGGGGGCGTACGCGGCGGAGCGTTCCACCGCGTGCACCGCGACCGTCATTGGCCGCCAACCGTCGGACCGGGTGCCCCGGAATAGACGAAGCCCCTGGCGCAATAGCGCAAGGGGCTCTTGCACAAAGATGCTACCCGAGGAAGCGAGGCATGACCGAGGTGGCGACTTCCCGGACGTCCGAACGGCTGCTCGTGATCATCGATCCGGTTGCTCTGCGGGCCGACGGGGAGTCCGCCCGAATCGCGAAAGACGTGCTCAGCGCGGGTGCGGCGACCAAGGTGTGCGTGCCGGAGGGGCCGGAGGAATTCGCCCGGGCGCTGGAGCGCCGGGGGTCGCGGCGGCCGGTCGTGGTGGGCGACGACCGGGCCCTGCTGCGGGCGGTGTCCCTGCTGCACCGCCGGCGCGAGCTGGCCGGATGCGCGCTGTCGGTGGTGCCGGTGGGCGGCGCGCTCGCCCTCGCCCGGTCGCTGGGGGTGCCGACGGGAGCGGTGGCGGCGGCGCGGGCCGTGCTGGAGGGCGCGGAACGGCGGCTGGACCTGCTCGTCGACGACAGCGACGGGGTGGTGCTCGGCGCGCTGCGCATCCCGCCGGTGGGGGCGCCCCGGGAGGAGCGGTCCGCCGAGGCGGGGCACCCCTGGCTGCGCACCTGCCAGTCGCTCGTCCGCACCCTGGTCCCGGCCCGCCATCCGTCCCGCCTCGCCGCCGCCCCGGGCGACGGTCCCTCGCGGCTGCGGGTGGAGGTGGACGGGCGGACCCTCGTCGACCTGGACCAGCCGGTGCAGGGCGTGTCGGTGACGCCGGGCGGTCCCGGTGGCCGGGCGCGGGTGGAGGTGCGGCCGGCGTCGGTGGGCGCGGAGGCTTCGCCGCTGCTGACCGAGGGGCGCACGGTGACGGTGTCCGGGGCGCACTTCCGCTACCGCGCGGACGCGGCGGTGCGGGGGCCGGTGGGGACGCGGACGTGGGCGGTGCGGGAGGGGGCGTGGGGGCTCGTACTGCCGACGGGGCGGGCGTGAGGCAGCCCCTCTGTCCGGCTCTGCTCGTTCACGGCGGGCCCTCTGTGCGTCTCGTCGGTGGCGGCGACGACTGACCGGCTCCCGTGTCCGGACTCCCCCGTCAGCCCACCTCCACCCGCAACCCCTCCATCCCCCGGATGACGAAGTTCGGTTTGCGCACCGGTTCCTCCGCGAGGGCCAGGGTGGGCGCCCGTACCAGCAGGGCCCGCATGGAGGCGGCCAGCTCGATGCGGGCCAGCGGGGCGCCGATGCAGTAGTGGATGCCGGCGCTGAAGGAGATGTGCGGGTTGTCCGTGCGGGCCAGGTCCAGTCGGCCGGGGTCGGCGAAGACCCGGTCGTCGTGGTTGGCGGAGCCGAAGAGGAGGGCGATCTCGGCGCCGCGCGGGATGGTGACGCCGTCGACCTCGATGTCGTCCAGCACCCAGCGCTCGAACAGCTGGAGCGGGGTGTCGTAGCGCATCAGCTCCTCGACCGCGGTGGGGACGAGGGAGTGGTCGGCGCGCAGGGCGGCGAGCTGGCCGGGGTTGCGGAACAGGGCCGCCCAGCCGTTGACCGTGGCGTTGACGGTGGCCTCGTGACCGGCGTTGAGGAGCAGGACGCAGGTGGAGATCATCTCCTGCTCGGTGAGGCGGTCGTCCTCGTCGTGGGCGGCGATGAGGCCGGAGATCAGGTCGTCGCCGGGCCGCTTGCGCCGTTCGGCGATGAGCTCGCGCAGGTAGTCGGAGAACTCGACCGACGCCCGTACCGCCTTCGCCGCCGTCTCCTCGGAGGGGTTCAGCTCGTACATCCCGCAGATGTCGGCCGACCAGGGCCGCAGGGGCGCGCGGTCGGTCTCCGGGATGCCGAGCATCTCGGCGATCACGGCGACGGGCAGCGGCTCGGCGACGTCGGTCAGCAGATCCCCGCCGCCCGCCTGGACCAGCGCGTCGACCAGGTCGCCGGCGAGGGCGTCGACGTACGGCTTCAGGCTCTCGACGGTGCGGGGGGTGAACGCCTTGGACACCAGACGCCGGATGCGGGTGTGGTCCGGTGGTTCGAGGTCGAGCATCCCGTGGTCGTTGAGCGTGTGGAACGGCTCGTGCTCGGGGGGCGGGGGCGTCCGCCCGAACTCGTCGTGCGAGAAGCGGTGCAGATACGTCCGCCCGAGCCGCCGGTCGCGCAACAGCGCCGAGACGTCCGCGTGGTGCGGGACCAGCCACTGGTCGGTGGGCTCGAAGTAGTGCACCCGGCCCCGGGCGCGCAGCTCGGCGTAGGCGGGGTACGGGTCGGAGACGAACGCCGGGTCCCAGGGGTCGAAGGCTGCCATGGGGGGACGCTAGCCGGGTGGGTGGGGGTGTGACCAGGGGGAACGGACGCGGCACGGACCGATTGGACGGCGCGCACGGCACGGACGGCACGGATGTCGGCGCGCGCGGCGATGATCTCGCCGTGCGCGCCGCCATCCTCGGGGTGCCGGTGCCGGTGCCGGTGCCGCGGTCCCGGCCCCTCCCCGGTGCGGCGCCCGTCAGCTCGTCAGTCGCGTCAGCCCGTCAGTCGCGTCATTCGCGTCATTCGCGTCATTCGCCCGCGTAGCGGATCGCCGGGCGGGCCGGCCGGTCCATGTCCTGGCCGATGAAGTAGCCGGTCCACGGAGGCTGGTTGTAGCCGACGTTCTGCCAGGCCACGCCGAGGCGGTAGACCGGGTCGTGCATCAGGGTGGGCAGGCGCAGGCCGGTCTCGGCGGTGGTGGTGAAGATCCGCAGCGCCGACTCGTCCGACGTGCGCAGGACGACCTCCTCACGCCAGTCGCCGAGCAGGTCGGCCTGGAGGGACGGGTTGCCCTTGGTGCCGTTGTTCGAGTACACGCCCTGCGGCGTGAGGATCTTCTCCTCCCGCTGCGTCGCCGGGTTCCACTCGGCGATGTACGGGGCGCCGCCCGGCGCGGGGTTGGCCTCGTCGTACTCGTGGTTGAGGATCTCGCGCAGCGGGTCGCCGTCCCACCAGATCATGTGGTTCGCGGAGGGGATGGCGGTGCCGATCCGCGTGCCGTCGGCGGCGCGCAGGTCGCCCTCGCGGGAGTTCCACGCGCCGGTCGCCGTGACCGCCCAGGACTCGGCGCCCGGGTGGGCCGGGTCGATGTCGCCCGCCGCGCCTCGGCCGGTGTCCCGGGTGCCCGGCATGGACCACAGCACCTCGCCGGTCCGCGCGTCGCGGAACGTCCCGCCGCGGTTGCCGGAGGCGCTCATCGACTCGTGACTGGCGAAGACCTCCAGGCCCTCGCGGGCGGGGTCGAGGTCGCTCACGTGCAGGGCGTCGCCGTGGCCCAGCCTGGTGGAGTAGAGGCCGGTGCCGTCGTCGTCCAGGGTCATGGAGCCGTAGACGATCTCGTCCCTGCCGTCCTGGTCGACGTCGGCGACGGACAGCTGGTGGTTGCCCTGGCCCGCCCACTGCGCGCCGGCGTCCTTCGAGTCGAACGTCCAGCGCTTCTTGAGACGGCCGTCCGCGTAGTCGTAGGCGACGAGGACGGTGCGCGTGTAGTAGCCGCGGGCGAAGACGACGGAGGGCTTCTTGCCGTCCAGGTAGGCGACGCCCGCGAGGAAGCGGTCGCCGCGGTTGCCGTAACAGTCGCCCCAGTCGCACACGTTGCCGCGCCCGGGCTCGTAGTCGACGGTGTGGCGGGCCGCACCGGTCCTGCCGTCGAAGACGGTCAGGTACTCGGGGCCCTCCAGCACGTACCCCCGCGTGTTGCGGTAGTCCGCGTCCGCGTCGCCGATGGTCCTGCCCTGGCCGTCGACCGTGCCGTCCGCGGTCTTCATGACCACCTCGGAACGGCCGTCACCGTCCAGGTCGTAGACCATGAACTGCGTGTAGTGCGCGCCCGAGCGGATGTTGCGGCCGAGGTCGATGCGCCACAGCTTCTCGCCGTCCATCGTGTACGCGTCGATGACGGTGTTGCCCGTGTAGCCGGCCCGGGAGTTGTCCTGGGCGTTGCTCGGATACCACTTCTGGACGATCTCGTACCGGCCGTCGCCGTCCAGGTCCCCGACGGACGAGTCGTTGAGGTGGTAGGTGTACGCCTTGCCGTCCGGGGTCGTGCCCCCCTCGGGCCGGTCCACGGGGATGTCCTTGTACGGCTGCGCCTCCACGCCGAAGGCACGCGTGCGCCCGGTCACCTCGCCCTTGCGCACCTCCTCGATCCGGTACCGGGAGCCGGCCGTGCCGTCGGGGTCGGTGAAGCTGGTGGCTTCGGTCAGCGGCTGGTCGGTGATCCGCTTTCCGTCGCGCAGGACGTGGAAGGCGACGTCCTCCCGGTCCAGACCGAGCAGACGCCAGGAGACGAAGACGCCGTCGTCCGTCTTCAGGGCGACGGGAGCGCGGTCGAGCTGCTCCATGAGGCGCTTCACCGTCGTGGCGGCGGAGGCGGCGGTGTCCGTGCTCTCGCCGGTCTCGGCCATGGCGGGCCCGGCGAGCCCGGCGGCACAGGCGGCGAGCACGACCGCGACCGCTCCGACGGCCGCGCCTCTACGGCGAGCCGGACGGCGTGCGGGTGACGTGGCCATCGGTACTCCTCTGGGTGGGGTGGGGTGGGGACGGGGGTTCGGGCAGGGATCCGCCGACCGGCCGCAGAAGGTGACGCGATGAAACGTTTCATCAACCTCGTCGAACCTGCCGCTAGAAAGCGCATTCCATGGGAGGGGAGCCTGTCCGCCGCCGGGAGGTGACGTCAAGACTCGTGCACACACTTCTCCAGAGCGGAGGTTGATTCGTTTCATCCGCCGGGTGGTCAGCCATCGTCGGCAACTGACACCCGCGGACGGCCCAGCGCCCGCCGTCGGGACCACCGGGACCGTCGGGACCACCGGGACCGCCGGGACCACCGGGACCGCCGGGACCACCGGGACCGCCGCCGAAGTTGCCCGCTACGCCGAACGGGTGAAGGCTGGTGAGGGCAGGGCTTCATGCCCTCACCAGGTTCGCGGCGCCGGACGCGCCGCTCGCGTGTGACTCCATGCTCTGTGCCCGTCGAGACGACCCGCGCCGGTCGGGCAGGAACGCATCTGCCGCCGCCGCTCGCCGCACATGCCCGTCAGGCCGGCCTGCGAACCCGTCCCGCTCCCCGTCTCCCGGGGACGGCGGAGGTATCGGCCAACCCCGGGACAACAGTCACTCAGGGCGAGCAGTCACCGGAGCAACCATGTCGCACCTCACTCCCACCGACCACAAGGTGAAGCACCCCTCAACCATCCCGGCGAATTTCGGCGACGAGATCGAGCTCTTCGTACGGGAATACAACACCGCCGGATCCGGCGGCACCCCCAAGCCGGTCCTCATGCTCCACGGCAGGAGTGTTCCGGCGCTCCCCGGATTCGACCTCGTGCGCCCCGCGCAGGGCGGCTCCCCGCACCCGGACACCAGCCTGAGCTGGGCGCAGACGCTGGCGGGCAAGGGCTACGACGTGTACCTCATGGATCTCCAGGGATCCGGCCTGTCCCCCCGCCCGAAGATGGACGATCCGTGCAACGCCAACCCGGCTCAGCGCGGACTCCTGGAAACCCATCCCGGCACGGCGAATTGCGGCCCGGGAGCGAACTACGCGGCCCAACTGGGAAACTCCAAAAGCGAATGGGACGAACTGGCGACAGTCGTCAAGTTCATCAGAGGGCGGTGCAACAACGAGAAGGTCGCCTTCGTCGGCTGGTCCGCGGCATCGTTCGTCATGGGCCCGTACGCCCTGCAAAAGCCCGGAGACGTGGCGAGCGTTTTCCTTCTCGCGCCCATGTTCCCCCCGAACGGCCGCTGGTCGACCAAGCCCTCCGATCCCTTCGCCCCGCCTCCCGGAACGCCCCTGCCCACGAAGCCCGTGACCGAGCCGCCCGCGGTTTTCGGCTTCCCGATGAACCTGACCAGCAAGGCGGGCGTCCAAGGCGGCATCAGCGACAAGGCGCTGGCCGAGGACGTGTGGCGGCTCATCATGGACTGCGACGGCGTCGGCCGGAAGTGGGGCGGCTCGACCGCGACACCCGAGGGCGTCATGCGATGGCGCAACTCCTACTGGTGGGGCTGGAACACCAGCACAGCGCCGCACGGCCCCACGCTCGGCAAAACCGTGCCGGTGTGCATCGTCTACGGCGACCAGGACAGGACGGCCAACACGCCACCGGAGATGGGCCCCGTACTGCACTTCTCCGTCCCGAAGCTCTACGCCGCGATCCCCGGCGCCGACAAGCTGATGTTCCGCGTCCAGGACTGGGACCACAACCCGGTCTGGGAACGCAAGCCCGCCCAGACCCTGCAGCACATGTCCTGGAAGTGGCTCTAGGGCAAGAAGGTGTACGGCGTCGAACGTGGAAGCTGGTTCATGGACAGGGACGGTGTGCTGGCGGAAGTGGAATAGAGCAGGTGTCGTCAATCCGCAGACATGCGGACGGGGGCGCCCGGCACCTCCCGTGACGCGGGAGGCAGAAAGGGGACTCCGAGGCGAACTGGCTGATGTGCCTCTTTTTCCGGGCGCGCTGTCTCGGGACCCTGGTGATGAACGTGTCCGGGACCGTGTCCGGGGGCAGGCCGTCGCCCGGAACGAGTGCCGGCGCGACATGTCCTGGTCGGGCGCTGTCTCTGTGGGCGGGGCCTGTCGACGAAAGGGGAGGGCTGTGGCTGTGAGACCACGAAGGCACGTCACCGCAAGAGTCGCGACCGCAGGACTCGCGGCCGTCACACTCGCCGCTGCTGGTGTTCTCGCAACGTCGTCGCCTGCATCGGCGGCTTCTTACAACGGAGCATGCGGCGCCGGATACGGAACAGCCCTGTCGTGGGACATCAAGTCCAAGAGCGGTTCCACCATGGCGACCCTGTACCTGACGTACAACACTTCCAACGGTTACAAGTGCGCTGTCACGGTGAACGACCTGGGCAAACCCGTACCCCTGGGAGCAGGGATCAAGCGGAGCTCGGCAAGCTCCTGGGTCAAGGACGAAGGCACGTACACCTCGTACGCGGGCCCTGTGTACACGTACGCGCAGGGATCCTGTGTGGACGTCTACGGCTCCGTCAACGGAGTGTCCGTGACCCGGGTGAACCAGTACTGCAAGTAGCAGGTCGTGCGACGGTGCCCCCGCACGACAGGGTGCCGGGGGGGTGCGGGGGCACTCTGTTCGGTGCCCAGTGATCCGTGGGCAGGGCCTATCTCGACGCGGGTGTCACCCTCACCCCCGAACGGAGTAGGCGGACTTTCGCCAGCGTATGGCCTCGGGCACGCCTTGCCTCATTTCGGTCGGCACCGCATGGCGCGGCTGCCCTTCAGCGCTCTGACGAAGGTGGCGAAAGACGCGGCGGGAACTGAGATGCTGCCGTAAGCAGGGACCTTCGAATCTCGTATCGCTATGGCGCTCTCCCGGTACGGCAACGGGGGGAAGTACGTGTGGTGCGAGCTGGTGGGAGCCGCCGTCGTCACCCCGGCGTCACCAGGCGCGCCTCGTACGCGAACACCGCCGCCTGCGTACGGTCCCGCAGGCCCAGCTTGACCAGGATGCGGCTGACGTGGGTCTTGATCGTCGACTCGGCCACCACCAGCCGCTCCGCGATCTCCGCGTTCGACAGGCCCTGGGCGATCAGGACCAGGACCTCCGTCTCGCGCTCGGTCAGGTCGCCGTAGGCCGACTGGGCCGCGCGCAGGGGTCGGGGGCCGTCCGAGAGGCCGGCGAACTCGGTGATCAGGCGCTTGGTGACCGACGGGGCCAGCAGGGCCTCGCCCGCCGCCACCACGCGTACGCCCTCCGCGAGTTGGCGGGCCGAGGCGTCCTTGAGGAGGAAGCCCGACGCTCCCGCGCGCAGCGCCTGGTAGACGTACTCGTCCAGGTCGAAGGTGGTCAGCACCAGCACCTTCGCGTCGCCGTCCGCCGCGATGATCTCCCGTGTCGCCTCGATGCCGTTCAACTCGGGCATGCGGATGTCCATCAGGACGACGTCCGGGGCGAGTTCGCGGACCTTCTCGACCGCATCGCGGCCGTTGACCGCCTCCCCCGCGACCTCGATGCCCGGCATCGCGTTCAGCAGGACCGAGAAGCCCTCGCGGACCATCATCTGGTCGTCGGCGATCAGTACGCGGATCGTCATGCCCCGTCCTCGGTCTCGGCGGGCGTCGACGGTACCGGCAGGAACACCGTCACCTCGTAGCCGCCGTCGGGCGACGGGCCCGCCGTCATCTCGCCGTTGAGCATCGTGACGCGCTCGCGCATGCCGGTGAGGCCGTGTCCCGCGCCGGGCGAGGGCTTGGCCGGCGCCGGTGCGGGCGGCGGTCCGTTGACGACGCGCAGGCCCAGGCCGCCGAGGACGTAGCCGATCTCCACGCGGGCGTTCGCGCCGGGTGCGTGACGCAGGGTGTTGCTCAGCGCCTCCTGCACGATCCGGTACGCCGACAGCTCGACACCCTGCGGGAGTTCGCGGACGGCTCCGGTGACCGCCTTGTCCACGTCCAGGCCCGCGTCCCGGACGTTGGCCAGCAGCGCGTCCAAGTCGGCCAGGGTCGGCTGCGGGGCGTCCGGGGCCTCGTAGTCCTCGGCGCGTACGACGCCCAGCACGCGGCGCAGCTCGGTCAGGGCCGCCACCGCGTTCTCCCGGATCGTCGCGAAGGCGCGCTCCAGCTCCGGCGGCGGGTTCTCCACCCGGTAGGGCGCGGCCTCCGCCTGGATCGCGACGACCGACATGTGATGGGCGACGACGTCGTGCAGCTCACGGGCGATCGTCGTGCGCTCCTCCAGCAGCGTGCGCCGGGAGCGCTCGTGCTCGGTGACCGTCTGCTGGGCAGTGACCTCCTGCTCCGCGTCCCGGCGTATGTGCCAGACGGTGACGACGAGCAGCAGCAGGGCCAGGACGACCAGCATGGGGCCCGTGTTGGCGGAGTAGCCGTAGCCGCCGAAGCCGGCCTCGGCGAAGAAGCCGTACAGCGCCGTCGCCACCCACATCCAGGCCGCCGTGCGGGGCCGGGTGCGCAGCGCCACGACGGTCGCCACGGTCAGGTGGGAGAGGAAGCTGCCCGGAGGCCAGGGCCGGTCGCCCCAGGGGTCGCCCAGCACCGAGACGGCCGCCGCCGCCCCGAACGACAGCCAGAACGCACCGACCGGACGGAGGAGGGTCAGCAGCACCGGGCCGAGCACGAACACACCGCACAGCAGGGAGACCACGCCGCCGCCTTCGTCGGCGAAGGCGACGAGCATCGCCAGCACCCCCGCCGCACCCACCGCCGCGTGCGGGGTCCACGCCGCGTACTCCCGCAGCCTGCCCCGCAGCCGGCGGCTCAGCGGGCCGTCCACGCCCATCGGGGGCAGGGGGCGGTAGGCGAACACGTCATGGAGCAGGTCCTGCCGCAGGCCCCGCAGGGCGTCCATGGCCAGCCGGAACTCGGGGCTCCGCGCCTGAGCCGGGGGAAGTGGGGTCCGGGTCGTCTCGGTCACGTGCCAACGGTAGAGCCGGGCGGCGGGGGCGGTCGTCAGCAGTGAGAGGGGTCCTCACGGGTCCGTCGCGAGTACCGGGTCCGTCTCAAGTACTACGGGCACGACGCCCCACCACAGGGGCGGCGCCCCCACTCACCACGCCAACTGCGCGATCTCCTCCGCCGCCACCGCGCACGCGTCCGCCGCCGGGTCGATCAGCGGGAAGTGGCCGACGTCCTCCAGCAGCGTCAGGCCCACGACCTCGCCCGCCTTCGCCGCCGCGTCCGCGTACGACTCGGCGACCGCCTGCGGCACCACGGTGTCGGCGCGGCCCTGGACCAGGGTCGTCGCGATGCCCGTCGGCAGCA
This sequence comes from Streptomyces sp. NPDC046379, assembly GCF_055587785.1. Taxonomy (NCBI): domain Bacteria; kingdom Bacillati; phylum Actinomycetota; class Actinomycetes; order Kitasatosporales; family Streptomycetaceae; genus Streptomyces; species Streptomyces sp. NPDC046379. The sequence continues at coordinate 70,114 of NZ_JBVJFP010000022.1, forward strand.
GCAGTGCCGGGTCGGCCCACGGCAGCCGCTCGGCGAAGCCGTCGTCGCCGAGGAACTGGCGCACCGCGCCGCCGCACACCTCCAGCTTGTCGGCGACGGCGAGGTCCGCGATCGGGGCGAGGGCGACGACGCCGCGCAGCGGTGCGGGCCGGTCCAGCCGCCACGGGCAGCCTGCGGGCAGCACATGCCGGGACGCCGCCCACAGCGCCAGGTGGCCGCCCGCCGAGTGGCCGCCGATCACGATGCGGCGCGGATCGGCGGCGGGCAGGAGGCCGCGTACGAGGCCGGGGAGGGCGTCCAGCGCGGCGGCCACGTCGTCGAGGGTGTCCGGCCAGCGCCCGGCCGCCTTCCCGTCGGCCCCCCGCCGGTACTCCACGCTCGCCACCACGAACCCCCGTCGCGCCAGGAAGTCCGCGAACGGGCTGATGTGCCGCCGGTCGTACCCCGCCCGCCACGCACCCCCGTGCAGGACGGCGACCAGCGGCGCCTGCGCGGTCGGGCCCGCGGGCTCGGCGGCGCGGGGGGCGTAGAGGTCGATCACCTGGTCGGGGTGCTCGCCGTACGCGGCGGTGGCGTCGGGGGCGACCGGGGCGTGCGAGAAGGCCGACCGCTCCTCGGCGGCGGCCCTGGCTGCGGCGGCGTCGTCCGGCATGCTCCAACCTCTCAGCGGGGAAACGGGTTTGGAAGGGCGGGTACGGCGGACCAGGTGGGGGAACAGGGGCCGTTCGCCGGGACGGTATCAGGCGGATGACGTGCGCCCCACATGCGGATGTCACGCTGGGTGAAGGGCAAACGGTCCTGTCGTGCCGTTACGCTGGCAGGACCGCCCGCACCCGCGCCGAGGAGACCGAAATGTCCGCCGAGCCCGGCACCGTACGCCCCGGAGGCCGCACCGCCCGTGTCCGCGCCGCCGTACTGCGGGCGGCCGGCGACGTGCTGGCGGAGCACGGGTTCGCCCACCTCGATCTCACGGACGTCGCCCGCCGCGCGGAGGTCGGGAAGACGACCGTCTACCGCCGCTGGGGCTCCGTGACGGGGCTGGTGGCCGATCTGCTGGCCGACATGGCCGAGCAGTCCCTGCCCAGGGAGGAGACCGGGTCCGTGCTCGGCGACCTGCTCGCCAACGCCGACCTGGTACGGCGCACGCTTGCCGATCCCCGGCAGGGCGCGCTGTTCAAGGCGGTGATCGCCGCCGCGACCTGCGACGAACGGACCGCGGACGCGCTGCGCCGGTTCTACGAGGTGCGGGTCGCCGAGTGGGCGCCGTGCGTCGAACAGGGCGTGGTCCGCGGGGAGTTGCCGCGGGGAACGGACGCGGCGGCGGTCGTGCGGGCGGTGTCGGCGCCCCTGTACTACGGGCTGCTGACGACCGGCGCCGCCCCCGATGCCGCCGCCGCGGAACGCGCCGCCCGTGCGGCCCACGCGGCGGCGGTGGCCGGGGTCTACGTCACCGCCTGACCGGCGCCCGGCCCGGGACCGGGCGCCTTCGCCGTCAGGCCCCCAACGTCTCCCCCAGCACCCGAGCCGCCCGCTCCACGTCCGCGAACCCCACGTACAGCGGCGTGAAGCCGAACCGCAGCACGCCCGGGCGCCGGAAGTCGCCGACCACCCCCCGCTCGATCAGCCGCCCCATGACCTCCCCGGCGTCCGCGCAGCGCAGCGCCACCTGGGAGCCACGCTCCGCGTGCGCGGCCGGCGTCAGCGACTCGACGCGGCCCTCGGGGACGTACCGCTCGACGCACTCCAGGAAGAAGTCCGTCAGGGCCAGCGACTTGGCGCGCACCGCCTCGACCGACACCCCGTCCCACACCTCGAGGGCCGCCTCCAGGGCGAGCATGGAGAGGATGTCCGGCGTGCCGACCCGGCCGCGCACCGCACCGGCCGCGGGCTCGTAGTCGGCGCGCATGCCGAAGGGGTCGGCGTGCGAGTTCCAGCCGGGCAGGGGCGAGTCGAAGCGGTCCTGGAGGCCGGCGCGGACGTACAGGTACGCCGGTGAACCGGGGCCGCCGTTCAGGTACTTGTAGGTGCAGCCGACCGCCAGGTCGACGCCGTGCTCGTCCAGCCCGACCGGCAGCGCGCCCGCGCTGTGGCACAGGTCCCAGACGGCGAGCGCGCCCGCCCGGTGGACGGCGGCCGTCAGCGCGGGCAGGTCGTGCAGGCGGCCGGTGCGGTAGTCGACGTGGTTGAGCAGCACCGCCGCCGTACGGTCCGACAGCGCCGCGGGCACCTCGGCCGGTGTGACCGGGCGCAGCGTCCGGCCCGTCATCCGGGCCGCGGACTCGGCGATGTAGCCGTCCGTCGGGAACGTGGTCGCGTCGACGAGGATCTCGTCCCGCCCGTCCCCGGCGAGCCGCACCGCGCCCACCAGCGCCTTGAAGAGGTTGACGCTCGTGGAGTCGCCCACGACGATCTGCCCGGCCGCCGCACCGACGAGCGGGGCGATCCGGTCGCCGATCCGCTCGGGCGCGGTCCACCAGCCGCTCTCCGTCCAGGACCGGATGCGCAGTTCGCCCCACTGGCGGCGCACCACGTCCTCGATCCGTCCGGGAACGGCGGCCGGGAGCGCGCCCAGCGAGTTGCCGTCGAGGTAGACGGCGTCGTCCAGGACGAACCGCTCGCGCAGCGACGCGAGTTCGTCGGAGGCGTCCAGTTCCTTCGCTTTCCGGGTCGGATCGCTCAGGGCGGGATCGCTCAGGGCGGGATCGCTCAGGGCGGGATCACTCAGGGCGGGATCGCTCAGGGCGGACTCTTTCGGGGTGGGCTCTTTCGGGGTGGGCTCTTTCGGGGTGGGCTCAGACATGCGACCGGGCCGTCCACAGCTCGGGGAAGACGTTCTTCCGGGCCCGCTTCTCCAGCCAGGCGACGCCGGCCGAGCCGCCCGTGCCCGGCTTGGCGCCCATCGCCCGCCGGGTGGCGACCAGATGGTCGTTGCGCCATCGCCACACCAGTTCCGCCACGTCCGTCAACGCCTCTCCCAGCCGCGCCAGTTCGTCGTTCTCGTCGCCAGAGTAGACCGCCGCCCAGACCGCCTCGACGGCCTCGGACTCCTCGTACTTGCGTGACACGTCGCGCCGCAGCACCGACTCCGGGACGGCGTGCCCGCGCCGGGCGAGCAGCCGCAGCACCTCGTCGTACAGACTCGGCTCGTGCAGCGCCTTCTCCAGTTCCGCGTGCACCCGCGGCGATCCCCGGTGCGGAACGAGCATGGACGCGGACTTGTCGCCGAGCAGGAACTCCATCCGCCGGTACATCGCCGACTGGAACCCGGATCCCTCGCCGAGGGCGCCGCGGTAGGAGTTGAACTGCGCGGGGGTGAGCTGGCCGAGCGGCTTCCAGGAGGCGTCCAGCGCCTCCAGCTCGCGCACCGAACGTTTCAGCGCGGCGATCGCCGTCGGCACGTCGTCCCGGCGCAGCGCCTGCGCGGCCGTCTCCCACTCGTGGACGATGACGGTGAACCACAGCTCCATCACCTGGGTCGTGACCAGGAAGACCATCTCTCCGGGATCGTCGGAGAGGGTGTGCTGGAGGTGGGTGAGCACGTCCGCCTTGACGTAGTCCTCGTACGGCGTCGTGCCCTGGAAGTCGAGATGCGGGGTCTCGGGCTCATGAGCCTCGTGGGACATCGCTGTCTCCTGCAATTACTCCGGGTAGCGGTCCGCCCCTGCCTTGTCGACACGGGGGCCCCGGTCCCCACTCGATCCTCCGCGATCCCCTCGCACATCGCAAGGCCCGCCTGGTCACACCACCGGGCGGGCCTCGCGAGGGTCTCAGCCGAGCGTCCGCGCCGCCGTCTCCGAGGAGTCCTTCAGGAACTGCGTGCAGCGCTCGTACTCCGCCTGCTCGCCGATCGCGCCGGCCGCGCGGGCGAGGGCGTGCAGGGCGCGCAGGAAGCCGCGGTTCGGCTCGTGCTCCCACGGGACCGGCCCGTGGCCCTTCCAGCCGTTGCGGCGCAACGCGTCCAGACCGCGGTGATAGCCGGTGCGGGCGTAGGCGTACGACTCCACGACGCTGCCCCGCTCGAAGGCGTCGTCGGCCAGCTGGGCCCAGGCCAGCGACGAGGTGGGGTGCTTCGCCGCCACCTCGGCGGGCGCGGTACCGGCCGCGAGCAGTTCGCGCGGCTCGGGGTCGTCGGGGAGGTGCGTCGGGGGCGGGCCCCCGAGGAGGTTCTCGTGAATGGACATGGGTCCAGTCTGGGGGATGCGCGGGCGGCAGGGGACCGGGGGCACGGCGGACCGGGAATGCGGCAGACCGGACACACGGCAGGCCCGGACACACGGCAGGCCCGGACACACGGCAGGCCCGGCGCGGATCGCGCCGGGCCTGCCGGTGGAACCGGGCCTGAGCCGGACCGTTCCGGCTCGGCCGGACTACGTCGGCCGAGCCCGACCAGCCGGACTACTTCAGCTTCGCGCCCGCCGAGCGCAGGTGCTGGCAGGCCTCCGCCACGCGCTGGGCCATGCCCGCCTCGGCGAGCTTGCCCCAGGTGCGCGGGTCGTAGGTCTTCTTCGCGCCGACCTCGCCGTCGACCTTCAGGACGCCGTCGTAGTTCCTGAACATGTGGTCCACGACGGGACGCGTGAACGCGTACTGCGTGTCCGTGTCGATGTTCATCTTGACCACGCCGTTCTCCAGCGCGGTGAGGATCTCCTGCTCGGTGGAGCCGGAGCCGCCGTGGAAGACGAAGTCGAACACCTTGTCGCCGGCCGGGCGGCCGTACTTCGCGGCGACGCCCTCGTTCAGCTCCTTGAGCAGCTCGGGGCGGAGCACCACGTTGCCGGGCTTGTAGACGCCGTGGACGTTGCCGAAGGACGCGGCCAGCAGGTAGCGGCCCTTCTCGCCCAGGCCGAGAGCCTCGGCGGTGCGGAGCGCGTCGTCCACGGTGGTGTACAGCTCGTCGTTGATCTCGTGGGTGACACCGTCCTCCTCGCCGCCGGTGGGGGTGATCTCCACCTCCAGGATGATCTTGGCGGCGGCGGCGCGGGCGAGCAGCTCCTGCGCGATGGAGAGGTTGTCGGCGAGGGTCTCCGCGGAGCCGTCCCACATGTGGGACTGGAACAGCGGGTTCTCGCCGCGGGCGACGCGCTCCTCGGAGACGGCGAGCAGCGGACGGACGTACCCGTCGAGCTTGTCCTTCGGGCAGTGGTCGGTGTGCAGCGCGACCGTCACGTCGTACTTCTTGGCGACGATGTGCGCGAACTCGGCCAGGGCGACGGCGCCCGTGACCATGTCCTTGTTGTGCTGGCCGCCCAGGAACTCGGCGCCGCCGGTCGAGATCTGGATGATGCCGTCGCTCTCGGCCTCGGCGAAGCCGCGCAGAGCCGCGTGCAGGGTCTGGGACGAGGTGACGTTGATGGCCGGGTAGGCGAACTTGCCTGCCTTCGCCCGGTCGAGCATCTCGTTGTAGACCTCGGGGGTTGCGATGGGCATCTGTCCGCTCCTTGGTGTGCGGGTGGTGTTCTGCGGTTACGGCCCTGACCTAGACCTTGGGTGCGACGTCATCGTCGGCCCCATCTTTCCAGACGGCCCGGGGTTGTCCGAGTGCTGGACCCCGGACCCTCGGCGGACCCTCAGTCCAGGCCCAGTTCGTCCTTCGAGAACGCGTACAGATACGGCACCCCCGCGCCCTCCCGGATCTTCTCCGCGGCCCCGGTCGCCCGGTCCACGATGGTCGCGACGGCCACCACCTCGGCGCCTGCCTCGCGGACGGCCTCCACGGCGGTGAGCGGCGAACCGCCGGTGGTGGAGGTGTCCTCGACCACGAGCACGCGCCGGCCCTTGATGTCCGGGCCCTCCACGCGCTTCTGCAGCCCGTGCGCCTTGGCGGCCTTGCGGACGACGAACGCGTCCAGCCGCCTCCCGCGCGCGGCGGCCGCGTGCAGCATCGCGGCGGCGACCGGGTCGGCGCCCATGGTGAGGCCGCCGACCGCGTCGAACTCCAGCCCTTCGGTCAGGTCCAGCAGCACCTGGCCGACCAGCGGCGCCGCCTCGCCGTCGAGGGTGACGCGGCGCAGGTCGACGTAGTAGTCGGCCTCCAGACCGGAGGAGAGCGTCACCTTGCCGTGCACCACGGCCTTGTTCTTGATCTGCTGCAGCAGCGCGCCGCGCACGTCGTCCGTCATGCCGACCAGCTTAGATGCGCGTCCAGCTCCAGGTCGTCGTCGCCTCCAGCGGCTCCAGGGGCGTGACCAGGCGCGGGAGGGTGTTGAGTCCGTTGGGCGGGCCGGTCTGCGGCTCCACGCACACGGCCGCCTCCTGCTCGTCGTAGACCACGACCCACTCCTCGGGGCTGGTCACCTTCAGCTCCAGCAGCCCCGGCCAGGTGAGGGTGACGTCGACGCCGTCGGGCATGCCGAAGCAGTCGTCCCACGGGCCGGGCTTCGGGTCGACGCGGTTGCCGGTGGGCAGGTGGTCGGCGCCCCGCTCCTCCTGCCAGGCGGCGGCGAAGTCCAGCTCCACGGACGCCCCTTGCAGGGTGCGGTTGAACCAGGGGTGCCAGCCGAGCTGCGCCGGGAAGGACGACTCGTACGTCTCCACCGACATGGTCAGCGTCAGGGCGTCCGGGGTGAGGGCGACGACCTGGGTGACGCGGCCGGGGTAGGGCCAGGGGTCGACCAGGTCGTACGTCATCACCGCCTCGTCGGCGCTGACGCGGGCGGTGCGCCAGGCGTCGTCGCGCACGGTGCCGTGGATGGCGTGGGGCGGGGCGTTGAGCGGCATCCGGTGCACGGTCGCCCCGTCGCGGAACCGTCCGTCGCGGATGCGCCCGCACCAGGGCGCCATCGGGAAGCAGCCGAACCGTTCCCCCTGGCGCAGCAGCTCGATGCCGCCGACCCGCAGCCCTCCGACCCGGCCGCCGTTGCCCGGCTGCACGGTCACCTCCGCGTCGCCCGCGGTCAGCGTGATGTCTTCGTTACTCACGGGACGACCCTACTGGGGCGATCAAGAGCGCCGTCCGGTCACCCGCTCCGGTCACCTGCGCCGCCGCAGCGCCCGGCCGACCAGGATCGCGGAGGCCACGATCAGCGCCGCGGCGGGCGCCGCCCAGCGCAGGGTGGTGCCGGGGACGACGGTCTGCGGCGCCGGCACGGGCGCGTACCGGCCGCGGGGCGGGGCGTGGTCGACCTCCTCGGCGCTGCGGCCGATCATGGTCCGCCGCGCGTGCGCCGCCTCGGCGGGCGGCTCGTCGTCGAGGTCGTCGTCCAGGACCGAGGCGTCGTCCAGGACCGAGGCGTCGTCCACGTCGATGATGTCGTCCACCAGGCCGTCGTCCGCGTCGGCGTCCAGGTCGAGGTCACCGTCGTCGTCCTCGTCCAGGTCCCCGGCGAGGGCGGGCGGGGGGATCTCGGCGTCGAAGACCGAAGGGGCGGGGGCGTCCGGCCCGGACGCCGGCTCTTCCTCGGCCGGTTCCGCTGCCGCCGCCCGCTCCCGCTCCCCCTCCCCGAGGTTCTCCGCGAACCGGGTCAGCAGGCGTGTCAGCGACGAGGCGACCGTCTCCCGGGGCAGCTCCGTGATGCGGCCGTCCGCCGTCGCCGTGCCGGTGAAGGTCAGGGTGGAGCCGGCCTCGGGCCCGGACGCGGGGCGGACGGAGACGCTCAGGGCCAGCTTGGCCGTGCCCGTGCCGCGGGTCTCGGCGGCGTCGCCCTCGACGGCGTACCCGCCGTCCCCGCCCGGCGTCAGCCGCAGCGTGCCCCGGTAGGTGATGGAGTGGTTGCCGACGCGCACCTTCAGCCGCCCGGCGACGGGCTCGGCGCCGGCGTCCTGCTGGAGCCCGGGAACCGCCCGGGCGACCCGCGTCGGGTCGGCGAGCGCCTCCTTGAGCCGCTCGGCCGCAACCGGAACGAACACCTCATGCTCCATGTCAGCGCAGCCTACCCAGCGCGGCCCGCGAGTACGCCCCCTCTGCGGCAACCAGCGGGCCGCTCAGTAGCGGGGATGCACCAGCGTGGAGGCGGGCAGCGGGGCGATCCGGGTGCGCCACGCCGTGCGGGCGCCCGCGGCGAGGCGGGCCGGGGTGAGGGTGCGCGGGGCGGGGCCGTCCGCGGCGAGGGCGAGGCGGGGGCGGTGTTCCGCGGCGGCCAGCACGAATCCCCAGTCGCGGGGTGCGCGGGAGGCGTCGGTGCTGTGGTCGGGGCCGGGCGTGTAGGCGGAGGCGCGGCCGGTGACCCGGTAGGGGGCGGTGTGCAGTCCGGCGGCGCGCACGGTGGTGTCGACCGTCCAGAAGACGCGCAGCCGGGAGTCGACCGGCCCGGCGTGCACCGCCAGCCGCCCGCCGTCGGCCAGCGCCCGGCGGGCCAGGCCGTAGAACTCCTGCGAGTACAGCTTCGTGCTCGCCGTGATGCCCGGGTCGGGCAGGTCCGAGACCACCACGTCGTACGCCGCCCGCGGCGCCCCGCGCAGCCAGGCGAACGCGTCGGAGGTGTGCACGCGCACCCGCGGGTCGTCCAGGGCGTGCCCGTTGAGCGCGGACAGCGCCCGGTCCGCGCGCGCCAACCGCACCAGCTCCGCGTCGAGTTCGACCACGTCCACCCGCCGCACCCCCGGGTGGCGCAGCACCTCCCGCGCGGCCAGCCCGTCGCCGCCGCCGAGGATCAGCACGCGCGCGTGGGGTCCGGTCATCGCCGGGTGCACCAGCGCCTCGTGGTACCGGAGTTCGTCGCCCGCGGCGACCCGCAGCCGTCCGTCGAGGAACAGGCCGAGGGGACGTCCTTCGACGCCGCCGGTGAGCACCACCTGCTGCACGTCGGTGTGCAGCACCGCCCGGACGTCGCCGCCGTACACCGCGTCGCGCGCCGCCCGCTCGAAGTCGTCCACGAGCACCGCGGCGGTGGCGAGCATGCCGAGCACGGCGAGGTTGGCGGCGAGCAGCAGCCGGCGCGCCCGGCGGGACAGGTCGCCGCGGAACAGGCCGAGGACGAGGGCGCCGCCCGCCACGACGTTGACCGCGCCGGTCAGCAGCGTCCCCGTCAACTGGCCCAGCAGCGGCAGGAGAAGGAAGGGAAAGGCGAGTCCGCCGACGAGCGCGCCCACGTAGTCGGCGGCGAACAGGTCGGCGACGGCGCCGCCCGCGTCCTGCCGGCGCACCCGCTGGATCAGCTCCATCAGCAGCGGCACCTCGGCGCCGATCAGCAGCCCGATGGCGAGGGAGTAGGCGACCAGCAGCCAGCGCGGCCCGTCGGTCCACAGGCCGCCCCAGTGCCCGGTCCAGGCGAAGACGGCGTACAGGGCCATCGCGCTGGTGCCGCCGACCAGGGCGAGCACCGCCTCGATGGCGGCGAACCCGGCGGCGGCGTGCCGGCGCAGCCGCTTGGCGGCGAGGGAGCCGATGCCCATCGCGAACACCATCACGGAGAGCACGATGGACGCCTGGGTGACCGAGTCGCCGATCAGGTACGAGGCGAGCGCGACGAGTTCCAGTTCGTATACGAGCCCGCAGGCGGCGCAGACGAAGACGCCCGCCAGGACCAGGAACCGCCCCGTGGCCGGACCGACCGGAAGCCGTGCGGGACGGGGACCGCGCCACGGCGGCGGTGCTTGGGGCGGGGCCGGCGTGGACGGTTCGATCACGACTGCGACGTTACGTCACCGGAACACGACGCCTTGTCCCCCACACGTGTGATGTCGAGGGCGCGAAGCGCCGGTGCGGCGACGACGACCGGACTGGCCGCGCACCCGTTCCCCACGCGCCCCATGACCCGAGTCCGCGCCCGCCCCGTGACCCGAGTGCGCACCCGCCCGAGGCCCCGCCCCCGCACGCGCCCCGTGACCCGAGTCCGCACCCGCCCGGGGTTCGCTCCCGCGCCCGGTCCGTCTCCGACCCCACCCGGTCCCTGACCCGGCCCGTCACCCGGCCCCTGACCCGGCGAACAGGCCCGGGCGGTCGGCGTGCTGTCTCACCCCCACCCGGGTGCGCGTCGCCACCAACTGGCCGTCCTGCGGATAGGCGTGCCAGGTGCGCCAGTGGAACTGGCCCTCGTGGCGCTGGGCGAGCAGGGCGGTGAAGGCGTGCGGACTGCCGGGGAAGACCCCGGCGAGCCCGTGGGGGTGGTCGCAGACCAGGGCGAGCAGCTCGGATGCGCGGCCCGCGAAGGCGCCGGGCGAGAGCATCTCGACGCGGGCGGCGAACTCGTACTCCCAGTTCCCGACGCGTTTGGCGACGCCCAGCGGCAGCGGGGTGCTGCTGCCCGCGATGCACGCCACCGTCTCCGAACAGCTGCCCTGCTCCTCTTCGAGCAGTACCTGGTGTGAGGCGCCGAGGAGCCTCAACTGCAGCCGGGCCCCGGCCAGTTCGAGATCAAGGGTGGCGAGGGCGGGCAGCGGCTCGCGGCCGAGCGCCCAGGCGAGGTCGGCCGCCCGCGTATCGGTGTAGGAGGTCTTGAGGGTGGTGAGCATGGATCGGCTCCGCTGGCACGCAAAAGTTAAGGCGGTGTAGGTCGGCGCACCCCGGTCGCCACCGGTCGGCACCGGTCGACGCCGGGGAATCTGCCCGGTCAGCCCCAGTCAGGAGCTCCGTCGAAGGAGCGGTCCGCAGGACGTCCGAGGGCTGCGTTGGTGAAGAGAGCGAATCATGAACTGAGGCCCCACCACAGCGTTTTTACCCAACTTCGTGGGCTTTCCATCCCTCGGTGGGCTACTCAGCTCATCTGTTCAACCGGGGCGCACGCCCGTCCGAGAACGGCGTGCGCCGGGGGCGGCCGGAAAAAGCGGAGCGCCCGCCGGTTCTTTCACCGGCGGGCGCCCGCGGAGGAGGATGCGGTTCCCCCTTCAGGAGCTCGGCTGCCCCGTGTCAGCTGCCTCCACCGCATCCACCGCCGCCTCCCCCGCAGGACGACGATCCGCCTCCGCAGGAGTGGCCGCCGCCCGAGCTGTCCCCGCCGCCGGCCCACCAGCTGCCGGACTCCGCGCCCGAGCCGCTGCTCCCCGCGCCGCCCCGGCGCCGGCGCGCGGTCGTGGTCCGCGACCCCCCGCCGCTCACCCGTCCCGCCAGGACGAGCGCACCCGTGATCACCGCAGCCGTCAGAATGATGCCCAGGATCATGGCGTCACCCTCCTTCCCGTTCTTCCGAACGTCCCCCGAAGCGGCCCCCCGTGGGCGCCTCGTGTCCAGCGTGACGGGGAATTGCCCGCGGCGGAACGCGGCGAAAGCAGAGTTGAGCAACTTCAGAGGGTTCCGGCCGGGCAACAGGACGTGACCTGTGGGGAAGGACCGGCTCCGGACGGCGCGCGGCACCCCCGCGTGTTGAGGAACCCCCGGCCCTCGGCGCAGGATGGCCGTCATGACCTCTGCCGCGCGCCCCTTCCTCAACCGCCGCCTCGCCGAGTTCGGGACGACGATCTTCGCCGAGATGTCCGCGCTGGCCCTGCGGACCGGGTCGATCAACCTGGGCCAGGGCTTCCCCGACACGGACGGCCCCCAGGAGATCCGTGAGGCGGCCGTGCGGGCGCTGCGCGAGGGCCGGGGCAACCAGTATCCGCCGGGTCCGGGCGTGCCCGAGCTGCGGGCGGCCGTCGCCGCGCACCAGGAACGGCGGTACGGGCTCGCGTACGACCCGGACAGCGAGGTCCTGGTGACCGCGGGCGCGACGGAGGCGATCGCGGCGGCGCTGCTGGCGCTGGTGGAGCCGGGCGACGAGGTGATCGCCCTGGAGCCGTACTACGACTCGTACGCGGCCTGCATCGCCATGGCGGGCGGCACGCGCGTGCCGGTGACCCTGCGCCCGGACGGCGGGGCGTTCCGCCTGGACCTCGACGAGCTGCGCGCCGCCGTCACCGGCCGGACCCGGCTGCTGCTGATCAACACCCCGCACAACCCGACCGGCACGGTGCTCTCCCGCGCCGAGCTGACCGCGATCGCGGAGCTGGCCGTCGAGCGGGACCTGCTGGTCGTGACGGACGAGGTGTACGAGCACCTGGTCTTCGACGACGCCGAGCACGTGCCGCTGGCGACGCTGCCGGGGATGCGGGAGCGGACGGTGACGATCGGGTCGGCGGGGAAGACGTACTCGTTCACCGGCTGGAAGGTCGGCTGGATCACCGCGGCGGCGGCGCTGGTGACGGCGGTGCGGTCGGCGAAGCAGTACCTGACGTACGTCGCCTCGGGGCCGTTCCAGTACGCCGTCGCGGAGGCGCTCGCGCTGCCCGACGACTACCTCGCCGCCTTCCGCACGGACATGCAGGCCAAGCGGGACCTGCTGGCGGCGGGGCTGGCCGAGGCGGGCTTCGGCGTGTTCCGACCGGCGGGCACGTACTTCGTCACCACCGACATCCGCCCGCTCGGCGAGAGCGACGGCTTCGCCTTCTGCCGCTCGCTGCCGGAGCGCGCGGGCGTGGTGGCCATCCCGAACGCCGTCTTCTACGACCACCGCGAGGCGGGCGCGCCGTTCGTGCGGTTCGCGTTCTGCAAGCAGCCCGCCGTGCTGGCCGAGGCGGTGAAACGGCTGAAGGGGGCGCTGGGCGGCTGACCGCCGTCCGCGCCCCCTTCGGGGAGCCCTCTCGGGGTGCGGCGACGGCTACGCGTCGTCGCCCTCCGGCTTGTCCGTGCCGTCGGCGTCGTCGATCTCCTTCTCGAGGCCGAGCTGCTCGACCAGCCAGCGGTCGAACTCGATCGCCGCGCGCACCCAGCTCACCGTCGAGGACACGAAGTACTCGAGGTTGACGCCGGTGCCGATGAGCATCTGCGCCTCGCCGATGAGACGGACGGTGCCGTCGTCGTGCGTGTGGCTGTAGACCTTCGGCCACAGGGTGCGGCGGTTCCAGTCGTCGATCGACTCCAGCAGCTGGGGCTTGTCGTCGATCGGGTGGGGGCGGTCGTAGAACGTCCGCACGGAGAAGACCTGCTGCTCGCCCTCACCGCGGAACATGAAGTACGTACGGAACTGCTCCCACGGCGCCGCGAGGTCCCCCTCCTCGTCGACGACGTACTTCAGCTCCATCTGGTCCAGGAGCTGCTTCACAAGGTCCTGATCCGGGACGACGGGGCCTGCCGGGCCCTGGGGCTGCGGCTGGGGCTTGCCCCCGAAGTTCGGAATCGAGGACGGGTCGATGGTCACCGTGAATTTCCCTTCGTACGGATTCCGCCATCCTCCCCCATGCGGGGAGGGGGGTGGCAACCCCCGGCGTACCCTGTCCGCCGTCCGGTGACACGATCCGGCCGGTCGGGGGACGGACGGGCCGGACGGACGGGCCTCGAGCGCGGGCGCCGGCGGGTCGCCGGAACGGGCCCGTCCGGCGCGGCGCCGGACGGAGGCGGGCCCGCCCGGTGCCAAGCCGCACGGTCGGCCCCGCCCGGCGCCGCGCCCGCCCGCGCTACAGCGTCTTCCCCGCCGCCGGCCCCACGATCAGCCCGTCCTCGAACGTGTCCACCCGCACCGTGTCCCCGTCCTTGATCTCGCCGGACAGGATCTCCTTGGCGAGGCGGTCGCCGACGGCCGTCTGGATCAGGCGGCGCAGCGGGCGGGCGCCGTACGCCGGGTCGTTGCCCTCGTCGGCGAGCCAGGCCAGGGCGGCCGGGGTGACGTCCAGGGTGAGGCGGCGCTCGGCGAGGCGCCTGGCCAGCCGGTCGATCTGGAGCCTGGCGATGCGCTCCAGCTCGGGCTTGGTCAGCGCGGAGAAGACGACCAGGTCGTCGAGCCGGTTGAGGAACTCGGGCTTGAAGGAGGCGCGGACCACCTCCAGGACCTGTTCCTTCTTCTCCGCCTCGGTGGTGAGGGGGTCCACCAGGAACTGGCTGCCCAGGTTGGACGTCAGCACCAGGATCGTGTTGCGGAAGTCCACCGTGCGGCCCTGTCCGTCGGTGAGCCGCCCGTCGTCCAGCACCTGGAGCAGGATGTCGAAGACCTCCGGGTGGGCCTTCTCCACCTCGTCCAGCAGGACGACGGAGTACGGCCGCCGCCGCACCGCCTCGGTGAGCTGGCCGCCCTCCTCGTAGCCGACGTAACCGGGCGGGGCGCCCACCAGCCGGGCCACGCTGTGCTTCTCGCTGTACTCCGACATGTCGATGCGGACCATCGCCCGCTCGTCGTCGAAGAGGAACTCGGCGAGCGCCTTGGCCAGTTCGGTCTTGCCGACGCCGGTCGGGCCGAGGAAGAGGAAGGACCCGGTCGGCCGGTCGGGGTCGGCGATCCCGGCCCGGCTGCGGCGCACCGCGTCGGACACCGCGCGCACCGCCTCGGTCTGGCCGATCAGCCGCGTGCCCAGCTCGTCCTCCATGCGCAACAGCTTCTGCGTCTCCCCCTCCAGGAGCCGTCCGGCCGGGATGCCGGTCCAGGAGGCGACGACGTCGGCGATGTCGTCGGCGCCGACCTCCTCCTTGACCATGGTGTCCCGGGCGACCTCCTCCTCGGCCTCGGAGGCGGCCTCCAGGTCCCGCTCCAGGGCCGGGATCTCGCCGTACAGCAGCTTGGAGGCGGTGTCGAAGTCGCCGTCGCGCTGGGCGCGTTCGGCCTGGCCGCGCAGGTCGTCCAGCTTCTCCTTCAGCTCGCCGACCCGGTTGAGGGACTGTTTCTCCTTCTCCCAGCGGGCGTTCAGGCCCCGCAGCTCCTCCTCCTTGTCGGCGAGGTCGCGGCGCAGCTTCTCCAGGCGCTCGCGGGAGGCGGCGTCCGTCTCCTTGGCGAGCGCCAGCTCCTCCATCCGCAACCGGTCGACGGCGCGCTGGAGTTCGTCGATCTCGACCGGGGAGGAGTCGATCTCCATGCGCAGCCGGGAAGCGGCCTCGTCGACCAGGTCGATGGCCTTGTCGGGCAGGAAGCGGGAGGTGATGTACCGGTCGGACAGGGTCGCCGCGGCGACCAGCGCGCTGTCGGCGATCTGGACCTTGTGGTGGGCCTCGTAACGGCCCTTGAGCCCGCGCAGGATCGCGATGGAGTCCTCGACGGACGGCTCGGCCACCAGCACCTGCTGGAAGCGCCGCTCCAGCGCCGGGTCCTTCTCGATCCGCTCGCGGTACTCGTCCAGGGTCGTGGCGCCCACCATGCGCAGCTCGCCGCGGGCCAGCATCGGCTTGAGCATGTTGCCCGCGTCCATGGCGGAGTCGCCGCCGGCGCCCGCGCCGACGACGGTGTGCAGCTCGTCGATGAAGGTGATGATCTGCCCGTCCGAGCCCTTGATCTCGGCGAGGACGGTCTTCAGCCGCTCCTCGAATTCGCCGCGGTACTTGGCCCCGGCGACCATGGCGCCCAGGTCGAGCGCCACCAGCCGCTTGTTCTTCAGCGACTCCGGCACGTCGCCCTTGACGATCCGCTGGGCGAGGCCCTCCACGACGGCGGTCTTGCCGACGCCGGGCTCGCCGATGAGGACGGGGTTGTTCTTGGTCCGGCGGGACAGCACCTGCACGACGCGCCGGATCTCCTGGTCCCGCCCGATGACCGGGTCGAGTTTGCCCTCGCGCGCCGCCTCGGTGAAGTCGGTGCCGAACTTCTCCAGGGCCTTGTACTGGCCCTCCGGGTCCGCCGTCGTCACCCTGCGTCCTCCCCTCGCCCTGCGGAACGCGTCCAGCAGCTTCTTGTCGGTGGCCCCCTGCCGGGCCAGCACCTCGCCGGACGCGCCGCCCTTCGCGGCGACGCCGATCAGCAGGTGCTCGGTGGAGAGGTACTCGTCGCCCAGCTCCCGTGCCCGCGACTGCGCGTCCGCGATGACGGCGAGCAGCTCACGGTTGGGCTGCGGCGGCGCCACGGTGGACCCGGTCACGCTGGGCAGCTGGGCGAGGACCTTCTCGGCGCCTGCGCGCACGGCGGCCTGATCGGCGTCGACGGCGGCGAGCAGGTCGGTGATGTTCTCGTTGTCCCGCCCCTCGAGCAGAGCCAGGAGCAGGTGCGCGGGGGTGAGGTCGGGGTGCCCCTCGGTCACGGCCCGGTTGCCGGCCGCGTTGATCGCGTCCCGGCTCCGGTTGGTCAGCTCGGCGTCCACGGGTCCGTTCTCCTCCTTGCGTGAGCGTCTGTCGGTCGCCCCGGGTCATGGCTGACTGAGGCAACGTACACAAACTTGAGTCTATTCCACTCAAGGTCGGTGCGGGAGGGGAGGCGGCGTGAAGACGAGGGCTCGGCTAGCTTGACGGACCATGACCACCACGACGACGTACTCCCTGGACCCGGGTGCCCCGGACGAGGCGTATCTCAGCTTCTGGCGGGAGCGGCACCTGTGCACGCTGACGACCCTCCGTCCGGACGGCACCCCGCACGTGGTGCCGGTGGGGGTGACCTACGACCCGGCGGCCCGGCTGGCGCGGGTGATCACGGACGGGTCGAGCGCGAAGGCGCGGCACGTGCGGGCGGCGGGGCCCGACGGGGCGCCGGTGGCCGTCTGCCAGGTGGCCGGGCGGCGCTGGGCGGCGCTGGAGGGCCGGGCCTTCGTGCGGACCGATCCGGACCGGATCGCGGAGGCGGTACGGCGCTACGCGGAGCGCTACGAGCGCACGCCGGGCCCGAGGCCCACGCGCGTGGTGATCGAGATCGCGCTCACCCGGGCCCTCGGCAAGGCCTGAGCGCGCGGGCCTTCAGCGGATCCATAGTCGATTTCAAGCCACCCTCGACCCCGCCGACACAGCACCGGAAATCCGCTGAAACTCCAATGAAACCCCACCGCACGTCGCCGCGCCCCGGCACGACCGCCGCAGCCCGCCGCACGCGGCCGAAAACCGGCGCAACCAATCCGGCACAGGGGCGAAAACTGCAGCGGGGGGGGGGGGGGGGGGGGGGGGGGGGGGGGGGGGGGGGGGGGGGGGGGGGGGGGGGGGTTTTTGGGGGGGGGGGGGAGGTGG
>NZ_JBVJFP010000022.1:86873-100442 GCF_055587785.1 Streptomyces sp. NPDC046379
CCATGCCGGAGACGACCGTGAAGTTGGCGGCGAGCACGACGCCCCCCCCCCCCCCCCCCCCACCCCCCCCCACCCCCCCCCCCCCCCCCCCCCACCCCACCCCCCCCCCCCCCCCCCCCCCCCCCCTCCCCCCCCCCCCCCCCCCCCGCTGCGGGGGGGAAGCGCCTGAGCGATCTTTTACGACGGGGGAATCGCGTCAGGCGCTGCGGGGGGTGGCCGAGATGGTCACGGGGCCGGAGGTCTCCGGCTCCGCCAGTTGGTGATCCCTCTGGTCGAGGTTCACGAAGATCATTCCGTACCGGATGGCACAGCGAACCGGCTGGGGGGCGCCGCGGGGCCGGCGCAGGCACCGGTAGGCCCGCACGTCCCCGTCCTCGTCCCGGGTCACCACCACGGGCTCGCCGAAGACGGTCACCATCAGCGAGTCACCGTCGTGGGGGATGGCGGTGACCAGGTCGATGAAGTGCCATCCCGAGCGGTAGGCGGTGGCCATCTCCCGGCGGAAGGAGCGGTCGTCAGGCGGAGTGGTCACCTCGACCCCTCCGCACCGTCTGCGCCAATCACCGGCCAGCTGGTGTCGTCGGTGTGGTCTCCGGACCCGGCCCCCGGCCAACTGGTGTCGTTGGTCGTGGCGCCGGAGCCGGCGCTCGGCCAACTGGTGTCGTTGGTGGTGTCGGCGGACTCGGCGACCACCGGCCACCTCGTGTCCGCTCGAACGTCAACCTTCCCGCCGGAGAAGCCTGCCAGCACTCCCAAGGCCGCAGCGGCGGAGAAGGATGCCACAAGCACCGAGCGAAGCATTCTCTTGCCCATAGTCGGCTTCGTCCTCACTTGAAGGTCCCCTCTTCCCCCGTCCGGTATGACGATGGCTCATTCAGGCATGTGGTGGCCACATAATCGATGCATCATGTTCCTGCATGTTCAGGGTCCTGGGGGGTGGAGATTTGGCAACGAATCGGACTAAAGCAGTACATCCCCATGCGGTGACCGAGATGTGTGAACTGGGTAGTCGTCTCTACGCGACCGCTCTACGCACCGGACGCATCTCCCGCACGGACGGGGAGTCGGCCCCCTGCCTGATGGAATTCGCCCTGCTGCACCCGGATCCGGACGATCCGGACTGGTTGCGTCCGGTGCCCGCCCCGGTGGCCCTCGCCCAGCGCCTCAACCCCATCGAGCGCGAGATCAGCGAGCGCCGCCGGCTCTCCGTCGAACTGGCGGACTTCTTCGAGCCGTTCATGACCCTCAGCGCCACCAGCAACGCCACCGAGGCGATCACCGTGCTGGAGGGCGGCGAGCGGATCAACGCGGCCCTCAACCTGGCCACCGCGCAGTGCCAGTCGGAGGTGCTCACCGTCCAGCCCCAGGACCGCTTCTCCGAACGGAGCCTGCTGCGCGGGCTGGAGCGCGACCGGCCGCTGATCGAACGCGGGGTGAAGATCCGCACGCTCTACCAGCACACGGCCCGGTACAACCCGGAGAAGCTGGCCTACGTGGCGCACCTGTCCAACGGCAAGGTGGAGTACCGCACCATCGACGAGCTGGTCGAGCGGCTCATCATCTGCGACGAGACCGTCGCCTTCATCCCCACCCGCGACGACCAGCAGGTCGCCCTCGAACTGCGCCACCCCGGCCTCGTCCGCTATCTGATCAAGGTGTTCGAGTTCATGTGGGGCCGCGCGGTGCCCCTGACGGCCGGCGCCCCCTACGAGGCGGCCGCCGACGGCATCACCAACATCCAGCACTCCATCGCCAAGCTGCTGGTCGAGGGCCATGTCGACGAGGCGATAGCGCGCCGCCTCGGCATGAACGTCCGCACCTGCCGCGCCCACATCGCCAAGCTGGCCTCGGCGCTCGGCAGCGGCAGCCGCGCCCAGCTCGGCTACCTCATCGCCCAGTCGGGGATTCTCGACCAGGGGGAGACGACGGGCTGAGCAGGCCGAACCCGATGTCCCGGCCGGACGGGCCCGACGGCGGCCGCGGCGGCCCGTCCAGCCCCACCTGCGCGATCCGCACCCCGAGCTGGGTACGGCTCGCCGCGCCCAGCGTCTCCGACAGCCGCGCGATGTGCGCCCGGCACGTCCGGACGCTGATCCCCAGCCGCTCGGCGATCACCGCGTCCTGGTGCCCCTCCGCCAGCAGGGCCGCGATGGACTGCTCGCGGTGCGAGATGCCCTCGAAGCCGGTGTCGGGCAGCGGCGCGGTCAGCGGGATCGCCAGCCGCCACAGCCGGTCGAACACGGTCACCAGGTAGGCCACGAGCCCGGGGTGGCGCAGCTCCAGCGCGATGGTCCGGTCCGCGTTGGCGGGGATGAAGGCGACCGTGCGGTCGAACAGGATCAGCCGGTCGATGACCTCGTCCAGGGTGCGCGCCTCCACCGCGTCGCCCATCAGCTCCAGGTAGTTGAGCAGGCCCTGCCCGTGCCGTGCGACGTGGTTGTACAGGTCCCGCATCCGCACGCCCCGGCCGCGCAGCGCCAGCGCCCGGTGCAGCCCCTCCGACAGCTCGTGCTCGCGCCGGATGCCTCCGGGCTGCACGGTGAGCACCTCGGTGGTGCAGGCGTCGGTCGCCTCGTCCAGCGCCGCCTGGATGCGCGCCGGGCCGTCCAGGACGCGCAGCGCGGAGCCCTCGGAGGCGGCCGGCGCGGCGGCGGGGCCGCCCAGTCCGGCGTACGACTCGAAGGCGGCGACGGCGGAGCCGACCCGGCGCTGGCTGGCGCTCAGCTCGTCGCGCACCTCGCGCAGCAGCCGGGTCATGACCTCCTGCGGGGAGGTCGGCACCAGCCAGTCCATGTCGTCGGGGTCGGGGTGCAGCAGGGCGAGGTCGAGGAGGCAGGGCACCGGCTCGGCGTCGCCGCGGGGCACCCTGCCGCGCCGTACGGCCCGGGAATACACGCGCCCCCCGGCCTCGCACAGTCGGTCAGCACCATGCGGATGCTCGTCCGTCCCGTGCCCGGCCATGGCCCATTCCACCCCCGGTTCCCGCCTCTTCCGCAGCGCAACTATGCGCGGAGAGTGCCCGGTCCGCAACACGGCTCTCCCGGCCGCGTCCGAGGGACTGCACCGGTATGCGCGGGTTCGACCGGGAGCTTTCCGGGGCGCGCAGCGCAAAACCGGGCGCCCGGAAAACGCACGGAGGGGTGGCCGCGCCCGGCGCGCGCGCCACCCCCACGTCGCCGGTCACCGGACTACTTGAGCCCGATCTCCGCGCAGGCCGCCTTGTAGTCGGCCGTGCAGATGTCGGAGAGCTTGTGGATGCCGTCGGCGACGACGGTCTCCTCGATGTTCTCGCGGGTCAGCGCGACCACCGGGAGCAGCTGGGCGGGGATGCCCTGGTGGGTGGGGCTGTCGACCTTGTCGCGGGTGAGCGCGTCGAACTGGATGTCCCGGCCCTGCACCTTGGCCACGGCCATCTCCGCGGCGGCCTCGGCCTCCTGCGGGTAGGACTTGTAGACGCTCATGTACTGCTCGCCGGTGACGATCCGCTGCACGGCCGCCAGCTCCGCGTCCTGACCCGTGATGGGCGGCAGCTCGGTGACGCCCGCGGCCTTGAGCGCCTCGATGACGCCGCCGGCCATGCCGTCGTTGGCGGAGTAGACGCCGGCGACGTTGTCCTTGCCGATCGCGGCGATGGCCTCGGTCATGTTGGCCCTGGCGTTCTCGGGCTTCCAGTCCTTGGTGTCGAAGGACTTGGCGATCGTCACCTTGCCGTTCAGCTCCGACAGCGCGCCCTGCTTGAACTGCTTGGCGTTGGGGTCGGTGGGCGAGCCGTTCATCATGACGATCTTGTCGGAGGTGTCGGCCCCGCTGCCGAGCGCCTCCATCAGGGTGCGGCCCTGGACCTCGCCGACGAGCTCGTTGTCGAAGGAGATGTACGCGTCGATCGGGCCCTCGGCGAGCCGGTCGTAGGCGATGACCGGAATGCCCGCGTCCTTGGCCTTCTCCACGCCGTCCGCGATGGCGTGCGAGTCGACCGCGTCCAGCAGGACGACGTCGACCCGGTCGTCGATCAGCTGCTGGAGCTGGCCGGCCTGCTTGTCGGCGTCCGCCTCGGCGTTGGCGTAGACGACCTTGCCCTTGCCGTTGGTCAGGTCGGCGACCTTCTCCTTGATGATCGGGTAGTCGAACTTGTCGTACCGGGTGTTCGCGGTTTCCGGCAGCAGCAGACCCACGGTGATGTCGTTGCCCTTGGTGGGCGTCGCCTCGCTGCCGTCGCCGGTCGCGCCCAGTACTCCGCAGCCGGCCAGGGACAGGGCCAACGACGGTGCGACCACGGACATGGCGATACGACGACGCATGGGGGAACTCACTTCTGGTGCCTTCCGGACAGGTCGCGTCGATGCGACCCAGATGACTGAAAAGCCAACGCGCAGGCGACCCCCAGCGTCAAGCAGAACTACTTAACGAGATGGCAACATCACGTTCCGCTTGGCTTGTGCACACCTCGCGCAGTCACCCGCCCGAAGCCTCCACAATCCTTGCGCGACACGCTTCTTGGACGGAATACGGGTCCCTGCAACCAAATGCTCCCGTCACTGGTCGTGATCACCGGGCCTCTCACGGCTCTCCCGAAATCGTCCAGGAGATCGAATGACTCCAGCCAGAAGCACGACGGCCAGAACCACGACCGCCACGGCCCTCGTGCTCGCCACGGCGGGCGGTCTGCTCGGCGCGGCCACCGCCACCGCCACCGCCGCGACGACCTGCACCTCACCCGTCTTCAAGCGCCAGTTCTTCGCGAACACCACCTTCTCCGGCACACCGAAGAAGACGGACTGCGACAGCGTCGTCAACCAGAACTGGGGCACGGGCGCCCCGGCCGCCGGCCTGCCCGCCAACAGGTTCGGCGTCCGCTGGACGGTGACCCGGGACTTCGGCTCCGGCGGCCCGTTCACCTTCACCGTGTCCGCCCAGGACGGCGTCCGGGTCTATCTCGACGGCAAGCTCAAGATCGACCTGTGGAAGAACGTGTCGTCGACCGTGAGCCGGACGGTCCACCTCACCATCCCGGAGAACAAGCACAGCCTGCGCGTCGACTACGTCAACTGGACCGGCACGGCGAACGTCGAGTTCACCTGCACGCCCCGTACTTCGGCGACCGTGGACAAGGTCGAGCCCAAGGCGCCGACCGGCACGTCCGTCGCCCACGACGCCGCCACCGGCAGGGCGAAGGTCTCCTGGGCGAAGAACAAGGAGATGGACCTCGCCGGCTACCGCGTCTACCGCCGGCCCGCGGGCGGCGCCTGGACCAGGCTCGCGACGACCACCTCGACGTCGTACACGGACACCACCCTCCCGGCAACCGGAGCCTCGTACGCCTACCGCGTCCGCGCCCACGACAAGGCCGGCAACCTCTCCGACCCGGGCGCCGAGAAGACCGTCACGACGACCGACCGCACCGCCCCGGCCGCGCCTGCCACGCCGACCACCGCCTCGGAACCGGCGGGCCTGTGGATCGGCTGGACCCCGGTCCCGGACGCCGCCTCCTACCGCGTGTACCGGGCCGCCTCCCAGACCGGCGCGTACACCGCGGTCGGCAGTGCGTCCGGGGACTCCTTCGTGGACACCACCGCCGAGGAGGGCGTCACCCACTACTACCGCGTCACGGCCGTCGACGCCGCCGGCAACGAGTCGGACAGGTCCGCCGCCGTCTCCGGCCGACGCCGCGACCTCACCCCGCCGTCCGCAGTCACCGGCCTGACGGCCACCCCCACCACGTACGGCTTCCGCCTGGAGTGGGACGCCAATCCGACGCCGGACCTCCACCGGTACGTCGTCCACGCGGGCGACGTGATCACCGAGGACGGAGAGAGGTACTGCGACGCCTGGGAAGCGGAGTGGCTGTCCGCCGACACCACCACCGTCGACCTGGGCGGCCGCCCGGACGGCGAGGAGCGCTGCTTCTTCGTCGACGCCGTCGACGACGCGTGGAACTCCCACTACGAGTGGACGCACGAGCCCACCATCGTCGCCGCGACCGAGTTGGACACCACACCGAGCGTCCCCACGCCTGCGGGCGCCCCGCTCACCGTCACGGCGCGGGGCGTGGGCGGCGTCGAGATCGACGAACGCGGCGAGGGCAACGAGATCCGGTGGGAACGGTCCGCCGAGGAACCGCCGGCCTACTACCGCGTCCACCGCTGGAATCCCGAAACGTCGGCCTACGAGCGGATCGCCGAAGTCTCCGGCGACACCCTCTCCCACTTCGACGGCGCGGCCCCGCGCGGCACCACGTCGTACTACTGGGTGACCGCTGTCGGCCACGACGGCGCCGAGTCCCTGCCCGCCGGTGACTACGCGATCCTCCTGCCCTGACGCCGCCCAACGCGCGGACAGGCCCCGGAGTCCGGCGAACTCCGGGGCCTGTCCGTACGCGCGGCGCCGCGTCAGTCCGCCGACTGCTGGCGCTTGGGACGCCACACCACCAGCGCACTGGTCTGCTGGACCTCCTGGTACGGGACCAGGTCGCGGCGGTAGGAGGCGTGGACGGCGGCCTCGCGCTGGCGCATCGCCGCCGCCGCGCCGTCGAGCGCGTCCTCCAGCTCCGCCACCCGCGCCTGGAGGGCGGCGACCTGGTTCTCCAGTTCGATGATGCGCTTGATGCCGGCCAGGTTGATGCCCTCGTCCTGCGACAACTGCTGGACCTGGCGGAGCAGTTCGATGTCCCGGGCCGAGTAGCGACGGCCGCGTCCGGCCGTCCGGTCCGGAGACACCAGCCCCAGCCGGTCGTACTGGCGCAGCGTCTGCGGGTGCAGGCCGGACAGCTGGGCCGCCACCGAGATGACGTAGACCGGGGTCTCCTCGGTCAGTTCATACGGATTGCGCCGACGGCCGTTCATGTCCATGGCTGACTCATGCTCCCTTCGCGGCCTGGAACAGCTCCGCCCGCGGGTCCTCGCCCGCGGTCGCCTCGCGATACGCCTCGAGTGCGTCACGAGCCTTCCCCGACAGGTCCCGCGGAACACTCACCTCCACGGTGACCAGAAGGTCGCCGCGGGTGCCGTCCTTGCGGACCGCGCCCTTGCCCCGGGCGCGCATGGTACGCCCGTTGGGCGTGCCGGGCGGCAGCTTCAGCGTCACCGGCGGGCCGCCCAGGGTCGGCACCCTGACCTCCCCGCCCAGCGCCGCCTCGGCGAACGTCACCGGCACGGTCACCGTCAGGTTGTCGCCCTTGCGGCCGAAGACCGGGTGGGCGTCGACATGGACGGTGACGTACAGGTCGCCCGCCGGGCCGCCCCGCTCGCCGGGCGCGCCCTTGCCGCGCAGCCGGATGCGCTGCCCGTCCGAGACGCCGGCCGGGATGCGCACCTGCATGGTCCGGGACGACTTGGCGCGCCCCGAGCCGCTGCAGACCTCGCACGCGTTCTCCGCGATCAGCCCGCGGCCCTTGCAGTCCGGGCACGGGTCGGTCAGCGAGAACCCGCCGCCCGAGCCGCGCGCCACCTGCCCGGTGCCGACGCACGTCGGGCACACGCGCGGCGTGCCGTTGGCGTCGCCGGTGCCGGAGCAGGCCTTGCACGGGGCCTGGGAGGTCATCCGCAGCGGGACCGTGGCCCCCTCGACCGCCTCCGTGAAGCTCAGCGTGACCTCGGTGTCCACGTCCTGCCCGCGGCGCGGCTGGGTGCGCGCGCCGGTGGTCGTGCCACCCCGGTTGAACAGGCCCCCGAAGACGTCGCCGAGCCCGCCCCCGAAGCCGCCCGCCCCGCCCTGGGCGCCTCCGAAGAGGTCGCCCAGGTCGAAGTTGAACGAGCCGGCTCCCGCACCCGGGCCCGGACGGAAGCCGCCGTTGCCGAACAGCGCCCGCGCCTCGTCGTACTCCTTGCGCTTCTTGGGGTCGCCGAGGACGTCGTTCGCCTCGGAGATCTCCTTGAACCGCTCCTCGGCCTTGACGTTGCCCTTGTTGGCGTCCGGGTGGAACTCGCGGGCGAGCTTCCGGTACGCCTTCTTGATCTCGGCCTCGGTGGCGTCCTTGGGGACGCCGAGGACCTTGTAGTAGTCCTTCTCGATGAAGTCCTTGGTGCTCATCCCCGACGTCCCTCCTCTCCTGCGTGCGTCTGTCCTGCGTGCGTGATTACGTCAGCCCTCCTCCGGGCCACCGTTCTCCTTGTCGTCGGCCGATTCGGCGTTCTCCTCCGCCGGCTTGACCGTCTGCGCGCCCGGCTGCGGCTCGGCGACCGCCACCCGCGCGGGGCGGATGGTGCGCTCGCCGATGCGATACCCGGGCTGGAGGATCGCCACGCAGGTCGTCTCGGTGACGTCCGGTGCGTAGCTGTGCATCAGGGCCTCGTGGATCGTCGGGTCGAAGGGCTCGCCCTCCTTGCCGAACTGCTGCAGGCCCAGCTTGGCCACGACGGTCTCCAGCGACTCGCCGACCGACTTGAAGCCGCCGACGAGTTCGCCGTGCTCCCGCGCGCGGCCGATGTCGTCGAGCACCGGCAGCAGTTCCGTCAGGAGGTTCGCCACGGCGATCTCCTTGACCGTGACCCGGTCCCGCTCCACCCGGCGGCGGTAGTTCTGGTACTCGGCCTGGAGGCGCTGCAGGTCCGCCGTGCGCTCGCCGAGGGCGGTGCGCACCTGGTCCAGCTGCGCCAGCAGGCCGGCGTCTGCGTTCGCGTTCGCGTCCCCGGCCGGGGCCGCCCCCTCCTCGGGGGCGGCCTTCGGCTCGGCGTCGTCAGGAGTGGCGCCGGAGGGGACGTCGGGCTTCTCCTCGAAGCCCGGGGTCTCCTCCGTCACGCGGCACCGTCCTTGCGCTCGTCGTCCACGATCTCGGCGTCCACGACGTCGTCGTCGCCCTTGGCGTCACCCGCGCCGGCGGACGCGCCGCCCGCGGCCTGGGCGCCCTGGGCGTCGGCGTACATCGCCTGGCCGAGCTTCTGCGACACGGCCGCGACCTTCTCCGTGGCCGTGCGGATCTCGGCGGTGTCCTCGCCCTTGAGCTTCTCCTTCAGCTCGGCGACGGCGGCCTCGACCTCGGTCTTGACCTCGCCCGGGACCTTGTCCTCGTTGTCCTTGAGGAACTTCTCGGTCTGGTAGACGAGTTGCTCGCCCTGGTTGCGGGTCTCGGCGGCCTCGCGGCGCTTGTGGTCCTCCTCCGCGTAGCGCTCGGCCTCCTCGCGCATGCGGTCGACCTCGTCCTTCGGCAGCGAGGAGCCGCCGGTGACGGTCATCTTCTGCTCCTTGCCGGTGCCGAGGTCCTTCGCCGTGACGTGCATGATGCCGTTGGCGTCGATGTCGAAGGAGACCTCGATCTGCGGGACGCCGCGCGGCGCCGGGGGCAGACCGGTCAGCTCGAACATGCCGAGCTTCTTGTTGTACGCCGCGATCTCGCGCTCGCCCTGGTAGACCTGGATCTGCACGGAGGGCTGGTTGTCCTCGGCGGTGGTGAAGATCTCGGACCGCTTGGTCGGGATCGTCGTGTTCCGCTCGATCAGCTTGGTCATGATGCCGCCCTTGGTCTCGATGCCGAGGGACAGCGGGGTGACGTCGAGCAGCAGGACGTCCTTGACCTCGCCCTTGAGGACACCCGCCTGGAGCGAGGCGCCGATGGCGACGACCTCGTCCGGGTTGACGCCCTTGTTGGCCTCCTTGCCGCCGGTCAGCTCCTTGACGAGCTCGGCGACGGCGGGCATGCGGGTCGAGCCGCCGACGAGGACGACGTGGTCGATCTCGTTGATCGAGATGCCGGCGTCCTTGATGACGTTGTGGAACGGCGTCTTGCAGCGCTCCAGCAGGTCCGCGGTCAGCTGCTGGAACTGCGCGCGGGTGAGCTTCTCGTCCAGGTGCAGCGGGCCCTCGGCGGACGCCGTGATGTACGGCAGGTTGATCGAGGTCTCGGTGGACGAGGACAGCTCGATCTTCGCCTTCTCCGCGGCCTCGCGCAGACGCTGCAGCGCCATCTTGTCCTTGGAGAGGTCCACGCCGTGGCCGGACTGGAACTGCTTGACCAGGTAGTCGACGACCCGCTGGTCCCAGTCGTCACCACCGAGGTGGTTGTCGCCGTTGGTGGCCTTCACCTCCACGACGCCGTCGCCGATCTCCAGCAGCGAGACGTCGAAGGTGCCGCCGCCGAGGTCGAAGACGAGGATCGTCTGGTCGTCCTTGTCGAGCCCGTACGCCAGCGCGGCGGCCGTCGGCTCGTTGACGATGCGCAGGACGTTCAGGCCCGCGATCTCGCCGGCCTCCTTGGTGGCCTGGCGCTCGGCGTCGTTGAAGTACGCCGGGACGGTGATGACCGCGTCGGTCACCTTCTCGCCCAGGTAGGCCTCGGCGTCCCGCTTCAGCTTCTGCAGCACGAAGGCGCTGATCTGCTGCGGGTTGAACGGCTTGCCGTCCAGCTCGATCTTCCAGTCGGTGCCCATGTGGCGCTTGACCGACCGGATCGTCCTGTCGACGTTGGTCACGGCCTGGCGCTTGGCCACCTCACCGACCAGCACCTCGCCGTTCTTCGCGAAGGCGACGACGGACGGCGTGGTCCTGGCGCCCTCGGCGTTGGTGATGACGGTGGGCTCGCCGCCCTCCAGAACGCTGACGACGGAGTTAGTCGTGCCCAGGTCGATGCCGACCGCACGTGCCATGGTTGATTCCTCCAGCGACTTGAGTGGAACGGACTCAAGTGTGCACCACGGCTTCCCCCGGGTCAACAGACCTGAGCCTGGTGGGCTCAAGTCTTATCCGCTCCTTACACGCAACTGCCTTCCGGCCTGGAAGGACGCGGGGGGAGGCGGGGTGGTTGCGCCGCCGGGGAGGACGGGCGGGGCGAGGGCGGCGGGGGCGGGGGCGACGACGGTCGTGCGGCTGCGGCGGTCCGGGTGGAGGGGACCGAAACCACGGCGGGGGTGCGGGCCTGGTGCGGGGCCGGGGGTCTCATGACGGGTGCGACGGGTGGTGCTACGGGTGCGACGGGGGCGGCGGACCCGTGCGATCCGACGCCTGAATCGGACATCTCCACACGAACACGTTCCTCCGCCCAATGCAAGCCGCTCACCGCGTCCCGCGCGCGAGGCGCCGCTCCGCCCGATGCGCCGCCCGCGCGGACCGTCCCCCGCGGCTCGGCGGGCGTACGCAGGGAGCCGCGCGACACCATGGGCGCCGAGTCGGCCGTGAAGTACGCCCCGGCCGGCGCGGGCGCGCGACCGCCGCCGGCCGGCGCCGTACGGGTCCCCGTCGGCGCCCGTCGCACACCGCCGGCCGGCGTGACGCGGTCCGGCCCGCCCGACGCCCGGCGCATGAGGGCGGGCAGCCTTCGCGCACGCGCCGACCGCAGCCGCGCACCCTTACCGGCCGGCCGCGTACCCGTCGTCCCCGGCCGGCGCTCCGCCACCGCCCCGGTCCGCCCGGCCGGCACCCCGGGCCCGCCCCCCGCCGCCGCCTTCCGCCGCCGCTGCGGCACCCGCACACCGCCACCGGCGGGCCCGCTCCCACCGGGCCGCCGTCCCCCCGGCACCGCCCGTACCCCCGTGACCGCCCCCGGCCGGCCCCCACCGGGCACTCCCACCCGCACCCGGAGCAGCCCGAGCACCACCACCCCCGCCGCCCCTGCCACCCACCACACGGCCCCGGGCCGCATCCACCCCCCGTGCACCAGCACCCCCACCGCCACCCCGCCGGAGGCAGCCACCCCCACCACCAGCGTCACGCCCCTCCCCGTCAGCCCCAGCCGGCGCAGCCGGTGCGTCACGTGGTCCGGCGCGGGGCGGTGCACGGGCCGGCCCGCCAGCCGTCGGCCCAGCAGCACCAGGGCGATGTCCGCGCACACCACGGCGGCGAGGGCGAACAACACCGCCGCCGAGGTCAGCGGCTCGTACCCGGCGCGCACCAGCACGGCCGCCCCCGCGGCCACGAACCCGGTGAACAGCGACCCGCACGCGCCGAGCGCGATCCGCGCGGGCGGCCAGTTGTGCATGAGGAACCCCGTCAACGCCGCCGCCTGCACGCTCAGCAGCGTCGCGAGACCGTCCATCACCTCGACCGAGGCGCACACCGCCACGCCGAAGACGGTGACCATCCCGATCGTCCCGGCGAGCCCGTCGCCGTGGTCGAAGGCCCGGAACGCGACGGCGACGACGGTCACCCACATCACCGCCGCCACTCCGCCGACCAGGCCCGTCTCCTCGTACGGCATGACGCAGGCCGCCGCCACCGCCGTACCGCCGGCCGCCACGCGGGCCCGCAGCCGCCACACGTCGGCGGCCAGCCCGAGCAGGGCGACGGCGGACCCGGCGGCGAGCAGGTCCACGGTCTCGTCGTCCAGCGCGGCGAGGCCGGTCCAGTGGCCGGCGCCCGCGACGCCGACGGTGGTGAGGACCACGGCGACCCCACCCAGCAGCGGCACGGGCGGACCGCCCGCGCGGCGCCGGTCGAGCAGTCCGAGGCGGCGTGCGGGCGCACGGAGCAGGGCCGCGAGCAGCGCGGCGAGGAAGAGGGCCGCGGTGGCGGCGGCGATCCCATAGAGCACGGGCCCTAAACTAAGGCGAATGTCACGTTTTGTGATGAATACGGAGATCAGCCCGGCGCGCCGTGTCCCACCCAAAGGTCCCACCCACAGGTCCCGCACCGTCCCGCCCTCGGCCCGGGCGGGGGCGATCGGGGCCCTCCCGGGGGCCCATCGGCGGTCGATCCGGCGCCGACCCCGGACCCGCTGAGGCGACCCTGAGCGACGCACATCACGAGTCCGCTGACTACAGTGCAGCTCAGGGGGTGGGTAGTCTCAGACGGACTGCATAAGTTACCGCTTAGTAATGACGGATCTTCGGATCCCCCTCGCAGGCCCGAGGAGCCCCTCATGCAACTCGCCGCGATCATCGTGTCGCTGGTTCTCACCGTGGTCGGCGTCGCCCTGCTCGCCCGCGCCATCGGCCAGTTCGTCCGGTACTTCAAGCTGGGCCAGCCCGTGCCCGCCGGCAGCCGGACGGACAACCCGTACCAGCGCAGCGTGACGCTGACCAAGGAGTTCCTCGGTCACACCCGGATGAACCGGTGGGGCGTCATCGGCCTCGCCCACTGGTTCGTGGCCATCGGCTTCCTCACGCTGCCGCCGACCCTCGTCCAGGCGTTCGGCCAGCTGTTCCAGGCCGACTGGGTGCTGCCGGTGATCGGGGGGTTCCTGCCGTTCGAGCTGTACATCGAGTTCATCGGCGTGATGACGGTCCTGGGCATCGCGGTGCTCATCGTGATCCGGCTGCTCAGCCTGCCGACGCGGCCGGGCCGCAAGTCCCGCTTCGCGGGCTCCAAGTCGGGCCAGGCGTATTTCGTCGAGTACGTCATCCTCACCATCGGCCTCGCCATCTACGTGCTGCGCGGCCTGGAAGGCGCGCTGCACCACGTCGAGCACTACGAGGCGTCGTACTTCGCGTCGTACCCGCTGGTCCTGGCCTTCGACGGGCTCGACGTCGGCACCCTGCAGAACCTGGTGTACCTGGTCGCCACGATCAAGATCGGCACTTCGTTCGTGTGGATGATCGTGGTCTCGCTGAACACCGACATGGGGGTGGCGTGGCACCGGTTCCTGGCGTTCCCGAACATCTGGTTCAAGCGGAACGCGGACGGGTCGACGGCGCTGGGCGCGTTGCA
>NZ_JBVJFP010000023.1:0-89235 GCF_055587785.1 Streptomyces sp. NPDC046379
CGAACCCGGAAGCTAAGCCTTACAGCGCCGATGGTACTGCAGGGGGGACCCTGTGGGAGAGTAGGACGCCGCCGAACAATCTTTGAGAAAACCCCGTGCCTTTCGGTACGGGGTTTTCTGCGTTTAAGGTCGGTTCATGCGCTACGACCTCGTCATCTTCGACAACGACGGTGTGCTCGTCGACAGTGAGCCCATCTCGAACACCCTCCTCGCCGCCTACCTCACCGAGCTGGGCCACCCCACCACCTACGAGGACTCGCTGCGCGACTACATGGGCTCCGCCATGCACCGGGTGCACGACCTGGTGGAGGAGCGGACGGGACAGCGGCTGCCCGCGGACTTCGACGACGTCTTCCACTCCCGTGTGTTCGCCGCCTTCGCCCGGGAGCTGAAGCCCGTCGACGGAGTCGCCGACGTGCTGGAGAGGCTGGCGTCCGACGGGGTGCCGTACTGCGTGGCGTCGTCCGGGAGTCATGAGCGGATACGGGTCGGGCACCGCACGACCGGGCTGGACCGATGGTTCGACGACGAGCGGATCTTCAGCTCCGAGGACGTCGGACGGGGCAAGCCCGCACCCGACCTCTTCCTGTACGCCGCCCGGCGGATGGGCGTCGAGCCGCAGAGGTGTGTCGTCGTCGAGGACAGCCCGCTCGGCGTGCAGGCGGCCCTGGCCGCAGACATGGACGTCTACGGGTTCACCGCGATGACGCCGGCCGAGCGGCTCACCGGGGTGAAGGGACTGTTCTCCAGAATGGAAGACCTCTGCGGTCTGCTGAGTTGAGGAAAACTCACCTACGCTCCGCCGCATGACCGATGTCATGCCGGACGCGCTGCGGCGCGGCCGGTCCTCGCTGGCGTTCGGGTTCTTCGTCCAGGGCGTCGCGTTCGCCCTCCTGGTGACGCGGATCCCGGCCATTCAGGACCGGTACGGGGTCTCCGACGCGCTGCTGCCCGCCTTCCTGGCCGCCGTGCCGGTGCTGGCCGGGGTGGGGAGCGTGGCGACCGGGCGGCTGGTGCGCCGGGTGCCCCCGAGCCGGGTGCTGCGCTGGTCCCAGCCCATCGTGCTGCTGGCGCTGCTCGGAGTGGGAGCCGGGGAACGGATGGCGGAGCTGGCAATCTCGCTGGCCGCCTTCGGGCTCGCCGTCGGGGCGCTCGACGCGTCGATGAACATGCTCGGCGTCAGCCTCCAGCGGGCGTACGGGCGCAGCATCATGCTCGGGTTCCATGCCGCGTACAGCCTCGGCGGATCGTGGGGGCCTCGCTGGCGTGGGCGGGGGCGCACTGGGAGCAGGCGCTCGTCGTGTCGTATCTGCCGGTAGTGGGGGTGCTGGCGCCGGCCGCGCTCGTCGGGAGCCGGTGGTATGCGGACGACCGGGGCGAGGGACGCGCGCCGGAGGCGGGGAAGGTCGAGGGGAGCGGGGTGGGGCTGCGGGCGTTGCTGCCGCTGTGCCTCGTGATGACCTTCGCCTACATCGGGGACGCGACCGTCTCCAACTGGAGCGCGAAGTACGTGCAGGACGTGCTCGGCGGGTCGGAGCAGCTGGCGACCGTGCCGTACAACGTCTACATGGTCACCACGCTGGTGGGGCGGGCCTTGGGCGACTTCGGGGTGCGGCGGTTCGGGGCCGCGGCGGTGGTGCGGGGCGGGGCCGTCCTGGCGGCCGTGGGGTTCGCGGTGGTGGCGGGGGCTCCGGGAGCGTGGGCCGGGATGGCGGGGTTCACCCTGCTGGGGCTCGGGCTGTGCGTGCTGGTGCCGCAGACCTTCGCGGCGGCCGGGCGGCTGTTCCCGGGCGCCTCGGACGCGGCCGTGGCGCGGCTCAACGTCTTCAACTACGTCGGCTTCCTGATCGGTTCCCCGCTGGTCGGGGCGCTGGGGGACGCCTGGAGTCACCGGGGGGCGATGCTCGTGCCGATGGTGCTCGTGCTGGTGACACTCGTGTACGCCCGGTCGTTCGATGCTCAACCGGACCGATACCGTGGCGGGCATGAGCGGCCGCGCACAGCTGATGTGGGACGAGGCAGTAACGGGGTATGACTTCGGTCCGGACCACCCGATGGATCCGGTCCGGCTCACGCTGACCCGGAAACTGGTCGAGGCCTTCGGGCTCGACCGGGAGATGAAGACCGTGGCGGCCCGGGCGGCGGGGGAGTCGACGCTGCGGCTCGTCCACCGCCAGGACTACATCGACGCGGTGAGGGCGGCCTCAGCGGACCCGGCGGCGGCCGACCCGTCGTACGGGCTGGGGACGGTGGACGACCCCGCGTTCGCCGGGATGCACGAGGTGTCGGCGCTCATCGCGGGACAGTCGGTGGGCGCGGCGGAGGCCGTGTGGCGGGGGGAGGCGCTGCACGCGGTGAACTTCGCCGGCGGGCTGCACCACGCCATGCCGGCCGGGGCCTCCGGCTTCTGCATCTACAACGACGCCGCCCTGGCCGTCGCGCGGCTGCTGGAGCTGGGCGCGGAGCGGGTCGCCTACGTGGACGTCGACGTGCATCACGGGGACGGCGTACAGGCGGCGTTCTGGGAGGACCCGCGGGTCCTGACGATCTCGCTGCACGAGCATCCGCGGACCCTGTTCCCGCAGACCGGGTGGCCGGAGGAGACGGGCGCGGACTCGGCGGAGGGCGGGGCGGTCAACGTCGCGCTGCCGGCGGGGACCGGGGACGCGGGATGGCTGCGGGCCTTCCACGCGGTGGTGCCGGAGCTGATCGCCGACTTCCGGCCGCAGGTGCTGGTGACCCAGCACGGGGCCGACACGCACTTCGAGGACCCGCTGGCCCATCTGGCGGTGTCGCTGGACGCGCAGCGGGCGGTGCAGGACGCCTGTCACGACCTGGCGCACCAGTACGCCGACGGGCGGTGGATCGCGCTCGGCGGCGGCGGATACGCGGTCGTGGAGGTGGTGCCGCGGTCGTGGACGCATCTGGTGGCGATCGCCGCGGGGCGGCCGGTGGCGCCCGAGGAGACGATCCCCGAGGGCTGGCGGCAGGAAGTGTACGCACGCACACGGCAGTTGGCGCCGGCCCGGATGACGGACGGGCGGTGGCCGGTGCGGTGGGCGCCCTGGGAGGCCGGGTACGACCCGGCGGACCGGCTCGACCAGGCGGTGCTGGCGGCGCGGCGGGCGGTGTTCCCGCTGCGCGGGCTGCTGCCGTAGGGCGTCCGGGGGCGGGGGCTTCCGGCGGGCGTTAC
The DNA here is from genome assembly GCF_055587785.1 of Streptomyces sp. NPDC046379. Taxonomy (NCBI): domain Bacteria; kingdom Bacillati; phylum Actinomycetota; class Actinomycetes; order Kitasatosporales; family Streptomycetaceae; genus Streptomyces; species Streptomyces sp. NPDC046379. The sequence goes on from NZ_JBVJFP010000023.1 coordinate 3,194, forward strand.
GCCAACCGTGCGCCTTCACCGGGATTCCGGGGCGGGCGGCGGCGGCGTCCGTCACCATCGGGCCATGGTGTCCCGCGGCGCGCTGCGCGCGCATCTCCTGGCCGCGCGGCTCGCCGGCGCCGTGGCCACCGCACGGGAGACGAGCCTGCGCAGCTACCGGCTGTTCGCGGCCCGCGACCCCCGGGTGCTGATCGGGATCGATCCCGAGAACGACTGGTCACAGCGGGATTTGCTCGCGTTGATGGCGCGGAAGTGCGGGGTTTCGGCCGATCCGCGACACGTTTCGGGGCATGATGTGATCGACCCGGAGCGGACGCTGGCCCGGCTGGACGCGTTCGCGGAGCGGGTCGCCGGGGCCGCCCGACGGGGCGCGCCCGTGCTGCTGGGGACCGGGCATCCGCACCGGCTCCTGGACTTCTACGTCGCTCTCGCGGACGCCCTGTCGGCGGCGGGATGTGCTGTCCTCACACCGGCGCAGGGTCTCTGTGTCGACATAACGACCCGGTTCGGTCTACGTACACACCAGCTCGACTACGTACGAGGCGTGGCCCTGGTGCGGGAGGCCGGCGGGGGAGCCGCCGGTGGTGCGACCGGCGCGCACACTCACTCGCCGCTGCCGGTGAGGGCGGCGCTGGCGGCGTGTGCGCAGGCCGGCGGGCCCCTGCCGGAGTTGGTGATCGGCGACCACGGCTGGGTCTGCGGGGCAGGTCAGCTGGGGTTCGAGGCCATTGGCCTGGGCGACACCGACGATCCCGCGCTGTTCGTCGGGGAGGCCGAGGGGCGCGTGTCCGTGGCCGTGCCCCTGGATGACGGTGTGCGGTCGCTTTACTACCGGCCGCTCACGCACTACGTAGTCAAACGGGCGTGTCTGTCACAGTAGGCCGCCGATGGGTGCACCTCTTCCCCACTCGCATCACCCGCCCCTAGTCTGGGGAGTGAGCACGCAGCGACGAAGAGTCACCGGAAGGGGAAGCCGGTGGCCGTCGAGTCGAGTGCGGAAGGTTCAGGTGTGTCATGGCTGCAGCTGGCGAGAGGCCTCTGAACGAGGTTCAGTTCCTTACCGTGGCGGAGGTCGCCTCGGTGATGCGAGTGTCGAAGATGACCGTGTACCGCCTGGTGCACAGCGGTCATCTGCCCGCGATCCGGGTCGGAAGGTCCTTCCGGGTCCCGGAACAAGCGGTCCACGAGTACCTCCGCGACAGCTATGTGGGGGTGGAGACGGCCTGAGCGATGCGCCTCGATTACGACCTCAGCGCTCGGGCGGGTAGGCTAGCCCCTCGTAGGTCGTGTGGGCCCATGGCGCCCAAACACCGAGTGATGAGAAGTGAGCGAGGGTAGTCGTGGGCTCTGTTATCAAGAAGCGGCGCAAGCGGATGGCCAAGAAGAAGCACCGCAAGCTGCTCAAGCGCACGCGCGTCCAGCGTCGTAACAAGAAGTAGTACCAAGCGGTACGACGCGCTGAAGGACGCCGCGAAGGCGTGGTCGTGGGCCCCCCACCGGATTCGGTGGGGGGCCCACGCGTGTTCAGGCGCTAAGTTGGCGAGCAGACGGGGAAGGCGACAGGGTACGCACCAGGACGGAAGGAAGGCGCTGATCTTGGGCAAGGTCGTGCTCGTGACCGGGGTGGCCCGCCGGCTGGGGGGCCGGTTCGTCCGGCGGATCCAGCGGGATCCGGACGTGGACCGGGTCGTCGGCGTGGACGCGGTCCCGCCCGAGCACCACCTCGGCGGCGCCGACTTCATCCAGGCCGACATCCGCCAGCCCACCATCGCCCGGGTGCTCGCCGAGACGGGCGCCGACACCGTCGTCCACATGGACGTCACCGGAATCGCCCTCGGCAGCGGCAGCCGGACGACGGTCAAGGAGACCAACGTCATCGGCACGATGCAGCTGCTCGGCGCCTGCCAGAAGTCGCCCGCGGTGAAGCGGCTGGTGGTGAAGTCCAGCACGAACGTCTACGGGTCCGCGCCGCGCGATCCCGCCGTGTTCACCGAGACCACCCCGCCCAAGTCGCTGCCGAGCGGCGGCTTCGCCAAGGACACCGTCGAGGTCGAGGGGTATGTGCGCGGGTTCGCGCGCCGCCGGCCGGACGTGGCGGTGTGCGTGCTGCGGTTCGCCAACATCCTGGGGCCGAGCGCGGAGTCGCCGCTCGCCTCGTACTTCGGGCTGCCGGTGCTGCCGACGGTGTTCGGCTACGACCCGAGGCTGCAGTTCGTGCACGAGGACGACGTGATCGAGGTGCTGCGCATCGGCGCGCACGAACCGCGCCGGGGCACGCTCAACAGCGGCACCTTCAACATCGCCGGGGACGGCGTCCTGCTGCTGTCGCAGTGCTCCCGCAGGCTGGGGCGGCCCACGGTGCCGCTGCTGCTGCCGGCGGTCACCTGGACGGGCTCGCTCGTGCGTACGCTGGGAATCACGGACTTCTCGCCCGAACAGATCCGGCTGCTGACCCACGGCCGGGTGGTGGACACGACCCAGATGCGCGAGACGCTGGGCTTCACGCCGAAGCACACGACCGCGGAGACGTTCGCGGACTTCGCCCGCAGCCGCGGGCCCGGACTTCTGCCGCCCGAGACTCTCGCCCGGGCCGTCGACCGGGTCGCCGAACTGCCCCTGCCGGGCGGGCGGCGGCTGCCGACGCAGAGCGCCAACTGAGGAGCGCAGCACGATGGCGGACGCCAAGGTCATTCCGTTCGACGACGACCGCTCCCGCGGCGGCGCGGCACAGCGGCGCCGGTCCGCGGCGAGCCGACGCGGCTCCGGGGAGGCGGCCCAGGCCTGCGAGGTCCAGCCGCTGCCGGGCACGGAGACCGCACAGACGCAGGCCGCGCAGGAGGACGTACCGGCGCCGGAGCCGTCGTACGACGATCCGCGCGGCCTGGAGAAGCGGATCGCGGCGGGGCTGGCGTTCCTGCGCCGCCGCCTCACCGGCGACTACGACGTCGACGACTTCGGCTACGACGCCGAACTCACCGACCAGGTGCTCATGTCGCTGCTGCGGCCGATGTACGAGAAATACTTCCGGGTCGAGGTGAAGGGCGTCGAGAACATCCCCTCCGAGGGCGGTGCGCTGATCGTCGCCAACCACTCCGGGACGCTGCCGCTGGACGGGCTGATGATGCAGGTCGCCGTCCACGACGAGCATCCGGCGGGGCGTCATCTGCGGCTGCTGGCGGCCGACCTGGTGTTCGTGCTGCCGGTCGTCAACGAGCTGGCGCGCAAGCTCGGGCACACGCTGGCCTGCGCGGAGGACGCCGAACGGCTGCTGGGGCAGGGCGAGCTGGTCGGGGTGATGCCGGAGGGCTTCAAGGGCATCGGCAAGCCGTTCAGCGAGCGGTACAAGCTCCAGCGGTTCGGCCGGGGCGGCTTCGTGTCCACGGCCCTGCGGCAGCGCGTGCCGATCATTCCCTGCTCGATCGTCGGGGCGGAGGAGATCTACCCGATGATCGGCAACGCGAAGACGATCGCGCGGGTGCTGGGGATCCCGTACTTCCCGCTGACGCCGACGTTTCCGTGGCTGGGGCCGCTCGGGGCGGTGCCGCTGCCGACGAAGTGGACCATCCAGTTCGGCGAGCCGATCCCGACGGACGGGTATCCGCCCGAGGCGGCGGAGGACCCGATGCTGATGTTCAACCTGACGGACCAGGTACGGGAGCAGATCCAGCACACGCTGTACAAGTTGCTGGTGCAGCGGAGGTCGGTGTTCTTCTGACGGGGCCCGTGACGTGCGGGGTGCGGTGACGGGGGCGCCCGGCTGTTGTGTGCGGGGGTGCTCGGAGCCGGCGGACGGAGTCCGGCGCAGCGGTCCGGAGCCTGCGCAGCGGTGCGAGGGCGGCGGGCAGGAGGGGTCAAGTTGCTGGTGCGGCGGAGGTCGGTGTTCTTCTGACGAGAACCACGAGAGCGGGGCGTCCCTTCGGTGAAGGGACGCCCCGCTCTCGTACGGGCTGCTAGTCGTCCGCGTCCTCCGCCTCGATGCCCAGGCCCGGCAGGAGGCCGGGGAGGAGGGGCGGGAGCGTGACGTCGGGCTCGGGAGCGGGCGGTTTGGTCGAGGGCGGGGTGGGGGCGCCGGGCTCCTGCGAGGGGTCGAGGAGGTCGCCGGCGCTGCCGCCGAGGAGGCCGTCGTTCTCCTTGCCGGAGTCCGCCGAGCGGCTCGGGGCGCCGGGGCGGCCGCCGTCGGGGGTGCCGGAGCCGCCGGCGCTGGGCGTCGTCGACCCGCCGGGCTTAGGGGCGCCGGGTGCCCGGCCGTCGTCCGTGCCGCGCCGCCCGTCGGTCCTGCGCTCGGTGCCCGTGGCGGTGGGTTTCGGGAGCAGGGACTGCAGCGGGGCCACCTCTTCGTCTATGGCGTCGAAGACCGACGACACCTGTTCGCTGACGTCCCCGAGCTGGACCGGGAGGCGCTCGCGCAGGGCGCCCCAGGTGTCGCGGTGGGAGCGGGAGAAGGCGTCGAGGGCCTTGATGGGCTCCAGCGACTCGGGGTCGCGCTCGTAGGCGGCGGTGAGCAGCCGGTGGCCCTCGGAGGCGTCGTGCTTCACGCCGGACAGGGCGCGGCGGATCTCGCCGACGGACTCGTGGTCGAGGTGGCCGCCGCGGTCGCGCTCCATCAGCCGGCGTGCCTCGTTCAGCCGGGTGGAGGCATGGTCGAGGTACACCTCGCCGCGCTCGTCGTCCCCGTCGGCGAGGCCGAGCTTGAAGTCCTCGATGCCGCGCTTGAGGCCGTAGAGCGAGTCGCCGGGCAGGGCGTCGGAGCTGGCGGCGGCCACTCCGCCGAAGGCGCCGGCGGCGACGGTCACGCCGATGCCGCCCGCGGTGAGGCCCTTGGCCAGGCGGGAGCGCGGGCGGAACCTGCCCAGCGGGGCCGCCCGGTGGCCGCCCTCGCCACGGGACCGCTGTCCGGGCAGCGCACGGCCGCCCGCCTCACCGCCCTCCTGCAGCATGGCCTCGAAGCTCGCCACCAGCTGCGCCCGCTGGACGGCCTTGACCTCGGGGTCCAGCTGGGGCCTCGGCAACTCGGCGAGGCCTGCGGCCACGGCCAGCAGACGGCCCTGATCGGTCCGCCCCGCCGAGGCCGGGGCCGTGTCCTCGGACTGCTCGGCCGCCGTACCCCGTTCGGACTGCTCCTCCAGGGCCTGGGCGAAGGCGTTCGCCCGCCGGTGCGCCGATACGTTCGCGATCACTGGCGGCACCTCCTCTCGTCATGACGGTCGACTCCCCAGGGGGTCCTGAGGGTTGCACGCCCCGAGCCGAAACCACACGTTCGAGCGGTGGGAGTCGGCCAGGGAGTGACCACAGGGAGCCTGCATCCCGCACAACGAGCGCGGCGGCACTTGGGTTACGGAAGACGGCGGGCCGGGCGGTGGAGTCAACGGACTTTCACTGATGGTGAGTTGAATACTGCGGAGCGTGCGCGCCGGTCAGCGCGCGTCGTCGGGGAGCAGCCGCGCGAGGGTGCGGACCGCGCGGTACTGCAGTGTCTTGATGGCGCCCTCGTTCTTGCCCATGACCCGGGCGGTCTCGGCGACGGACAGGCCCTGGAGGAAGCGGAGCGTCACGCACTCCTGCTGCTGTGGGTTGAGCCGCCGTACGGCGTCCAGCAGGGCGGCGTTGGAGAGGGACTCCAGGACGGAGTCCTCGGGTGAGCGCTCGACCTCGTTGGCGTCGAGCATTTCGCCGGTGGTGACCTCGAGCCGGAAGCGGCTCGACTTGAAGTGGTCGGCGACCAGGTTGCGGGCGATCGTGACCAGCCAGGCGCCGAAGTCGCGGCCCTGCCAGGTGAACGTGCCGATGCGGCGCAGGGCGCGCAGGAAGGTCTCGCTGGTGAGGTCCTCGGCGGTCGCCTTTCCTCCGACTCGGTAGTAGATGTACCGATAGACGGTGTCGCTGTACTGGTCGTAGAGGCGGCCGAAGGCGTCGGCCTCGCCGGCCTGGGCGCGCTCCACGAGGTCCATCATCCGGGCGCTGTCGCTGTCGGCGGCCGGACGGCGTGCGGTGGCCGCGACGGCCGTGCGGCCTCGTCTTCCGGCCGCCCGCCCGTCGCCCGGCCGGCGGCCGTCGACGACGCCGGCCGCCGGCACCTGCTCGATGCCGTCAGCCAGCGCGTAGCACGGGCCGGCCGGCGCGGCGGTGGTGAATGCGGGGACGGCGGACGCATTGGGGACGAGGCCGCGCAACATGTCGAGGACTGTTGCGCGAAGCGTAGCCAGGCCCGAGGCGTCAACCCCGACGTGTGGGTACACGGGACTCCCAGAGGCAGAGCTTCCATCACTTGCTGTGCGGGACCATTCACCCGTCGTAGCGACGGACAGGTACCCGTGTGCGTCTGAGGAGAATAACGCTTCGTGCAGGCGCTGCTACGCCCAGTTGCTCAAATCGCCGGTTGCGTCGCTTCCGTTGCCGTTTGACGCCCGGTCGCGTGGCGGTCTGTGATCGGATCCTGAACGAAAAGCTTCGAGTTGAGCTGCTCCGCGACGAGTTCGCGCGGCTCCCGGCGGGCTAGCGGCGTCGCCGGTGCAGGGCGATCGCCGCCGCCGTGCCGCCCGCGACCGCGCCGACCCCGGCCGCCGCCGGAATGCCGACCTTCGCCGCCTTGCGGCCGGTGCGGTAGTCGCGCAGCCGCCAGTCCTGTTCCCGGGCGTGTCTGCGCAGTTTCGCGTCGGGGTTGATCGCGTAGGGGTGGCCGACCAGCGACAGCATCGGGATGTCGTTGTGCGAGTCGCTGTAGGCGGCGCAGCGGGTGAGGTCCAGGCCCTCCGCGAGGGCCAGCGCGCGCACCGCCTCGGCCTTGGCGGGGCCGTGCAGGGGCTCGCCGACCAGCTTGCCGGTGTAGACGCCGTCGACGGACTCGGCGACCGTGCCGAGCGCGCCCGTCAGTCCGAGCCGGCGGGCGATGACCTGGGCGATCTCCACCGGGGCCGCCGTGACGAGCCACACCCGCTGACCGGCATCGAGGTGGGCCTGCGCGAGCGCGCGGGTGCCCGGCCAGATGCGCTCGGCCATGTACTCGTCGTAGATCTCCTCGCCGATGGTCTGGAGCTCGGCGACCCGGTGGCCCTGGACGATGGACAGCGCGGAGTTGCGCGCGTCCTGCATGTGCTCGGGGTCCTCGACGCCCGCCAGCCGGAACCACGCCTGCTGCCAGGCGAAGCGGGCCAGGTCGCGGGTCTCGAAGAACTTCCGCTTGTACAGGCCCCGCCCGAAGTGGAACAGGGACGCGCCCTGCATGACGGTGTTGTCCAGGTCGAAGAAGGCGGCGGCGTGCTCGTCGCCGTGCACCGGGAATTCCGGCTCGGGTGCGGTCTTGCGTGCGGCCTCGGCCGAGGCCTCGCCTGCCAACACGCTCCGCGCCGTGGCGGAGCGCCTACGGGGAGTGAGCCATCCGAGAGCGGCCATGGCGTGAGCATAGCCATTCCGGCCGGTGCTTCCGGAGTCGAGAGGTCGGCGGCCCGTGAACTCTCCTCGACCGGGCCGTTAAGCGCGCGGCCCCGGCGGCGCGACAATGGCCGGTATGAGTCCCGTTTTCCGGCGCCGGAGCGCCGCTCAGGACAAGGCCGCAGCTCAGGACCGGCTCGTCACGCTCATCCGCAAGCCCGGCTGCCATCTGTGCGACGACGCGCAGGCGGTGATCGACAGGGTGTGCGGCGAGCTGGGCGTGCCGTGGGAGCAGAAGGACATCACGCAGGATCAGGCGCTGTACGACGCGTACTGGGAGCAGATCCCGGTGGTGCTGGTGGACGGCGAGCAGCACACCTTCTGGCGGGTGAACGAGGAGCGGCTGCGACGGGCGCTCGCGTAGGACCGCGTGAGACCGCGTGGGACCGCGTGGGGCAGGGCGGGACCGCGTGGGGCAGGGCGGGGCGCGGCGCGCGCTCGCGACGGGCGCGGGCGGGCTGCGGCCCGGGGTCGCGGTGGGCGCGGGTGGCTGCGGCGCGCGCTCGCCCGGGAGCGGACCGTGAGCGGCCGCGGGCGATCGGAAACGATCACTGACCGGCCAGTCCAAGTCGTCCGGAAAGTCACTTAGGATCGATGGCGACAGGGTCTCGGGGGCGGTGATCGTTGAGGGAGTGTGCGGTTTTGCCCCCAAGAGGCAAGGAACGGTGTGGGTCGCGCGCCGGTTCCGCGAACGCGCGCCGGAGGCGCGTGACCCCGGTCACGTTGGGCGGACAAATCGGACACCATCTTTGTGCACGCGTTCACAAAGACATAGCCTGCTGTCGACGGGGCGGTCCGGGGACGTATGACCGCCCGCAGCCCCGCTCTACCCGCAGGAGCACCGTGGCAACTGGCCGAACTCACCGACCGGCGACCCGTAGCCGAGGGATTCCCGAGGCCACCGTCGCCCGCCTTCCGCTGTACCTCCGCGCCCTGACCGCGCTCTCGGAGCGCTCGGTGCCGACCGTCTCCTCCGAGGAGCTGGCGGCCGCGGCCGGGGTGAACTCGGCGAAGCTGCGCAAGGACTTCTCGTACCTGGGCTCCTACGGCACGCGTGGCGTGGGGTACGACGTCGAGTATCTCGTCTACCAGATCTCCCGTGAACTCGGCCTCACCCAGGACTGGCCGGTTGTCATCGTCGGCATCGGAAACCTGGGCGCCGCGCTCGCCAACTACGGCGGCTTCGCCTCCCGGGGCTTCCGGGTCGCCGCGCTGATAGACGCCGACCCGGCCATGGCGGGCAAGCCCGTCGCCGGCATCCCCGTGCAGCACACCGACGACCTGGAGCGGATCATCCAGGACAACGGCGTGTCGATCGGCGTGATCGCGACCCCCGCGGGCGCCGCCCAGCAGGTCTGCGACCGGCTCGTCGCCGCCGGGGTGACCTCCATCCTCAACTTCGCGCCGACCGTGCTGACCGTGCCGGACGGTGTCGACGTGCGCAAGGTCGACCTCTCCATCGAGCTGCAGATCCTCGCCTTCCACGAGCAGCGCAAGGCCGGCGAGGAGGCCCTCGCCGAGAGCGCGGCCCCGGTCGCCGCCCCGCGCGAGAACTCCGCCGACCAGGGACCCGACGGGGACGTGCCCGCCGTGATGCCGGCATGAGTCTCCTCGTCGTCGGGCTGAGCCACCGCAGCGCCCCCGTCAGCGTCCTGGAGCGGGCGGCGCTGACCGCGGACGCCCAGATGAAGCTGCTCCAGGACACGGTCGCCGCCGAGCCGGCCGCCGAGGCCGCGGTGCTGGCCACCTGCAACCGCATCGAGCTGTACGCCGACGTCGACAAGTTCCACGCGGGCGTCGCCGAGCTGTCCACGCTGCTCGCCCAGCACAGCGGGGTCGGGCTGGACGAGCTGACGCCCTACCTGTACGTGCACTACGAGGACCGGGCCGTGCACCACCTGTTCTCGGTGGCGTGCGGGCTGGACTCGATGGTGGTCGGCGAGGGCCAGATCCTCGGCCAGATCAAGGACTCCCTCGCCCGGGCGCAGGACCTGCACACCGCGGGCCGGCTGCTGAACGACCTGTTCCAGCAGGCGCTGCGGGTCGGCAAGCGCGCCCACTCCGAGACCGGCATCGACCGGGCCGGGCAGTCGCTGGTCACCTTCGGCCTGGAGCAGCTGGCCTCCGGCGGCTCCGTCGAGACGTGGGCCGCGGGCAAGAAGGCGCTGGTCATCGGAGCGGGCTCGATGTCCTCGCTGGCCGCTGCGACGCTCGCGCGGACCGGGGTCGCCGAGATCGTCGTCGCCAACCGCACCTTCGACCGCGCCGAGCGGCTCGCGCAGATACTCACCGAGGGCGACGACACGGACGTGGTGGCCCGGGCGGTACCGATGGAGTCGGTGCGGGCCGAGCTGACACGTGCCGACATCGCCGTCTCCTGCACCGGCGCCACCGGCCTCGTCCTGGCCGCCGACGCGATCGCCGCCGCCCTGGAGGGACGCACGGGCCACGCCGCGGCCGTCGCGGAACCGGCCGCCGAGGCGGACGGGGACGCGCGTACGGCCGCCCGCGCGGACCTCGCCGAGCTGGCGCCCACGCCGCTGCCGCCCACGAGCGTCGGCACCGACGAGGGCTGCCCCCTGGACCTGTCCGCCGTGCAGCCCGGCTTCTCCGTGCTGGGCGAGGCCGCCGTCGCCGGGATGGACGCCGCGACGCTGGAGCAGCACGCCGCCTGGGCCGCGGGCGGCGCCGTCGACCGGCGCGAGGCCGCCCGGCGCGGGCCCGAGGCCGAGGCCGAACTGATCACCGCGCTGGCCGCGACCGCCGCCAGCGCCGGCCGGATCCCCGAGCGCCGCAGGCCCGAGCCGGTCGCCGAGGCGCCGCGCCCCGAGCCCGTCCTGTTCCTGCTCGACCTCGCCATGCCGCGCGACATCGACGCGGCCGTGCACCGGCTGCCCGGCGTGCGGCTGGTGGACATCGAGTCGCTGGCCGAGGCCTCCGCCGACGCGCCGATGGCGGCCGACGTCGACCAGGTCCGGCGTATCGTCTCCGACGAGGTCGCGGCCTTCGGCGCGGCGCTGCGGGCCGCGCACATCACGCCCACCGTGGTCGCCCTGCGTGCCATGGCCGCCGACGTCGTCGCGGGCGAGATCGCCCGGCTCGACGGGCGGCTGCCCGGCCTCGACGACAAGCAGCGCGGCGAGATCCGGCAGGCCGTGCACCGCGTCGTCGACAAGCTGCTGCACGCGCCGACCGTACGGGTCAAGCAGCTCGCGGCCGAGCCCGGCGGCGCCGGGTACGCGGACGCGCTGCGCACCTTGTTCGACCTGGACCCGGAGACGGTCGCCGCCGTCTCCCGGGCCGGGAACGAATCCGAGAAGAACGGCAAGAACCGAGGGCTGTCATGAGCGACAAGGCACTGAGGCTCGGGACACGGCGGAGCAAGCTCGCCATGGCCCAGTCGGGGCAGGTGGCGGACGCCGTGAGCCAGGTGACCGGACGGCCCGTCGAGCTGGTCGAGATCACCACGTACGGCGACGTGTCGCGCGAGAACCTCGCGCAGATCGGCGGCACCGGCGTCTTCGTGACCGCACTGCGCGACGCGCTGCTGCGGGGCGAGGTCGACTTCGCGGTGCACTCCCTGAAGGACCTGCCCACCGCACAGCCGGCGGACCTGGTCCTGGCGGCGGTGCCCGAGCGGGAGGACCCGCGCGACGTCCTCGTGGCGCGCGACGCCCGCAAGTTCACCGACCTGCCGCGCGGGGCCCGCATAGGCACCGGCTCGCCGCGCCGCATGGCGCAGCTGAACGCGTACGCCCGCGCCCACGGCCTGGACATCGAGACGGTGCCGATCCGCGGCAACGTCGACACCCGGATCGGGTTCGTCCACAGCGGCGAGCTGGACGCCGTGGTGCTGGCCGCCGCCGGGATGAACCGCATAGGCCGGAGCGAGGAAGTGACCGACTTCCTGTCGGTCGACACCGTTCTGCCCGCCCCCGGCCAGGGGGCACTGGCGATCGAGTGCGCCGCGCACGACGCGGACCTGATCGCCGCGCTCGCCGAGCTCGACGACCCCCTCACCCGGGCCGCCGTGACCGCCGAGCGGTCCCTGCTCGCCGCCCTGGAGGCCGGTTGCAGCGCCCCCGTGGGCGCGTTGGCCGACCTTCTGGCCGACGGGCAGATTGTCAAGGAAATGCGCCTGCGGGGCGTCGTCGGCACGACCGACGGCTCCCGGACGGTGCAGCTGTCCACCACCGGTCCCGTGCCCGAGACGCACCAGGGCGCCGAGGCGCTCGGCCGCGAACTCGCCGCCGAGATGCTCGCCCAGGGCGCGGCCGGTCTGATGGGGGAGCGAGCACAGTGAGCCCCACCACTCTTCCCGCCGCCGGTCCGGAACACGGGCACGTCACCTTCCTCGGTGCCGGACCCGGGGATCCGGGACTGCTGACCCTGCGCGCCGTCGAGGCGCTGGCGCACGCGGACGTCCTCGTCGCCGAGCACGAGGTGCTCGACGTCGTACGCGCCCACGCCAGGCCGGGCGTGTCCGTCGTGCACGCGGAGCCCGGTCCGTCGTCGGACCCGGTTCCGGGCACGGGCACGCCGCAGCTCACGGTCGTTGACGGCAAGTCAACAGCCGTTGGTGTCCCCGCAGTGCGGGATGCCTCACATCTTGTCATGGAGGCCGCGCGGGGCGGCAGGCGGGTCGTGCGTGCGGTGTCCGGGGACCCGGGCCTCGACACGTACGCCGCCGAGGAGATGCTCGCCTGCGCCGCCGCCGGGGTGCCGTTCGAGGTGGTGCCGGGCGTGGCCGCCGCGGTCGGCGTGCCCGCGTACGCCGGTGTGCCGCTGCGGGACGCGCACGGCGCGGACGTCCGCTTCGTGGACGCGCGCACGGCGTCGGACCGGTGCTGGACGGAGGTGGGCGCGTCCGACGGGACGGTGGTCGTCTCCACCACCCTGGACGCGGTGTCCGCCGCGGCCGGCGAACTGGTGTCCGCGGGCCGCAAGCCGGACACCCCGCTGACGGTCACGGTCGCCGGTACGACGACCCGCCAGCGGACGTGGACGGCCACCCTCGGCACGATCGCGCAGACCCTGAAGCAGGCGAAGGTGCTGCCCTCCCCCGAGGGCGCCCGGCCGGTGATAGCCGTGGTCGGCGAGCGTTCCGCAGCCGCCCGGCGCGACCAGCTGTCGTGGTTCGAGTCCAAGCCGCTGTTCGGCTGGAAGGTCCTCGTCCCGCGCACGAAGGAGCAGGCGGCGTCGCTCTCCGACCAACTGCGGTCCTACGGGGCCGTACCGCACGAGGTGCCGACGATCGCCGTCGAGCCGCCGCGCACGCCCCAGCAGATGGAGCGCGCGGTCAAGGGCCTGGTGACCGGACGCTACGAGTGGATCGCCTTCACCTCGGTCAACGCCGTCAAGGCCGTCCGCGAGAAGTTCGAGGAGTACGGCCTGGACGCGCGCGCCTTCGCGGGCATCAAGGTCGCCGCGGTGGGCGAGCAGACCGCCAAGGCGCTGATCGCCTTCGGCGTGAAGCCGGACCTCGTCCCGAGCGGCGAACAGTCCGCGGCGGGCCTCCTGGAGGACTGGCCCCCCTACGACCCGGTGTTCGACCCGATCGACCGCGTCTTCCTGCCCCGCGCCGACATCGCCACGGAGACCCTGGTCGCCGGCCTGATCGAGCTGGGCTGGGAGGTCGACGACGTCACCGCCTACCGCACGGTGCGCGCCTCGCCGCCGCCCGCCGAGACCCGGGAGGCGATCAAGGGCGGCGGCTTCGACGCGGTGCTGTTCACGTCGTCGTCCACGGTGCGCAACCTCGTCGGCATCGCCGGGAAGCCGCACAACGTGACGGTGATCGCCTGTATCGGCCCGGCCACGGCGAAGACGGCCGAGGAGCACGGGCTGCGCGTCGACGTCATGGCCCCGGAACCGTCGGTGCACAAGCTGGCGGAGGCCCTGGCGGACTTCGGCATGAAGCGCAGGGCCGCCGCGCTGGAGGCCGGCGACCCGGTGACGCGGCCCAGCGAGCGGCGTCCGGGGGCGCGGAGGCGGCGGTCTACGACGTGAGAGGCGCCGAGGCGTGAGCGGATCGGCGGGGCGTTCCCTTCGGGGGGCGCCCCGCCGATCTTGTCGTCGCGGGTCGGCGGCCGGCCGATCAGGCCGGTGTCACCACATGGCCGAAGCGGAGGAGGTCGGCCGGGTCGTACGCCGACTTGGCGTGGCGCAGGCGTGCGTAGTGGGCCGGGGTCCAGGCTCGGGCGCGGTCCGTTTCGTCGCCCGGCGCGCCGTGGATGTTGACCATGGTGTGGCCGGTGCCGTAGGGGGCCATCGCCTCGTGCAGGGACCGTGTGGCGCGTTCGACCGCCTCGGCCTCCGGCGGGGAGGGGACGATGGCGACCGTCTCCAGGAAGTAGGCGGCGTCGCGGGCGCAGATCGCGTCCTCCACGCGGGGCGGGCGGGACAGGGCGCCGCCCATGTGGCGGATCTCGGCCACGACGAGAGGGCAGTCGGGGTTCTCGGGGCCGACCTCGTGCAGGAACGCCCGGACCGCCTCGGGCGGCAGGTCGGCCAGCAGGGCGCAGGACTCACGGGCCGGCAGGGGGTCCTGGGGCTCCATGTAGATGCGGTCCAGGGCGGTGTAGTCCATGACCTCGACCGTGTCGACGGCGACCGGGGCCGCGGCGCGGATCGGTGTGAGCAGGCTCTCGCCCTCGGTGGGGTCGCCGGTCCAGGCGAGGGCGACGCGGGCCCAGAAACCGCCGCGCAGCGGTTCGGGTATCTGCGGGATGGGGGGCAGGCGCAGCACGGCGAACGCGCTGCACATCTCGTCCGGGATCCGCCGGGTCCAGTCGAGCCAGGCGGTCATCAGGGCCTCGGCGTTCTCGCCGGGCGTGTGGACGGCGCCGCCGAGGACGCGGGTGAGGGGGAAGAGGTCGCAGGTCATGTCGGTGACCACGCCGACATTGCCCTTGCCGCCGCGCAGGGCCCAGAACAGTTCGGGTTCGGTGTCGGCGTCCGTGGCGCGCAGGGCGCCGTCCGGGGTGACGACCCGGAAGGAGCGGGTGAGGTCGGTCGCGTAGCCGTAGGCCCGGCCGAGGACCGGCAGGCCGCCGCCGACGGTGTAGCCGACCGCGCCCGCGTCCGTGGAGGTGCCGGACAGGGCGGCCAGGCCGTGCGGGGCCGCCGCGTCCAGGACGTGCCGCCACTTGGCGCCGGCGGAGACGGTCGCGGTGCGGGCGGCCGGGTCGACCGTGACGTCGGTCATGCGGGCCGTGCTGATCAGCAGCCCGCTGTCGATGGGGAAGTTGGCGCCGTGGCCGGTCGACTGGACGGCGACGGGGGTGCCGGTGGCCGCGGCCCAGCGCATCGCGGCCACGACGTCGTCCGCGCCGGTCGCGCCCACGACCAGGTCGGGCGTGTGCAGGGCGGCCACGTTGAAGCCGGCCACCTCTTCCGCGTAGCCGGGGTCGCCGGGGCGCAGCACGGGGCCGCGGATCTCGGACAGGGCGAACAGGTCGGGGGTGGGGTGCGTCGCGGTCATCGCGACCTCCGCATGATGGATGGCGTCCGCTGCGGAGGGACGGCGGCGGCTGCGGTCGGCCGTCGCGCTCGTGGGGTGCGGGTGTGGCGGGTGAGAGGCCGTCGGGGTCCTGCCGTGCGCTCGTTACCTTTCAGGATGGACCCGGGGGGCGGGTGTCGCATGTGGGGCGGGTGGACGGTGCGGTCCGGCGCGGGTGCCGCGTGCCGGGCGGCGACGGATCCGGGCATGGCCGCCGCACGCCGGGCCGGTCAGCGGCAGAGGGCGTCGAGGTCCTCCACGAAGGCCGGGAACTCCGCACGGGCACCGGCGATGATCTCGGCGGCCGGGCGGCGCGGGGTGGTGGCGTGGCGTTCGGCGAGTGCGGTCAGCTCGGCGAGGGCGGGGTGCGTCCAGGGGGAGTGGTCGTCGTACAGCACGGACTCCAGGGGGCCGACGCCGTCGGCCAGGACCCACAGGAAGTCGGACAGGTTCCCGGCCACCACGCCGGACTCGCCCTCCGAGCCCATGAACACCACGGGCTGCTCGGCCGGCGGCCGGCCGGGGCGCGCGCACCAGAGGGCGGCCACACCGCCGGTGCCGTCCTGCCCGAAGACGCGGTAGGCGCCGCCGTCGAGGGTGTGGTTTCCGGTCCAGTGACGCAGCCAGTCGGTGGTCTCCTCGGCGGACCAGAAGACGTCGTAGGGCTCGAAGTCGATGCCCCCGTCGTCGCCGTAGGGGAACGTCGTGCGGGCCACGTCGGCGAGGGCGGGCGGGAGGCGGCGGTCGTCGCCGGTCGTCTCGTTCACGCGGGCACGGTATACGGGGGGACCGACAGCGGGGCGGGCGGCCGACGTCGACCGGCAGGGAACCGGCGGGCCGGTGTCGGTCGGCGTCGGCCGCCCGATGCCGTCCGCCCCGACTCCGCGTCGGCAAAGGCACCCCTGGGGCGGGCGTAACTTGGGGGTATGACGAAGTACGGTTCCTTTCCCGGTACGCGTCCCCGTCGGCTGCGGGCCACTCCCGCTCTGCGGCGCATGGTCGCCGAGACCCGGTTGCACCCCGCCGATCTGATCCTGCCCGCGTTCGTGCGCGAGGGCGTCGCCGAGCCGGTGCCGGTGCAGGCCATGCCCGGTGTCGTGCAGCACACCCGGGACAGTCTGCGGAAGGCCGCCGTCGACGCCGTCGAGGCCGGGGTTTCCGGGATCATGCTCTTCGGGGTGCCCGAGGAGGAGAAGAAGGACGCGCTCGGGACCGCCGGGACCGATCCGGACGGGATTCTCCAGGTCGCCCTGCGCGACGTGCGGGCCGAGGTCGGAGACGAGCTGATCGTCATGTCCGACCTGTGCCTCGACGAGTTCACCGACCACGGCCACTGCGGCGTCCTGGACGCCGAGGGGCGGGTCGACAACGACGCCACCCTGGAGCGGTACGCCGAGATGGCGCAGGTCCAGGCCGACGCCGGCGCCCATGTCGTGGGGCCGAGCGGGATGATGGACGGGCAGATCGGCGTCATCCGCGACGCGCTCGACCAGATCGGGCGGGAGGACGTGGCGATCCTCGCCTACACCGCCAAGTACTCCTCCGCCTTCTACGGCCCCTTCCGCGAGGCCGTCGGCTCCTCGCTCAAGGGCGACCGGAAGACCTACCAGCAGGACCCGGCGAACGCCCGCGAGTCCCTGCGCGAACTCGCCCTCGACCTGGAGGAGGGCGCCGACATGGTGATGGTCAAGCCGGCCGGCCCCTACCTCGACATCCTCGCCCGCGTCGCGGACACCGTGGACGTGCCGGTCGTCGCCTACCAGATCTCCGGCGAGTACGCGATGGTCGAGGCCGCCGCCGAGAAGGGCTGGATCGACCGGGACCGGGCCATCCTGGAGACGCTGACCGGCATCAAGCGGGCCGGCGCGCAGAACATCCTCACCTACTGGGCCACCGAAGTGGCCCGGCAGCTGCGGTAACCGACGGGCGAGGCCGGTCAGTTCAGGGCGTCCTCCATCGAGGACTGCCAGTACGTCACCGCCAGCGAGCTGTCGTAGTACACGCCCTTCGCCGGCAGGGCGGGGGTCGCCGACGGGCCGCCGTCGCTGTTCGGCGTGCCGCCCTGGAAGCCGACGGTCAGCCGGCGGCCGGTCGCCCCGCCCGAGCCGCTGCCGTCCGCAGCGGCCAGCCGGACGCCCGCGTAGCCCGACTCGCCGGGCGCCAGCGTCGGCACCGCCTGCGGCTTCGTGCCCGGCATCGCCTGCGGCACCCACTGCATCTCGTCGAATCGGAGCACCGGGTAGTACGGCAGGTTGCAGGGCTTCGTGCCCGTGTTCGTGACCGTGAGCAGCATGTGGTTCAGGGGGCGGGGCACCGGCTGGGCGGTCACCCTCGTGTTCGTGCCGTTGCAGGTGGTGGAGGTGGCGGCCGGCTTTCCGCCGGTGGTCCGGGACGGCTGCGGGCTCTGGGGCTTCTCCGTCCCCTGGGGGTTCCCCGGCTCCTCGGGGTTCCCGGTCGGCGCGGTCGGCTCCGACGGCCGGCCGGTCGCGGTCGGCTGCTCGGACGCGGTCGGCTCCTTCGCTTCCGGAGCGGTCGTCGCCGGGCGCGAGGCGCCCTCGTCCCTGGTGCCGGTGCCGTCCTCGCAGGCGGTCAGGGCGAGGGCGGCGAGGGCGACGCCCGTAGTGGCGAGGAGGCGGGTGCGGCGGAAGCTGCGCATGGCTGAAACCCTTTCGAACAAGGTGGGTTGAGCGGGCCGCTCGACCGTTCGGCGGGAGCGGCGTGCTTGGATGACCAGAGCTTGTGCCGCGTCTCGTCCCAGCCGCCAGGCCTGCCCGGCGATCAGGGACGCTGGAACGCGCGGAACGGGTCCGACCTGGGGAAACGACCATTCCCTGGAACGCCGGAACGGAACGACGGGGGCGAGGAAACGGTGTCCGACGGCACTGCGGCCGAGGAGTTCGCCGCGCGGCTGAGGGAGTTGAAGGACCGCTCGGGGCTGAGCTACGGGGTGCTCGCCAAGCGGCTGCACATGAGTACGTCGACCCTGCACCGGTACTGCAACGGGGACGCCGTGCCGACGGACTACGCGCCCGTCGAGCGGCTCGCCCGGCTGTGCAGGGCCTCGCCGGAGGAACTCGTCGAGCTGCATCGGCGGTGGGTGCTCGCGGACGCCGGGCGGGGGAAGAAGGGGGCCGCCGCGCAGAAGGGTGCCGAACAGAGGGGTGCGGAGCAGAGGGGTGCCGAGCAGAGAGGTGCTGAGGGGGGCGAGGGCGCGGGTGCCGCTCAGGCCGTGACGGAGGCGGAGGGGGACGAGGGGGAAGCGGAGGGGGAGACCGAGGGGGAACCCGAGAGGGCGGCCGCGGCCGAGGCCGAAGGGGTGGCCGAGGCGGCCGCCCCCCGCCGTCACCGCACCGCCCTCGTCGCCGCCGTCACCGTCGCCGCCCTCCTCGGCGCCGTCGCCCTCGCCATCGGCCTGCCCTCCGGAGGCGACGGCGACGACCGCGCCGGGGACACCGCCCGGCGAGGACCCGTGGCCGCCGCCTCCTCCGGGAGCCCGACGCCCTCGCCCTCCCCCACCCCGACCAGGAGCGCCAAGTCCACCGCCCCCACCGCTCCGACCGCCCCCGCCCCGTCCCCCACCCCCGGCGCCGGTGACGCCCCCGCCCCGCCCGGCGGCGGCGTATCCGAGGCCGTCCCCCTCACCGTCACCGCCAACGCCCACGCCTGGGAGAGCCCCTGCTCCCAGCACTACCTGATCGACGAGCCCCCCACCGCCGTCGACCCGCCGCCCACCGAGCAGGACGCCCCGACCTGGGTGGCCGACGCCGGGGCCGTGCCGTCGGGGGAGCAGTACGTGACGCTGACCGTGCAGGGAACCGGCGACGAGACCGTGGTCCTCAACAGCCTGGACGTGCGGGTCGTCGGCCGGGGCGCCCCGCTGCCCTGGACCGACTACGCCATGGGCGTCGGCTGCGGCGGCGACGTGCCCATCCGGCCGTTCACCGTCGCCCTGGACGCCGCCCGGCCCGTCGTCGTGGCGGGGGAGGGGCAGCGGGATCTGCCGTTCAAGGTGAGCGAGTCGGAGCCGGAGGTCTTCCACATCACCGCCGACGCGTCGGCCTACGACGTGCGGTGGGTCCTGGAGCTGGGGTGGACCAGCGGAAAGCGGCACGGGACGGTGGTCGTGGACGACGAGGGCAGGCCCTTCCGCACGAGCGGCAACAACGGCCGGCCGTCGTACTCCTTCCCCCTCGGCGGCGACCGGTGGATCAAGGAAGGGGAGCTGAACTAGCCGAGCCGGCAACGGAGTCGGCCGGCCACGGAGTCCGGATCCCGGAAACCTGCTTGTAGACGGCATCCAATTCCCTAGGGTGCCGTCCATGACCATCACGGATCCCGCAGTCACCGCGCCCACGTCAGCAGCCGCCCCCGTCCCGGCCCTCGCCGCGCGCACGCTCGCCGTCGGCGGGTCGCCCGTGCGGGACATCCTGGCCGTCACCGCCCGCCCCGAGGTGATCAACTTCGCGGGCGGGCTGCCCGCGCCCGAGCTGTTCGACGCCGAGGGCATCGCGGACGCCTACCGCGCCGTCCTCGCCGAGCAGCCCGCCCGCGCCCTCCAGTACGCCCTCACCGAGGGCGAGCCCGCGCTCCGGACCGCCCTCGCCGCCCGGACCACCGCCCGCGGCCTCGCCACCGGCCCCGACGACCTCCTCGTCACCACCGGCTCCCAGCAGGCCCTCTCCCTGCTCGCCGCCGCCCTCGTCGAACCCGGCGACACCGTCCTGGTCGAAAGCCCCTGCTACCTGGCCGCGCTCCAGGCGTTCGGCCTCGCGGGCGCGCGGATCGTCGCCGTGCCCGGGGACGCGGACGGCGTCGACCCGCAGGCGCTCGCGGAGCTGGTCGTCAGCGAGCGGCCCAAGCTGCTCTACACCGTCCCCACCTTCCAGAACCCGACCGGCCGCACCATGCCCGCCGCCCGCCGCGCCGAGGTCGCCGCCGTCGCCGCACGGCACGGGCTGTGGATCGTCGAGGACGACCCGTACGGCGAGCTGCGCTTCGAGGGGGAGCGCGTGCCGTGGATCGCCGCGCACGTCGAGGCCGCCGACCGGGTCGTGCTGCTCGGCTCGTTCTCCAAGGTCATGGCGCCCGGCCTGCGGCTGGGCTGGCTGCGCGCGCC
Organism: Streptomyces sp. NPDC046379; assembly: GCF_055587785.1. Lineage (NCBI taxonomy): Bacteria > Bacillati > Actinomycetota > Actinomycetes > Kitasatosporales > Streptomycetaceae > Streptomyces > Streptomyces sp. NPDC046379. Next base: position 23,239 of record NZ_JBVJFP010000023.1, read on the forward strand.
GGAAGGGCTGCGCCGGGCCTGCGCGGTCGCCAAGCAGGCCGCCGACCTGCACACCCCGACCGTCAACCAGCTCGCCGCCGCCCGCTACCTCGCCGACCGCGACCTCGACGCCCACGTGGCCAGGGTCGCCGGCGTCTACCGCGAGCGCCGCGACGCGATGCTCGCCGGGCTGCCCGACGCCCTGCCCGCCGGCGCGGTCTGGAACCGGCCGGAGGGCGGCATGTTCCTCTGGGTCCGGCTCCCGGAGGCGTACGACACCGCCGCGCTGCTCCCGCGGGTCGTCGCCCACGACGTGGCCTACGTCCCCGGCGCGCCCTTCTACGCCGACGCGCCGGACCGTTCCACGCTGCGGCTGTGCTTCGTCACGCAGACGCCCGCCGAGATCCGCGAAGGGCTGCGGCGGCTCGGCGCGGGTCTCGCGGCGGCGGTGCGGTGACTCCGCACCCGCGTCCGCTCCTGCCGTCCAGCCTCCCGCAGCGCTGCCTTCACTCAACATTTACGGTTCTGTAGGGTTTGCTTCGCACATGCGGCCGAGGACGGTCCGCAGCCGAGGCAGGGAGCGTCGCGCCGTGAAGCGCATTCTGATCCGGTCCGGGAAGAGTCCTTTCCGGGTCGCCACCCCGACCGAGTTCATCCAGCAGGACCTGATCGGGACCAACACCGGCAACCTGCTCTTCAGCGACTCCGCCCACAAGATGCTGTCGGCGCCGGACACCGAGGTCGTCTCCAACGGCATCCGCACCGACCCGTCCGCGCGCCGCGCCGCCGAGATCAACGAGCAGTACGACGTCTTCGTCGTCCCGCTCGCGAACGCCTTCCGCCCGTCCTTCCAGGCCTCACTGGACCGGCTCTCGACCCTCATCGAGCAGCTGACCATCCCGGTCGTCGTCTTCGGCGTCGGCGCCCAGGCGCCCGCCGACTACGACACCGCGTGGCTCAAGCCCATGGAGGAGTCGGTCAAGCGGTTCACGGCCGCCGTCCTGGAGCGGTCGGCGTCCATCGGCGTGCGCGGCGAGCTGACCCACGGCTATCTGACCGGCCTCGGCGTCCCCGCCGACCGCGTCGACATCATCGGCTGCCCGTCGATGTTCCTGTACGGCGACACCTTCCCGGCGCCGCGCACCGCCGACCTGACCGCCGACTCCCGCATCGCCCTCAACCTCTCCCCCGACGCCATCCCCGTCGGCGACATCTCCGGCCTCGCCCACCACGCCTGGCAGCGCCACCCGCACCTGACCTACTACGCGCAGAACCTGGTCGATGCCGAACTGCTGCTGTGGGGCGACATCACCCCCGAGACCGGCGTCGAGGACCCCTTCCCGCTCCAGCTCACCCACGAGCTGCTGCGCGAGAACAAGGTCCGCATGCCGCTCGACCCGGCGACCTGGATCGACGAGCTGCGCGCCTACGACTTCGCCTACGGCACCCGCATCCACGGCAACATCGCCGCCCTCCTCGCCGGCACCCCCGGCGTCGTCCTCACCCACGACTCGCGCACCCTCGAACTGTGCCGGTACTTCGACATCCCGCACCGCTCCCTGGAAGGCCTCCCCGCCGAGACCGACCCGCGCGAGCTGTACGAAGCCGCCGACTTCACCGCGATGCTCAAGGGCCACCGCGAGCGCTTCGACCGGATGACCGCCTTCCTCGACCGCAACGGCCTGAAGAACACCTACACCCACGGCGACGGCGGCGCCGCCTTCGACGCCCGCCTCGCCGCCCTCGACCTGCCCGCCTCCCTGCCGGTCTGGGACGGCTCCGACGACGGCCACATGCGCTACCGCATCGCCCGCCTGCGTGAACGCCTCGCCGTCGCCAACTCCCGCATCGACACCCGCGTCAAGGAGACCAAGGAGCTGCGCGGCCGGGTCGCCGCCGCCGAGCAGCGCGAGGCCGAGACCGCTCGCCTCCTCGCCGAGGCCCGCGCCGAACTGGCCGCCACCCGCAAGCAGCTGGCTGCCCTGGAGCGCCGCGTCGGCGGCATCGAGAAGCGCGCGATGGTCCGGCTCGGCCCCGCCCTCAAGCGCCGTATGCGCAAGCTGTCGGGCAGCTGACCCGGCCCCGCCGCCGGACGCTCAGTCCCACCAGAAGTGCCAGGCCTCCTGGCCCAGCACCCGGTGCCGCGCGTACGCCCGCAGGTCGGTGTGCGCGCCCTGCCAGACGTTGTCCGGGCAGAACGCGAAGTGCTCGGCGGCCACCGCCTCCGCCTCCTCCGGGGTCGTCGGCGGGGCCGCCACCGACACCAGCAGGTGGTCGAAGCCGAGCACCACGACCCGTATGCCGAAGCGGTCCTCCCAGGAGCGCAGCACCGCGCTCAGCCGGCCCGCGTCGCTCTCGTGGTTGACCGGGCCCGTCCACCCGATCGCCGCCGGGATGTCCGCGCTGCGCCGCGCCGGGACCAGGGCCAGCCGCGGGTCCTTCAGCGGGCCGCCGTCGCCCAGCAGCACCTCCGCGACCCGGGCCGCCACCGTGTCCGGGTCCGCCCCGCCCTCGACGGCCGCCGCCGTCCCCGGCCACTCCTCCCCGTCCGCCGCGCACTCCTCCCAGAGCCCGGCCAGCACCTCGTCCGCGTCGTGATCGCCGGGATACGACATGTCGCCGGGCGCCAGCTCCCAGTCGTCCGGCCCGTGGTGGCCGTCCCCGGCCTCGACGATCACCGGCAGCAGCCCCACCGTCCGCCGCGCCGGCTCCACCAGCGCCCAGCCGCCGGACTCCGCCCGCACGTCGGCGTACCACAGCAGCGGTTCGTCCAGCGGGCCGTCGTCCGTCTCGTCCAGCACCATGCCGGGCGGCAGGTCGAGGCCCAGCGCCTGGCCGCTCGGGTCCAGGGCCAGCTTCAGCAGGAAGTTGGGAAGCGTCGCCATGCACGTGACTGTAGGGCCACCCACTGACAACGGCCGCCCGCCGGGGTCAGTCCCCGGCCGGCTCCCGCAGCCCGGTCGCCCGGCCCTCCCCGTCCCACACGACCTCCAGCACCCGCACCACCGCCTGGCGGTCCAGCGGCCCGTAGACGTGCGGGAAGGAGACGTCGCCGGAGACTCCCGGAGGCGGCGCGGGGTCGGCCGCCTCCCACTCGACGCGTGACGTCAGCCGGTCCTCGTCCAGCACCAGCACCCTGAGCGGGCGCCCGGCGTCCCGGTAGAAGGCGTTCACCACCGCGACGGTGGTCGCCTCGTCGGGCGAGCAGTGCACGAACCCCTCCTCGGCGAGCGAGGCGGGCGCGTACGGGTCTCCTCCGGAGATGACGTGGTAGATCACGAGCGGGCGAACTCCGTGAACGCGGTCCACGCGGCCGGGGTCACCTGGAGGGTGGGGGCCGCCTCGGGGTTCGGGTCCTTGGAGTCGCGGATGTGGACGGTGTGGGGGCAGGCGGCGATTTCGATGCAGGCGTCTTCTTTGTCTCCGCTGTAGGTCGACTTCCGCCAGGGGTAGCCGACTTCCACGCATTCGCCGCCCTCGCTGGCGCTGTACGTCGACTTCCGCCACGTATAGGCGACTTCAAGGCAGGCGCCGCCCTCATCGGTGCTGTAGGTCGACTTGAACCACTGAAGGGTTTCGGTGCTCATCGGTCTCCTAGCAGGCGGTCGAGCAGGCCCACGGAATCCTGGGTGGTCAAGGCCTGCGTCCGCAGCATTGCATACTTGCGCGACAGGATGGACACCTCATCCGGGTCGGATACCCACTGGCTGCCACGGTGTCCTTCAATGTAGGCGAGGTGCTGGTGGTCGGGGGTTTCCAGCAGCACGAACGGACCGTCGAGGCCCGCGTGATAAGGGCTGGACAGTGGCAGGAACTGAATTGAGACGTCGGGGAGTTCAGCACAGTCTCGTAGATGGCGAAGCTGCTCGGTCCTAACGATCGGTCCTCCAACAGCCAGGCTGAGCACTGGCTCCCAGATGATGAAGTTGGCGGTCGGTGGGGCCTTGCGGCGCAGGATGTGCTGGCGGCCGATTCGCCCTGCTGTCTTGGTCTCGACTTCGTCCTCACTGAACGCGGGAACTCGTTCTTGCAGGACGGCGCGGGCGTACGCCTCGGTCTGCAGCAAGCCGGGCAGTACCTGGTTGGCATACAGGGAGAGGGCAATCGCCTTCCGCTCATGCTCCATGTACAACTCCGCCCACAACGGAAACTGATCCACCTCCGGCAAGTTGTCCACCCCCGCTGCCAGCACCCCCTTCGTGTCCAGCTCCCGGTCCAGCAGTTCGGCCAGATCCGGCTTGAGGGTGCGGCGGCCCTGCTCGATCGAGGCGATGGTCTCCTCGTCCACCTTCAGCCGTTCGGCGAGCGCCCGTTGGGTCAGGCCCGCCGCCCTGCGCGCGGCGCCGAGCTGGCCGCCCAGCATGCGCATGGCGGAGGCGTTCTTCTTGCGCGGTAGCTTCTTGGAGTTCATGCCGGTCCAACTCCCCATGGCCGTCGTACGCCACCCTGGGCGAAGCCGTACAGAATATCCGTACGAGGTCACTCACTGATCAACGGCAGTGACGTACCGCGACGATCGCCCCGTGAACGAGACAATCCAACTCCCGCCCCTCCGGGAGAAGTTCTTCCACCGTTCCCGCCGTTCCGTGCCCGCTGCCAGGCAGTACGCGCACGAGACGCTCGCCGGCTGGGGGATGGCCGGCACGGAGCTGGCCGAGGACGTGTTGCTGTGCGTGAGCGAGCTGGCCACGAACGCGCTGGTGCACGGCGTACCGCCCGGACGTCAGTTCCTCTTGTTCATGTGCCGGGACGGCCGCGTGCTGCGCGTGGAGGTGCACGACAGCGGGCCGGGCACGCCGCGGATCACGGGCGGGGACGGCGAACGCGAAGAGGGCGGCCGCGGCTTGCTGCTCGTGGCCGCCCTCTCCGACAAGTGGGGCGTGCGGGAGCGGGAACTCGGCAAGGCCGTGTGGTGCGAGTTCCTGCTCCCGGAGGTCAGAGACGCTCGGGGGTCCTGATGCCCAGCAGGGCCATGCCCTGGTGCAGGGTGCGGGCGGTGAGGTCGCACAGGAACAGGCGGTTGGCCACCTGCTCCGGCGTCTCGGCCTTGAGCACCGGGCACTTGTCGTAGAACGTCGTGTACAACGAGGCCAGTTGGTAGAGGTAGGCCGTCAGCTTGTGCGGGGCGTACTCCCGGGCGGCCTCGGCCACGGTCTCCGCGAAGGCGTCGGCGTGCAGGCCCAGTGCCCGTTCGGCGGCGTGCAGTTCCAGCTCCGGGCGGGCCTGGGGCCGTACGTCGCCGGCCTTGCGCAGGATCGAGCGGATACGGGCGTACGCGTACTGGAGGTAGACGGACGTGTCGCCGTTGAGCGAGACCATCTGGTCCAGGTCGAACTTGTAGTCGCGGTTGGCCGACGTCGACAGGTCCGCGTACTTCACCGCGCCGATGCCCACCTGGGCGCCCCGCTCGGCGATCTCCTCCTCGGAGAGGTCCTGCGCCTTCTCGCGGACCACGGCCGAGGCGCGGTCGACGGCCTCGTCCAGCAGGTCGACCAGCTTGACCGTCTCGCCCTCACGCGTCTTGAACGGCTTGCCGTCCTTGCCGAGGACCGTGCCGAAGGCGAGCTGGTAGGCCGTGACCTCGTCGCTCAGCCAGCCGGCCCGGCGGGCGGTCTCGAAGACCATCTTGAAGTGCAGGGACTGGCGGGCGTCGACCACGTAGACGAGGGAGTCGGCCTTGAGGTGGAGGACGCGGTCGCGGATCGCGGACAGGTCGGTCGCGGCGTAGCCGTAGCCGCCGTCCGACTTCTGCACGATCAGCGGGACCGGCTTGCCGTCGGGGCCCTTGACGTCGTCGAAGAACACGCAGAGCGCGCCCTCCGAACGGACGGCCACGCCCTTCTCCTCCAGGAAGCGGCAGGTCTCGGCGAGCATGTCGTTGTAGCCGGACTCGCCGACGATGTCCTCGTCGCGGATCTCCATGTCCAGCTTGTCGAAGACGGAGAAGAAGTAGATCTTCGACTCGTCCACGAACTTCTGCCACATGGCGAGGGTGTGCGGGTCCCCGGCCTGGAGGTCGACCACCCGGCGGCGGGCGCGCGTCTTGAACTCCTCGTCGGAGTCGAAGTGCTTGCGCGCGGCCTTGTAGAGGCGGTCGAGGTTCGACATCGCCTCCTCGCCGGTGACCTGGGCGTCCTTGTGGTCCAGCTCGTGCGGGTGCTCGTCCAGGTACTGGATGAGCATGCCGAACTGGGTGCCCCAGTCGCCGATGTGGTGGCGGCGGACGACCTGCTCGCCGGTGAACTCCAGCAGCCTGACCACCGCGTCGCCGATCACCGCGGACCGCAGGTGGCCGACGTGCATCTCCTTGGCCACGTTGGGCTGGGCGTAGTCGACCACGGTGGTGCCGGGGCGGTCGGCGAGCGGGACGCCGAGGCGGTCGTCCGCGTAGCGGGCGGCGAGGTTCTCGGTGATCGCGCGGTCGGCGAGCGTGATGTTGAGGAAGCCGGGGCCGGAGACCTCGACGTCCTTGATCGGACCGCCGGACGCGATGCGCGCAACGACCTCGGCGGCCAGCTCGCGCGGGTTCGCCTTCGTCTTCTTGGCGAGCGCCAGGATGCCGTTGGCCTGGAAGTCGGCCCGGTCGCTTCGTCGCAGCAGCGGGTCGACGCCGTCGGCCTCCGGCAGCGCGGAGGCGAGGGCGTCGGCGAGGTGCCGCTGGACGGAGTCGCTGAGGGACGTGACCGAGGCCATAGGAATGGGTGCCGTTCTCCTCGTGGGGATGGATAGACACGGCCAGTATCCCATGGGGGGTAAAGCCGTTTTCCGGGGCGCGTTCCGGTCTGTGAGAATGGGATGTCACCCCGTTCAGAAAGAAGGACGTGCCGATCGTGGCTCAGAGCACCGAGACCACCGACTGGGTCTCCCGTTTCGCGGATGAGGTCATCGAGGAGTCGGAGCGTCGGGCCCCGGGCAAACCGGTCGTCGTCGCGTCCGGACTCTCCCCGTCCGGCCCCATCCACCTGGGCAACCTGCGCGAGGTCATGACCCCGCACCTGGTCGCCGACGAGATCCGCCGCCGCGGTCACCAGGTGCGGCACCTGATCTCCTGGGACGACTACGACCGCTACCGCAAGGTGCCGGCCGGCATCGCGGGCGTGGACGAGTCGTGGGCCGAGCACATCGGCAAGCCGCTGACCTCGGTGCCCGCGCCGAAGGGGTCGTCGCACCCGAACTGGGCCGAGCACTTCAAGGCGGCGATGATCGAGTCGCTGGCCGAGCTGGGCGTGGAGTTCGACGGCATCAGCCAGACGGCGCAGTACACCTCGGGCGTGTACCGGGACCAGATCCTGCACGCCATGCGGCACCGCGGCGACATCGACGCGATCCTCGACCAGTACCGCACCAAGAAGTCCCCGGCCGCCGCGAAGAAGCAGCAGCAGAAGCCGGTGGACGAGGCCGAGCTGGAGGCCGCCGAGGGCTCCGGCGCGGCGGCCGAGGACGACGGCAGCTCCGGCTCCGCCGGGTACTTCCCGTACAAGCCGTACTGCGGCAACTGCGAGAAGGACCTGACGACGGTCACCTTCTACGACGACGACAGCACGGAGCTGACGTACGCCTGCACCGCCTGCGGCTTCTCCGAGACCGTCCGGCTGAACGAGTTCAACCGCGGCAAGCTGGTCTGGAAGGTCGACTGGCCGATGCGGTGGGCGTACGAGGGCGTGATCTTCGAGCCCAGCGGCGTCGACCACTCCTCGCCGGGGTCGTCGTTCCAGGTCGGCGGGCAGATCGTCGGGATCTTCGGCGGCAAGCAGCCGATCGGGCCGATGTACGCGTTCGTGGGCATCAGCGGCATGGCCAAGATGTCGTCGTCGCGGGGCGGCGTGCCCACCCCGGCCGACGCGCTGAAGATCATGGAGCCGCAGCTGCTGCGCTGGCTCTACGCCCGCCGCAAGCCCAACCAGTCGTTCAAGATCGCCTTCGACCAGGAGATCCAGCGGCTGTACGACGAGTGGGACAAGCTCGACGCCAAGGTCGCCGACGGCTCGGCCCTCCCGGCCGACGTCGCCGCCCACTCCCGCGCGGTGCGCACCGCCGCCGGGGAGCTGCCGCGGACGCCGAGGCCGCTGCCGTACCGCACGCTCGCCTCCGTCGCCGACATCACCGCCGGGCACGAGGACCAGGCGCTGCGCATCCTCAGCGAACTCGACCCCGACCAGCCGCTCGGCTCGCTGGACGAGGCCAGGCCCCGGTTCGACAAGGCCGAGGCGTGGATCAACACGCACGTGCCGGCCGACCAGCGCACCATCGTGCGCGAGGAGCCCGACCACGAGCTGCTGAAGTCCCTCGACGACCAGGCGCGGGGCTCCCTGCGGCTGCTGCTCGACGGCCTCGCCGACCACTGGTCGCTGGACGGCCTGACCCACCTCGTCTACGGCGTGCCCAAGGTGCAGGCCGGCTTCTCGGCGGACGCGACGCCGAAGGAACTGCCGCCGGAGATCAAGACGGCCCAGCGTTCCTTCTTCGCCCTGCTCTACCACCTGCTCGTCGGCCGCGACACCGGCCCGCGTCTGCCCACGCTGCTGCTCGCGGTGGGGCAGGAGAGGGTGCGGGCGCTGCTCGGGGAGTAGGCGGTCCGGCCGCACGTCGTCACGACGGAAGGGGGCGCCCGGTGTGCACCGGGCGCCCCCTTCCGTTCGCGCTCACGCGATGTGGTCCTCCTCCAGCTCCGCCGAGTGGCGCTTCTGGAAGCGGTCGGTGAGGGTCTTCAGCTCGCCCGGGCTCAGGGTGACGCCGTACGTCGCCTGGATGTTGTCGCCCAGGACGCGGGGCGTGGGGTAACTGCCGTCTATCGACTGGCGGAAGACCTGGTAGAAGGCGTCCTCGTCCGGCTCCGCCGCCGGGGCGCCGCCGCCCCCGCCCAGCTCGCGGGTGCGGCCGGGACTCACCGGGATCGGGAAGCTGCCGGTGTCCTCCGGGGACGGCTCGCGGAGCGGGGGCTCCTCGTACTGCTGCCGGGCGTACTCCTCGGCCTGCTGCTGCTCCTCGTACCACTGCGCGTACGCCGCCTCCGGGTCGTACGTCGGGTCGTAGTCGCCGTGGTACTCCACCGACTGCGGGTCGCGGGCCTGGAGCCACGGGTTGAACTCGGGGTCCGGCTCCGGCTCCTGCTGTGCCTGCGGCTGAGGCTGCGGCGGCGGGGCCGGGGCCTGGGGGGCCGGCGCGGCGTACGGCTCCTGGGTCAGCTCGCGGCGCTGCTCCACCGGGGCCACGGCCGCCTGCTTCGGGGGCGGCGGGATCAGGGCCGGCTCGATGCCCGCCGCCGCGAGGCCCGCCGGGGCCGTGTCCGCCAGGGGGACGCCGTACCTCGCCAGCCGCAGCGGCATCAGGGACTCCACCGGGGCCTTGCGGCGCCAGGAACGGCCGTAACGCGAGCGCAGGCGCGCCTGGTAGACGAGACGTTCCTGCTCCAGCTTGATCACCTGGTCGTAGGAGCGCAGCTCCCACAGCTTCATGCGCCGCCACAGCAGGAACGTCGGCACCGGCGAGAGCAGCCAGCGGGTGAGGCGGACGCCCTCCATGTGCTTGTCGGCCGTGATGTCCGCGATCCGGCCGATCGCGTGCCGGGCCGCCTCCACGGCGACCACGAACAGGACGGGGATCACGGCGTGCATGCCCACGCCGAGCGGGTCCGGCCAGGCCGCCGCGCCGTTGAACGCGATCGTCGCAGCCGTCAGCAGCCACGCCGTCTGGCGCAGCAGCGGGAACGGGATGCGGATCCACGTCAGCAGCAGGTCGAGGGCGAGCAGCACGCAGATGCCCGCGTCGATGCCGATCGGGAAGACGTAGGAGAAGTCCCCGAAGCCCTTCTTCAGGGCGAGTTCGCGTACGGCGGCGTACGACCCGGCGAAACCGATGCCCGCGATGATCACGGCACCGAAGACCACCACGCCGATGAGAACGCGGTGCATCCGTGTCAGCTGTGGCGCGGCCACCCGTACTCCCCTCCCGCTGTCCGTTCCGCTGTCTGTCGCTGTCGCGCGTGGTGCGCGGCCAACAGAGTGGCACATGTGTGCGGAGGGCGGGTGGCCGGTCCCTTCCAGGTCGGCCGTTCCGTGACCCTCGGGGCCGCCGGTCAGCTCCTGCGCTTGTTCGACGACGACGAGGAAGACGAGGAATCCGACGACGACTTCGACGAGGACGATCCTGAAGCGGCCGACTTCGAGGGGGACTTGGGGGACGACTTGGCGGACGGACCCTTGTCGGCCTCGTTCGCGTCCTCCACCTCGTCCACCGCCTCCTTCGCCGCCTTCTTCGCCAGCTTCATCAGATCGCCGGCGTCCGGCGTCCTGTCGCCCGCCAGGCCCGCGCCGTTGTAGTCGACGATGACGACGACGTTCTCGGCACGCGCGACGACCGACTGCTGCTTGAACGTGCCTTCCTTCTTCTTCAGGTCGTAGCGGACCGCCGTCGCCACGTCGCCCGTACCCGTCAGCGGCTCCGTCTCGACGCTCTTCGCGCCCTCGACCGCCTGGGCGTCCGCGACCTGCTCGGTGTAGAAGTCCTGAGCCAGCTCGTCGCCCGCCCCGCGCGCCACGTCCGACTCGAAACGGAACAGGGAGACGTTCAGCCAGCGGAACTGCGAGCCCTTGACGCCGTTGTTGTCCAGGCTGTCCCAGGAGCAGTTGGCCCGGCTGGCGATGTCGTCGGAATCGCCCTCCTTGCCCGACTTCGCCTCCGGCACCAGCTCGTCCAGCGTCTTCTCCGACAGCACGTCGCACGCCTCGGGCAGCGTGGCGTACGCCGCCGCCCGGACGGTCGGCGACGGGCTCGCGGACACGCTCGGCGACGCCTGCCCGGCGTCGTCGGAGGAGTCGGAATCGGAGCCGGAGGAGCAGCCCGCGGCGATCAGCATCGCGGGGACGGCGGCGGCCGCACAGGCGAGGAGACGGGCGCGACGCCCCGATCGCCCGGCACGCTGCTGCTGGTCACGCTCTTCGGCTCGCTGTATCCGTCGCTGCATGGTTCCTTCACTCATGACGCTCGTCGTTCCTGAGAGGTCGGCAAGGTCCGGTGCGCCGGTGGCTGCGGCGGCCGGTACGGGTCCGAGGGGTCACGGTACGCGGTGGGGGAGGCGCGCGGACGCGGTTCGCGGGGTGTGCGCCGCCGCCCGAAGTCGCCTCAGTCGGACAGCGAGTCGTCCAGCCGGGCGGCCAGTTTCCGCGCCCTGTCCTGCATTTCCTCGCTGTCCGGCTCCACGCCGACGGTCGCCGGCTGCTCCTCGTACTCGACGGTCACGATGACGTTGGACGTGCGGAACGCCACAGTGACCGTGCGCTGCCTCGCCGTCGAGCCCGAGCTGCCCAGCACGTCGTTCAGGAAGGCCTCGTCGCCCAGGTCGTCGAGGGTGCGGGGCTGGAGGGCGGTGGGGGAGGGGGAGGCGGTGCCGGAGGGGGACCCTTCGCCCGAGGGGGAGTCCTCGTCGGACGGCGCGGAGGCGGGGGCGGCGTCGTCCTCGGGGCTCGCCTCGCCGTCCGACGCCTGTGCGGGGGACGCCGTGTCCGAGGCGGGGGCGGAGGCGGACGGCTCCGGGAGGTTCGCCGCCTGCCGCTTCGCGGCGAAGACTCCCTCCGCCTCGGTCTCGTCGCTGACCGCTGCGTCGTAGGAGACGACGCGCTCGAAGTCGACGCGCAGGTGGTTCGTCGCGGAGGCGGACTCGACCTTCCAGCGGCAGCCGACCTTGCGGTCGTTGTCGAAGGTGGGGGTCGGCTCGCCCGCGTAGGCCCGCTCGCGCTGCTCGCCGTCCGGGATGCCCAGGATGCCCGGAAGCAGGGTTTCGAGGGTGTCCTCGCCGACCGCGGCGCACGCCTCGGGGAGGGTGCGGTAGCGGCCCGGCTCGGCGGGGGCGGAGGCGTTGGCGCCGGACTCGGGGTTCGCGCCGTCCTCGGTCGCTCCGTCGTCCGAGGCGCCCGTGCAGCCGGCGAGCAGGGCCGCGAGGAGTGCCGCGACGCCGGATACGTACGCCGTCCGCTGCACGGTCGGGCTCCTCTCGCTGGTTAATCGGTTGCCGGGCGGGGGTGGCCGCCGCAGACAATGTGTATCGCACGCGCTGCCGTGAACGCCGGTCCGTTGTCCTTTACGTCGACCTTGGCGGCGGTTTTGCCATTCATGACTTCTGCTTGTCTTACGGGGGAAAGAGGGCGACATGTCGTACGTGGAGATGCCGGGCGCGAAGGTGCCCATCCGGCTGTGGACCGACCCGGCGACCATCGAGGACTCCGCGCTCCAGCAGCTGCGGAACGTCGCGACGCTGCCGTGGATCGAGGGCCTGGCCGTGATGCCGGACGTCCACTACGGCAAGGGGGCCACGGTCGGGTCGGTCATCGCGATGCGGGGCGCGGTGTGCCCGGCGGCGGTGGGCGTCGACATCGGCTGCGGGATGTCGGCGGTGAAGACGTCCCTGACGGCGAACGACCTGCCCGGCGACCTGTCCCGGCTGCGCTCGAGGATCGAGCAGGCGATTCCGGTGGGGCGCGGGATGCACGACGATCCGGTGGACCCGGGGCGGCTGCACGGGTTCCCCACCGGGGGGTGGGACGAGTTCTGGGGGCGGTTCGGGGGTGTGGCGGAGGCGGTCAGGTTCCGTCATGAGCGTGCCGAGAAGCAGATGGGAACGCTGGGCAGCGGAAACCATTTTGTTGAAGTTTGCACTGATACGACCGGTTCCGTCTGGCTGATGCTCCACTCCGGTTCCCGGAACATCGGCAAGGAACTCGCCGAGCACCACATCGGCATCGCCCAGAAGCTCCCGCACAACCAGGGCCTGATCGACCGCGACCTCGCCGTCTTCGTCGCCGGCACCCCGCAGATGGCGGCGTACCGCAACGACCTGTTCTGGGCCCAGGAGTACGCGAAGTACAACCGCGCGATCATGATGGGCCTGCTGAAGGACGTGATCCGCAAGGAGTTCCGGAAGGCCAGGCCGACCTTCGAGCAGGAGATCTCCTGCCACCACAACTACGTGGCGGAGGAGCGGTACGAGGGCATGGACCTGCTGGTGACCCGCAAGGGCGCGATCCGCGCGGGCTCCGGCGACTACGGGATCATCCCGGGCTCGATGGGCACGGGCTCGTACATCGTGAAGGGCCTCGGCAACGACAAGTCCTTCAACTCGGCTTCCCACGGCGCCGGCCGGCGCATGAGCCGCAACGCGGCCAAGCGCCGGTTCTCGACGAAGGACCTGGAGGAGCAGACGCGGGGCGTGGAGTGCCGCAAGGACTCCGGCGTCGTGGACGAGATCCCGGCCGCGTACAAGCCGATCGAGCAGGTCATCGACCAGCAGCGGGACCTCGTGGAGGTCGTGGCGAAGCTGAAGCAGGTGGTGTGCGTGAAGGGCTGACGCCCTCAGCGCGCCTCCCGGTGCACCTTCGTGTTCGACGCCTGCGCGCGGGGGCGGACCACCAGGAGGTCGATGTTGACGTGGGGCGGGCGGGTGACCGCCCAGGTGATGGTGTCGGCCACGTCGTCCGCGGTCAGGGGGTCGGGGACGCCCTCGTAGACCTTCGCGGCGCGGTCCGCGTCGCCGCCGAAGCGGGTCAGGGCGAACTCCTCCGTCCTGACCATCCCGGGCGCGATCTCGATCACCCGCACCGGCTCGCCCACGATCTCCAGACGGAGCGTCTCCGCCAGTACGTGCGCCCCGTGCTTGGCGGCGACGTAACCCGCCCCGCCCTCGTAGGTGGCGTGCCCCGCGGTGGAGGAGACGACGACCACCGTGCCGTCGCCGCTCGCGATCAGCTTCGGCAGCAGGGCCTGGGTGAGGTTCAGGGTGCCGATGACGTTGGTCTCGTACATCGTGCGCCAGTCGGCCGGGTCGCCGGTCGCCACCGGGTCCGCGCCCAGTGCGCCGCCGGCGTTGTTGACGAGGACGCCGACCGTGGTGAACGCCGTCGCGAACTCGTCGACCGCCGCGCGGTCCGTGACGTCCAGCTGGTACGCCGTGGCCTGGCCGCCCGCCTGCGCGATCTCCGCCGCCAGCGCCTCGATGCGGTCCTTGCGCCGGGCCGTCAGCACGACGCGGTAGCCGGCCTCGGCCAGCCTGCGCGCGGTGGCCGCGCCGATGCCGCTGCTCGCACCGGTGACGACGGCGATGCGGGAGGAGGGGGCGGGGGTCATGGGGTGCTCCTGTGTCCTCTGGTCGGGCGTGGTCCGGTACGGCGGGTGACGCCGGGCGTCCGGCGCCAGGATAGGCGGGGTGCGCGGGCGGGGGTCCGGCGGTCCGTACGGTGGTCCGTCCGGCGGTCCCTGCGGCGGTCGGCCGCCAGGCGGGCCGTGTCAGTCGCCGCGCGGGGCCCACATGATCAGGGCCATGCCCGCCAGGCAGACCAGCGCCCCGGCGATGTCCCAGCGGTCGGGCCGGTAGCCGTCCGCGATCACGCCCCACAGGATCGAACCGGCGACGAAGATCCCCCCGTACGCGGCGAGAACGCGGCCGAAGTGGGCGTCGGGCTGGAAGGTGGCGACGAAGCCGTACGCGCCGAGGGCGAGCACGCCGCCGGTGATCCACAGCCAGCCGCGCTGCTCGCGGTACCCCTGCCACACCAGCCACGCTCCGCCGATCTCCAGGACGGCGGCGACGGCGAAGAGGGCGGCGGAGCGGGCGACGAGCATGGGATGAGCTTTTCATGCCTTCACGGGCACCCAGGAATAGACGGGAGGCGGGCTCCGTTCCAGGGGTATAGTTGAACCGTCAACCACTTAGGAAGGCCGGCAACCATGCAGTTCGGGATCTTCACGGTCGGCGACGTCACTCCGGATCCGACCACGGGACGTACGCCCACCGAGCGCGAGCGGATCAAGGCCATGGTCGCCATCGCGCTCAAGGCCGAAGAGGTCGGCCTCGACGTCTTCGCCACCGGCGAGCACCACAACCCGCCGTTTGTGCCGTCCTCGCCGACGACCATGCTCGGCTACATCGCCGCCCGCACCGAGCGGCTGATCCTGTCCACGTCGACCACGCTGATCACCACGAACGACCCGGTGAAGATCGCCGAGGACTTCGCGATGCTCCAGCACCTCGCCGACGGCCGCACCGACCTGATGATGGGCCGCGGCAACACCGGCCCGGTCTACCCGTGGTTCGGCCAGGACATCCGCCAGGGCATCAACCTCGCCATCGAGAACTACGCCCTCCTGCACCGCCTGTGGCGCGAGGACGTCGTCGACTGGGAGGGCAAGTTCCGCACCCCGCTGCAGGGCTTCACCTCCACCCCGCGCCCGCTGGACGGCGTGCCGCCGTTCGTCTGGCACGGCTCCATCCGCTCCCCGGAGATCGCCGAGCAGGCCGCCTACTACGGCGACGGCTTCTTCCACAACAACATCTTCTGGCCGGCCGACCACACCAAGCGGATGGTCGAGCTGTACCGCACCCGGTACGCGCACTACGGCCACGGCACCCCCGAACAGGCCATCGTCGGCCTCGGCGGCCAGGTGTTCATGCGGAAGAACTCGCAGGACGCGGTGCGCGAGTTCCGCCCCTACTTCGACGTCGCGCCGGTCTACGGCCACGGGCCCTCCCTGGAGGAGTTCACCGAGCAGACGCCGCTGACCGTCGGCTCCCCGCAGCAGGTCATCGAGAAGACGCTGTCCTTCCGCGAGTACGCCGGCGACTACCAGCGCCAGCTGTTCCTGATGGACCACGCCGGGCTGCCCCTGAAGACCGTGCTGGAACAGCTCGACCTGCTCGGCGAGGAGGTCGTGCCCGTGCTGCGCGAGGAGTTCGCCAAGAACCGGCCCGCCGGCGTGCCGGACGCCCCCACCCACCAGTCGCTGCTCGCCCGTCAGGGCCAGGAGGTGCAGACCGTATGAGCGCCGGGCTCGTCGTCGTGTCCGCGGGGCTGAGCGTGCCCTCGTCCACCCGGCTGCTCGCCGACCGGCTGGCCGCCGCCGTGGGCCGTGAGACGCCCGTCGACGTGCGGGTGGTCGAGCTGCGCGAGCTGGCCGTCGAGATCGCCCACACCTTCACCAACGGCTTCCCCGGACGGCAGCTGAGCGCCGCCCTGGACGCCGTGACCGGCGCGGACGGGCTGATCGTCGTCACGCCGGTGTTCTCGGCCTCGTACAGCGGACTGTTCAAGTCGTTCTTCGACGCCCTGGGCGGGCAGGACGAGAACGCCCTCGCCGGGAAGCCGGTGCTGATCGCCGCGACCGGCGGTACGGCCAGGCACTCGCTGGTGCTGGAGCACGCGCTGCGCCCGCTCTTCGCCCACCTGCGGGCCGTCGTCGTCCCGACCGGGGTCTACGCCGCCTCCGAGGACTGGGGCGCGCCGGGGCTCGACGCGCGCGTCGAGCGGGCCGCGGGAGAGCTGGCGGCGCTGATGGGCGGGCTCGCCGCGGTGCGGAGGCGTCCGCCGGCGGAGGAGGAGGCGACGGCCGGGGTCGCGGGGGACGGGACGCTGGACGTCGTGCCGTTCGAGGAGCAGCTGGCCGCGTTGCGCGCCGTGGGGTGACGGACGGCGGGAGGGGCCGGTACCGACCGGTGGGCCGCATTACCGATCGGGGGGTGTACCGACTGGTGGGCCCCGCTACTGGCCGGGGGCGGTGCCGACCGGTGAGGCGAGGGCGGTCCCGCCCGGTGAGACCCCCACGGATCGGGGGCGGTCCCGACCGATGGGCCCCTACGGATCCGGGGCGGTCCCGACCGATGGGCCCCACCACCGATCGGGGGAGCGCTCCGCCCGGTGGTGACGCCCGATCGCGCTTTGCCACACTGGACCCGTGGCCCCCACCCTGCTGCTCGCCGAGGACGACCGCGCGATCCGGCACGCCCTGGAGCGCGCCCTCACCCTGGAGGGGTACGACGTCACCGCCGTCGCCGACGGCGAGGAGGCGCTCGCCGAGGCCCACCGGACGCCGCCGGACGTGCTCGTCCTGGACGTGATGATGCCGGGCGTCGACGGGCTCCAGGTCTGCCGTGAACTGCGCGCCGAGGGCGACCGCACCCCGATCCTGATGCTGACCGCGCTGGTCGAGACGGCCGACCGGATCGCCGGCCTCGACGCGGGCGCCGACGACTACGTGGTCAAGCCCTTCGACGTCGAGGAGGTCTTCGCACGGCTGCGGGCGCTGCTGCGCAGGACCGGGGCGGGGGCGCAGGGGGCAGCGGGGGCGCAGGAGGCCGGGGGCCCCTCGGCGCCGGCACCGGCGCCCGTCGCCGACGAGCAGGACAAGCAGGACAAGCGGGCCGGTGGGGCGGCGCGGGTCGTGGAGGCGGCCGGGCTGCGGATGGACCCGCTGGCGCGGCGCGCGTGGCGCGGGGCGCGGGAGCTGGAGCTGACCCGCACCGAGTTCGAGCTGCTGGAGCTGCTGGTGCGCAACGCGGGCGTCGTCCTCGACCACTCCACGATCTACGACCGCATCTGGGGCTACGACTTCGGCCCCGGCTCCAAGAACCTCGCCGTGTACGTCGGCTACCTGCGCCGCAAACTGGACGAACCCGGGGCGCCGCAGCTGATCCACACCGTGCGCGGGGTGGGGTACGTGCTGCGGGAGGACTGAGCCGTGGGCGGCGGGCGAGCGGGCGCCGGCGCGTGGGCCGCGGGGAGTGGGCGCTGATGCGTGCGCCGCGGCGGACCGGGTCACGCGCTGCCGGGACCCGGGCGGGGCGTGGTCGGCCTGGTGCGGGAGTCCTGCGGCGGCTGCGTACGGCGTCGTGGCCGGCCGCCTTCGCCGTGTCGCTGCGGACCACGTTCGCGCTGTCCTTCGCCACGGTGACCGCCGTCGTCACCGTGGCCGTCGGCATCCTGTCCTACAGCGCCGCCGCCCGGCTGGTGCGGGTCGACCAGCAGTCCGTGTTCGACGAGGTCGTGCAGGATCTGCGGGTCGAGGTGCGTGAGCGGCGGATGGACCCGGAGGACTTCTCCTCGGGCCCGGGCCACGACTTCGTCCGCCCCGCCCGCACCGACGTGCAGGTGCTCGGGCCCGACGGGCACATCGTCGACCCGGGCAGCCCCGGGCTGCCGGTCGTCGACGAGGACCGGGAGGTCGCGGGGGCGGGGGAGGCCGGGCGGCTGGCGGTGCACAAGGACGTCGACGTGGGCGACGACGTCTACCGCGTGGCGACCGTCTCGCTGGGCGGCGGGCGGGGCGGGGTGCAGGTCGCGCAGGAGTTCAGCGACACCGAGGACCTGCTGCGGGCGCTCCAGCAGCGCACGCTGCTGCTGATGGCGGCGGTCGTGACGGGCGCGGGCCTGTTCGGCTGGTGGCTGGCGCGGCGCATCACCCGGCGGCTGGTGATCCTGACCTCCGCCGCGGAGGCCGTCGCCCGCACCCGGCGACTGGGCATCGACGTGCCCGTCACCGGCAGCGACGAGGTCGGCCGGCTCGGCCGCGCCTTCGACCGCATGCTCGGGCGGCTCGCCCAGTCGGAGGAGGACCAGCGGCGGCTCGTCCAGGACGCCGGACACGAGCTGCGCACGCCGCTCACCTCCCTGCGCACCAACATCTCCCTGCTGCGCCGCATGGACGAACTGCCGCCTCCCGCCCGCGAGGAGCTGGTCGCCGACCTCGCCCAGGAGGCCCTCGAACTGACCGAGCTGGTCAACGAGCTGGTCGATCTCGCGGCCGGCCAGTCGGACGCCGAGCCCGTGCAGCGCGTGGACGTCGCCGAGCTGGCCGAGGACGTCGTGGGCCTGGTCCGGCGCCGTACCGGACGCCGGATCGTGCTGCGCACCTGCGGCGACACCACGGCCGAGGGACGGCCGGGAATGCTCGCGCGGGCGATGTCCAACCTGGTGGAGAACGCGGCCAAGTTCGACCGGCGGGGCACCGAGCCGATCGAGCTGGCCGTCGCCGGTCCGGCGCGCCCCGGCACGATCCGGGTCGAGGTGCTCGACCGCGGTCCCGGTATCGAGGACGCCGACCTGATGCGCGTCTTCGACCGCTTCTACCGCGCCGCCGACGCCCGCTCCCTGCCGGGCTCGGGGCTCGGCCTGTCGATCGTGCGGGAGGTCGCGCTGGCGCACGGGGGCGAGCCGTTCGCGCGGCGGCGGGAGGGGGGCGGCATGGTGATCGGATTCACGGTCGGGGGCGGGGGACGGTCGGGTGAGGGGCCGGTCGGTTAGATTTGCGGCCACCGGTCGGTCGTTGACAACCGGACACGGTGGCCAGTAATCGGCCCCTGGTGGTCAGTGACCGACGGCCGCCTCGTGCCCGGCCGTGGATCTTCGGTCTTCGGTTATTGGTCATCGGTCACTGGTCATTGGTCATGCAGTTCATCGGCCGCGGTCGCCGGCCGCGGTCGCCGGCCACCGGTCATGCAGAAGGAGCCCTTCCGTGTCCGCACGCTCTTCCGTCCTGTTCGTGACCGATCTGGCCTACCCGGCCCGCGGGCGGCGCTACGGCGACGAGGACGTCTTCCTGACCTCCCGGCTGCGCGCCCACTTCGACCTCGCCCTGTGCCACCCGCTGGACGCCGCCGCGCTGATGGACGGCTTCGACGCGGTCGTCGTCCGCAACAGCGGGCCCGTGCTGCACTACCAGAAGGAGTACGACGCCTTCCGGGAGCGGGCGCTGCGGCTCGGCGCCCGTGTCTACAACCCGCTGCACGGGCGGGGCGACATGGCCGGCAAGGGGTATCTGCTGGAGCTGACCGCCGGGGGCTTCCCGGTCATCCCGACCGTCGACCGCGCGGAGGACCTGTCGCGGCTTCCGCGGGCCGCGCAGTACGCGGTCAAGCCGAGGGCGGGCGCGGACTCCATAGGCCTGCGCTTCGTGACGCCGGAGGAGCTGGACGGCCCGGCCTTCGGCGACGACGTCCTGGTCCAGCCGCGGATCGACTTCGTCCACGAGGTCTCCTTCTACTTCGTGGACGACGCCTTCCAGTACGCCCTGTACGCCCCCGACCCGGCCCGCCGCTGGGACCTGGCGCCGTACGACGCCACCGCGGCCGACCTGGACTTCGCCCGCCGGTTCATCGACTGGAACACCCTCGACCAGGGCATCCAGCGGGTGGACGCCTGTCGTACGCGGGACGGTGAGCTGCTGCTGGTGGAGCTGGAGGACCTGAATCCCTACCTGTCGCTGGAGCTGGTGGGGGAGGAGAGGCGGGAGGCGTTCGTGCGGAGTTTCACGGCGTCGCTGGACCGTTTCCTGCGGTTCCCCTGAGATCGCCGGGGGCGCCGGGGGCGCCGAGGCCGTCGAGGGCCCCGAGGTCCCCGAGCACGGCGAGCATGGCGCGGGTGGCCGGGCTGGGGTTGAAGCGGCTCCACGCCAGGCACTCGATGCGGCGCGGCCCGTCGGCCACCGGGACCAGCGCCGGCCCCGGCCGTGCGGCGACGAGCGGCCGGACGAACGCCGACGGCAGCAGCGCGACGCCCAGTCCGCGCGTGATCAGCCCCATGATCAGCTCCACGATGCCCGCCTCGTACGCGACGTCCCGGACCAGACCGGCGGAGGCGAAGGCCTGGTCCGACTGGGCGCGGGCCGGGGTGCCGCGGACGAAGTCCACGAAGGTCTCGTCGGCGATGTCGCGCAGGGTGACGCGCTCGGCGCCGGCCAGCCGGTGCCCGGCCGGGACGACCAGCACATGGGCGTCGCGGGCGAGCACCACGCTCTCCACACCGGGCGGCTGCTCGCCCTCCGGCAGACCGAGGAAGGCGATGTCCAGGTCGCCGTCGCGGATCGCCGCCGCGAGCTGGTCGCTGCGGCCGGAGCGCAGGACGACGCGGACGTCGGGGTGCAGGGCGCGGTAGCGCTGGAGCAGCTCCGGGACGTCGACCGCGGCGGTGGTGACGATGACGCCGACGGCGAGCCGGCCGCGCACGACGCCGGTCGCCGCCGCCGCGTCGGCCGCCGCACGGTCGGCCGCGGCCAGGCACTCGCGGGCGGCGGCGAGGAACGCCTCCCCGGCGCTCGTCAGCTCCACCCGCCGGCTGGTCCGGGCGAACAGCCGGACGCCCAGCTCCCGCTCGAGGCCGGCGATGCGGTGGCTGAGGGACGACTGCACCACGAAGCAGCGCTCGGCGGCGCGGGTGAAGCTGCGGGTCTCGGCGACGGCGACGACGTAGCGCATCTGCTGGAGGTCCATGGAGGGACATGATCCATGGACCCATTGATGGCTGTCCTTCATCGCTGGGATGAAAAGCATGTCTTGGACTCATCGTGCCCGCCCTGCCGAGACTGCATGGCATGCACTCCCTCCAGACAGGCACGCGCCGTACGGCCGGGACCGTGGCGCTGACCGCGCTCGCTCCGGCGGCGTGGGGCACGACGTACGCGGTGACGACGGAACTGCTCCCGCCGGGGCACCCGTTGTTCGCCGGGCTGATGCGGGCCCTGCCGGCCGGGCTGCTGGGGCTGGCGCTCACGCGGGTGCTGCCGCGCGGCGAGTGGTGGTGGAAGGCGGGGGTGCTCGGCGCCCTCAATATCGCCGCGCTGTTCCCGCTGCTGTTCCTGGCGGCCGAGCGGCTCCCCGGCGGGGTCGCGGCCACCCTCGGCGCGGCCCAGCCGCTGATGGTGGCGGGCCTGGCCGTCGCGGTGCTCGACGACCGGCCGACCCTGTGGCGCTGGGGGTGGGGCGTGCTGGGCGTGGCCGGCGTGGGGCTCGTCGTGCTGGGGCCCGACGCCCGGCTCGACCCGGTCGGGGTGCTCGCCGGGCTCGGCGGTACGGCGGGCATGGCGGGCGGCGTCGTCCTCACCAAGCGCTGGGGGCGTCCGGCAGGGGTCGGGCCGCTGGCGCTGGCGGGGTGGCAACTCACGGCGGGCGGGGTGCTGTTGCTGCCGGTCACGCTGGCGGTCGAGGGGGTTCCGGAACGGATCGACACGGGGGCGGCCGGGGGATACGTGTGGCTCGGCAGCATGGGCGGGCTGATCGCGTACACGGTGTGGTTCCGCGGGATCGGGAGGCTGCCGGTCGGTGCGTCGGCGCCGCTGGTGCTGCTGTCGCCGCTGGTGGCGACGGTGGTGGGCGCCGGGCTGCTGGGCGAGTCGCTGGGCGCGGTGCAGGGCGTGGGGTTCGTGGTGGCGCTGGCCGCGATGGCGGCGGCGCAGGTGAACGCCCCTGACTGGAGGGGCCGAGGCAAGGTGGGCAGAGGCATGAGGATCGCCGTACTGGGGGCGACGGGGATGGTGGGCCGTCGGGTGGTCGCGGAGGCGGGCCGGCGGGGGCACCGGGTGATCGCCCTGTCCCGGAAGCCGGAGGGCGGCGAGGGGGACGTGACGCCGCGGACGGGCGCGGAGGTGACGCCGGTGGCGGTCGACGCGAGCGACGGGCGCGCGGTGCGGGAGGCGCTCGTGGCCTCGGCGCCGGACGCCGTCGTCCTGACCGTGCGGACGGAGCCGGTGGACCAGGACTTCCTGGCGGCCACGACCCGCACGGTGCTGGACACGGCCGCCGAACTGGGCGTGCGCGCCCTGGTGATCGGCGGTGCGGGCGCCCTGCGCAGCCCCGGCGACCCCGCCCGACGGGCAGCGGACGACCCGGCGTACGTTCCCGCCTCCTACCGCGAGGTGGCCCTGGCCGGAGTCGCCCAACTGCACGCCTGTGAGGCCCACTCGGCCGCCGACTGGGCCTACCTCAGCCCGCCCGCCCTGCTGGAGCCGGGCGAGCGCACCGGCCGCTACCGCCGGG
The DNA here is from genome assembly GCF_055587785.1 of Streptomyces sp. NPDC046379. NCBI lineage: Bacteria > Bacillati > Actinomycetota > Actinomycetes > Kitasatosporales > Streptomycetaceae > Streptomyces > Streptomyces sp. NPDC046379. The sequence goes on from NZ_JBVJFP010000023.1 coordinate 45,785, forward strand.
GCACGGACACCCTGCTCACGACGTCCGCCGGCACGTCCTGGATCAGTGCGGAGGACCTCGCGGTCGCCGTCGTGGACGAGCTGGAAGTCCCCTACGGAACACGGCACTTCACCGTGGTCCACCGGGACTGACGGCCTCCCCGGGGTCAGAAGGCCGGGTCCCGCCACCACCAGGCGATGGACGGCAGGCGTCGCGGATCGCGCCCGCCCCTCAACGGCCGCTGCGTCCAAGGAAGTTGCGCGGGCACCCGAGCCCGTACGGGAGATGGCCCGGCGCCGACGGGACCGGCGTAGCGGGGCACGCGCAGGCCCCACTCGATGTTGCCGCGGATTCCGTGGCCGAGATCCTCCAGATAGCGGCGCAGCGCGGCGCCGGCGCGCGGGAGGATCTCGGCGCGCAGGGCGAGGAACCGGTCCAGGATCGCGTCCCGCAAGGCGATCGCCTCCCGCAGCGCACGCCCCGGCGAGAGGCCGTCCTGGGCCATCAGGACGGTCACGATGTTCTGGCCGGTCTGGCCCAGGCCGGTCTCCCTGGCGTACGAGTGGCGGTCGTTGTCGAGGGAGGCGACCAGCATCGCCATCTCCGTCAGCGCGAGGACCGCGGGGGAGTCCATCTCGGCGGCCGGTACGTCGATGCCGTTGGCGATCTCCAGCAGGGCGTACGTCGGTTCGCCGCCGGCCGCGTGCAGCCGCATGGCCAGGTATTCGTCCAGGTCCGGCATCCGCCCGGCGGCGCGGTTGCCGATCTGCCACTGCACGCCGCCGAGCCAGGCCCGGTGGGCGTGGTGGAAGCGCCGGCACTGCACGGGGCCGGCGCAGGCGCGCATGTGCTCGCCGAGGTCGTGCAGCGCGGCGGCGTAGCGGTCGCCGGTGCGCAGCGGGCCGGGCACCTCCAGCGCCCGCTGCACGCTGCCCGCGAGCGCGGCGAAGGCGGCCGGGTCGGCGGCGAACGGCCCCTCGTCGCAGCGGGCGTCGTCGAAGACGAACCCCCAGTAGACCCAGCAGGCGGCCACCCACAGCCGTTCGGGATCGGCGGCCGGCGCGAAACGGGCGTAGAACTCCGCGCTGTTGCTCGCGACGGCCACAGCTCGCGACGCCTCGTCGGGGCACAGCCCGGACGCGTCGACCCAGGCGAGGGCGCGGCGCTCGACGTCGTCCACGTCCGGGTGGAGGACGGACGGGAGCGGACAGTAGAACGGGAGGGGAGGGAGGGAAGGGACAGCCGGGTGGGAGGGGAGAGACGGTTGGGCGTCGGGCGCGCTGGTGCTCACGGCGGACTCCTGTTCGAGGGCCGGGAGGGGCGATACGGGAGGGCGATGCGGGAGGGGCCGGGGGCTGGAGGGCTGGACGAGTCCAGGGGCCGGACGAGTCCATGGACGTACGGGGGCGCGCGGTCCGAAAGCCGTACCGAGCCGCGCGTCACGCCGTACGGCGGACCGCCGACGTCGCGATACGGCGCAGTACCGCCGACACCCGGGGAGCGAGCTCCGCCCGGTCCAGGGCCGCGAGGGCGGTGTCGTAGCGTTCGGCGATCATGTGTTCGACGGTGTCGCGGGCACCGGTCCGCTCCAGGATCCGGCGCACGCGCGCCGCGCCCTCCGCGTCCAGCAGCGGATCACCGACCAGCCGGGCCAGTTGCTCCCGCTCGGCCCGGTCGGCCCGGCGCACGGCCAGCGCCATGAGCACGGTGGCCTTGCCGGACCGAAGATCCTCGTCGGCGGACTTGCCGGTCACACCGGGGTCGCCGAAGACGCCGAGCAGGTCGTCCCGCAACTGGAACGCCTCGCCCAACGGCAGCGCGAACGCCGAGCAGGCGCGCAGCAGGGCGGCGTCCGCGCCGGCCAGGGCCGCGCCCAGCTGGAAGGGCCGTTCGACGGTGTACTGCGCGGTCTTGAGGCGGTTCACGGTCAGCGCCCGCTCCACGTCACCGCTCGCCGCGCCCGTCGCCAGTACATCCAGGTACTGGCCCCGGACCAGCTCGTCGCGCATGGCGTCGACCAACGGCAGGACCACCTCGGACTCGCGGGGCGACAGACGCGCGGCGTGCAGCATCTCGTCGGCGCGCACGAGGGCGAGGTCGCCGAGGAGGATGGCGGCGCTGGTGCCGAAGGCGTCGGCGTCCCGCCGGCGGGGGTGCCGGGCGGCGAAGGCGCGGTGGGCGGTGGGGTGGCCGCGGCGGGTGTCGCTCGCGTCCATGATGTCGTCGTGGATGAGGGCGAAGGCGTGGAACAGTTCGAGGCTCGCCGCGAGCCGCAGCAGCCGCTCGTCGTCGCCGGTTCCGCCGCCGGCGTGCCAGCCGAGGACGCACAGCAGCGGGCGGAGGCGTTTGCCGGGGGCGAGGACGAAGTCGGCCAGGGCGGTGGACAGTTCGTCGGCGGGAGCGCGCTGGGCGGGCACGGTCGTGCGCCCGCGGCGGAGGAACGCGGCGAGGGCGGTGTCGATACGGGAGCGCAGGTCGGTCGGGTCGAGGGTGTCCGTCGTGGCGGCGTCGGTACTCACCCGGACTCCTTGGTGGTGAGGTGGTGGGGGACGGGGACGGCTGAAGGGGGTTGCCGCACCAGAGTGGGCGGGCTCCCGCAGGGGGTCGGGGCTCGTGCTCAGCCGAGCTTGGACTGGTGGTGCCACAGCAGCGCGGCGCCGATGGTCAGGGCCGCCTCCATGGGGCCGAGGCGCAGGGCGGCTTCGCGGTGGTGGGGCCGGCGCGGCCTGTTGAGCGTCATCCGCATGCTCAGATCGCTGTTGGACAGGTCCCGGGTGACCCCGCGCAGCTGCTGGGGAGCGGCGGCGCCGGCGGTGATGACCTCCAGGGCGGTGCGTACGGCCTGGTGGGGAGAGATGTTCTCCTTGATCAGGTCGGTGACGATGCCGAGGAGTTCCTCGGAGAACACCTCGATGATCGACAGCTCGGGGCTCAGATGCCGGATGGAGCCCTCGATGTTGGCGAACGACTTCCCGAGGATGGACACCATGGGGCTGGTGCGGATGCCGCGCCGTGTGGAGTGCTGGAGCACCGCCGTGAGCGTGACGCCGAAGTTGAGCTCCTCCAGGGAGGCGGTCGCGATCTGGGGGACCAGGGCCGCCATGTCGCCGGCGAAGGCGGAGGCGTTGGTCCAGGACGTGGTGCTGCCCATGTCGATCCAGGCGCGGGCGGTTCCGGCGCCGTCGTTCATGGCCAGGTTCAGCAGCATGAGCAGGATGCTGGTGCTCATCGGCCGGTCGATGCGGCCCACCATGCCCCAGTCGATCAGGGTGGCGGGCTCGCCGGGTTCGACGAACACGTTCCCGGGGTGCGGGTCGGCGTGGAAGACGCGGTCGACGAAGTAGCCGCGGTACATGAACGCCAGGAGGTCGCGTCCGATGGCGGCGCGTTCCTCGGCGGAGAACGCGTCACGGTCCGCCTCCCGGATCGGCCTGCCCGGCGCGAGGCTCTGCACCAGGACGCGGGGGGTGGCCTTGAGCACGTCCGGCACGGCGATGTACTCGAAGTCGGCGGCGGCCTTGCCGGCCTCCGCCATGTTGCGGGCCTCCATCACGAAGTCCAGCTCCGGCCGCATCGCGTCGAAGACCACGCCGAGCATCGCCTCGACGTCGATGACCTCGTTGAACCGCGGCGCGCGACGGGCCGCGACCCGGGCCAGGGTGCCCATCAGCTTCATGTCGGCGGCCACCGTCTCGCGCACGCCGGGCCGCTGGATCTTGACGGCGACCTGACGGCCCGAGGGCAGCTCGGCCCGGTAGACCTGCGACAGGGAGGCGGTGCCCAGCGGGTTGTGCGTGTCGATGTCGCGGAACGAACGCCGCCACAGCGGACCCAGCTCCTCGGTGAGGACCGGCTCGAACTCGGTGAACGGCGCGGGCGCGGCCTGGTCCTGGAGCTTCTCGAACTCGGTGATCATCTCCGGGGTGACGATGTCGGGACGGGTGGCCAGCATCTGTCCGACCTTGATGTAGAAGGGGCCCAGGCTCTCCAGCGCGCCGCGCAGGTCGCGGGCTCGGCGCAGGGCGTTGGTGTCCTCGCCCGCCGCCGCGCGGCCGGTCCGGTTCACGACGCGCGCGGCCTCGCATCCGGCGAGCCGGCCGAGCACGCGCAGCAGCAGCCGCCCGCGGCCGGAGCTCACCACGACGGCCGCCGGAGGGCCGGAGGGCCGGGCGGACGCCGAGGGGCAGCGGGAGGGGTCGGGCAGCCGGTCGGGATACGGGTCCGGTGGCGAGTCGGGCAGCCGGCCGGGCGGCCGGCCGGGCGGCCGGCCGGGCAGCGGCGGGCCCCGGCGTCAGCCACCGGAGATCCGGTCGATGCGGTTCGCCAGCTGGGACAGCTGGTCCTTGAGCGCCCTGAACTCCTCGCCGTCACGTCCCCCTCGACTGCCCCGGCCCTCCCGGCCCTCCAGACCCTCCCGGCTCTCCCGCTCGTACCGCCGGTCGCCGCCATGATGGCGGTCCTCGTCGCGGGATCCGTCGGGGTCGGGCCGGCGCCGGGGCCCGCGGTCGTGCCGGCCGCGGCGCCCCCGGCCGTCGCGGTCGTCCCGGTCGTCGCCGTGCCAGTCGTCGTCGTACCGGTCGTCGTACGGGTCGTAGCCGTCGTGCGGAAGGTCACGGTCGTGGCGGTCGTGGCGATCACGTCGATCGTGCCGGTCCCGCCGCCGGTGCCGGTCGTGCCGGTCGTGCCGGTCGTCCCAGTCATACCGGTCGTCCCTGTCCCTGTCCCTGTCCCATCGGTCGTCCCTGTCGTAGCGGTCCCGTCGGTCCCAGCGGTCGCGCCGGTCGTCGTCCCAGTCGTCCGGATCGTCGTCCAGAGCCCTGCTGAACGAACGCCGCATTCCACGCTCGAAATCACCGGCGCGGTCCAGCGCGTCGTCGACCAGCTCTTCCGTGGCGTGAACAATTCGCTGGAGGGCATGACTGAACGACGTGCGTGATCGGCGGGGCATAAAACCTCCCGAGGCAGAAAACAGGGGATCGTCCGAGGGGCGGCCTTTCGCAGCCGGTAAATGGGATGTTGTCCGCCGCCCACCCGGAAAAACGCGACCCGGCACGCTTTGCCTCGATCGAGGGAGCGCGCGTGTCGAAAGGGCGCCGCACGCCGGGCGTGCGCCGATCGCTGCTGGTCAACCGGTGTTCATGGCCGATTAGAGCCGTCCCGATGCGCCAACCCCTGGCCACGGCCGCGCCTCTTCTCCTTGCAAACGGAACCGACACGCGGCAGTCGGAGCAGATAATCCAACTTTCCCGCTCTCCCGGTGTGCCTGGCGCTCGCCCTCATTCGGCCATATATCCGTCCGACCGATTCATCCGACGCCATTCAACGGAATAACGACAATGAATCGCCGTCCCTGTGTCGGCGCCCACGGAGTCCGCGCGGAAAGGAATGATGAATATGGCGGACATCAGGAAAATCGAGGCGCACGTCCGCACCGCGGACCTGCCGCGCGCCGGAACCTACGGCTGGGTCTACCTCGGCATCGCCGGCCGCGAGTTCGTGCTCAACGCCGCCGGCACCAGCGCCGGCACCGAGCGAGGCGACAACTGGACCTTCGTCCTCGGTGAGGACGCCAACATCGAGAACGCGAACCACAACGACCCGCGCCGCCCCCAGCTCGACACCGACGACCTCGACCGCTACCCCACCTACCTCCGCTTCGAGCCCGCCGGCCACCACCCGGCCTGGTGCGTGGAACGCGTCTGGGTCACCGTCAACCCCCACTCCGACACCCCCCACACCTTCGACAACCCCAACCTCGCCGACTTCGGCGAACACCGCCGCCTGTGGCTGGCCCAGGAGTACGGCAAGACGCTGTACCTCAAGCGGTACACGCCCTGAGCTGACAAGTGCGCACGCCTGTACGGGCGTTCACCCGTCGGTGAGTTGCCGCCGCACCGAACCGCCCCCGCGGTCAGCCTGGACATGACGGGACCGGCGAGGGGAGACGAACGTGACCGGGGAGGGCGGGGCCCGCGAGGGCCTGGACGAGCAGGCGGTGCTGCTGGCGGCGGGGCTCGCCGATCTGGCGGTGAGCACGCTGGGGGCGGCGTGGGGGACGGTGCGGGGGCTGCTGCGGCGCTCGGACGCGGCCCAACTGGCGGCCGACGCCGAGCGGGACCTCGTCGCGCGGGGCCGCCTGGCCCTGGACCGGTACGCGGCGCCGCCGGCGCACCTCGAAATCCTGGCCCGGCACGCACTGGCCCGGCGGGCGGGCGGCGGTGACTGAGCAGTGGGACGCGCCCGCCTTCCGGGCGCGCGTCGATGCCGTACTGCGCTCGTTCGTGGGCGCGGAGGCCGACCGGCTGGCGGACATCGATCCCCTGCTGACCCCGGTCGCGGTCCGGCTGGAGTCGGCGGTGGCCGAGGGCAAGCGGCTGCGCGCGGCGTTCTGCTACTGGGGCTGGCGGGCGGCGGGCCAGCCGGACAGCGACGCCATGGTGCGGGCTGCGGCGTCCATGGAACTGGTGCACGCCGCGGCGGTCGTCCACGACGACCTCATCGACGACAGCCCGCTGCGGCACGGCCGTCCCACCGCCCATGTGGCCCTGCGCTCCGCGGTGGCCCACCGGCCCGGCGCCGCCCGCGCGGCCCGGTCGCTTGCCATGCTGACCGGCGATCTGCTGATGTCCCTCGCGGGACAGCTGTTCGTCACCAGCGGCCTGCCGGCCGCCTACCTCGGCCGGGCCCGCCCGCTGTGGGGCGCGCTGGCCCGCGACCTGATCGCCGGGGAGTGCCTGGAGATCCTGCACACCGCGGGCGTCCCGGACACGGCGGTGTCGCTGAAGGTGATCCGCTACAAGACGGCCAAGTACACCGTCGAGCAGCCCCTGTTGATCGGCGGCGCCCTGGCCGGGGCCGACGGCGAACTGGGCGCCGGCTACCGGGCGTACGGCCTGCCGCTGGGCGAGGCGTTCCAGCTGCGCGACGACCTCATCGGCCTGTTCGGGGACGCGCGCGTCACCGGCAAGGCGAGCGCCGACGACGTACGCGGCCACCGGCCCACCGCGCTGCTCGCCGAGACCTGGCGGCTGGCCGACGACGCGGACCGGATCCGGATGCGCGCCCTGCTGGGCCGCCCCGACCCCGACGGGGAGCGACTCGAAGAGGTACGGGAGCTGATGCGCCGGCTGAAGGCGCCGGACCGCGTGGAAGCCATGATCGCCGAACGCGTGGACGAGGCCCTGACCGCCCTGGACGCCCTGAGCCTGCCCGCGCCCGCCGCCACGGCCCTGCGCACCCTGACGGACGCGGCGGCACACCGCCACCACTGACCCGCCCCGACCCCGACCCCGACCCAAGGAGCGCTGTCATGGCCCGCACCGAGGCGTCACAGCCGTCACCGGACGCCCTGCGCGAGGTCGGCGACGAACTCGCCGACGCCACCGTGGCCACCCTCTTCGAACGCGGGGAGGTGGGCACACTCAACACCCTGATGCGGTACGTCTCCACCGCGGGCGCCCCGCTCCCCGACGGCCTGCCCGAGGTGGCGCGCGACTACCTCGCCCGGACCGCCGCCCCGCCCGCGTGGGTCGACTGGGGCGAGATGGAGAAGGCGCGGCTGTTCTTCATCGACAACAACGTGCACATCTCCACGGCCCTGTCGTTCGCGTCGATGCCGGCCTGCTACGTCGTGCCGCACGTGGCGAAGCTGCTGTCGGCCACGCACTCGCTGAAGTACCCCGCCAAACGCATGGCGGAGACCGGCCAGTTCACCGTCCACCTCATGCAGCCCGACGCCTTCGAGGCCGGCAGCCGCTTCATCCCCGCCGCACAGAAGGTCCGCCTGCTGCACGCCGCCATCCGCCACCACCTGCGGCGGGAGGACCGCTGGGACACGGCGGCGCTGGGCGTGCCGATCTGCCAGGAGGACATGATCGGCGGGCAGATGTTCTTCTCCCTGCTGGTCCTCGACAGCCTGCACCGCCTCGGCGTCCACATGTCCCAGGAGGGCGCGGAGGCCTACTACTACGCCTGGCGGGTCGTCGGCGCCATGCTCGGCGTCGACCAGGACGCCGTACCGAAGACCCTGGAAGAGGCGCGCCGCTTCCTGGACCTGTACATGATCCGGCACATGGGCCCCTCCGAAGAGGGCGCGCACCTGACGCGGCAGCTGATCGACCTGTACGAGGAGGTCGTTCCGGGGACGTTCTTCGACCCGATCGTCTCCGCGCTGATCCGCCACCTCGTCGGCGACACCTGCGCCGACTGGCTCGACGTCCCGAAAACCCCGTGGGACACCGTCGTCCGGGCCGTCCCCCACCTCCTCGGCGCCCTGGAGACCATCGAGGACCGTTCCCCCCTGGGCGCCTGGGCCCTGGACCGCCTCGGCCACCTCACCACGGTCCTCGAACTCTCCTCGCTGACCCGCGGACGCGTGATGCACTACGCCATCCCCGAGCACCTGAAGAAGGACTACGGCGTCAAGGACACGGTCCCTCGCAGCCGACGCTGGGTGCCGCCGGCGTCGGACGTCGGGGCGTGAGGCGGGATGCTCAGCCGGCAGCCGCGGCAGGGCGCGGTTCGCCGTGGAAGACCTCCCGGGCATGCCAGGCGCGGTGAGCTGCGGCAACGGGGCGTGCGCCGGGCTGGGGGCCGATGAGCGGGCGGCCCGCGAGGGCTATGACGTGCTCACGGGCGGCGGGGCTGTGGCCGACGAAGCGTTGCGAGACCAGGATGCGGTGATCGTCTCCCACACCGAGGACGCCCTTGTCGAAGAGCTTGTGGTGGAGCGCACACAGGCACAGCCCGTTCTCCGTCTCGTCGGGTCCGCCGAACGCCCACCAGCGCACGTGGGCGGCCTCCAGCCCGACCGGTACCGCGCCGATCCTGCCGTCGTACCCGCAGAAGGCGCACCGGTACTCGTAGGCGGTCAGCACCCGCTCCCGCATCCGCGGGTCCCGCTGCCTGCGTGCCGCGGCGAGCGGTTCGGCCTCCGCCGGCTCCAGCGCCAGGCCCACGGCTTCGCACAGTTCCCCGTGCAGAGAGGGCGGGAAGTGCAGGTCGAGCAGCAAGCGCGCGATCCTGCCGAGCAGTTCGGGCTCACGTCGCAGGGCCGCTCTCAGGTCCGGCGCGAGCCGCCCGGTCGCGCCCGTATCCCGGAGGTCCCGCACCCCGCTGCCCGGGCTGCCCGGTCCGCGATCGGTGCGCACTTCCCATACGCCGTCGCCGACCAGGTGGTGGAAGGGGTAGGCGGGGGTCGTCCTGCGGGGTGGCCCGTACTCGATCAGCAGCCGTTGCAGGTCCTGCTCCACCGCGGTGTACCGCAGACCGCCGTCGGCGTCCTCCTGGAACCGGCCGAGGGCGTACAGGAGCAGCAGCGGCTTGTGCGGAGCGCGCGTTCCACTCCTGGTCCACTGCCTCAGCCTCGCCATCCGCTCCAGCCAGTCCATGGCGGCTGATCGTAGACGGGGCCGCCCGCACATGTGCGGGACCGCTCGGACTTGCTGCCTGCCCGGGAGTGGGGCGGCCCCCCGACCCGCACGAAAAGGGCGGGACCCGAAGACCCCGCCCACCCCCAAGCCTCCTCAGCTCACGGCCACACCAGGCAGTAAGGCTGATGTCCCGCCTCATGCAGCCGGTGCGAGAAGTCCTGCCACTCGTGCAGCAGCTGGTACACGTTGAACGCGTCCCGCGGGCCGCCCCGGTCCGGGACCGTCGACCAGATGAAGGCCGCCGCGCCGACCGCCTCCTCGCCGATGCCGCGCAAGGGGTCCACGACCGTCATGGGGAGCTTCACCACGGCGTAGTCGGGGTGCAGGACGACCAGCTCCAGCGGCGGCACCTTGTGGAGGGGGACGCCCTCGATGCCGGTGAGGACCATCGCGGCCATCGTCTCCGGCTTGATCTTGGTGAACATGCCGTTCATGCCGAGCTCGTCGCCGCCCAGTTCCTCGGGGCGCATCGAGATCGGGACGCGGGCCGCGGTCGCACCGTCCGGCGCGCCGAAGTACTTGTACGTCACCCCCACCCGACCACCATTCCTGCTCTCCGCCCGCAGGCGCTCCACCCGGCGCTCCGTCCGGCGGTCGGCCGGCCGCCGGTCGACCGGCTCGGGCTCACTCGGTACTCCGTGGTTCTGACGTGCCTCGGTCGTTTCCTCCGCCTCGCGTCGGTGCCTTCCCCGCCGGGCACGTCGAGGACCCAGGTCGTCAGTCCCCTCGCCCAGTCCGCCACCGCGATGCATATCTCCACCCGACTGCTTTTCTAGGACCCGTGTCCCCGGCCGCGCAACCCGATCATCGTGTCAGTGACCTCCCCCACGGCCGCCCGCCGAAACGTGCGCACGCAAACGACTGACCGTCGGATCCTCGCAGGCCCTGACCCTCTCACCCCGCGCAAGCTGTGTGTATCGGGTCTCAGTTTCGCAGATGCCGCCGCGTCGCACACCGTGATACCCGGTCCCGGCCGCTGGCCTACTCTGAGGGAGTCACTGCAACCGGAGTCCGAGAAGTCGGAGAAGTCGCACGTCATGAGCGAACTGCCCTATTCATACGAAGCGCCGGCCTCGCAGGCGCTGTTCGACCGTGCGGCCGCCGTCACGCCGGGCGGCGTGAACTCCCCGGTGCGCGCCTTCCGCGCGGTCGGCGGCACGCCCCGGTTCATGGTGTCCGGCAGCGGCCCGTATCTGACGGACGCGGACGGCCGGGAGTACGTCGACCTCGTGTGCTCCTGGGGACCCATGATCCTCGGGCACGCGCACCCCGAGGTCGTCGCCGCCGTGCAGGAGGCCGTCACGCGCGGTACGTCCTTCGGGACGCCCGGCGAGGGCGAGGTCGCCCTCGGCGAGGAGATCGTCGCCCGGGTCGCGCCCGTCGAGCAGGTGCGGCTGGTCTCCAGCGGCACCGAGGCGACCATGTCCGCGATCCGGCTCGCCCGCGGATTCACCGGGCGGTCCAAGGTGATCAAGTTCGCCGGCTGCTACCACGGCCACGTCGACGCCCTCCTCGCCTCCGCCGGCAGCGGCGTCGCCACGTTCGCCCTCCCCGACACGCCCGGTGTGACCGGTGCGCAGGCCGGTGACACGATCGTCCTGCCGTACAACGACCTCGACGCCGTGCACGCCGCCTTCGCCGCCCACCCCGGCGAGATCGCCTGCGTCATCACCGAGGCCTCGCCCGGCAACATGGGCGTCGTGCCGCCCGTGCCCGGCTTCAACCAGGGGCTGAAGGACGTCTGCGCGAAGAGCGGCGCCCTCTACATTTCCGACGAGGTCATGACCGGGTTCCGCACCAGCCGCGCCGGATGGTTCGGGATCGACGGCGTGGTGCCCGACCTCATGACCTTCGGCAAGGTGATGGGCGGCGGCTTCCCCGCCGCGGCCTTCGGCGGACGCGCCGACGTCATGGCGCACCTCGCCCCCGCCGGGCCCGTCTACCAGGCCGGCACCCTCTCCGGGAACCCCGTCGCCACGGCCGCCGGCCTCGCCCAGCTCAGGCTCCTCGACGACGCCGCCTACGCCGGGGTCGACGCCGTCTCGGCGGAGATCCGCGGGCTGGTCTCCGACGCGCTGAGCAAGGAGGGCGTCGCGCACACCGTGCAGAACGCCTCCAACATGTTCTCCGTCTTCTTCACCGACCGGCCGGTGCGCGACTACGAGGCCGCCAAGGCGCAGGAGTCGTACCGCTACACCGCCTTCTTCCACGCGATGCTGGCGAACGGCGTCTACCTGCCGCCGTCGTCCTTCGAGTCCTGGTTCGTGTCCACCGCGCACGACGAGCGCGCGGTGCAGCGGATCGCCGACGCCCTCCCGGCGGCGGCGCGAGCGGCGGCGGAGGCCACGGCAGCATGAGCGAGATCACCGTCGTACACCTGATGCGGCACGGCGAGGTCGAGAACCCGGACGGTGTGCTGTACGGGCGGCTGGCCGGATATCACCTGTCCGAGCTGGGCCGGCGGATGGCCGACCGGGTCGCCGAGCACCTCGCCGACCGTGACATCGCCCACGTCGGCGCGTCCCCGCTGGAGCGGGCGCAGGAGACGGCGGCGCCGATCGCCAAGGCCCACGGCCTCGACGTGGCCACCGACGAACGGCTCATCGAGGCCGAGAACGTCTTCCAGGGCAAGACCTTCGGCGTCGGGGACGGGGCGCTGCGCCGGCCCGGCAACTGGCGCCACCTCGTCAACCCGTTCAAGCCGTCCTGGGGCGAGCCGTACGTCGACCAGGTCGTGCGGATGATGGGCGCGCTGGACACCGCCAAGGACCGCGCCCGCGGGCACGAGGCCGTGCTGGTCAGCCACCAGCTGCCGATCTGGATCGTGCGGTCGTACGTCGAGCGGCGCAAGCTCTGGCACGACCCGCGCCGCCGGCAGTGCACCCTCGCCTCCCTGACGTCGTTCACCTACGACGGCGACCGCATCGTGTCCATCGCCTACAGCGAGCCCGCCCGGGACCTCGTACCCCCCCACCTGCTGGCCGGCGCCAAGCCCGTGAAAGGCAAGGACAAGGCCTTCGGCGCCTAAGCGAGGGGGTGCCCAAGATCCCCGGAACGGGCATGCGAAACTTTTCACATGAGTGCCGCCAGCCGCGCCTCCCTGCGCTCGAACCGCCCACGCCGCACCCGTCGCCGCGCCGCTCCGCCGATCCGCAGAGCGGCGTCGGCCGCGGTCCTGCTCGCCGCGCTCGCCGCCGTCTCCGCGTGCTCCGAAGGCACCAACGGGGGCGGCGGAGGCACCAACTTCGTCGCCGGGTCCGACGGCGTCGACACCGTCGAGAAGGGCGAGCGGGCCGCCCTGCCCGCACTGTCCGGGAAGACGGTCTCCGGCGGGCACGTCGACGTCGCCGACCACCGGGGCAAGGTCGTCGTCATCAACGTCTGGGGCTCCTGGTGCCCGCCCTGCCGCGCCGAGGCGAAGAACTTCGAGGCCGTGTACAAGGACCTCAAGGACGACGGGGTCGAGTTCGTCGGCATCAACACCCGCGACGCCAGCACCGGCCTCGCCCGCGCCTTCGAGAAGGAGTTCGGGGTCACCTACCCGAGCCTGTACGACCCCACCGGCAAGCTGATGCTCCGCTTCGCGAAGGGCACCCTGAACCCGCAGGCCGTGCCCTCCACCCTCGTCGTCGACCGGGAGGGGAAGATCGCCGCGCGCACCCTCCAGGCGCTCAGCGAGAAGAAGCTGCGCGAGATGATCGCCCCCGTGCTCGCGGAGAAGTGACGTGACCGCAGCGTCCGTGCTCGCCGCCACCGGAACCAACGCGACGGTCCTCAACGGAGCCCTGCTCCTCGCGATCCCGCTCGCGCTGCTCGGCGGACTCGTCTCCTTCTTCTCCCCCTGCGTCCTGCCCCTGGTCCCCGGCTACCTCTCGTACGTCACCGGGGTCAGCGGCACCGACCTGGCCGAGGCCAGACGCGGCCGGATGGCCGCCGGGGCCTCCCTGTTCGTGCTCGGCTTCACCGCCGTCTTCGTGTCCGGCGGCGCCCTCTTCGGCTACTTCGGCTCCACGCTCCAGCAGCACCAGACCACCCTGTCCCGGGTGCTCGGCGTCGTCATGGTCCTGATGGGCGTGTTCTTCATGGGCCTGATGCCCTGGCTCACCCAGCGGGAGTTCCGCTTCCACAAGCGGCCGGTGGCCGGCCTGGTCGGCGCCCCCGTGCTGGGCGCGCTGTTCGGGATCGGCTGGACGCCCTGCATCGGCCCGACCCTCGCCTCCGTGCTGGCGCTCTCCTCCAACCAGGCCAGCGCCGGCCGCGGGGCCGTACTCACCATCGCCTACTGCCTCGGCCTGGGTGTGCCGTTCGTGCTCGCCGCCATCGCCTTCCGCAAGGCCCTCGGCGCGTTCGGCTGGGTCAAGCGCCACTATGTCTGGGTGATGCGCATCGGCGGCGTCATGATGATCGCAACCGGGCTGCTGCTGCTGACCGGCGCGTGGGACCGCCTCGTGCAGGAGATGCAGACCTGGTCCAACGGCTTCACTGTGGGGATCTGATCGATGAGCAGCACAGAGACCACCGAGAAAACCACCCGGACCGAGGCCGCGGCCCCGGTCCCGGGCGAGGAGCAGGAGCTGAGCGCCGCCGGCTCCCAGCTGTCCACCGCCCCCCGTGAGGAGGCGCCCCACCTGCCGGCGCTCGGCGTCACCGGCTGGCTCCGCTGGTTCTGGCGGCAGCTCACCTCGATGCGGGTGGCGCTGCTGCTGCTCCTGCTGCTGTCGCTGGCCGCGATCCCCGGCTCGCTGATCCCGCAGAACGGCGTCGACCCCACCCAGGTCGCCGACTTCCGGCAGCGCCACGAGAGCCTCGCGCCGATCTACGACCGGCTCGGCCTGTTCGACGTCTACAGCTCGGTGTGGTTCTCCGCGATCTACATCCTGCTGTTCGTCTCCCTCATCGGCTGCATCGTCCCGCGCACCTGGCAGTTCGTCGGCCAGCTGCGCGGACGCCCGCCGACGGCGCCCCGCCGGCTGACCCGGCTGCCCGCGTACACGACGTGGCGCACCGGGGCCGAGCCCGAGCAGGTGCGCGAGGCCGCCCTCGCACTGCTGCGGCAGCGCCGCTTCCGGGCGCACGCCGCCGGTGACGCGGTCGCCGCCGAGAAGGGCTATCTGCGCGAGGTCGGCAACCTCGCCTTCCACATCGCGCTGATCGTGCTGCTGGTCGCCTTCGGCTGGGGGCAGCTGTACAAGTCGGAGGGGACCAAGCTGGTGCTGGAGGGCGACGGGTTCGCCAACACCCTCACGCAGTACGACGACTTCCGCTCCGGCAGCCTGTTCACCCAGGACGACCTGGACCCGTTCAGCTTCAACCTCGAGGAGTTCGAGGGCACCTACGAGACCCGGGGCCCCAACCAGGGCACCGCCCGCACCTACGCGGCCCACGTCAACTACAGCGTCGGCGCCTACGGCGAGGAGCGGAAGGCCACCATCACCGTCAACGACCCGCTGGAGGTCGGCGGCACCAAGGTCCACCTCGGCAGCCACGGCTACGCGCCCGTCGTCACCGTCCGGGACGGCAAGGGCAACGTGGTGATGGACAAGGAGGCCGTGCCGCTGCTGCCGCTCGACGGGTTCGTCACCTCGACCGGCGCGATCAAGGTCATGGACGGCTACCGCAGCCCCGAGGGCAAGCGGGAGCAGCTCGGCTTCAACGCCTTCTTCGTGCCGACCTTCGCCGGCGAGGGCCGGGGCACGATGGTCTCCCAGTTCCCCGCGCTGCTGAACCCGCGGCTGGCGCTGTCGGCGTACCACGGCGACCTCGGCGTCGACTCGGGCATCCCGCAGAGCGTGTACCAGCTGAACAAGAAGCACCTCAAGGAGTTCAAGGACGCCGACGGCAAGCTGTTCAAGAAGCGGCTGGCCATCGGCGAGACCATGACACTGCCGGGCGGCGCCGGGTCGGTCACCTTCGAGGGCGTCCAGGAGTGGGCCAGCTTCAACATCGCCCGGCAGCCCGCGAGCGGCTGGGCGCTCGGCGGCTCGGCCGTCGCGACCGTCGGCCTGGCCGCCTCCCTGTTCGTCCAGCGCCGCCGCGTGTGGGTGCGCGCGGTGCGCGGCGAGGACGGCGTCACCGTCGTGGAGATGGCCGGCCTCGGCCGCAGCGAGTCCGCGAAGGTGCCCGAGGAACTGGGCGACCTCGCCGCAGTCCTGTACGACAAGGCTCCGGGCGCACCGGAGCCCGGCCACGACCCCGACGAACCGTCCGACCCCGCCGACCCCGCCGTATCTGCATCTGCCGAAGGGGCTGAGAAGTGACTCTCGCCGCCGCAACGGATCTCGCCGCAGCAACCAACGAGAACCTCGCGAACCTGAGCAACACGCTGATCTACTCCTCGATGGCCGTCTACACGCTGGCCTTCTTCGCCTACATCGCCGAATGGATCTTCGGCAGCCGTAGCAGGGTCGGTCGCACCGCCGCCGCCCTCACCGCACCGGCCGCGGCGAGCGCGCCCGCGGTCACCGTCCGCACGGGCGGCGGCACCGCCGTGCTCGAACGGCCGAAGGTCGTCGCCCGGTCCACCGGCGGCGACCGGGACGTGCCGGACGGCCCCGGCGCGCACGGCGGCACCGAGAAGGGCGACCTCTACGGGCGCATCGCGGTCGCGCTGAGCGTGCTCGGCTTCCTCATCGAGTTCGGCGGCGTCCTCACCCGCGCCCTGTCGGTGGAGCGGGCGCCGTGGGGCAACATGTACGAGTTCAACATCACCTTCTCCACGGTCGCGGTCGGCGTGTTCGTCACGCTGCTCGCACTGCGGAAGAACGTGCGCTGGCTCGGACTGCCCCTGACCACGACCGTCCTGCTCGACCTCGGTCTCGCCGTCACCGTCCTGTACACCGAGAGCGACCAGCTGGTCCCGGCCCTCCAGTCGTACTGGCTGTGGATCCACGTCTCCACGGCGATCCTGTGCGGCGCGGTCTTCTACGTCGCCGCGGTCTCCACGATCCTCTACCTGTTCCGGGACTCCCACGAGACCAAGCTCGCCTCCGGCGGCACCCCCGGCCGCTTCGCCAGCTCGGTGCTGGACCGGCTGCCCGCCGCGGCATCCCTGGACAAGTTCTCCTACCGCGTCAACGCCGCCGTCTTCCCGCTGTGGACGTTCACGATCATCGCGGGCGCCATCTGGGCGGGTGACGCCTGGGGCCGCTACTGGGGCTGGGACCCCAAGGAGACCTGGTCCTTCATCACCTGGATCGCCTACGCCTGCTACCTGCACGCCCGCGCCACCGCCGGCTGGAAGGGCCGCAAGGCCGCCTACCTGGCCCTGCTGGCGTTCGGCTGCTGGCTGTTCAACTACTACGGCGTCAACATCTTCGTCACCGGCAAGCACTCCTACGCCGACGTCGGCCTGGGCGTGCTCCAGTCGGCCGGGTTCTGACAGCGGCAGGGCGAGCAGGCGGGCCGGTTGCCCGACGCGGATCGCGTCGGGGAACCGGCCCGCCCGCCGTCGTCAGGAGATGCACTCCGTCGGCGCTTCCTTCTCCGGCCAGGCGATGCGCACGAAGCGGGTGCGGCCCTCCGGCGTCAGCTCCACGATGGGCACGGCCTTGTTCACCGGGTTGCCGGAGCTGTTCAGGCAGATCCAGCCGCTCGCCCCGTCCACCCGCTGCTCGTCCCCCTGGACCTGCGGCCACTGGTTGCGGACCTGCCCGAGCGACGGGACGCCGCCGCCTCCGGCCCCGCGGATGCCGCGCACCGCGAGCGCCATCGCGTCGTAGGCGATGATCAGCTGACCGTCGTCCAGGGCCGTGTCGCCGATCTCGCCGATGTCGGGGATGGCGGTGATGTCGGTGACGCCGCCGAACGTGTTCCGCTCGCCCTGCTCGTGTGCCGGGGTGGCGCCCTTCATCAGCATGCGCAGCCTCTCGATGTCGTCCACCGAGCCGCCGGTGGCCGGCGGGTTCCACCCGGTCCTCTCGTCCTCGTACCAGGCCTTCGGATGGGCCAGGGCGGTGTACCGGACGACGACGGGCTGCTTGCTGCCCTGGCGGGTCAGGGCGTCGCGGTCGAGCTTGCGGTCACCGGTCAGATACGACCCCTCGTCGCCCGCCAGCACCGTGAACCTGCGGTCCGTGCAGCCGCGGGCGCCCAGCGCGTTGATGAACTGGCGCAGCTGGACGTGCCGGCCCGCGAACAGGATCGTGTCCGTCGTGTCCGGGGTGTCGCACAGGATGTCGGTGATCTGCTCGAAGGTGTTGGCGGTCGACCCCTCCTTGTTGTGGTCCCTGGGCGGACTGAACGGCTTCGGCTCGTACGGCGAACCCTCGACGATCCGCGCGAACGACCTCTGCAGCGTGCGCGTGTACGGGTCGCCCGGCTTGGCGTGCACCAGCATCGCCCGCTTCGCCGGTATGTCGGCGAAGTGCTTCAGCGCGTTCGCCAGGTCGGTGTTGGTCGGCGCCACCCGGGCGAGGCCGGGGAAGGGCTCCCTGCCCCGCTGCCCGTTGGCGATGTCGTCGGCGGTGATGGACGAGCCGATGACCGGGATGCCACGCCTGGTCAGCTCCGTGACGGCCAGCTTGTTCCCCTCGGAGCTCACGCTGACGCCGGTCACCGCGCGCAGCCTGTCAGGCCCCTTGGTCATCTCCGCCAGCCGGTCGACCGTGTACTTCCAGTGAGCCCCGGTCGCGCCGGGGTTGGCCAGCACCAGCCGGATCGCCGGACCCGCCTCGTGCGTCTGGTGGTTGGCCCGGTACTGCGCCAGATACGCGCCCTGCACCTCGTGCAGCACGTCGGTGATGGTGTTGTCCTCCTTCGCGGTGAACGGCTCCAGCAGGGCGACGGTGACGTAACTGCCCGGCTCCAGCGAGCGGTTCTCCCTGTCGATGGCCGCGATGACCTTGGCCAGGCGCTCCCGCCCGAAGTCGTACGCCGTGGCCGACACCCCGACGCACTCCGTGCTGCCCTCGGGCCGGACGACGCCGGGCGCGCAGGAGCGGTCCTCGCGGGTGAGGGCCCGCACGCCGACGACGAGCCCGGCCACGAGGGCCGTCGCGAGCAGGATGGCGAGGTAGCGGCGCAGCGGGATCTCCCACACGTCCTCGCGCAGCCACACGCCCAGTCCCCGTGCCATCTATGCCCCCTCGTCGTCGCGGTCGTCGTCGCCCGGGATGCGCAGCGGCCGGCCCAGCAGGGCGTCCTCGGGCCACTCGCGCGAGGCCCGCCACAGCGGGGCGCTGCCCGCGGGGCGCAGATTGGAGAGCTGTTCCAGTTCGAACCGCATCCGGTCGCAGACCTCCGGGTCGGGCAGCACCAGCGGATCGGTCACCTTCCACACCGCGTGCAGCAGCCGCCGCATCCGCAGGTGCAGCACCGGGTCCGCGCCCGCGGGCACCGAGTCGTCCCGCTGCAGGCGGCCCAGGGCGACGGCGGCGCGCCGGTCGTCCCGGCCGGTGAAGTCGCGGCCGTCCGCGTCGTGGGCGTGGAAGTAGGGCGCGGAGGCGAGGAAGCGCAGGGCGGTGAGCCAGGCGAGGGGGTCGAGGGAGGCGAAGGAGTCCCGCAGGTGGGCGATCGCCGACTCGTCGACGCCCAGAGCCAGTTGGTGGTGCAGCCGGAAGCGGGCGTGCGGGTCGGTGGCGCCGGCGGCGGGCGCGTAGTGCCGGATCAGCGCCTCGTGGGCCAGGCGCCAGCGGGCGTGGTCGGTGTCGCGGTGGTGCAGCCGCAGCAGCAGCAGCGTCCGCACGAAGGGGCTGCCCACGAACTGCTCCGGCACCACCGGCAGCCCCTCCTCGGCCAGCCGCGCCTGCAGCGCGCGGACGTCCGCCGGACCGAAGGTGTCCGGCAGCAGGGCCCCGGCGAGCGCGCAGGCCGAGTCGTGGTCGTGGGCGGCGGCCAGCACGGTCAGCTCCTCCAGCCGGTCGGCGGGGACCAGCCGGTCGAGCAGCTCCCGGTAGGCGGGCACGGCCTCCTGGTCCTCGGCGAGCCGTACGTCCGCCACGAGCAGGTCGCCGAGCGAGGCCGCGTCGGGATGCTGGGCGGAGGCCTCGGCGAGCACGGTGATGCCGAGCGGGTTGCCGCCGGTCAGCCGGTGCGTGGCGTGCGGGAGCTGCGGCGGCACGGGCAGCAGGTCGCGGGCCGCGCCGACGATGTGCAGGGTGTCGTCGGGGCTCAGCGGCGACAGCGACACGACCAGCGCCCGCGAGGAGGGGGCCGCCGGGTCCGGCGTCCAGCCGCTGCGCCGGACCACCTGGGGCAGCTCCCGGCGCACCGCGTTGCGCAGGTGGGCGCCGTCGCCGCGCAGACCGGCGACGAACACCACCTGGTCGGCGACGCCGTCCGCGCGGTCGCGCAGCACGGCGTCGATCAGGCCGGCGCCGGGCGCGGTCTGGGCGTTGTCGACGAGGACGAGGGGCCGGCCGATCCGCTGCATCCGGGCCAGGACTCCGGCGTACGCGTCGGCCAGGTCGGCGAGCATCGCCCGGACGAGGAACCGCTCGGCGTGCTCGCGGGAGGTGCCGCCGGCCCGGAAGTGCCCCGACAGCAGCATCAGCCCGCGCTCGGCGTGGCCGCCGGCGTTGGGGTAGTCCCGGTACCAGGTCGCCGCGCGCTGCCGGCGCCGGCCCGCCATGCCCTCGGCGAGCGACTCCAGCGTCGTCTCCACGGCCGCCGTCAGCAGCGCCCCGGTGCCGGTCGCCGCGGCCACCACCTTGGCGGCGACCCGCCCGGCCCAGCGTCCGGCGAGGCCGGTGATGCGGGCGGCGCTCTCGTTCAGCAGCAGGATGCGCTCCACCTCGCGCCGGATCCGCCCCGAATCGGCGTCCTCCCAGCCGGCCGCGGCGACCGCGACGAGGCCCGCCATCAGCCGCGGGAACTGGATCCGCCCGGCGCCGGTGACCGGCTCGGCCAGCTGCTCGGCGGCCACCAGCAGGGCCTGCGCGAGCGGCGACCACGCCTCGGCGGGCCGCCCGGTCGGGGGCGCCGCGAACTCGGGGTCGGCGCAGTCCACGAACGCGACCGGCGTGTGCCCCTTGTACGCGGCCCGTAACTCCCGCAGGACGGCGCTCTTCCCGACGCCCCGCGCGCCGGTGAGGACCAGCAGCGGAAGCTCGCGCTCGTACTCCACCGGGCAGACCCGGTGCTGATGGGGACGCAGGCCCACGAGCCGGGGGACGAGACCGGGTGGATCCACATCGAACAGCGCCCCGCGCCCGTGCAACCCTCTGCCCACCGCGCCTCCCCCTGGCAACGATCCCAACCCAAGGGTAAGGAGAGGGAGTTGGTCCCGACCAGATGCAGTGGTGTCCGTTGGGTTACGAAATGAACGCGGGGCGTAGACAGGCCGTCCGGGAGGGGACGGGGCCGGTGGGGGACGGGGCCGGGAGGGAGCGGGGCCGTAAGGCGTCGGCCCCTGTCCGGGAGGGGACGGGGGCCGACGGGACCAGTCGTTCCGCCCGCCAGCGTTCCGCCCGCCAGGCCGCGGTGGGACGCCGGTCGTCCACCGGCCCGGTCGGCCGTGCCGGTCGTCCACCCGCCCGGCCGCGTCGGTCTGCCTGCCTGCGGCGGCCGGGCGCCGCAGGGCCCGCCTACGCCAGCAGCTGGAGGATCGCGTTCACCGCTTCCACGATCGGCACGCCCAGCGCCCCGGCGGTCGCGGCGACGCCCGCGACCGCCATCAGGGCACGGGTGCGGGCCTGGACCGGCACGGCGGCGTCGGGGGCGAGGACCGGGAGGGACTCGTCGATCGTCCGCGCCGTCAGCGGCGGCACCTGCTCGCGCAGTTCGCGCAGCTGCTCGATCAACGCCTCGATGGCCGAACGCAGTTGGGGATCCAGCGCGGCGGCCGGCGCGGAGTTCTTCACCATGCCGGTGTTGCCGCTGCCGCCGTACATGTTGACCGTGTCGCCGTAGTTGATGCTGTCGCCGCTCATGCCTTCGTCATCCCCACGTTGCCGCTGCCGCCGTACATGTTGACGTTGTCCCCGAAGTAGTAGTTCCGGGGGTTGACGGTGAGCGTCTCGACCTTCACCTGGAACTCGGCCTCCGGGTTCTCGATCGCGTGCACGACGTGCCCGACCAGCTGGTTGAGGTGCGTCGTGTCCCTGCTGGTGACCAGGGCCGTCGACGCGCCGGACGTCTCCACGGCCATCACCCAGTGCGAGGACGCGGTCAGGACGGAACCCAGTTCCACGGCGGACCAGATGAGCGCCGCGACGGCGCCGATCCAGACGAGATTGATGATCGTCTCCGCCGCGCCTTCGTTCGCGAGGCTCGTGATGCCGCCGAGGATCGTCAGCGCGAACGCCACCGACAGGATGATCGCGGCGCGCTTGAAGAAGTTCACGGTCGCCTCACCGCGGCGCGGGGTGAGGAGGAAGGTGTGGACGCGGGTGATGTTCTGGAGCGGGTAGGCGGCGCCGCCGACCCACAGCAGCCGCTTGTCGACCCGCATCTCGACGCCGGCGCCGAGGTGCGGGGGCAACGCCGGGGGCGGAGGAGGAGGGGTGCGGTCGTGCCAGGGTCTGGCGCCGTCGTTCGACGCCTGGGTGGGGAAGGCGGGCGGCGGAGTGCGGGGCGGGGCCTGCGGCGGCGCGGCCGGTTTCTCGGGTGTGTCCATGTCTGCGGCGTCCCCTGCTGAAGGATGGCTGAGCCCGTCGTCGGGGGAGGAAGAGTAGCGGGGGACGCCGCCCCCGCACGCCGCCTTTTCCGGCCTCGCCAGCCCGGCTCGGGGCTCCGGCTCAGGTCTGGTCGCGCCGCCTGTCGTCCGGGTCCGGGTCCGCGTCCGGGCCGGTGTCCTTCGGCCCGTCCTCGTCCAGCGACTTCAGGAACTCGGGGTTGTCGTCGGGCGCCACCCACTGCCGGGAGCGGCCCCCGCCGGCGCGCACGCCGGACCAGCCGTCGGCGGCCGGACTGCGCCGCTTGCCCGCGATGATCCAGGACAGCGACCCGACCAGCGGGAACAGCAGCACGAGGATCGCCCACAGCGGCTTGGGCATGTGACGGACGTCGTCGTCCTTCGTGCTGATGCAGTCGATGAACGCGTAGATGCTCAGCGCCAGCGGCAGCAGGAACATCAGCACCCGGAGCATGGGCGTCTCCAGCGGAAGGGACGGTCGGGACCGTGGGCACGGCCCCCAGGTACAGGGCCAGGGTAGCCCCTCGGGGATACTGGGCCGCATGGCTTACGACGATCTTCGCTCCCTGCTCAGGGCACTGGAGCGCGACGGGGACCTGAAGCGCATCAAGGTGGAGGTCGACCCCTACCTGGAGGTCGGGGAGATCGTCGACCGGGTGCAGAAGGCGGGCGGACCCGCACTGCTCTTCGAAAAGGTGAAGGGCTCCTCGATGCCCCTCGCCATGAATGTGTTCGGCACCGACCGCCGGCTGCTGAAGGCCCTCGGGCTGACGTCGTACGGCGAGATCAGTGAGAAGATCGGCGGGCTGCTCAAGCCCGAGCTGCCGCACGGGTTCGTCGGCGTGCGCGAGGCCTTCGGCAAGCTCGGCGCGATGACCCATGTGCCGCCGAAGAAGGTGAAGTCCTCCGACGCGCCCGTCCAGGAGGTCGTCCTGCACGGCGACGACGTCGACCTCGACGCGCTGCCCGCGCTGTTCACCTGGCCCAAGGACGGCGGCTCCTTCTTCAACCTGGGCCTGACCCACACCAAGCACCCCGACACCGGCGTCCGCAACCTCGGCCTGTACCGCCTCCAGCGCCACGACAAGCGCACCATCGGCATGCACTGGCAGATCCACAAGGACAGCCGCAACCACTACCAGGTCGCCGCCCGCCGCGGCGAGCGACTGCCCGTCGCCATCGCCTTCGGCTGCCCGCCCGCCGTGACGTACGCCTCCACCGCCCCGCTCCCCGGCGACATCGACGAGTACCTGTTCGCCGGGTTCATCGCGGGCAAGCGGATCGAGATGGTCGACTGCAAGACCGTCCCGCTCCAGGTGCCCGCGCAGGCCGAGGTCGTCATCGAGGGCTGGCTGGAGCCCGGCGAGATGCTGCCCGAGGGCCCCTTCGGCGACCACACCGGCTTCTACACCCCGCAGGAGCCGTTCCCCGCGCTGAAGATCGACTGTGTGACGATGCGCAGGCGCCCGCTCCTCCAGTCCATCGTCGTCGGCCGCCCCCCGACGGAGGACGGCCCCCTGGGCCGCGCCACGGAACGCTTCTTCCTGCCCCTGCTCAAGATCATCGTCCCGGACATCGTGGACTACCACCTGCCCGAGGCCGGCGGCTTCCACAACTGCGCGATCGTCTCCATCGACAAGCGCTACCCCAAGCACGCCCAGAAGGTGATGCACGCGATCTGGGGAGCGCACATGATGTCCCTGACCAAGCTCATCGTGGTCGTGGACGCCGACTGCGACGTCCACGACCTGCACGAGGTCGCCTGGCGGGCGCTCGGCAACACGGACTACTCCCGCGACCTCACGGTCGTCGAAGGCCCCGTCGACCACCTCGACCACGCCTCCTACCAGCAGTTCTGGGGTGGCAAGGCAGGCATCGACGCGACGAAGAAATGGCCCGAGGAGGGGTACACGCGCGACGGGGGATGGCCGGACATGGTCCTGTCCGACCCGCAGACGGCGGCGAAGGTCGACCGCCGCTGGAAGGAGTACGGCCTGTGAGCACGGCTTCCGCGGCGATGCCACGGCCGGGACGGACCCGGGCGTTCCTGCGCCTGGTCATGATCGAGCACTCCGTCTTCGCACTGCCCTTCGCCTACATCGCCGCCCTGACCGCGATGTACGAGGTGGACGAGAACATCCACTGGACCGAGCTGCTGCTGGTCACCGTCTGCATGGTGGGCCTGCGCACCTTCGCGATGGCCGTCAACCGGATCATCGACCGGGAGATCGACGCCCGTAACCCGCGCACCGCCCAGCGCGAGCTGGTCACCGGCGCGATGTCGGTACGGCACGCCTGGACCGGCGCGCTGATCGCGCTCGCCGTCTTCCTCGGCTCGGCCGCCCTGCTCAACCCGCTGTGCCTGGCGCTGGCCCCCGTGGCGGTGATCCCGATGGTGGTCTACCCCTACGGCAAGCGGTTCACGAACTTCCCGCAGGCCATCCTCGGTCTCGCCCAGGCCATGGGCCCCGTCGGCGGCTGGCTGGCCGTCACCGGCGCCTGGTCCTGGGACGCGGTGATCCTCGGCCTCGCCGTGGGCGTGTGGATCGGCGGCTTCGACCTGATCTACGCCTGCCAGGACGTCGACGCCGACCGCGCGACCGGCGTCAAGTCGGTCCCGGCCCGATTCGGCGTCCCCGCCGCCATCTGGTCGGCCCGCGCCTGCCACGCCGTGACGACGGCCCTGTTCGCCTGGTACGTCCTGGCCACGGACGGGGGCGCGTTCCTGTGGCTGGGCCTGCTGATCGTCGCGGGCGCGTTCCTGTACGAGCACACCATCGTGCGGCCGCATGATCTTTCGCGGGTGAACAGGGCGTTCTTCAGCGTCAACGGGTTCATCGGGATCGCCCTCTTCGTGTGCGCGCTGGCGGATCTCGTGGTGCGGGGGCTGACGGTCTGATGACGGTGCGGCCCACCGCCGAGTGCCCGCCGGCCGCCTCCCCGTCGACCCCCGGGCGTCCGGCCGGTCCTGAGCAGGGTCCCGTGCGCCGGTAGGCTCGAGATGTGAACGCAGGAGAAACGCAGCGCAAGCCTTGGATCGTGGGAGTGTCCGGGGCATCGGGGACGCCCTACGCAGCCGCCGTGCTGCGGGCGCTGCTGGACGCGGGCGAGAGCGTCGACCTGGTCGTCAGCCGGGCCTCGCGGCTCACCCTGCTGGACGAGACCGGCGTCTCCTTCCGGGACGCCCACTGGCGCGAGGACCTCGCGGCCTGGCTCGCGCGCGGCGCCGACGGCAAGCCGCACGTCTTCGACGTGGACCTCGGCGGCGACCGCGTACGGCACTGGCCCGCGGGGGACCTGGCCGCGGGGCCGTCCTCGGGGTCGTACCCCAGCAAGGGCATGGTGGTCGTGCCCGCCTCCACCGCCTGCGTCGCCGGTGTCGCCCTCGGGCTGTCGAAGGACCTGCTCCAGCGGGCGGCGAGCGTCACCCTCAAGGAGCGCCGCCCGCTGGCCGTCGCCGTGCGCGAGGCGCCGCTCAACGGGCAGACGCTGCGTCACCTCGTCGCCCTGGACGACGCCGGCGTGGCCGTGGTGCCGGCCTCGCCCGCCTTCTACGCCGGGGCCACCCACATCCAGGACCTGGTCGACTTCGTCGCCGGGCGCGTCCTGGACGCGGTGGGCGTGCCGCACACGCTCTACCGCCGCTGGCAGGGCGGGATCGGCGGCTCCCGCACCCCCTGAGCGCCACCGCACCCCCGCAGCACCCGTCACACCCGCCAACCAACCCCCCGTATCGTCAAACTCTTCAGCGGAAGGCTTTCGATCGCATGGACGCCGTGGACAGGCAGCTCATCCAGGCCCTGAGAGAGAACGGCCGGGCCTCCTACGCGGAGCTGGGGCGCCTCGTCGGCCTGTCGGGACCGAGCGTCACCGACCGCATCAACCGGCTGGAGGCGGCCGGCGTCATCACCGGCTACCGCGCCACCGTGAACGCCGCCTCGCTGGGCCTCGGCGTCATCGCCCTGATCGGGATCTCCCTCTCCGACGCCGCCGACCACGAGGACGTGGCCCGCCGGCTCAAGGACCTGCCGGAGATCGAGGACTGCTGGTTCATCGCCGGCGACGACTCGTTCATGCTCAAGGTCCGCGCCACCGACGTCGACGGCCTGGAGAAGATCATCCGGCGGCTCTCCGGCACCAAGGGCGTCTCCCGCACCCGTACCACCATCGTGCTCTCCACCAAGTGGGAGAACCGCGTGGGAGAGCTGCCCGAAGAGGTCTGATCCCGCGGGCGTACGGTGGAGCGAGTCGAGCAGAGGAAAGAGGTATCGGCATGGACGTCGGGCTGAGGCGCGAGCTGGAGGAGAAGGTCCGCTCCGGCGAGCGGCTGACCCGCGAGGACGGCATCGCGCTCTACGAGTCGGACGACCTGGCCTGGCTCGGCGGGCTCGCCCACGAGGTGCGGACGCGGAAGAACGGCGACGTCGTCCACTTCAACGTCAACCGCCACCTCAACATGACCAACGTCTGCACCGCCTCCTGCGCGTACTGCTCCTTCCAGCGCAAGCCCGGGGAGAAGGACGCGTACACCATGCGCATCGAGGAGGCGGTGCGGCTGGCGAAGACGATGGAGGGCGAGAACCTCACCGAGCTGCACATCGTCAACGGGCTGCACCCCAACCTCCCCTGGCGCTACTACCCGCGTTCCCTGCGCGAGCTGAAGGCCGCCCTGCCGAACGTCTCGCTGAAGGCGTTCACCGCCACCGAGATCCACCACTTCGAGACCATCTCCGGGCTGTCCGCCTCCGAGATCCTGGACGAGCTGATCGACGCCGGTCTGGAGTCGCTCACCGGCGGCGGCGCGGAGATCTTCGACTGGGAGGTGCGGCAGCACATCGTGGACCACCGCACCCACTGGGAGGACTGGTCCCGCATCCACCGGCTGGCGCACGAGAAGGGTCTCAAGACCCCTTCGACCATGCTGTACGGGCACATCGAGGAGCCCCGCCACCGCGTGGACCACGTCCTGCGGCTGCGTGAACTCCAGGACGAGACCGGCGGCTTCCAGGTCTTCATCCCGCTGCGCTACCAGCACGACTTCGTGGACATGAAGGACGGCAAGGTCCGCAACCGCCTCCAGGCCCGGACGAGGATGGCCACGCCGATGGAGGCCCTGAAGACGTTCGCCGTCTCCCGGCTGCTGTTCGACAACGTCCCGCACGTCAAGGTCTTCTGGGTCATGCACGGCGTGCAGACCGCCCAGCTCGCCCTCCAGCACGGCGCCGACGACATGGACGGCTCGGTGGTCGAGTACAAGATCACCCACGACGCCGACAACTACGGCACCCCGAACAAGCTCACCCGCGACGACCTGCTCGACCTCATCCGCGACGCGGGCTTCCGCCCGGTGGAGCGCAACACGCGCTACGAGATCATCCGGGAGTACGAGGGCCCCGACCCCGCCCGCCGGGAGGCGCCGCAGCCGATGCGGGTGTGAGGCCCGGTCGCGCCCCGGCCGCGGGCCGACCAGCCACGGACCACCCGCGGCCGACGCGGGTCCGCGGGACGACGGAGGGTACCCGGACTCCATGGCCGACACCTTGGCTCCCGAGGACCAGTACACCGCCGACCCCTTCGTCCCCCGCGGTGCGGATCTCGACGCCCTGCGCGAGGCCGCGGCCGGCTGCCGGGGCTGCCCCCTGCACCGCGACGCCACCCGGACCGTCTTCGGCGCGGGCAGCGCGTCGGCCCGCGTCATGCTCGTCGGGGAACAGCCCGGCGACCAGGAGGACCGTCGGGGCAGGCCGTTCGTCGGCCCGGCGGGCAAGCTGCTCGACCGGGCGCTCGCCGAGGCCGGCATCGACCCCGGCGAGGCGTACGTCACCAATGCCGTCAAGCACTTCAAGTTCACGCAGGCCGAGCCCCGCAAGCGCCGGATCCACAAGGCGCCGAGCCTGCGGGAGATGACCGCCTGCGGGCCCTGGCTCGCCGCCGAGCTGGCCGTGGTCGAACCCGAGCTGATCGTGGTGCTGGGCGCGACGGCCGGCAAGGCGCTGCTGGGATCGTCGTTCAAGGTCGGCGAGGTGCGCGGCACGGTGCTGGAACGCGAGATCCACGGTCGCCCCGAGCGGCTGGTGCCCACCGTCCACCCGTCGTCGGTGCTGCGGGCGGACGACCGGGAAGGCGCGTACCAGGGGCTGGTCGCCGATCTGAGGGTGGCGGCACAGGAGATGTAATGGCTACGATGCGGCCATGCCCCTTACCTTCACTCTCGACCCCGCCGTCGATCCCGCCCTGCGCGACGGGATCCTCGACCTGTGGACGGACGTGTCCAACGCGGGCGGCGCCGTCGGCTTCGTCCCGCCCGTGACCCGGGAGAACGTACGGCCCGAGCTGATGAAGTACTTCCCCGCGCTGGCCGAGGGGCGCACCCGGCTGCTCGTCGGGCACGACGCGGACGGGCAGATCGCCGCCACCGCGTTCCTCACCTTCAACACCCACCGGCTGATGACCCACTGGGTCTGGCTGTACACGGTGATGGTGCACCCCCGGCACCAGGGCAAGGGCTACGGCCGCGACCTGCTCGCCGCCGCCGCGGACGCCGCCCGCGGCTTCGAGGGCATCGAGGCGATCCGCCTGACCTGCCGCGGCGGCCTCGGCCTGGAGAACTTCTACGCCTCCTGCGGCTACAAGGAGGTCGGCCGCGTCCCCGGCGCGATCCGCGTCGCCCCCGGAGACGACCGCGACGACGTCACCATGCTGCTGCCCCTGCACTGAGCCCCCGTTGCGGGGGACCGGCGCCGGGCGTGCTTCACTGGACGGTGGCCCTCATGGGCACGGTTCGGACATGCGGGACCCCTGCGGACCCCGGGAAACGGAAGAGTGGATTGAGATGCTCCGCTACACGCTGATGCGCCTCGGTATCTTCGTGGGCTGCTTCGTGGTCGTCTGGGGCCTCGTCTACTCCGGCGTCGTCCCGCGCGGTCTCGGCGAGTCCAACGGCATGTGGGTGCTGCTGCTCGCCCTCGTCATCTCCGCGCCGATCAGCTTCGTCGTGCTGCGCAAGGAGCGCGACCGGGCCTCCGAGCAGATCGTGCGCAAGGTGGACCAGGTCAAGGCCGGCCTGGAGGCCAACCGCAGCCAGGAGGACGACGCCGTGGACGAGGCGCGGGCGCAGGGGCGGGCGTCGTAGGGCCCGCTCGTTCCCGCGGCTCGCGGCGGTTTCACCGCCGCGGTTCCGCCGAAGGCTTCACGGACTTGCAATGTGCGGGTGATCGCGCGTCCGCACCCATCAAAGCCAGGCTTTGGGTGTCCCAAAGCTGTGGTGTTAAAGTCGTGGCATGAAGTCAGCAGCCGCGCTCTCCGCACTCCCGGGCCTCGCGCTCGTGGCGCGCCTGCATGTGGACCTCTGCCGGTGCGCGTCGGCGACCTGTCGCCCCTGACGTCTTCCCCCACCGTCCCCAGCCGTCCCTCCGCGACGGTTCCCCGCGCGTCTTCCCCAACGGAGTCGTCCGTGTCCGCGAACACGAAGTCCTTCACCCTGCCCGGAATCTCCCGGATACCCAAGGTCCCCTTCTGGGCCCAGATCGTCGCCGGCCTCGTCCTCGGCGTCCTGCTCGGCTGGCTGGCCCGCGCCCAGGACCTGTCCTGGCTCGTCACCACCCTGGAGAAGACCGGCGGCACCTTCATCGGCCTGCTGAAGCTCGCCGTCGCCCCGCTCGTCTTCTTCGCCATCCTGGTCTCGATCACCAACCTGCGGAAGGTGAACAACGCGGCCCGCCTGGCCTCCCGCACCCTCCTCTGGTTCATGATCACGTCGCTGATCGCGGTCGCCGTCGGCCTCGTCATCGGCCTGGTCACCAACCCCGGAGCCGGTACCGGCCTCACCCCGCGCGACGGGGCGAAGCCCGAGACCGCCGGCTCCTGGATCGACTTCCTGACCGGCATCGTCCCCACCGACGTGATCACGCCGTTCACCCAGCTGAACGTCCTCCAGATCGTCTTCATGGCCGCCGTCGCCGGCGTCGCCGCCCTCCAGCTCGGCGAGAAGGCCCAGCCCGTCCTCACCCTGAGCGAGTCCGTCCTCGAACTCCTCCAGAAGGCCCTGTGGTGGGTCATCCGCCTCGCCCCGCTCGGCACCGTCGGCCTCATCGGGTACGCCATCGCCACCTACGGCTGGGACCTGATCGGCAAGTACGCCACCTTCACCGCCGACGTCTACGTCGGCTGCGCGATCGTCCTCTTCGTGGTCTACCCGGTGCTGCTCGCGACCGTCGCCAAGGCGAGCCCGCTGCAGTTCTTCAAGGGCGCCTGGCCCGCCATCCAGCTGGCCTTCGTCTCCCGTTCCTCGGTCGGCACCATGCCGCTCACCCAGAAGGTCACCGAGCGCCTCGGCGTCCCGCGCGAATACGCCTCCTTCGCCGTGCCGTTCGGCGCCACGACCAAGATGGACGGCTGCGCCGCGATCTACCCGGCCATCGCCGCGATCTTCGTCGCCCAGATCTTCGACATCCAGCTCGGCGTCGGCGACTACCTGCTGATCGCGTTCGTCTCGGTCGTCGGCTCCGCCGCCACCGCCGGTCTCACCGGCGCGACGGTCATGCTGACCCTCACCCTGTCCACGCTGGGCCTGCCCATGGAGGGCGTCGGCCTGCTGCTGGCCATCGACCCGATCCTGGACATGATCCGCACGGCCACCAACGTCGCCGGACAGGCACTGGTGCCGGTCCTGGTCTCCGCCCGCGAGGGACTGCTGGACCGGGAGGCCTACGACACGGCGGGCGGCTCCCCGGTGGACGAGCCGCAGCCGCGCGACACGGTCGCCGCGGCCGCCTGAGCGCGACCGTCCCGGCCACCTGCCAACGGACCGTAGGCTGGTGTCCATGGGTGCCGTGAAGACCAAGCGGATGCCGCGTGCGGTCCGTGAGCAGCAGATGCTGGACGCGGCCGTGAGGATCTTCGGACAACGGGGATACATGGCGGCGTCCATGGACGACATCGCCGAACTCGCGGGCGTCTCCAAGCCGTTGGTGTATCTCTACCTCAACTCCAAGGACGACCTGTTCACGGCGTGCATCCGCCGGGAGGGCGCCGCGCTGACCGAGGCCGTCCGGGCCGGCGTCCACCCGGACCGGACGGCCGACCGCCAACTCTGGGACGGGCTCCTGGCGTTCTTCACGCACACCGCCCGGCACCCGGACGGCTGGTCGATCCTGCACATCCAGGCCCGCACCCACGGTGAGACCTTCGCCGCCGAAGTGTCCGCCATGCGCACCGAGATCGTCTCCTTCGTCACGCAACTGATAGGCGACGCGGCCCGCGAGGCGCACGGCGCGCCGAACGGGGCCGAGCCGGAGTTCGCCGGTCTCGCGGAGGCGCTGGTGGGGGCCGCCGAGTCGCTGGCCGACTGGGCCAACGCCACCCCCGGCGTCACCGCACGCCAGGCCGCCGGCACCCTGATGAACTTCGCCTGGGCCGGGCTCGGCAACCTGATGGCGGGGCGGCCCTGGTCACCGCCGGTGGCGTGACGGGGCGGCGGGCCGGGCCGGGGCGCGGCCGGTCGTCCGACGGGTCGGCGGAGCGCGTCTGGTCACCGCCGGCCGTCTGACGGGTCGGCGGGGCGCACACTGCCCTCCAAGTGGGTCCGTCCGTCGCCGTGCAGGGCGAAGCGTCCGTCGTCCGCCGCCGCGTGCCGGACCGTCGCGGGCAGCAGCACCGGCGCCCTGAACCGCGCCCGCACCAGCGCCGCTTCGGGCGTCCCGTGCGCGGCGAGGCAGCGCGCCACCGTCCACATGCCGTGCGCGACCGTCCGCGGGAAGCCGAACAGGCGGGCGCCGAGCGGGTGCAGATGGATCGGGTTGCGGTCCCCGGACACGGCCGCGTACCGCCGCCCGAGGTCCGCCGCAAGCCGCCACTCGCCGCGGACGGGCAACGACGGCCGTGCGCCCTCCGGCTTCCGTGGAGCATCGGACGGCCCGGACGGTCCCGACGGCCCGCGCTGCCCGGACGCTGTGCGATGCCGTGCCAGATACGTGCTGGTCGACTCCCACACGACGTCCCCGTCGCGCCGCAGCCCCGTCACCACCGTCGCCTCCGTCCCGCGCCGGTGCGGCGCCAACCCGGCGACGTGCACGGCGAGTTCGTACACACCGGTGGCGGGCGTCGCCGTGTGGCGGGCGATGTCGATCGAGGTGTGCACCAGGCCGAGCAGGGGCAGCGGGAAGCGCGGGTGGCTCATCAGCCGCATGGCGAGCGGGAAACCGAGGACGTGCGGGTAGGTGAGGGGCAGGGCGTCCTCACCGGTCGGAAAGCCGCACACCCGTTCGTAGGCGGCCAGCCGGGCCAGGTCGATCCGGACGCCGGGCAGGACCAGCCGGTCGGCGGGACAACCGGCGCCCGCGCGGGGCCGCTTGAACGGCGACAGCAGCGCGCCGCGCGCGAGGGCCGGGGCGAGCGCGGGCGGGGCTGCGAGGGTGGCGGTGCGGATGCCGTCGCTCACTCACGCCCCCAGCAGGCTCTGGCCGCAGACCCGTACGACCTGCCCGTTGACCCCGCCCGAGCCCGGGTGGGCCAGCCAGGCGACCGTCTCGGCGACGTCCACCGGCAGGCCGCCCTGGGCCAGGGAGTTCATCCGGCGGCCTGCCTCCCGGATCAGCGGCGGCACGGCCGCGGTCATCCGGGTCTCGATGAAGCCGGGCGCGACCGCGTTGACCGTCACCCCGTGCTGCGCGAGGGCACGCGGCGCGAGCGAGCGCACCAGGCCGGCGACCCCCGCCTTGCTCGCCGCGTAGTTGGTCTGCCCCGCGTTGCCCGCGAGCCCCGCGATGGACGAGGTGGCCACGATCCGCCCGCCGGGACGCAGCGTGCCGTCCGCGAGCAGGGCGTCGGTGACCCGCAGCACGCCGGCCAGGTTGACGTCGAGGACCGCGGCCCACTGCTCGGCGGGCATGTTGGCCAGCCGCCGGTCCCGGGTGACGCCCGCGTTGTGCACCAGTACGTCCAGCCCGTCGGGCAGCGCGGCGGCGATCCGCCCGCCCGCGTCGGACGCGGTGACGTCGAGCGCGAGCGCGCTGCCGGCGAGGCGCTGCGCGAGCCGCTCCGCGTCCGCCCGCGCCGCCGGCACGTCCAGGACGACGACCCGCGCCCCGTCCCTCGCCAGCACCTCGGCGACGGCCGCGCCGATGCCCCGCGCCGCACCGGTGACCAGTGCGGTGCGGCCGGCGAGGGGGCGGTCCGGGTCGGCGGCGACCGGGGCGGCGGTGGCGTCCACCCGGATCGTCTGCCCGCTGACGTAGGCGGACTTGGGGGAGAGCAGGAAGCGCAGGGTGGACTCGGCGGCCGTCGCGTCGACCGGCGTGTCCGACAGCCGGACGAGGTTCACGGTCCGGCCGCCGCCGGTCTCCTTGGCGAGGGAGCGGACGAAGCCCTCCAGGGCCTGCTGGGCGGCCGACTGGTGATGGTCGGCGGGGTCGAGGGGCGCGCCGACCACGACGATCCGGCCGCTTTCGGCGACCGACCGCACGACCGGGCGGAGGGCCGCGTGCACTCCGGCGAGGGCGGGGACGTCCCGGACGCCGGTGGCGTCGAGGACGACTGCGGCGGGGGTGCGGTCGGCGGGCGCGGTGCCGGTGGGCCCGGTGACGGGGGCGAGGCCGGTGCGTGCGAGGACGGGCGCGAGGTCGAGGGCACAGTCGCCGGCCGTCAGGTGCAGCAATCCCCCCGGCAGGGCGGGCCGTTCGGGCGTCCAGCGCAGGAGCGGGGCCGGGCGGGGCAGGCCGAGCCGCCGGGTCAGGAAGCGTCCCGGGGCGGTGCCCGCGAAGCGCAGATAGCGGTCGGCCATGCGTCACTCCCTGTCCTCGACGCTTGCTGCAGAGTGATGTTACCGCAGGTAAGTGTAGGCTCGGTCACCGTGGGCCGGGCGGTGGTCCGGGTACGGGGGCGACGGCGCCCGGACGGCACATGCCTGCACCGGACGTGCACACCCCTGCCCCCGGACCGTCCCCGATCCCTCCCCGAACCCGCACGATCCCCCCACCCGACCGCCGTAGGATCGCCGTCCGACCGGCGGTGACGCCCGGCGGAGCGTACGCCGCCGGTGAACGCCTCCGTACGCGCCCGCGTACTCCACGCAGCGCGCCGCGCGGAACGGACGCCGCTGCAAGGCCCCAGGAGCTGCCCATGCCCATCTCGTACTCCTCGCCCGCGCCGCACCCGGCGGGATCGACGTCCGCCTCGTCCCTGGAGTACGACCCGGACGGCGGACCGGTGCTCGTCGAGCCCGAACTGCGGCGCCTGGACGGCGAGGTGCGCGAGGCCGCCGTACCCCCGCTCGTGCCCCCGGTGTCGCACGGCTCCCTGGCCGACCTGCCCTTCGAGAACGCGGGCGCGGAACCGTCCCGCCCGGTCCTCAGCCGCCGTACCGCAGAAGGCCGTTGGGCCGACGTCACGGCGGCGGAGTTCGCGGCGCAGGTGCTGGCCCTGGCCAAGGGACTGATCGCCGAGGGGCTGGTGCCGGGCGACCGGATCGCCGTCATGTCGCGCACCACCTACGAGTGGACGCTGCTCGACTTCGCGGCCTGGGCGGCCGGACTGGTCACCGTCCCGGTCTACCCCACGTCCTCCGTCCACCAGACCCGCTGGATCCTCCAGGACTCCGGCGCGGTCGCCCTCGCCACCGAGGACGCCCGGCAGGCCGCGGCCCTCGGCCCCGAGCTGAGCCGCCTGCCCGGACTGCGGCACGTGTGGGTCTTCCAGAAGGACCACCTGAACCGGATCGCCGACCTCGGCGCGGGCGTCCCGGACCAGGAGGTCACCGTCCGCAGAGGCGTCCTCGGCCCCGACACGCTGGCGACCATCGTCTACACCTCGGGCACTACCGGCCGCCCCAAGGGCTGCGCGCTCACCCACGGCAACTTCCTGTCCGAGGTCGACAACGCCATCGAGCTGCTCTACCCCGTCTTCAGGGCCAGGACCGACGCCGAGCCGTCGACCCTGCTGTTCCTGCCCCTGTCCCACGTCTTCGGCCGCATGGTCGCGGTGGCCTGCGTCCGGGCCCGGGTACGGCTCGGCCACGCGCCCAGCATGAAATCCGAGGACCTGCTCGCCGACCTCGCCGCCTTCCGGCCGACCTTCCTGCTCGCCATCCCCTACATGCTGGAGAAGATCTACAACGGCGCCCGCGCCACCGCCGAACGCGGCGGCAAGGCCCCCGCCTTCGACCGCGCCGCAAGGATCGCCCGCCGTTACGGCGAGGCCGTCGAGGCCCGGCACAGCGGCGGCCCCGGCCCGAACACCTCCCTGAAGGCGGCCCGCGCCCTCTACGACCCGCTGGTCTACCGCCGTATCCGGGGCGCCCTCGGCGGCCGGGTCCGCTATGTCGTCTGCGGCGGCTCACCCCTCGGCCGCGACCTCGCCGCCTTCTACGCGGGCGCCGGAATCGACGTCTACGAGGGCTACGGCCTCACCGAGTCCACCGGCGCGGCTACCCTCACCCCGCCCCTCAGACCGCGCCTGGGCACCGTCGGCTGGCCGATGCCGGGCACCAGGGTGCGGATCGCGGCGGACGGCGAGGTGCTGATCCACGGCGGCCAGGTCTTCCGCGGCTACTGGGACCCGCACGCGGGCGGCGTCGTCCCGGCCACCCCGGACGGCTGGTTCCCGACCGGGGACCTGGGCCGGCTGGACGACGACGGGTATCTGACCATCACCGGCCGCAAGAAGGAGATCCTCATCACCGCGGGCGGCAAGAACGTGGCCCCGGCGCCCCTGGAGAACCGGCTGCGCTCCCACCCCCTGATCTCCCAGTGCCTCGTCCTCGGCGACCGCCGCCCCTACGTCACCGCCCTGATCACCCTCGACGCCGAGGGCGTCACCCACTGGCGCCGCATGAACGGCAAGCACCCCGTCCCGCCCGAGCTGCCGGCCGACGACGACGACCTGCGCGCGGTCCTGCAGCGCGCGGTCGACGACGCCAACCAGCTCGTGTCCCGCCCGGAGTCCATCCGCCGCTTCGCCGTCCTGCCCGTGGACTTCAGCGAGGCGGCCGGACATCTGACACCGACGCTGAAGCTGCGCCGGGAGCGGATACTGCGGGACTTCACGCAGGTCGTGGAGAGTCTGTATCCGCCGGGCCCGGCTTCCGGGCGATGAGGAAGGCATGCGGGGAGGTCTCCTCGTACGGCCGCCGCTGCGCCTCGCGCACCGTGCGCGAGAGCGTCCGCAGGCCGGCCTCCTCCAGCAGGCCGGCGATGCGCTCCGGCCGCCGCCGCTGGAAGTCCAGGGAGACGGGGTGGCCGTACGGCTCGGTGATCCGGCGCGGCGCGTCGCCGGCCTGGAAGGCGAGAAGCAGATGACCGCCCGGCGCCAGCACCCGGGCGAACTCGGAGAAGAGGGCGGGCAGCCGGTCCACGGGCGTGTGGATGGAGGAGTACCAGGACACGACCCCCGCCAGGCGGCCGTCGGGCAGGTCCAGGTCCAGCATCGACCCCTGCTCGAACCGCAGCCCCGGATGCTCCCGGCGGGCGACCGCGATCATGGACGCCGACAGGTCGACCCCGAGGACCGGCACCCCGAGCGAGGCGAGGAACGCCGTCGTCACACCGGGCCCGCAGCCGAGGTCGGCCACCTGCCCGTCCCCGGCCGGGGCGCCCTCCCCCAGCACCGTTTCGGCGTACGCCGTGAGCAGCGCGCGCTCCAGCGGCCGGGCGGCGAGATCCTCACGGAACTGGCCGGCGTAGTCCTCGGCGATGGCGTCGTAGAAGCGGCGGGTCGCGGTGAGGAAGTCGTGCGCCGTCGTGTCGGCGGACGGGTCGGTGGCATCCGATGCGTCGGTCATGGGCGGTGACGGTAGCGGCTGCCACTGACAGGGGGCGGGAAGAGGGTTCTCCGGAGCGGGGGCCGGGGGAATTCCCGAAGAATTCACCGGCGCGCAAACTCGCGCGGAGGCCCGCGGGGCCTGCCCCGGCGAGTTCGTTCCTTCGGCATCCGGGAAAAGGCAGGAGCCCCGTCGCCTGTCGGCGCGGGGCTCCTTGGGTACTGCTACTCGATCCTGATCAGGGAGAGATCAGACCGGGGTGACGTTCTCCGCCTGCGGGCCCTTCGGGCCCTGGGTGACGTCGAAAGACACCTGCTGGTTCTCCTCGAGGGACCGGAAACCGGTCGCGTTGATCGCGGAGTAGTGGACGAAGACGTCGGGGCCGCCGCCCTCCTGGGCGATGAAACCAAAGCCCTTTTCGGCGTTGAACCACTTCACGGTTCCGGTAGCCATAAGCCCTCCTTGGGCTCAAAAGGGTTGCCCTGCTCCAGAACCAGCAAGTGTGAAGATTTGAGTTCTGCACAACTGCGTATGTCTGAGAACGACGAGAGCCCGCGGTCACATGCTCCGCAGGCTCTGTACTGCAAGGGAAACCAAACTGCAACTTGCGAACGAGCCTAGCACGCACCCGGCCGAATGCAATAGGGGCCAAGATCACGTCACCCGAATGTTTGAACCGCCGGAAGGTGGGCCCCCGGCGGGCCCGGGAGCGGTGGCGCGGGACCCAGGGGCTAGTCTCGCGATGTGGACATTTCTCGCACCCGGCCGCGCGTCGGCCACATCCAGTTCCTGAACTGCCTGCCCCTGTACTGGGGGCTCGCGAGAACCGGTACGCTCCTCGACTTCGAGCTGACGAAGGACACCCCGGAGAAGCTCAGCGAGCAGCTGGTGCGGGGAGACCTCGACATCGGCCCGATCACCCTGGTCGAGTTCCTCAAGAACGCCGACGAGCTGGTCGCCTTCCCCGACATCGCCGTCGGCTGCGACGGCCCGGTGATGTCCTGCGTGATCGTCTCCCAGGTCCCCCTGGACCGGCTCGACGGCGCCCGCGTCGCCCTCGGCTCCACCTCTCGAACCTCCGTCCGACTGGCGCAGCTGCTGCTGGCGGAGCGGTTCGGCGTGACGCCCGACTACTACACGTGCCCGCCCGACCTCAGCGTGATGATGCAGGAGGCGGAGGCGGCCGTGCTGATCGGCGACGCGGCGCTGCGGGCCAACCTCCACGACGGCCCGCGCTTCGGCCTCCAGGTCCACGACCTGGGTGAGCTGTGGAAGGAGTGGACCGGCCTGCCGTTCGTCTTCGCCGTCTGGGCGGCCCGCCGGGACTACCTGGAACGCGAGCCGGTCATCACCCGCAAGGTCCACGAGGCCTTCCTGGCCTCCCGCAACCTCTCTCTGGAAGAGGTCGCCAAGGTCGCCGAACAGGCGGCCCGCTGGGAGGCCTTCGACGAGCAGGTCCTGGAGCGCTACTTCACCACCCTCGACTTCCGCTTCGGCGAGCCGCAGCTGGCGGCGGTGGCGGAGTTCGCGCGGAGGGTGGGGCCGACGACGGGGTTCGCGGGGGATGTGCGGGTGGAGTTGCTGGACGTGGAGGGCGGCGGGGCGCAGGGGACCGGGGCGCAGGGGACCGGAGCGTAGGGGACCGGAGCGTAGGGGACCGGAGCGCAGGGGACCGGGGCGCAGGGGACCGGGGCGTAGGGGGACCACGGCGACGATTCCGCCCCGCCCTCCCGGCACCGCCGCCGCAGGCTTTCCGCGGCGACGGCCCTTCCCCGTCCTCCACGCTCCCCCTTCACGCTTCCCGCCACGCTCCCCGCCCCGCCGCCGGCGCAGGCGCCCGCTCACATCGGCGTCGTCACCGTGATGTGCTCCCCGCTGCCCAGGTGCAGCATGCCCTTGCCGGGGGCGATCGGGCCGCCGACCATGCTGCGGGTCGTGCGGATGCCGATCAGCTCGCCCGCTGAGCTGTCCTGCGGGGAGAGCAGGATGCCGCGGCGGGCCTTCTTCGCGTCGACCTGCCAGCCGGAGAAGCCGTCGCAGATCTCCTCCTCGTCACCGGCGATCACCAGCGCGAGCCCCTCCTCGACGCCGCTCTGCAGGATCCGCTTGAAGACGTCCTCCGCGTCGCAGTCGTCCAGCACCTCGGCGTCGTCCACGAGCACGGCGATCGGCTGCTCCCGCGTGGCCGGCCCCACGGCCT
This sequence comes from Streptomyces sp. NPDC046379, assembly GCF_055587785.1. NCBI lineage: Bacteria > Bacillati > Actinomycetota > Actinomycetes > Kitasatosporales > Streptomycetaceae > Streptomyces > Streptomyces sp. NPDC046379. Next base: position 84,718 of record NZ_JBVJFP010000023.1, read on the forward strand.
CCTCCAGCTCGTCCTCGTCGACGTCCCGACCGGTGAAGACCCGCAGCACCCCCTCCCGGCCCTCCAGTTCGCGAAGCGGCGACTGCCGGGGCGCGGCGACGACCAGCCGTACCCCCTGGGCGAGATAGGAGCGGGCGAAGTTCATCAGCACCGTGCTGCGGCCCGACTTGGCGGGCCCGCCGATGACGAACGCCGGCACACCCTCGGCCAGGTCCGGTCCGAACGCGGTCAGTTCGTCGCCGCCCACGCCGACCAGCGCCCACAGCGGGGAGCCGGTCGTCTGCGGGTCGCGCATGGCGTAGGCGTCGGCGAAGGAGATCCGGCTGGGCAGCACGTCCACCCGGAACGGCCGGCGCGAGCGCGGCACGTCCGCGTCCCGGGCGGTCGCCGCGTCCCCGATCGCCATCAGCGCGGCGGCCTGGCCCTGACCGGTGGTGTCCTCCGACAGCAGCGCGAACTGCGTCTCCGTCGCCGTCTCGTTGCGGAAGGCGCGGCCCGGCGGGATCTCCTCGGGAACCTTGCGGGAGTTGATGTCCAGCATCGAGAAGTCGCCGCGGTCCGCGAGCCGCAGACCGTACTTGTCCTCGGTCAGGGCGGAGATCCGGCCCGCGAGCACCTGACGGTCGCCGGTGATCACCACGTGCAGGCCGACGCTCGCGCCCTCCCGCATCATCGTCATCAACTGGTCGGTCAGGTCCCCGTGGTCGTACTCGCCGAGCGTGGGCAGCCAGCCCTCCCAGCGGTCCAGCAGCAGCACGATGTGCGGCAGCCGCTCCTCCTCCGGCACGGCCGCCCGCTGCTCGCCGATGTCGGCGAAGCCCTTCTCCGCCAGCAGGTCCTGCCGGCGGGTGAGTTCGCCGGAGAGCCGGGTGAAGAGGCGTACGACGCGCTCGAGCTGGTTGCGGCCGACCACCGCGCCGCAGTGCGGCAGGCGGGTCAGCGCGTTCAGGGCGCCGTTGCCGCAGTCGATGCCGTACAGGTGCACGTCCGCGCAGGAGTTGGTGCGCGCCAGTGAACCGGCGATGGTGCGCAGCAGCTGCGAGCGGCCGGTGCGCGGGGCGCCGCCGACGAGGAGGTGCCCGAAGGTCGCGAAGTCCACGGCGACCGGACGGCGGGCCTGGTCGGCGGGCAGGTCCTCGACACCGTACGGCGCCGCGGGCAGCGCGCCCTGCGCGGGCACGGCCGGGATGTCGTCCAGCAGCAGCGTCTCCTCCAGGGCCGGCAGCCAGGGGGAGTGCTGGGCGGGGATGCCGAGCGCGCCGTTGGCCTCGCGCACGGCGTCCACCAGCACCTTCAGGTCGGTGATCTCCTCGTCCTCGCGCGCCTGCGACTTCGGCTTGCGCAGGGTGGCCCGGCCCAGGTCCTGCCAGGCCAGCTCGCCCGCCCACGGCTCCAGCGTCCTCGGATCGGCGGCCCCTGGCCGCCGCCCGCCGACGCGTCCGGACTGGAACGGGATCAGCGAGGCGTGCCCGAGGCGCACATACGCGCGGCCGGGCGTGCTCTTGGAGATGTGACCGGCGTCGGGCGCGTCGATGACGTCGGTGGACTCGCCGGCGTCGGTCACGCGCAGCGCGATGCGCAGGTTGGTGTTGGCCCGGATCTCCGGGGAGACGACGCCGCTCGGGCGCTGCGTGGCGAGCAGCAGGTGGATGCCGAGGGAACGGCCCCGCTGGGCGATGTTGACCAGGCCGGTGACGAAGTCCGGCAGGTCGCGGACCATCGACGCGAACTCGTCGATGACGATCAGGAGCCGGGGGACCGGCTGGTGGGACGGGTCCCGGCGCACCAGGTCCTGGTAGTCCTCGATGTCCTTGGCGTCGGCCGCCGCCAGGATGTGCTCGCGTCGCTTCAGCTCCGCGCCGAGCGATTCCAGCGCCCGCTCCACGAGGTGCGCGTCGAGGTCGGTGACCATGCCGACGGTGTGCGGCAGTTCGACACAGTCCTTGAACGCCGAGCCGCCCTTGTAGTCGACGAGCACGAAGGTCATGTTCTCCGGCGTGTTCGCCACGGCCAGCGCCGCCACGATCGTCTGCAGCAGCTCCGACTTGCCGGACCCGGTGGTACCGGCGATCAGACCGTGGGGCCCGTCCTTGCGCAGGTCGATGCCGAACGGGCCGTCGTACGACTCGCCGATCACGGCCGTCGTCGACTGGCCGCCCATCCGCCACCGCGCGGCGATCGCGTCGCCGGTCGGCGGCTCCAGCTGGAGCACGTCCAGCAGCCGGCTGGAGGCGGGCAGGGCGGAGTCCTCGGTCTCGCCGCTGATGTCCCGCAGCGGCGACAGCGACCGCGACAGACGGGCGCACCAGGCGGGGGAGACGAAGTCGGGCCGTACGTCCCCGATCCGGCGGGCGCCGCTCTGCTCGACGCGCAGCCGCAGCTCGGACGCCTCGTCCTGATTCCCGCCGGGCTGCTGGGCGGTCTGGTGCCAGGCGTGGAAGGAGGGGAAGCCGCCGGGCGGAGCGGCGGGCTGAGGGACGGCGGCGGACGCGGCGGTGGCGTCGTCCCTGCGCAGCGGTTCGGCCACGACGACGGCCTGGCACTCGCCGGGCAGGAACCGCTCCTCCTCGTCCAGGCAGATCGCGTACATGCTCACGGCCGGCCCCTCCCGCAGCAGCCGTACGACGCCGGGCATGGACCGCAGCCGCCGCGAGCCGTCCCACACGACCACGATGTCCGGGTCGGAGAAGGCCGGGCCGCCGTCACCGCGCCCCGACTCCTTCAGCGCCTTCTGCCGGGCGTCCAGCAACTGGGTCAGCTCGCCGACGCGGGCGCCGACGGTCTCGGAGTCCGTGCCGATCAGCAGGTTGACGTCCTGGCCGCTGGAGGGGCGGGCGTGCGGCAGCCAGCGCACCCAGTCCCAGCGGCCGTGCGCGTCGTTCTCGGTGAGCACGTAGAACTGCACGTCCATCGGGCTGTGCAGCACCGCCGTCTGCGCCACGGCCCAACGCCCCAGCGCCTGCGCCGAGTCGCCGCGCCCGGCGAGGCCGATCACGCCGAGGTCCTTCAGCGGCAGGGCGACGGGAGCATCCTCGATGTGCCAGGTGACCTCGCGCTTGTGGTCGTCCTGCTCCGGGTCGTCGAGCACGACCTCGGAGGGTATGCGGCCGGTGCCGACCCGCAGGAGGAGGTGGTCGGCGTCGGTGCGGCGGCGCTCCCACAGGCGGGTGCGGGGGCCGGTGCCGAAGGTGAGGACGGCGGCCGGGTCGGGGATGGCCTGCCGGCGGTCGGTGCGCTCGGTGACCAGGGCGTCCTGGGCGTCCCTCTCGATCCGCGCCTTGGTCTCCTTGTACTCCTTCATCTGCTTGGCGTGCGACTTGCGGCCGTGCTTCTTGTCCAGGAAGTAGTTGCCGAACAGCATGATCGGGCTCAGCACGGCCATGATCAGGAAGTACCAGCGATTGAAGATCATCACCGCGATGACGGCGCCGACCAGCGGGAACAGCGCCATCAGCCAGGGCAGTGGGCGCGCCTCGAACTCACCGGGCGGCGACGGCAGCCGGAACCGCGTCTGCCGCTCGGCGGGCCGCAGCCGCGGGGGCCGGTTGTAGTCGAGGCCGATGCCGTCCTCCGACCACTTCAGCGCGGCGTTCGGCGGGGTGTACGCGACGATCTCCAGCAGGCTGTTCCCCACGGCGAGCTGGGCGCCGAGCGGCCACGCGTCCCCGTCGAGGGCCTCCCCGTCGAGCCGGGCGTCCTCCTTGCCCTCGCCGTGCACGACGACCTGGCAGGTCCCGTCGATCGCGATGGACAAGGTGGCCGCCCGACCGTCCAGTTCGGGATCGTCGACGCGGATCTGCGCGGCGGCCCCGCTGCCGATGTCGTACCGGCCGACCCCGAGCCGGTGCACGGCCCCCGCCCCGGGCCCGCCCACGACCCGGAACTCGACCACGCCGGTGGGTTCCCCGAGCAGACACCCGGCCGGGTCGTACAGACTGACGACGGCGCCCTCGCGCAACGGCGAACCGCCGATGGTGGAGTCCGGATCGAGGAGATACCCGTCGACGAAAGCCTGCGGCGCATCACCCGAACCGGCCGTGCGCTGCCCCCCGAGGGGAATGATCCGCGCCCCGTCGCCCAGCCCCACCTGCCGCGCCAGCTCCCGGGTGATGTCACCCATCGGCGACTCCGGATCGGCGTCGAGCACCACGTCGGCGGTGGCCCCACCGATCGGATCGACGACGGTCAGACTCAGACGCACGTCCGTCCTCCTCACTGCCTCCGTACCGGCTCCGCACCGACTCCCGCCGGCCCCGAGGCCGCCCCCGCAACGGAAGCGACCTTAGTGGTCGGGGGTTTGCTTTGGGCAATGGGAGGTGGGGGCGACGGAGTGGAGGGCGCGGTCATGGCGGTGCCGGCGGTGGCGGGCGACGCGATGGGCGATGTTCGGGGTAGGGCGAGGGAAGGGGGGACATCGGGTGCCGGGGGGGTGCCTCTATGTCCTTCGTCAAGCGAGGCGAGGGCTGCGGGACTCGTAGAAGGTTCCGTCGCGGAGCATGGCGAACAGGACGCTGATGC
>NZ_JBVJFP010000024.1:0-77766 GCF_055587785.1 Streptomyces sp. NPDC046379
CCCTCTCGGGCTTTCCTCCGGGCGCTTCCCTTCGGTCTTGCGTTTCCGACTCTATCAGATCCTTTTCCGACCTGATCCCCAGTCAGCGGGGTTTGTCTTCCCGGCCGTTGGGCCGTTCCGACGTCTCAAACCTTAGCGGATCCTCCCGGCGATTCCCAATCGGGCCGCCGAGCCCCTATTCGAATTGAATTCGGGCACGCCGAAAACAATCCGGTAAGGAGATCCTGCTGTGGTGTGAGTGCTGTCCGGGGACCGACCGGGGTCGGCGCTCACGTCGGACAACTCGGAGAACCTTACGGATGGGCCCCAGGCGTGTCAACTCGCGGCCCGGGGGTCAGTCCTTCTTGCCGGAGGCCAGGGCGCGGCTGCGGTCGCGGGCGGCCTCCAGCGCCGCGATGAGGGCGGCCCGGACGCCGTGGTTCTCGAGTTCGCGGATGGCGCTGATGGTGGTGCCGGCCGGCGAGGTGACGTTCTCCCTGAGCTTCACGGGGTGCTCGCCGCTGTCGCGGAGCATCGTCGCGGCGCCGATGGCGGACTGGACGATCAGGTCGTGCGCCTTGTCTCGGGGCAGGCCGAGGAGGATGCCGGCGTCCGTCATTGCTTCGACGAGGTAGAAGAAGTAAGCGGGGCCCGAGCCGGAGAGGGCGGTGCAGGCGTCCTGCTGGGACTCGGGGACGCGGAGGGTCTTGCCGACGGCTCCGAAGATCTCCTCGGCGTGGGACAGGTGGGCCTCGTCGGCGTGGCTGCCTGCGGAGATGACGGACATGGCCTCGTCCACGAGGGCGGGGGTGTTCGTCATGACGCGGACGACGGGGGTTCCGGCGCCCAGGCGTTCCTCGATGAAGGACGTGGTGATGCCTGCCGCCCCGCTGACGATCAGACGGTCGGCGGGGACGTGGGGGGCCAGTTCCTCCAGGAGGGCGCCCATGTCCTGCGGCTTGACCGTGAGGATCAGGGTGTCGGCGGTCTTGGCGGCTTCCGCGTTGGTGACCGGGGTGACGCCGTAGCGGGTGCGGAGTTCTTCGGCCCGTTCCGCGCGGCGGGCGGTGACCAGGAGGTCGGCGGGGGTCCAGCCGGCGCGGATCATTCCGCTGAGCAGGGCTTCGCCGATCTTGCCGGTGCCGAGGACTGCGACTTTCTGGGTCATGGCTGCGGTGCCCTCCGGGGTGTGCGTCGTCCGGGGTCATCCTCGCACTCGGGACCCTGGTGGGACGGGTGTGTCCGGTGGGCGGGACGTCGTGGGGCGTCAGGTGGTGCGGCGGCGCAGGGTGGCGGCGCCCAGGGCCAGGACGAGGAGGGCGCAGCCGGCGACGATCAGGACGTCGCGGACGAAGGCGGCGGTCATGTCGGTGTGCCGGAGGACCTCGTTCATGCCGTCGACGGCGTACGACATGGGGAGGACGTCGGAGATGGCTTCGAGAACGGGGTGCATCTTGTCCCTGGGGGTGAAGAGTCCGCAGGTGAGGAGCTGGGGGAAGATCACGGCCGGCATGAACTGCACCGCCTGGAATTCCGAGGCCGCGAAGGCCGAGACGAACAGGCCGAGGGCTGTGCCGAGGAGCGCGTCGAGCAGGGCGACGAGGAGCAGCAGCCAGGGGGAGCCGGTGACGTCGAGGCCGAGCGCCCACAGGGCGAGGGCGGTCGCGAGGGCGGACTGGACGATCGCGAGGGCGCCGAAGGCGAGGGCGTAGCCGGCGATGACGTCGCCCTTGCCGAGGGGCATGGCGAGGAGGCGTTCGAGGGTGCCGGAGGTGCGTTCGCGCAGGGTGGCGATCGAGGTCACCAGGAACATGGTGATGAGCGGGAAGATGCCGAGCAGCGAGGCGCCGATGGTGTCGAACGTGCGCGGGCTGCCGTCGAAGACGTAGCGCAGCAGGATCAGCATCACGCAGGGGATGAGGATCAGCAGCGCGATGGTGCGCGGGTCGTGGCCCAGCTGGCGCAGGACGCGTGCCGCGGTGGCGGTGGTGCGGGAGGCGCTCAGGGGGCGGGTGGGCACGGGGGCGGGGCGTACGGCGGTCGTGGGGGCGGTGGTGCTCATCGGGTGCTCTCCTTCGTGCGGTCCTTGGCGCTGGCCTCGTCCACCAGGCGCAGGAAGGCGGCTTCGACGGTGTCCGCGCCGGTACGGGTGCGCAGGGCGTCGGGGGTGCCGTCGGCGAGGATGCGGCCGCCGCGCATGAGGAGGAGGCGGTGGCAGCGCTCGGCCTCGTCCATGACGTGGGAGGAGATGAGGAGGGTGGCGCCCCGGTCGGCGGCGAGGGAGTGGAAGAGATGCCACAGGTCGCGGCGCAGGACCGGGTCGAGGCCGACGGTGGGTTCGTCGAGCACCAGCAGGTCGGGGGCGCCGAGGAGGGCGACGGCGAGGGAGACGCGGCTGCGCTGGCCGCCGGAGAGGTTGCCGGCGAGGGCGTCGGCGTGGCGGGTGAGGTCGACGTCGGCGATGGCCCGGGTGACGTGGTCGTGGCGGCGTTCGGCGGCGGGCCGGCCGGGGTCGAGTATCGCGGCGAAGTAGTCGAGGTTCTGGCGGACGGTCAGGTCGTCGTAGACGGAGGGCGCCTGGGTGACGTAGCCGATGCGGGTGCGCAGGGCGGGGTGGCCGGCGGGGTGGCCGAGGACGTGGAGGGCGCCGGTGACCTTGGCCTGGGTGCCGGCGATGGCCCGCATGAGGGTGGACTTGCCGCAGCCCGAGGGGCCGAGAAGCCCGGTGATCCGGCCGCGTGGGACGGCGAAGTCGAGGCCGTGCAGGACCTTTCGGGCGCCGCGGGTGACGGTGAGGGCGTCGGCGCGGACGGCGGGCGGGTCGGGCGGGCCGCCCTCGGTGGACGGCCCGGCACTGTAATTCATCATGTGATGAATAATCCTCGCGGAGGCGGGGAGCGTCAAGGGGCGGCGGGCTCGGTACGGGCGACCTGGAGTTCGGTGTCGTAGACCTCCTCCACGACGCCGTCCGCGAACTGCCGCAGGACGTGGTCGCGCTCGGCGGCGAGGAATGCCTCGGCGCGGGCCTTGCCGCCGGTCAGGAAGAGGGAGCGGCTGCCGAGGTTGGCGAGGTGGACGTCGACGGGGACGCGGCGGCTCCAGCGGACGACGCGGCGGGTGAAGGCGGAGAAGGGGGAGGAAGGAGGCGTCTCGGTCGGCCGTGGCGCGATCACGGGCTGGGGTTCGTCGTAGTGGCGTTCGATGCGGATCGCCTGCGCGGTGAGCCAGGGGACGTCCACTGCGGCGAAGTTCCACCACAGGGCGAGGGCGCCGCCGGGGCGCAGGACGCGCGCCGCCTCCGGGAGCGCGCGGGCCGGGTCGGTCCAGTGCCAGGCCTGGGCGTAGGTGACGAGGTCGGCGCTGGAGTCGGCGAGCGGGAGGGCGTTGCCGTCGCCGCGGACGAGCGGGAGGCCGGGGTGGGCGCGGCGGAACTGGGCGGACATGCCGTCACCGGGTTCGAGCGCGATGACGTCGGCGCCGCGGCCGTGCAGGAGGGCGGTGGCTATCCCGGTGCCGGCGCCCACGTCCACGACGCGGGCGCCGGTCAGGGGGCGGGCGGCGAGTTCCTCGATGGCGTCGAAGAGGGCGGGCGGGTAGCCGGGGCGGTTGGCGGCGTACTGGGCCGCGGCGGCGTTGAACGAGTGGGCCCGGGAGGGCGGTGTCGTCGGCATGCCGCCATGGTCGCCGGGGGCGGGAGTTCCACGACAGGCTCGCCCGGGGCGGAGTCGGGAGCCGGGGCGTCTGCGGGCGGGGTGCCGGTGCGGCGGTAGGTGCGTTGCGCGTGCCGGGCGAGGGCGGCCTCGCACTCCTCACGGTGGAGTCGCTCGCCGGGGCCTCGGGTGAGGGCGCTGCAGACGGCGAACATCACGACGACCGTCAGCGTGACGAAGCGGCCGGTGCCGGCCAGGACGAGGCCTTGGCGGGTGAAGTGGAGGAGCAGGCAGGCGGGCAGCGCGGCGGCGAGGAACCCGACGGCGCGGCGGGCCCGGTGGCCGCGGTCGTGGTGCGCCCAGGTGGTGCCGAGGAAGCGCAGGGGGCTCGGGCCGGGGCCCGTGGGCCGGCCGGGGACGCCGTCGCGGTCGCTCACGCGCCGATGACGGCGTCCGGTACGGCGTCCGGCCGGTCACGGGCCCGGGCCCGTGCGGTCAGCCGCAGCGCGGGGCGACGTAGCCGTCGCTTCCGGTGTTGACGTAGGCGTCGGAGACGTACTGGCCGTTGGTGATGGCGTCCCAGATGTTCGACGTGCCGTAGTAGCCGGTGACGGTGTCGCCCGGGCGCTGGCAGTAGATCGGCACGGAGATGCCCTCGGGCAGGATGCGCACGATCGGGTAGCGGATGCCGGGACCGCTGCGGACGTTGAGCTCGACGCCGGGCGCGACCTTGTAGTAGCGGACGGTGGACGCCGCGGTGGCGAGCCCGGCCTTCCCCGCCTCGCCGGTGTCCGCGGTGTCCCCCAGGTCCGCGGGCTGCTTGGGCTCCGGCATCGCGAGATCCGCGATGGTGGTGTCTTCCATGGCCGTGTCGGCCTCCCCCCGTTGGTTTCTTATGATCAGTTCACGCCAATTTCATATGGCGCCACGAGGCTAGCAAGCCACAGCAGTTTCGTACTGGTCATCGACTAGGCTCAGCGCGTCGCGCGTGCGGACGGACATCCGGGGGTGAGAGATGCCGCCATGGCGCAGCGCCGGCTCGGACGCGGAAACGGAATCGCGGCGATACGCCGGACAGTATCTGCTGGAGGACCGGCTCGGGTCCGGCGGCATGGGAGTGGTGCATCTGGCGCGGTCCGCCTCGGGGTTGCGGCTCGCGGTGAAGGTCGTGCACGGGGAGTTCGCGCAGGATCCGGAGTTCAGGGGGCGGTTCCGGCAGGAGGTGGCCGCGGCCCGGCGGGTGAGCGGGGCGTTCACGGCGCCGGTGGTGGACGCGGATCCGGATGCCGGGCAGCCGTGGATGGCCACGCTGTTCATCCCCGGCCCGACGCTGTCCGAGTACGTGAAGCGGAACGGCGCGCTGCCCGCCGCGCGGCTGCGGCAGCTGATGGCCGGACTCGCCGAGGCGCTGCGGGACATCCACCGGGCCGGGGTCGTGCACCGCGATCTGAAGCCGAGCAACGTGCTGCTCGCGGAGGACGGGCCGAAAGTGATCGACTTCGGCATCTCCCGCCCTTCGGACAGTGAACTGCGCACCGAGACGGGGAAGTTGATCGGGACGCCGCCGTTCATGGCGCCGGAGCAGTTCCGCAGGCCGCGGGAGGTGGGGCCGGCGGCGGACGTGTTCGCGCTGGGCTCGGTGATCGTGCACGCGGCGACCGGAAGCGGGCCCTTCGACTCCGACAGCCCGTATCTGCTGGCGTACCAGGTCGTGCACGAGGAGCCCGACCTCACGGGCGTGCCGGCGGAGCTGGCGCCGCTCGTCACCCGGTGTCTGGCCAAGGAGCCGGAGGACCGGCCGACGGCGGACGAGCTGATGGCGGAGCTGCGGGCGCTGTCGGCGTCCTACGACACGCAGATGTTCGTCCCGGAGCCGCGTGCCGTGCCGGACGGCGGCGGTCCGGCCGAGCCGGACGCCGTGCCCACGCACCGGCGGCAGGCCCCCGTGCCCGCAGCCGGGGACGCGGGCCGGGAACCGCGCGCGGAGCGCAAGCGGCGCGCTCGGCGCGGGCCGTGGACGGCCGCCGTGGCCGCCGCGGCCGTGCTGGCGCTCGCCGGCGGGGCCGTCGCCCTGGTCAGGGCCGGGGACGGCCCGGCGCCGGCCGCTCAGCGCAAGGACAAGCCGTTCCGCGCCTGGGAGACCGACCTGCGGGCGCCCGGCGCCGAGGCCGGTGGGGTGCCGCAGTGCACGGCCTCGGCCGGGACCCTGTACTGCGCCCGCCCCGGCGTGCTGGCCGCCGCGGTCGATCCCGCCGACGGCAGCGTCGAGTGGGCGCGTGCGGGGGCCGGGGGCCAGGACCCGGACGGGGTCGCCGTGCCGCCCACGCTGTCGGGCGGGCTGCTGCACGTCCTCGACCGGGGCGGCAGCCGGCTCGCCGCCCTGGACCCGGCGACGGGCGACACCCGCTGGAGCCACGACGTCACGGCCCACGAGGGCCGGATCACCCACGTCGACGGCGTCGTCCTGCTCACCGGGCCCGACTCGCGGGTCACCGCGCTGGACGCCGCCACCGGCGAGCAGCGGTGGCAGCGCACGGTCGGCGGGCTGAAGCTGCCGTCGTTCCAGACGTACGGCGACGGTGTCGCGTACGCCGTGGAGCCGGACGGGGCGGACGGGACGCGGGTCACCGGTGTCGACCCGCGGACCGGCGCGGTACGCCTGGAGCAGCGGCTGGACGGTGCGCTGAGCCTGGTCGGCGCGCGGGACGGGGTGCTGTGGTTCACGTCGACGGCCGAGGCGTACGACGACACGGACGCCGTGATCCGCCACGACACCGGCGACGGCGGCACCCGGCGCATCCGGCTGAGCTTCCCGGTGGGCGGCGCGCAGGCCGTCGTCCACGGGGACACCGTCCACCTCCTGGGCGCCGTCGGCACGCTGGTCGCCGTGGACACGCGGGCCGGCGTCGAGTCGTGGCGGCTGGAGACGTCGGTGAGCTTCCCGTCGGCGCCGGTGGTCGCCGGGCAGCGGATCTACTTCAGCGCCGGGGACGGCAGGCTGATCGCCGTGGACGCCGCCCACGGCAGGCCGTCCGGCCAGACCCCGGCCCGCGCGGGAGAGGGGCGGGGCTCCCTGATGTCCGGCCTCTCGCTCCCCGTCGCCGCCGGGGGCGAGGTGTTCGCGGGGGCGCCGGACGGGACGCTGTTCGGGGTTTCGGGGGATCCGGCGGGGTGGTGAGGCGGGCGGGCTCGCCGACGGGCGCGGGCGACGCCCAAAACCGTGGACCGCGGGACGGAGGCCGGATTCACCCCCGCCCCTCCTCAACCGGCACGCACACTCGCTCTCTTCGGCAAGCGCCGCGCCGTCCTACGCCGGTCGGCCGGTCGCCCGGCGACAACGGCGGCCACGTTTTCGTGGCGGCCCGGGACGCGTATGCCCATCCCACGCGGACGGCCCGCCCGACGAGGGCTCGTCGGGCGGGCCGTCCGCGTGGCGGGGCCGGTGGGCAACCGCACCGGCGGGTTCCGTCCCGGGTGTCGGTCGGGCGGTCAGCCCAGCTTGGAGACGTCCCGGACCGCGCCCTTGTCCGCGCTCGTCGCCATGGCCGCGTAGGCGCGCAGGGCGGCCGAGACCTTGCGGGTACGGGACTTGGGGGCGTAGACGCCGTTCAGGGCCTGCTCGCGGCGGGACAGTTCCGCGTCGTCCACGAGGAGTTCGATCGAGCGGTTCGGGATGTCGATGCGGATGCGGTCGCCGTCCTCGACGAGGGCGATCGTGCCGCCGGACGCCGCCTCCGGGGAGGCGTGGCCGATGGACAGGCCCGAGGTGCCGCCGGAGAAGCGGCCGTCGGTGATCAGGGCGCAGGTCTTGCCCAGGCCCCGGCCCTTGAGGAAGGACGTCGGGTAGAGCATCTCCTGCATGCCGGGGCCGCCCTTGGGGCCCTCGTACCGGATGACGACCACGTCGCCGTGGGTGACCTGCTTGTTCAGGATCTTCTCGACGGCCTCCTCCTGCGACTCGCAGACGACCGCCGGGCCCTCGAAGGTCCAGATCGACTCGTCGACGCCGGCCGTCTTCACCACGCAGCCGTCCACCGCGAGGTTGCCCTTGAGCACCGCCAGGCCGCCGTCCTTGGAGTAGGCGTGCTCGGCGGAGCGGATGCATCCGTTCTCGGCGTCCAGGTCCAGCGCCTCCCAGCGCTCGGACTGGGAGAACGCCTCGGCGGAGCGGACGCAGCCCGGCGCCGCGTGCCACAGCTCGACCGCCTCCGGGGAGGGGGAGCCGCCGCGCACGTCCCACCGCTTCATCCAGTCGGCCAGCGACGGGCTGTGCACGCAGTGGACGTCCTCGTTGAGCAGACCGGCCCGGTGCAGCTCGCCGAGCAGGGCGGGGATGCCGCCCGCGCGGTGCACGTCCTCCATGTAGTACGTGCGGTCCTTGGCGACGTTGGGCGCCACCTTCGCCAGGCACGGCACCCGGCGCGAGACGGCGTCGATCTCGTTCAGGCCGAACGGCACGCCCGCCTCCTGCGCCGCCGCCAGCAGGTGCAGGATCGTGTTGGTGGAGCCGCCCATGGCGATGTCCAGCGCCATGGCGTTCTCGAACGCCGCGAAGGTGGCGATGTTGCGCGGCAGGGCCGTCTCGTCGTCCTGCTCGTAGTAGCGGCGGGTCAGGTCCATCACCGTGCGCGCGGCGTCGACGTACAGCCGCCGGCGCGCGGTGTGGGTGGCGAGGACCGAGCCGTTGCCGGGGAGGGACAGGCCGATGGCCTCGGTCAGGCAGTTCATCGAGTTGGCGGTGAACATGCCGGAACACGAGCCGCAGGTCGGACAGGCGTTCTCCTCGATGCGGAGGATGTCCTCGTCCGAGATCTTGTCGTTCACGGCGTCGGAGATCGCGTCGACGAGGTCGAGCGTGCGGACCGTGCCGTCGACCAGGGTGGCCCGGCCGGACTCCATCGGGCCGCCGGAGACGAACACCGTCGGGATGTTCAGCCGCAGCGCGGCCATCAGCATGCCCGGGGTGATCTTGTCGCAGTTGGAGATGCAGACCAGGGCGTCGGCGCAGTGCGCCTCGACCATGTACTCCACGCTGTCCGCGATCAGGTCGCGCGAGGGCAGGCTGTAGAGCATGCCGCCGTGGCCCATGGCGATGCCGTCGTCGACGGCGATCGTGTTGAACTCGCGCGGGATGCCCCCGGCCTCGGTGATCGCCTCGCTGACGATCCGGCCGACCGGCGCCAGGTGGGTGTGGCCCGGCACGAACTCGGTGAAGCTGTTGGCGACCGCGATGATCGGCTTCCGGCCGATGTCCGCACCGGGTACACCGGAGGCGCGCATAAGGGCGCGGGCGCCCGCCATATTGCGGCCGTGGGTGACTGTGCGGGACCTCAGCTCGGGCATCGTCGCTCGCTCCTTCGGAGAGTTGTGACTGGCTTCGAGCGTACGCCCGTCATCCACAGCCCGGACAGGATGTCCGGATTTCGGGACGCACGTCTCATCGGTTCGTCGGCGCCCGTCGTGGGCTCGTGGGGTGGCCCCCGTGAGGGACACGTCCGGTGATCCTCGTCAGGGGCTCGTCCGATGCCCCCGTCACTGGCTCGTCAGGTGGCTCTGTATGGCGGGTGCGATCCGGCGCACGATCGTTTCCACGTCCGCCGAGGCCAGGGGCTCGACCTTGATGACGTACCGCAGCAGCGCCGTCCCGACCAGCTGCGCCGCCGCCAGCTCGGCGCGCAGCTCGGCGTCGGGCATGCCCATCTCGGCGGCGACCCGGCGCAGCAGCTGGGTGCTGACCAGGCGGCGCAGCACGGCGGCGGCCACGTCGTTGTTCAGGGCGGACCGTACGACGGCGAGCAGGGGGGCGCGGGTGGCCGGGTTCTCCCAGATGCCGAGGAAGAACCGGGCGAACCGCTCGCCGACGGCGTCCCGCGGACCCTCGAAGATCACGTCGGGGGCGCGCAGGGCGGGCGCGAAGACCGTCTCGACGGCCTCCTGGAAGACCTGTTCCTTGGTGCCGAAGTAGTGGTGGACCAGGGCGGGGTCCACGCCGGCCGCCTTGGCGATGCCACGGACGCTGGCCTTCTCGAAGCCGCGCTGCGAGAACTCCTCGCGGGCGGCGGTGAGGATGCGGTCGCGGGTGTCGGCGGATTCCGTACGGCGGGGGCGGCCGCGGCCGCGGGGGGCGGTGGAAGGCGCCGGCGCGGGACCGGGTGCGGCTGCGGCTCCCCTCCCGGCCACGGCGCCTGCGCCCGTGCCCCTGCCCGTACCTGCGCCCGCGCCTGCGCCGGTCATGGACGCGGCACCCGGGTGTCCGTGGCGAGGTGGAGCCGGGTGAAGGCGAGGGCCTCGGCCAGGTCGGCCTCGCGCTCGGCGGTGGACATGGCGCGGCGGGTGTTGACCTCGATGACGACGTGGCCGTCGAAGCCGGTGCCGGCGAGACGTTCCAGCAGTTCCGCGCAGGGCTGGGAGCCCCGGCCCGGCACCAGGTGCTCGTCCTTGTTGGAGCCGCCGCCGTCGGCGAGGTGAACGTGGCCGAGCCGGTCGCCCATGCGGTCGGCCATCTCCAGCGCGTCGACGCGTGCCGTGGCGGCATGGCTGAGGTCGATGGTGAAGTGCCGGTAGTCGTCCTCGGTGACGTCCCAGCCGGGGGCGTAGGCGAGCATCTCGCGGTCGCGGTAGCGCCAGGGGTACATGTTCTCGACGGCGAACCGCACGTCCGTCTCGTTCGCCATCCGTCCGATGCCGGTGACGAAGTCGCGCGCGTACTGGCGCTGCCAGCGGAACGGCGGGTGCACGACGACCGTGCTCGCGCCGAGCTTCTCGGCCGCCGTCCGGGCGCGCTGGAGCTTGGTCCACGGGTCGGTCGACCACACCCGCTGGGTGATCAGCAGACACGGGGCGTGCACGGCGAGGATCGGCACCCGGTGGAAGTCGCTGAGCCGGCGGAGGGCCTCGATGTCCTGGCTGACGGGGTCGTTCCACACCATGACCTCGACACCGTCGTACCCGAGGCGGGCCGCGATCTCGAAGGCCGTGGCCGTCGACTCCGGATAGACGGAGGCCGTCGACAGGGCGACCTTCGCGTCCGGGATGCGCACGACTGGGTTGGCCACGAGGACAGGTTACGGGGTGCGTCCCGGAGACGGGGTTGGGGCGGGTGGTTTCGGGCGACTCGGCCTGGTTCATCCCCCCTCCGCACGGGCCTGCCCCTACGTTCCTACGCCCCCGCCATATGGTCCAGCCGCCGCAGGATGACGCCCTCCCGCAGCGCCCACGGGCAGATCTCCACCGTCTCCACGCCGAACAGGTCCATCGCGCCCTCGGCGACCAGCGCGCCCGCGAGGAGCTGGCCGGCCCGGCCCTCGGAGACGCCGGGGAGTTCGGCGCGTTCCTCGGTGGTCATGCCGGCCAGGCGCGGCACCCAGGACTCGAGGGACTGCCGTTTGAGCTCGCGCTGGACGTAGAGGCCCTCGACGGAGCGGGCGGCGCCGCCGATGCGGGCGAGCTGGCGGAACGTCTTGGACGTGGCGACGACGTGGTCGGGGGCGCCGAAGCGGCTGAACTCCCCGACCGTGCGGGCTATCTCCGCCCGCACATGGCGCCGCAGCGCCCGTACGTCCTCGGCGGCGGGCGGGTCGCCGGGCAGCCACCCGGAGGTGAGGCGGCCGGCGCCGAGGGGCAGCGAGACGGCCGCGTCCGGTTCCTCGTCGATGCCGTAGGCGATCTCCAGGGAGCCGCCGCCGATGTCGAGGACCAGGAGTTTGCCGGCGGACCAGCCGAACCAGCGGCGCACCGCGAGGAAGGTGAGCCGCGCCTCCTCGGGACCGCTGAGGACCTGGAGCTCGACCCCGGTCTCGCGCTGCACGCGCGCGAGGACCTCGTCGGCGTTGCTCGCCCCCCGCACGGCGGAGGTGGCGAACGGCAGCAGTTCCTCGACGCCCTTGTCCTCGGCGGCCTGGAGGGAGTCGTGGACGACGGCGACCAGCCTGTCGACGCCTTCCGAGCCGATGGCTCCGTGCTCGTCGAGGAGTTCGGCGAGGCGGAGGTCGGCCTTGTGCGAGTGCGCGGGCAGCGGGCGCGCACCGGGGTGCGCGTCCACCACCAGCAGATGCACCGTGTTCGATCCCACGTCGAGGACACCGAGTCTCATGGGCGGAACGCTACTGCCAGGCGTCCCGTACGCGGCCCCCCAGGCGGTGCGGAACGGGAACCCGGGCGGCATACCCTGGACGCGTGCCAAAGACGAAAAAGGCGAAGACCGGCAAGAGCGGTAAGAACGGCAAGAGCGGCAAATACGACGTCCAGACTTCGCCGGCGGAAGCGACCGGAACGGCGGGAGCGGCGGGAGCCTCGGCGTCGGTGCTCGGCGCCGCCCCGGACGACGAGAAGGGCCTCGACTTCCCGCGCGCATGGGTGGAGTTCCCGGATCCGGCGGACGACGAGCAGGTCTTCCGCTGCGACCTGACCTGGCTGACCTCCCGCTGGAACTGCGTCTTCGGCAGCGGCTGCCAGGGCATTCAGGCCGGCCGCGCGGACGACGGGTGCTGCACGCTGGGCGCCCACTTCTCCGACGAGGACGACGAGCAGCGGGTCGCCGGGCATGTGGCGAGGCTCACGCCGGACATCTGGCAGCACCATGCGGAGGGCCTCCGGGGCGGCTGGGTGTCCGAGGACGAGGACGGCGACCGCCAGACGCGTCCCTTCCAGGGCTCGTGCATCTTCCAGAACCGGCCCGGTTTCGCGGGCGGCATGGGTTGCTCGCTGCACATCCTGGCCGTCCGGGAGGGCCGGGAGCCGCTGGAGACCAAGCCGGACGTCTGCTGGCAGCTGCCGATCCGCCGGACGTACGACTGGATCGACCGTCCCGACGACACGCGCGTGCTCCAGGTGTCGATCGGCGAGTACGACCGCCGGGGCTGGGGCCCGGGCGGCCACGACCTGCACTGGTGGTGCACGTCGGCGACGTCGGCGCACGGCGCGGGGGAGCCGGTGTACGTGTCGTACCGCGCGGAGCTGACCGAGCTGATGGGCAAGGCGGGCTACGACCGGCTGGTCGAGCTGTGCGAGCAGCGGCTGTCGTCGCAGCTGCCGCTGCTGGCGCCGCATCCGGCGGACCCGGCGGGACCGGCGGACCCGGCGCGTCCTGCGGGCTGAGGGGCGCGGGCGAGGCGGGGCGGAGCGCGGCGGGCTTCGGGTGACGCGGTCGGGCGGTGACGCCTCGCACGGCGACGGTTCGCGCGGTGAGGGTTCTGGGATGCCCGACGGCCGGAGTCGCCCGGGGCGGGAGCGCCCCCGGCCACGGAGCCGGCACGCGGGCGATTTTTCGCTTCGGCGGCACGGAACCGTATCAGTGGGCCGCGGAGCGGGCGGCTGATGAGGCGCACGGCATGGAATGGGCACGGACAGCGGGTACTGGATCAGGAGGAGGCGGGGCGGCGGGTTTCGGCCGCCCGCTCCGCACGCGGATGCGCTCCGCCGCGCCGCCACCGGGCCGCCACGGGGACCGGGGCGCCGCGGGCGGCTTCCGGCGCCGGGGCACGGCGCGGGCCGGGTGGCGAGCGGCGAGTCGCCCCGACCTCGGCGTTTCCGCGTCCGGCGAGCCTCCCGTCCGCAACCCACGGGCCCGCCCGGACCTAGGGGGTGTCTGGCAAATGAGCGCGGGAGAAGGAGCGGCTTCTGGTGCGTGCGATCGCAAGGCGCCGGAGCGCCCTCGTAGCGGAGCTACCAGGGCGGTTCGGCAACGCGGCTGGGGGTGCCTCCTCTGGGGGAGTGCGTGCCAGGAGCCGCGACGCCGCGGGCATTTGTCAGACACCCCTAGGGAGCCGGTGGGCTCGCGGTACCCGCCTCCGACGGTGACGGCGTCGGGTCCGACGTGTCCGGCGGCGTGGAGGCGCTCGGGGTCGGCTCCGGGGGCGGTGGTGACGGTGCGGGCGGAGGACTCGGCGCGGGGGTGGCGGACGGGGTGGATGTCGGGACCGTGAGCGGGGGCCGGTCCAGGGGGCGGCCGGGGCGGACCGGGCGGAAGTCGGGGTTCGTGGGAGCGGGTGCGGTGCCGCGGCCCGCGATGGTGACGACCGCGCCGGCCGGGGAGATCGCCACGCGCGCGGTCCAGCGGCCGGACGGCTCGCGCAGGGGGTCGACGTGCACCCGGACGGTCTGTGACTCGCCGGGGCGGAGCGTTCCCGCCGAGCGGCTCAGGTAGAGCCAGGGGGCTCCGGTCACCGCGGACCAGCGCACGGGGGCGGGGCCGGTGGCGATGAGGGTGATCAGGGTGGTGTCGCCGCGGTGCGCGGCCGTCACCTCCAGCCGGCCCGCGGCGCCCTTGCGGCCGGCGCCGGAGACGCTGACGACCTTCACGGTCACGTCCGGCCGGCCGCCGCGGGAGAAGGGCTCGCCGCGGCTGACGGAGGCGTTGCCGGTGTTCTCGTAGCCGACGGACGGGTCGCCGTCGAGACCGACCGCCCCGTGGTCGCGGCCCGCGGCGGCGCGGCCGTCTGCGCTGTCGCCGCCGAGGGGCGCGCCCCGGTAGGCGGACCACAGGGCCAGGACCGGGGCGGCGACGACGGTGGCGACGACCGTGGTGGTGACGGCACGCGCGCGCAGGCGGTCCCGGCGGGCGGCGCGGTCCTTGGGGTCCATGGGGAAGCCGCGCCGGTCGAAGCGGGGCGCGGTGACGCCCCGCGCGCGCGGGTTCTGGGTCATGGCGGTGTGCAGCGCGGGGCGGGGCGCCTCCAGCACGGGCAGTTCGGCGGGGGTGACTTCGGCGCCGGGCCAGCGGCCGGGGACCGCGCGCTCGGCGGTGCGGCGGCAGCGCGGGCAGTCGTCGACGTGCCGGACCAGTTCACAGCGCAGGGCGGCGCCGAGCACCAGCTGGTGCTCGCCGGTGAGCCGGGCGACGCCGGGACAGCCGCCGGTCTCCACGACGGCGAGGGCCGCGCGGGTGCGCTCGACCTCGCAGGCGGCCGCGGCGAGCAGCTCGCGCGCGGCGGCCGGTTCGAGTCCGAGGACGGCGGCGACCTCATGGGGGGCCAGGTGGTGGCGTACGGAGAGTTCGAGCGCCTCGCGCTGCTCGGGGGTGGTGCCGGCGGCCTCCGGCCAGGCGAGCAGGGCCAGTTCGCGCCGCCGCCGCTCCCGCACCTCCTCGGAGACGGGCGGCGCGGTGGACGCGCCGCCGGCCCGGCGTCTGCGTCTGGCCTCGGCGAGGCCGCGCAGACAGGCCCAGCGGGCGAGCGCGTACAGCCAGGCGCGGCGGTCGCCGGGCGCGTCGGGAGCGCGCTGGCCGCGGCGCTCGGCGACCGCGAGGACCTCGCCGAGGGCGGCGGTGGCCGCGTCGTGATCGCACAGCACGGAAAGGCAGTAGGTGAACAGGCCGTCCAGGTAGGGCTCGTAGCGCGCGGGCGGCCGCTGTGCCAGGGTGCGCGCCGCGGCACGGTCACGCGCCTCGCGTCGCGCCCGGTGTGCGCCGGTCGTGCGGGTCAGGGAGTCCGGGCTGCTGCTCATCACCCGGCGACCGTAGGCGGCGGGAGATGGCTGCTTCCGCCCCCTTGAGCACTTTTAATCCGTACGGGTGAAACGATCCCTCAATCGGGGACGGCAAGCCGATGTTCGCGGGGCCATCGGCGTCGACGGCCGTCCGGTTCACGGTGGTACGCAAGGGTATGCGGGGGGGGTGCGAGGGCGGTTCCGGCGCTTCTCGGACCGGACCCGGGCGCCGGGTCGCCGTGCGGGGAACGCGTTGTCAGTGGGGACGGTTACGGTTTCGTCCATGGCTGCCCGTACGAAGTCCACCAAGGAACGGCCGTCCTACCGCTGCACCGAGTGCGGCTGGCAGACGGCCAAGTGGCTCGGCCGCTGCCCCGAGTGCCAGGCCTGGGGGACGGTCGAGGAGTACGGCACGCCCGCGGTGCGGACCACGGCGCCGGGGCGCGTCACCACGTCCGCGCTGCCCATCGGCCAGGTCGACGGCAGACAGGCGACCGCTCGCACCACCGGCGTGCCCGAGCTGGACCGCGTCCTCGGGGGCGGCCTGGTGCCCGGCGCGGTGGTGCTCGTCGCGGGCGAGCCCGGCGTCGGCAAGTCGACCCTGCTGCTGGACGTGGCGGCGAAGTCGGCGAGCGAGCAGCACCGCACGCTCTATGTGACGGGCGAGGAGTCGGCGAGCCAGGTCCGGCTGCGCGCCGACCGCATCCACGCCATCGACGACCACCTGTATCTCGCCGCGGAGACCGACCTGGCCGCCGTGCTCGGCCACTTGGACGCGGTACGGCCGTCGCTGCTGATCCTCGACTCGGTGCAGACGGTCGCGTCCCCGGAGATCGACGGCGCGCCCGGCGGCATGGCGCAGGTGCGCGAGGTCGCGGGCGCCCTGATCCGGGCCTCCAAGGAGCGCGGCATGTCGACCCTGCTGGTGGGCCACGTCACCAAGGACGGCGCGATCGCCGGCCCGCGCCTGCTGGAGCACCTGGTGGACGTGGTGCTGCACTTCGAGGGCGACCGGCACGCCCGGCTGCGTCTGGTGCGCGGCGTCAAGAACCGGTACGGCACGACGGACGAGGTCGGCTGCTTCGAGCTGCACGACGAGGGCATCACGGGCCTCGCCGACCCGAGCGGGCTGTTCCTGACCCGGCGCGCCGAGCCCGTACCCGGGACCTGTCTGACCGTCACCCTGGAGGGCCGCCGCCCGCTGGTGGCCGAGGTGCAGGCGCTCACCGTCGACTCCCAGATCCCCTCCCCGCGCCGCACCACGTCCGGGCTGGAGACGTCCCGGGTGTCGATGATGCTGGCGGTGCTGGAGCAGCGCGGCCGGATCAGCGCCCTGGGCAAGCGGGACATCTACTCCGCGACGGTCGGCGGCGTGAAGCTGTCCGAGCCGGCGGCGGATCTGGCCATCGCCCTCGCGCTGGCCTCCGCGGCCAGCGACACCCCGTTGCCGAAGAACCTCGTCGCGATCGGCGAGGTGGGCCTCGCGGGCGAGGTCAGACGGGTCACGGGCGTGCAGCGCAGGCTCGCCGAGGCGCACCGTCTGGGCTTCACGCACGCCCTCGTTCCGGGCGATCCGGGCAAGGTTCCGGCCGGGATGAAGGTCCTGGAAGTCGCGGACATGGGGGACGCGCTGAGGGTGCTGCCGCGCTCGCGTCGCCGAGACGCCCCACGGGAGGAGGAGGACCGCCGGTAGACTTTGCCCTGGTCTCGCCCGTCCGTACGACCGAGTGCGCGACACGGGAGCGTCACAGAA
Organism: Streptomyces sp. NPDC046379; assembly: GCF_055587785.1. Lineage (NCBI taxonomy): Bacteria > Bacillati > Actinomycetota > Actinomycetes > Kitasatosporales > Streptomycetaceae > Streptomyces > Streptomyces sp. NPDC046379. Next base: position 16,807 of record NZ_JBVJFP010000024.1, read on the forward strand.
CCTGCGACCGGAGGAGTGCAGTGGCAGCCAACGACCGGGCAGCAGCTCCCGGAAAGTCCGGTGGGAGTGCCGGTTCCGATGGCCTGATGCGCGCCTCGCTGAGCGCCGTGGCGCCGGGTACGGCCCTGCGCGACGGCCTGGAGCGGGTCCTGCGCGGCAACACGGGCGGGCTGATCGTGCTCGGCTCCGACAAGACCGTCGAGGCCATGTGCACGGGCGGTTTCGTCCTGGACGTCGAGTTCACCGCGACCCGGCTGCGCGAACTGTGCAAGCTGGACGGCGGCATCGTGCTCTCCTCCGACCTGTCGAAGATCCTCCGCGCGGGCGTGCAGTTCGTGCCCGACGCGACGATCCCCACGGAGGAGACCGGCACCCGGCACCGCACGGCGGACCGCGTCAGCAAGCAGGTCGGCTACCCGGTGGTCTCCGTCTCCCAGTCGATGCGGCTGATCGCCCTGTACGTCGACGGCCAGCGCCGCGTCCTGGAGGACTCGGCGGCGATCCTGTCCCGCGCCAACCAGGCCCTGGCGACCCTGGAGCGCTACAAGCTCCGGCTGGACGAGGTCGCGGGCACCCTGTCGGCGCTGGAGATCGAGGACCTGGTCACGGTCCGGGACGTGTCGGCGGTGGCGCAGCGCCTGGAGATGGTCCGCCGCATCGCCACCGAAATCGCCGAATACGTGGTCGAACTGGGCACCGACGGGCGGCTGCTGGCCCTTCAGCTGGACGAGTTGATCGCCGGCGTCGAGCCCGAGCGCGAGCTGGTCGTCCGCGACTACGTCCCCGAGCCCACCGCCAAGCGCTCGCGCACGGTGGACGAGGCGCTGGCCGAGCTGGACGCCCTCTCCCACGCCGAGCTGCTGGAACTGTCCACGGTGGCGAAGGCGTTGGGGTACACCGGCTCGCCCGAGGCGCTGGACTCGGCGGTGTCGCCGCGCGGCTTCCGGCTGCTGGCCAAGGTGCCGCGGCTGCCCGGCGCGATCATCGACCGTCTCGTGGAGCACTTCGGCGGGCTCCAGAAGCTGCTCGCCGCGAGCGTGGACGATCTCCAGGCGGTGGACGGCGTGGGCGAGGCCCGGGCCCGCAGCGTCCGCGAGGGCCTGTCCCGCCTGGCGGAGTCGTCGATCCTGGAACGGTACGTCTGAGACGTACGTCCGGGTGGGGCGCCTGACCCCGGTCCGGGCGGGCGCCCGAGCCCGGTCCGGGCGGGCGCCCGGGTGCTGTCCGGGCGGGACGCCTGCGCCGGACGCCTGGGACGACGGACCTCGCTGAGCGGAACACCCGAGGACGGCCCCGCACGGCGGCGCGCAGGCGCCGTACGTCCTTCAGCCCCGTACACCCGGGGACGGCCCGCGGCCCGGCCGGCCGAGCCGGTCGCCGTCAGCCGCGCACATCGGGCGTCGGTCGCGCAGGCCGGGCGTCAGTCGGCGTCGAGCACGAACGACGTCCGGACCTTGGCGAACCCGGCCGGCTTCGCCTCCACCAGGTACGTGCCCGCGGCGGCCGACCCGGCCGACGGCGTCGCGCAGTGCGGGGCGCTCGGCCTGCGGTCCCACTCCACGGTGTAGGTGATGCTGCTGCCAGCCGGCACCCGGTAGACCAGGCTGCCCGGGCCCTCGGGGCAGTGGGCGGACGACCAGTAGGTGTCCTCGCTCGTGGCCTGAGAGACCGTCAGGACCGTTGCCTTCGGGCCGAGATCGACCTTGCAGTCGCCGCCGGAGGTGTTCCGCGCCGTCAGCCGGAACGCGGGCGTCTGGTCGGGCGAGTAGGAGTTGCGCACGCTGCGCAGGGTCAGCTTCACCGCGTTCGCCGTGCAGTCGGGCAGCGAGGAGCCGGCCGGCAGGGTGTCGCCCGTGCCGACGGCGCCGCCCGAAGCCCCGGCCGCCGAGCCGCCGCCCGAGCCACCGGCGCCGCCCGCCCCGGAACCGTCCGCGGACCCGGACCCGGACCCCGAGCCGTCACCGGAGCCGTCGCCCGACCCCGGGCCGCCGTCACCGGCGCTCGGCGTACCGCCCGGGCCCGCCGTGTCCCCGTCGCCGGACTCGTCCCGCCCGCCCGGCGCCTCGCTGATCGCGGGACCCGAACCGGACGGCCCCGGCGTGATCGAGGAAGCGGGATTCTTGCCGTTCGACCCGTCGGCGCCGTTGTCGCCGCCCCCGCCGCCCGAGGTGAGCACCCAGGCGATCAGCAAGGCCATGAGGGCCAACACGGACAGCAGAACGGCCCTCCGTCGCCAGTAGATGGAGGAGGGAAGCGGCCCGACCGGATTGCGCAGAGATCCCACGGCGCAAACTGTACGAGAGATCGGTGCGTTCACCGGCGTCACCCGCCGCCACACACGCATCTTTTCCGGATCATCATCTCGGAAACGCGCCCTGCGGGAGCGCGAGTTCACAGCCGTGGGGCACCACCGCCGCGTCGCCCCGACCCGCCCCACCCCGCCGTACCGCGGTCCGCGGCGGGCGACGTGGCAGGATCGGAACCGCCATGACTGCGCCCACGAAGCCCACGCCCCCGCCCGCCCCCACGCCCCCGCAGGCCGCCCCCTGCGCCGCCGGCCCGCCCCGCGGCGCGGACCCGCACTCCCCCGTCGACCTGCACTCCCCCGTCATCGCCTGGTTCGACGAGCACGCGCGCGACCTGCCCTGGCGGCACCCGGAGGCGGGCGCGTGGGGCGTGATGGTGAGCGAGTTCATGCTCCAGCAGACCCCGGTGAACCGCGTACTGCCGGTCTACGAGCAGTGGCTGGCCCGCTGGCCCCGCCCCGCCGACCTCGCCAAGGAGGCGCCCGGCGAGGCCGTCCGCGCCTGGGGACGGCTCGGCTATCCGCGCCGCGCGCTGCGGCTGCACGGGGCGGCGGTCGCCATAACGGAACGGCACGGCGGCGACGTGCCCACCGACCACGCCCAGTTGCTCGCGCTTCCCGGCATCGGCGAGTACACGGCGGCGGCCGTGGCGTCGTTCGCGTACGGGCAGCGGCACGCGGTCCTGGACACCAACGTGCGCCGGGTGCTGGCGCGTGCCGTGACCGGTGTGCAGTACCCGCCGAACGCCACCACCGCCGCCGAACGCCGGCTCGCCCGCGCGCTGCTGCCCGAGGACGAGACGGTCGCCGCCCGCTGGGCCGCCGCCTCCATGGAGCTGGGCGCGCTGGTGTGCACGGCCAGGAACGAGACGTGCCATCGCTGCCCGATCGCCGACCGCTGCGTGTGGCGGCTGGCCGGCAAGCCCGAGCACGACGGGCCGCCGCGGCGCGGACAGACGTACGCCGGCACCGACCGCCAGGTGCGCGGCAAGCTGCTCGCCGTCCTGCGCGAGGCGCACGCCCCGGTCCCGCAGGCCGCGCTGGACCGGGTGTGGCACGAGCCGGTGCAGCGCGCCCGCGCCCTGGACGGCCTGGTCGCGGACGGCCTGGTGGAGCCGCTGCCGGACGGGATGTACCGGCTGCCACTGAGCTGACGTACGGACGGTTACCCCAAAACGGCGTCAATCACCGCATGACGCCGCCTCGTTCCGCTTGCTGTTACACAACCGACGGACAGTCGAGCGCTCTCCGCAGGCTCGCGCGCACAGCCTCGTGACAGGTCGTCCGTAGGTTCGTCCCTGAGCCCGCGAGGGCTGCTGTGCCGAGGGGACAACGGGGACGGAGGCGGTTGATCATGACGCAGGGCGAGGTGCTCGAGTTCGAGGAGTACGTCCGCACCCGGCAGGACGCGCTGTTGCGCAGCGCCCGGCGTCTGGTGCCGGACCCGGTCGACGCCCAGGACCTGCTCCAGACCGCGCTGGCGCGGACGTACGGCCGCTGGGACGGCATCGCCGACAAGCGGCTGGCGGACGCCTATCTGCGCCGGGTGATGATCAACACGCGGACCGAGTGGTGGCGGGCGCGGAAGCTGGAGGAGGTGCCCACCGAGCAGCTCCCGGACGCGTCCGTGGCGGACTCCACCGAGCAGCACGCCGACCGCGCCCTGCTGATGGACGTCCTGAAGGTGCTCGCCCCGAAGCAGCGCAGCGTGGTGGTGCTGCGACACTGGGAGCAGATGTCCACGGAGGAGACGGCCGCCGCCCTCGGCATGTCGGCCGGAACGGTCAAGAGCACGCTGCACCGGGCGCTCGCACGGCTCCGCGAGGAGCTCCAGGCCCGCGATCTGGACGCACGCGCGCCGAAGCGTGAGGAGCGGGAGCGTTGCGCGGCCTGACCGGCCCAGAAGCCAGACCTGCCCGAGCCCGCTTCCCGGTGGCGTCCCCGGCGGTCGCCGGGTGCGCCGCCCTCGCCCTCGCGCTCACCGCGTGCGCGGCCGGCGGCACCGGCGCACGCGACGAGGGCCCGGCGCACGCCGACGCGTTCGGCGGCGCCGGCGTCACCTCCGCCGCCTCGGCCACGACCCGGCCCCGGGCGCTGGACCGTGCCGCCGCGGTGGAACTCCTCAGGGCCGACCCGGCCGTCTCCGCGGCCGTCAAGCGCGGCCTGACGCCCTGCTACGGCGACGAGTACCCGGTCGACCTCTCCTACGGCAACCTCACCGGGGGCCCGGCCGACGACGTCGTCGTCAACGTGGTGACGTGCAGTGACGTCGTCGGCATCGGCACGTACGTCTACCGCGACGAGGACGGCGTCCACCGCAACGTCTTCCGCGCGGAGGAGCCGCCCGTCTACGCGGAGATCGACCGCGGGGACCTGGTCGTGACCAAGCAGGTGTACGAGAAGGGCGACCCGGTGTCGAGTCCGTCCGGGGAGAACGTGATCACCTACCGCTGGAACGCCGGCCGGTTCACCGAGGAGTTCCGCACCCACAACGACTACAGCACGGTCGTCGGGGGCGAGCCGCCCGCGCCCCCCGAGAGCGGCTGACGGCACCGGAAAGCGGCTGACGGCCCCAGGAGAGCGGCCGACGGCACCGGAAAGCGGCTGGCGGCCCCAGGAGAGCGGCCGACGGCACCCGAGAACAGTTGACGGCACTGACGGCACCCGACGGTCAAGGACTGAGAGCACCCGGATGGCAGACCAGACCCACGTTCTGTTCGTCGAGGACGACGACGTCATCCGCGAGGCCACCCAGCTCGCCCTGGAGCGGGACGGCTTCGCGGTCACCGCCATGCCCGACGGGCTGTCCGGTCTGGAGGCGTTCCGCGCGAACCGGCCCGACATCGCGCTGCTGGACGTCATGGTCCCCGGCCTCGACGGGGTCAGCCTGTGCCGGCGGATCCGGGACGAGTCGACGGTGCCGGTGATCATGCTGTCGGCTCGGGCCGACGCCATCGACGTGGTGCTGGGTCTGGAGGCGGGGGCCGACGACTACGTGACCAAGCCGTTCGACGGTGCGGTGCTGGTCGCCCGGATCCGCGCGGTGCTGCGCCGCTTCGGGCACGCGAGCGGCGGCCGGGGCGAACGGCAGGCGGCCGGGGCGGTCGAGGGGCCGCTGACCTTCGGCGATCTGGAGGTCGACACCGAGGGCATGGAGGTGCGCCGGGCCGGCCTGCCGGTGGCGCTCACCCCGACCGAGATGCGGCTGCTGCTGGAGTTCTCCTCGGCGCCGGGCACGGTGCTCTCCCGTGACAGGCTGCTGGAGCGCGTCTGGGACTACGGCTGGGGCGGGGACACACGCGTGGTCGACGTCCATGTGCAGCGGCTGCGGACCAAGATCGGACAGGACCGGATCGAGACGGTCCGGGGCTTCGGCTACAAACTCAAGGGCTGAGATGTGGGGGACGGTCCGCCGGCTGATACCGGCGCGCGTGGAGCGCGCGGACCTGCGCACGGGGCTCAGATGGAAGCTGAGCGCGGCGATCGCGCTGGTCGGCGCGCTGGTCGCGGTCGCGCTCAGTCTGGTCGTGCACAACGCGGCCCGCGTCTCGATGCTGGACAACGCCCGTGACCTCGCGGACGAGCGGGTGCAGATCGCGCAGCGCAACCACGAGCTGTCCGGGCGGCCGAACTTCCCGGGCGTCCGCATCGACGACCCCCGGCTCCCCGCCGAGCTGCGGCGCAAGGTGGAGGCGGGGCGCAGGGCGACGTTCGTGGCCGACTCGCCGGGCGGGCCGCCGGACATCTGGGCCGCCGTGCCGCTCAAGGACGGGCGGGTGATGTCCCTGCACACCGGGTTCACCGACCGCAGCACCGACATCCTCAAGGACCTGGACCAGGCGCTGGTCATCGGCTCCACCGCGGCCGTGCTCGGGGGCAGCGCGCTCGGCGTGCTGATCGGCGGGCAGCTGTCGCGGCGTCTGCGCAAGGCCGCCGCCGCCGCGAACCGGGTCGCCAGGGGGGAGCCGCAGGTGCGGGTGCGGGAGGCCATCGGCGGGGTGGTCCGCGACGAGACCGACGACCTGGCGCGGGCCGTCGACGCGATGGCGGACGCGCTGCAGCAGCGGCTGGAGGCCGAGCGCCGGGTCACCGCCGACATCGCGCACGAGCTGCGCACCCCGGTCACCGGGCTGCTCACGGCGGCCGAGCTGTTGCCGCCGGGCCGCCCGACCGAGCTGGTGCTGGACCGGGCCAAGGCCATGCGCACGCTGGTGGAGGACGTGCTGGAGGTGGCCCGGCTGGACGGCGCCTCGGAGCGGGCGGAGCTGCAGGATCTGATGCTGGGCGAGTTCGTGGCCCGGCGGGTGGCGGTGAAGGACCCGGACATCGTGGTGGACGTCGTGCACGAGTCCGAGGTGACGACCGACCCGCGGCGCCTCGAACGGGTGCTGTTCAACCTGCTCGCCAACGCGGCCCGGCACGGCAGGCCGCCGGTCGAGGTCACCGTCGAGGGCCGGGTGATCCGGATCCGCGACCACGGCCCCGGGTTCCCGGAGGACCTGCTCGCCGAGGGCCCGAGCCGCTTCCGCACCGGCAGCCGGGACCGCGCCGGGCAGGGGCACGGCCTGGGCCTGACCATCGCGGCCGGTCAGGCGCGGGTGATGGGGGCGCGGCTCACCTTCCGCAACGTTCGCCCGCCGGGCGCGCCCGCGGACGCGCCGGCCGAGGGCGCGGTGGCGCTGCTGTGGCTGCCGGAGCACGCGCCGACGAACACCGGGAGCTTTCCGGCGCTGCGCGGACGCTGAGAGGGGCCGGCCGTACGTTGACGGCCCCCGACGCCGAGTGCTGCCCTCAGCCCGGACGCCGAGAGCAGCCCGAGCCCTCGGGGCAGCCCGCACGCCGGGGCGGGTCGGCGCTCAGCAGCCGAAGTCCTTGGAGAAGTCCAGCTGCTCGCTCCGCTCGGTCAGCGAGTACCAGTTGCCGTTGTCGTCGCGGAAGATCGCCTCGACGCCGTACGGCCGCTCCTGCGGCTCCTGGAGGAACTCCACGCCCCGGGCGCGGAACGTCTCGTAGTCCCCCCGGCAGTCGTCCGTGCGGAACGCGCCCGCGCCGATGACGCCCTTGGCGACCAGCTTCTTCAGCGCCTCGGCGGACTCGGCGTCCAGGCCGGGGCCGTCCAGGCTCATCAGCGCCAGCTCGACGTCCGGCTGCCCCTTCGCCGCGACGGTGACCCAGCGCATGTCGCCCAGGGGCACCTCGCTGCGCACCTCGAAGCCGAGTTTCTCGGTGAAGAACGCCTTGGTGCGCTGCTGGTCGAAGGTCCATACGGTGGCGATGCCCAGGCCTGTGATCATGGCGGTGTCTCCCGTCGCCGACGAACGCGGACGCACATGCGGGTGCTGTGCTGTTCCCCTGCTCGTCACCGTAGGCACGGAGGCGGTCGGCGCGCTTCTTCGGAATTGCGGCGCGAGCCGTCTTCGGCGGTGCGGCGCGGGAAGCCGCCGGCCCAGAGCATCGCGTAGCAGCCGGGTATGAGGGACGCGCCGGCCCGGACGTGCGCGGCGCGGTACGCGCTCGGGGAGAGGCCGGTGCGGGTCCGGAAGCGGGCGGAGAAGGTGCCGAGGCTGCTGAAGCCGACCAGGTGGCAGATCTCGGTCACACTGAGGTCGGCGCCGCGCAGCAGTTCCTCGGCCCGCTCGATACGGCGGTGGGTGAGGTATTGGCCGGGCGTCTCGCCGTACGCCTCCTTGAAGGCGCGCAGGAAGTGGAAGCGCGAGTAGCCGGCGTGGGCGGCCACCGCGTCGAGGTCGAGGCCGGGGTCGGCCCAGTCGCGGTCCATGGCGTCCTTCGCCAGCCGCAGCCGGCGCATCTTGTCCATGGCCCGATGGTGGCACGCGCCACTGACACCGGGCCCCGGCTCCCGCCTCCGCTGACACCGCCTCGGCCCACACCGACTGGCCCGCCTCGGCCCGCACCGCCTGCGCCCACGCCGAATGGCCCGCCTCCGTTCCCACCGCCTCGGCCCGAACCGCCTCCGCTCACACCGCCTCGGCCACGGACGGCTTCGTCGGCGCGTCGTCCTCGGCCGGCCGCGGCCCGGCCGGGCCGGCCCCCTTGAGCGGGACCTCCTTCACGAAGACCGCCGCGATCAGCGCGAGCAGCGCCACCGCCGCGCCCAGCAGGAAGGCCCCGTGCGTGCCCGCGGTGACCGCGTGCTGGTACGCCTCCCGCACGTCGGCCGGGAGCTTGGCGAGGCCTGCCGCGTCGACCTGGGCGGACTGCTCGGTGAGCCGGGAGCCCAGCGCCCCCGCCCGCTCGGCCATGACCTCCTGGACGCGGTGGTTGAACAGCGCGCCCATGATCGCCACGCCGAAGGAGGAGCCGAGGGTGCGGAAGAGGGTCGCGGAGGAGGAGGCGACGCCCATGTCCTTCATCTCGACGCTGTTCTGCGCGACCAGCATCGTGATCTGCATCAGACAGCCCATGCCGAGGCCGACCACGGCCATGTACACACCGGAGGTGAGCCGCGAGGTCTCCGTGTCCATCAGGGAGAGCAGATACAGCCCGAGCACCAGCAGCGCGCCGCCCGCCAGCGGGAAGATCTTGTACCGGCCGGTCTGCGTGGTCACACGTCCGGCGACCATCGAGGTCACCAGCATCGCGCCGAGCATCGGCAGGAGCAGCAGCCCGGAGTTGGTCGCGGACGCGCCCTGCACCGACTGCTGGTAGAACGGCAGGAAGAGCGTCGCGCCGAACATCACGAAGCCGGTGATGAAGCCGATGACCGACATGAGGGTGAAGTTGCGGCTGCGGAAGATGTGCAGCGGCAGGATCGGCTCGGGGGCCCTGGTCTGCCAGTACACGAACCCGGCGAGCGCGGCGACGCCGATGCCGGTCAGTTCCATGATCAGCGCGGACGTCCAGGCGTACTCGGTGCCGCCCCAGGTGGTGACGAGCACGATCGCGGTGATGCCGATGGTGAGCAGCACGGCGCCGGGGTAGTCGATCCGGGCCTGCGACCGCTTCTTCGGCAGGTGCAGCACCGCGCTGACGGCGGCCAGCGCGATCGCGCCGAGCGGCAGGTTGATGTAGAAGGTCCAGCGCCAGCCCCAGTGGTCGGTGATGGTGCCGCCGACCAGCGGGCCGCCGATCATGGCCAGCGCCATGACGCCGGCCATCATGCCCTGGTACTTGCCGCGCTCCCGGGGCGGCACCAGATCGCCGATGATCGCCATCACGCCGACCATCAGACCGCCCGCGCCGAGGCCCTGCACCGCGCGGAAGGCGATCAGCTGGCCCATGTCCTGGGCCATGCCGCTGAGCACGGAGCCGGCCAGGAAGATCACGATGGAGTTCAGGAAGGCGCCCTTGCGCCCGTACAGGTCGCCGAGCTTGCCCCAGATCGGGGTGGAGGCGGCGGTGGCGAGGGTGTAGGAGGTGACCACCCAGGACAGATGCTCCAGACCGCCCAGTTCGCCGACGATCGTCGGCATCGCGGTGCCGATGATCATGTTGTCGAGCATCGCGAGCATCATCGCGATCATCAGGGCGAGCAGGACGACCCGCACGCTCCTCGGCCGTTTCCCGGTGTCGTCGGGGTGCTCCGCACCCGTCGATATCTGCGCCACGACTTTCCCCGCCCCCTGCTACTGACTTGCCGACCGGCTAGTTGACTACACTCATGGAAGCTAGGGGCGTAACTTGCCGGTCGTCAAGTAAGTATGTGGTGAGACTGCGTATGCGGTGAGACGCAGATCCGGTCAGGCGAAGATCTGACGGACGGAGTTCTGGACGGACGAAGCGCCGTGGACGGACGACGTTCCGGACACGCGAGGAGACGAAGGGTCTGAGCATGGGCGGCACCACGGGCGAGGGCGCCAGACAGCGGCGCCGCGGGGACACCCGTCAGCGCATCCAGGACGTGGCCCTCGGACTCTTCGCCGAGCAGGGCTACGAGAAGACGTCCCTGCGCGAGATCGCCGAGCGCCTCGACGTCACCAAGGCCGCGCTCTACTACCACTTCAAGACGAAGGAAGAGATCATCGTCAGCGTCTTCGCGGACCTGACGAAGCCGATCGAGGACCTGATCGCGTGGGGCGCCGGACAACCGCACACGCTGGAGACCAAGCGGGAGATCCTGCACCGCTACAGCGCGCTGCTGGCCGACGCGGCCCCGCTGTTCCGCTTCATGCAGGAGAACCAGGCGACGCTGCGCGAACTGCGCATCGGCGACGCCTTCAAGGAGCGCATGAGCGGGCTGCTCGGCATCCTCGTCGACCCGGACGCCTCCCTGACCGACCAGGTGCGCTGCGTCAGCGCGATCGTCACGATGCACGCCGGCATGTACTGGGCCCAGGACCTCGAAGGCGACCTCGAGGACAAGCGCAGGGCCGTCCTCGAGGTCGCCTTCGACATGGTGACCCAGGCGCACCGTCACGCCTGATCACCGTCACGCCCGGTCATCCGGTTCCGGTCAGAGGGTGACGCCCTTGCCGCGCAGGAACTTCACCGGGTCGACCGCGGTGCCGTAGTTGGCGGTCGTACGGATCTCGAAGTGCAGGTGCGGACCGCTGGAGTTGCCGGTGTTGCCGGACAGGGCGATGCGCTGGCCGGTCTTGACGATTTGACCGACCTTGACGTCGACGCGCGAGAGGTGCGCGTACTGCGAGTAGGTCCCGTTGCCGTGCTTGACGACCACCGCGTTGCCGTACGCGGGACCGTCGCCGGCGCCGTTGCCGCCGGCCTTGACGACGGTGCCGCCGTGGATGGCGACGACCTTGGTGCCGGTCGGCACGGCGAAGTCCTGGCCGCTGTGGGTGGACTGCCACATGCCGCCGGCCTGCGCGTAGCTGGCGCTCAGCTTGTAGGACGTCACCGGGTCGACCCAGGAGGCGGCCTTCTTGGCGGGCGCCTTCTTGGCCGTGGCCTTGGTGTTGGCGGCGGCGGCCTTCGCCGTCTTCGCCTTGACGGCCTTGGCCTTGGCGACCTTCGCCTGCGCCGCCTTCGCCTGGGCCGCGGCCTGCGCCTTGACGGCGCCGGCGACGCCCGACGTGGCGGTGGTGGCCGTGGTGGCGGTGGTGTTGGCGGCGGCCGCGACCCCGGCGCCCAGTACGGCGGAGGCGCCCAGACCGGCGGCCAGTACGGCCGCGCGGGTGCGGAGCAGCGACGTACGGGTGGAAAGGGACGTGACACGCGTAGACATAGGGAACCTCGTGGCTTGGGGACGGTGAGAACCACCCGGCGAACAGGACGTCCGCCCGGCTGGCCATCCCTTGGTAACCCCCGGGACACCTCATCCCAAAACGTGTGACCTACGACGTTGTCTAGTAGTTCCCCATCAAACCTGATGATGTTGACATAGCCGCCATTCCGGACGGAAACCGCGAAATCAGGGCGTCGATCCCTACCAGATGGAAGAGATGTCCGTTTTGCCCCAGAGGGCTCTCCACTATTCCGTCTAGTAAGTGACGCAGGTCCTGTGCGCCATGTCACCGGCCGACCGGATCGGACGACCCCGGAATGTGACGCGGGCTACGCTTCCCCCGCAGCTCGAACGGGGTGGAGGGGGAGTCCGGTGGAGCCGACGGCCATCGGTGTGCGACTGGCGTCCGCGGCGGCGGCGCCGCTGGTGCGCAAGCTGTTCGTGAGCGAGGGAGCGGGCGCCGGCCTGGTGGACCGGCCCGTGCGGATCTCGGGGTACGTGTCCTTCAAAGGGGAGAAACGGCGGCTGGACCGTGCCGACGTGACCGGGCTGGCCGCCGAACTGGTCCGCCGCGCCCTCAAGAGCCCCGGCGAGCGCCCGTTGCCCGAGGGCGAGGAGGAGGCCGTCGTCCACGCGCTGGCCGACACCCTCTACGCCCTCGGCGACCTGGACATGACCGACGTACAGGCCGTGGAGCTGGGCCACGAGAGGCTGGCCGCGCGGTTGCGCGCCGCGAGCGGGCACCCCGAGCGCGACCTCTCCGCCGACGCCGCCCACTTCCACTCCCGCCTGCTGACCACCGCCTGCCTGCACGTCCTGCACTTCTTCACCCAGCGCTCCGCCTTCGTCCCCCGGACCCTGGTGGAGCAGACCCGGCGCCAGGGCGAACTGCTCGCCAAGGTGGACGAGCTGATCGCCCGCACCCCTGGCCCCGGCGACGCCGACGCGTCCTTCGAGCAGCGCTACGCGTCGTACGTCGCCACCCGGCACGGCCAGCTGACGATCTACGGCATCGACCTGGCGAACTCCCCCGACCGCTGGCCGCTGGACGCGGCCTATCTGAGCCTCCAGGCCCTCGTCCCCGGCGCAGACGACCACGTCGGGGGCCCGGACGGCACCCGGGTCGCCTCCGCGGCGACGCTGCCCGCCGAGGAGGCCCTCGCCGACCACGACCGGGTCCTGCTGCGCGGGGTCGCGGGCTCCGGCAAGACCACACTGGTGCAGTGGCTCGCGGTGACCGCCGCCCGCGGCGAGCGCGGCGACCGGGTCCCCTTCGTCCTCCCGCTGCGCACCCTGATCCGCCGCCCCGACGGCCTGCCCGTCCCCGACGCCTTCCTCGCCGCCGTACGCGTCCCCTTCCACGCGGGCCAGCCCGACGGCTGGGCGGACCGCGTCCTCACCGCCCGCCGCGGACTCCTGCTCGTCGACGGCATCGACGAGATCCCCGAACGCGAGCGTGAGCGCACCCGGCGCTGGCTGCGCGAACTCCTCGACGTCTATCCCGGCAACCAGTGGCTGGTCACCTCCCGCCCCTCCGCCGTACGGGAGGACTGGCTGGCCCCCGAGGGATTCGCCGAACTGGCGCTCACACCGATGAGCCACGACGACGTGGCCGCCTTCGTCGCCCGCTGGCACACCGCCGCCCGCGCCGGCGCCTCCGGGCCCGAGCTGGAGCGCCTCGACGCCTACGAACGCTCCCTGCTCGACGCCGTCCGCACCAAGCCCGACCTCGGCCGGCTCGCCACCAACCCGTTGATGTGCGGGCTGATCTGCGCCCTGCACCGCGACCGGCGCGGCTATCTCCCGCACGGCCGCCAGGAGTTGTACGACGCCGCCCTGTCGATGCTGCTCGCCCGGCGGGACGAGGAACGCGACATGTTCGCCCCCGGCGAGGACGGCGTCCGCCTCACCGAACTCCCCCAGATCCAGCTGCTCCAGCGGCTCGCCTACTGGCTGATCCGCAACAACCAGTCCGAGATGGACCGCGACCGCGCCGAGCGCATCGTCGCCGACGTCCTGCCCTCGCTCCCGGCCGCCGCGGCGCAGGGCGACGCCGCCCGGATCCTCGGCCATCTGCTGGTCCGCAGCGGCCTGCTGCGCGAACCGGCCGCCGGGACCGTGGAGTTCGTGCACCGCACCTTCCAGGACTACCTGGGCGCGAAGGCCGCCGTGGAGGACGGCGACTTCGGCCTGCTGGTGCGGGGCGCGGCGGACGAGCAGTGGGCGGACGTCGTCCGGCTGGCGGTGGCGCACGCCCGGCCCCGCGAACGCGCCGAGCTGCTGCGGGACCTCACCGCAGAGGCGGACCGGCTGGAGGGCGCCGCGAGCACCCGCGTACGGCTGCTGGCACTGGCCGCGCTGGAACACGCGACGGAGCTGGACCCAGCGGTGCGCGCGGAGGTCGAGCGGCACGCGGCGGCGCTGATACCGCCCCGGACCACCGAGGAGGCGCGTGCACTCGCATCCGTCGGGCCGCTCGCGCTGGAACTGCTGCCCGGGCCGGAAGGGCTGAGCGTCGAGGAGGCGCGGGCGGTCGTCGTCACCGCCTCCCTCATCGGCACGGACGCGGCCGTACCGGTGCTCGCCCGCTTCCGCTCCCACCCGGCCCTGGACGTGCGCGCCCAGCTCACCTGGACCTGGAACCGCTTCCCGACCCGCCGCTACGGCGAGGACGTCGTCGCGCACCTGCGTGAGGACGGCCTCTTCTTCTCCGCCCGCTCGGGGGAACAACTGCGTTTCCTCCGGGAGTTGGGCGGCCGGCCTGGAGTCCAGCTGGTCGGCGACATCGATCCGGACGACATCGTCGCCGGACTCGTCCCCGAACGGCTGACCGAACTCGCCGTCCGGAACAACGAGCGCCTGACGGACCTGGACTGGCTGAGGCCACTGCACCGGCTCACGTACTTCGATCTCAGCCGCTGTCCCCTGGTCGGCGACCTGACCCCGCTCGCGAACCTGCCGCTGACCCGGCTGTCCCTGGACTCCATGCCCGGCCTGCAGGAACCCGACCTGCTGTCCGTGCTCGGCGAGTCGGCCACTTTGGACCAGCTCGACATCGGGCTCACCCTCCAGGGCGAATCCCTCGACAAGGCGCTCCCCGCCGATCTGCCGCTGCGCTACCTGCGGCTCACGAAGAACGCGGTCTGGCTCACGGGGCTGCGCGGCCTGCACCGGTTCCGGTCGCTGAAGCAGCTCAGTCTCGCGAGCCTCTTCACGGAGCTGACCGCCGGGGACTACGAGGAGATCGCCCGCCTGCCCGCGCTGACGGATCTGCGGATCAACTGGGAAGCCGTGGGCTGGCACGGCCCTCCGCTGCCCGGCGTCACCGCTCTGCGGCTCAACAGGGTTCTCGGCACGGAGGACTTGAGCCGGATCCCGGAGCTGTTCCCGAACGTCCGCGCGATCACCGTCGTCCTCGCGCCGGAGACGGACACCCTGCCGGACGGTCTCCTCGAGACCCTGCCCGTCGCCCCGAGCATCAAGAGAATCCGCGGAGTCGTGTGACGCAGGCCTCTAGCACCCTACCGTCCGGTAACCCTACGGTTCCTCTCACGCCACCCTCGCCCACGAACATGCACACGACACATGGCCGTGCACCAACGTGAGAGGAACCCCCCACCATGACGGGACGCCGCACCTGGCTCCGCAGAACCGCCACCACCGCCGTCTCCGCCGCCGCGCTGGTGGCCCTCGCCGCCCCCGCCGAGGCCGCCGCCCCGGCCGGCGCCCCGACGGCCACCGCCGCCGCCGTGACGGCCGCCGCCGCGGACGTCGACTACGCCACCTGGCAGCGGGACTGCCAGGCCGTGATGGACCAGGCGCTGCCGTACCTCGAGCAGCGGATCGCCCAGCCGAAGCCGGGCGAGAAGCAGGCGATCGTCCTCGACATCGACAACACCGCCCTGGAGACCGACTTCGGCTTCAGCTACCCGCAGCCGGCCAACCGGCCGGTCCTGGAGATCGCCGAGTACGCCCAGGAGCGCGGCGTCGACGTCTTCTTCGTCACCGCCCGCCCCGGCATCATCGCCGCCCCGACCGAGTACAACCTGGAGCGCGTCGGCTACGAGGTCGAGGGCCTGTACGTCCGCGGCTTCTTCGACCTCTTCAAGGACGTCGCCGCGTACAAGACGGCCAAGCGCGTGGAGATCGAGTCCAAGGGCTACACGATCATCGCGAACATCGGCAACAACACCACCGACCTGTCGGGCGGCCACGCCGAGAAGACCTACAAGCTGCCGGACTACGACGGCCAGCTGTCGTAATCGCGCGGCATCCGGGAAAGGATGAGGGCCGGCGCCCGAAGGCGCCGGCCCTTGTCGTGTGCCGGGACGGTTACACGTCCTTGCTCAGGTTCGGTCCGGCGCCGCCGGCCGCCTGCTCGATCGGCGGGGCGTCGGGCAGGGCCGACTTCTCCTCGCCGCGGAAGGTGAAGGTCTGGGCGTCGCCCTCGCCCTCGGTGTCCACGACCACGATGTGACCGGGGCGCAGCTCGCCGAAGAGGATCTTCTCCGACAGCGTGTCCTCGATCTCGCGCTGGATGGTCCGGCGCAGCGGCCGGGCGCCCAGCACGGGGTCGTAGCCCTTCTTGGACAGCAGTTCCTTGGCGGACTGGGAGAGCTCGATGCCCATGTCCCGGTCCTTCAGACGCTCGTCCACCTTGCCGACCATCAGGTCGACGATCCGCAGGATGTCGCCCTGGGTCAGCTGCGGGAAGACCACCACGTCGTCCACGCGGTTGAGGAACTCGGGCCGGAAGTGCTGCTTGAGCTCGTCCGAGACCTTGTTCTTCATGCGCTCGTAGTTGGTCTTCGTGTCGCCCGCGGCGGCGAAGCCGAGGTTGAAGCCCTTGGAGATGTCCCGGGTGCCGAGGTTGGTCGTCATGATGATGACCGTGTTCTTGAAGTCCACGACCCGGCCCTGGGAGTCGGTCAGGCGGCCGTCCTCCAGGATCTGCAGCAGCGAGTTGAAGATGTCCGGGTGGGCCTTCTCGACCTCGTCGAAGAGGACGACCGAGAACGGCTTGCGGCGCACCTTCTCCGTCAGCTGACCGCCCTCCTCGTAGCCCACGTAGCCGGGGGGCGAGCCGAAGAGACGCGACACCGTGTGCTTCTCGCTGAACTCCGACATGTCGAGGGAGATCAGCGCGTCCTCGTCGCCGAAGAGGAACTCGGCGAGCGCCTTGGACAGCTCCGTCTTACCGACGCCGGAGGGGCCGGCGAAGATGAACGAGCCGCCCGGACGCTTCGGGTCCTTCAGACCGGCACGCGTACGGCGGATCGCCTTCGACAGCGCCTTGACGGCGTCGTTCTGGCCGATGACCCGCTTGTGCAGCTCGTCCTCCATGCGGAGCAGACGGCTGGACTCCTCCTCGGTCAGCTTGAAGACCGGGATGCCGGTGGCCGTGGCCAGGACCTCGGCGATCAGCTCGCCGTCGACCTCGGCGACGACGTCCATGTCGCCGGCCTTCCACTCCTTCTCCCGCTTGGCCTTGGCGGCCAGGAGCTGCTTCTCCTTGTCGCGGAGGGAGGCGGCCTTCTCGAAGTCCTGCGAGTCGATCGCGGACTCCTTGTCCCGGCGGACGCCGGCGATCTTCTCGTCGAACTCGCGCAGGTCCGGCGGCGCGGTCATCCGGCGGATGCGCATCCGGGAGCCGGCCTCGTCGATCAGGTCGATCGCCTTGTCCGGCAGGAAGCGGTCCGAGATGTACCGGTCGGCCAGGGTGGCGGCCTGGACCAGCGCCTCGTCGGTGATCGAGACGCGGTGGTGCGCCTCGTACCGGTCGCGCAGGCCCTTGAGGATCTCGATGGTGTGCGGCAGGGACGGCTCCGCGACCTGGATGGGCTGGAAGCGGCGCTCCAGGGCCGCGTCCTTCTCCAGGTGCTTGCGGTACTCGTCCAGCGTGGTCGCGCCGATGGTCTGCAGCTCACCGCGGGCCAGCATCGGCTTCAGGATCGAGGCGGCGTCGATGGCGCCCTCGGCGGCGCCCGCACCGACCAGCGTGTGCAGCTCGTCGATGAACAGGATGATGTCGCCGCGGGTGCGGATCTCCTTGAGGACCTTCTTCAGGCGCTCCTCGAAGTCACCGCGGTAGCGGGAGCCGGCGACCAGCGCGCCGAGGTCCAGGGTGTAGAGGTGCTTGTCCTTGAGGGTCTCGGGCACCTCGCCCTTGACGATGGCCTGGGCGAGGCCCTCGACGACGGCGGTCTTGCCGACGCCGGGCTCACCGATCAGGACGGGGTTGTTCTTGGTACGGCGGGACAGCACCTGCATGACCCGCTCGATCTCCTTCTCGCGCCCGATGACCGGGTCGAGCTTGGACTCACGAGCGGCCTGGGTGAGGTTCCGGCCGAACTGGTCGAGGACCAGGGACGTCGAGGGCGTGCCCTCGGCAGGCCCGCCTGCGGTGGCGGTCTCCTTGCCCTGGTAACCGGAGAGCAGCTGGATCACCTGCTGCCGCACGCGGTTCAGATCAGCGCCCAGCTTGACCAGGACCTGGGCGGCGACGCCCTCGCCCTCACGGATCAGGCCGAGCAGGATGTGCTCCGTGCCGATGTAGTTGTGGCCCAGCTGAAGGGCCTCGCGGAGCGACAGCTCCAGGACCTTCTTGGCACGGGGGGTGAAGGGGATGTGCCCGGACGGGGCCTGCTGCCCCTGCCCGATGATCTCCTCCACCTGCTGGCGGACCGCCTCGAGCGAAATCCCGAGGCTCTCAAGGGCCTTGGCGGCGACACCCTCACCCTCGTGGATCAGGCCCAGGAGGATGTGCTCGGTGCCGATGTAGTTGTGGTTGAGCATCCGGGCTTCTTCCTGAGCCAGGACGACAACCCGCCGCGCGCGGTCGGTGAACCTCTCGAACATCGTTAATCGCTCCTCAGAGCGGTCAGGCAGTGGGGGGAACTTCCCCTCCCTGTCCTTCCGCAGCTTAGTCCCGCAAGCGGGGACCGCTCATTCCAACTGCCGACACCGTCGATGGCCTCCTGACCCCGAACGCCGACATCTGCTCCAACCCGATGGTGCGAGACGATGTTCCCGCAGGCCAGGCAGTTACCCCCATCGCCAGTACGCCGATGGCGAACGTGAGACGTCCTGTCCTGCGTGTCGCCCCCTCCCACTAGGGATGTCTTACCCGCCGGCACCGACAGTCCATGCCGCGCACCCCGGTTCCCTCCGCTACGGGCGAACAACCTTGCGCCTCCCCGCACCCCCGCACGCCTTCCATCCCGCCACGCTGTGCATTCGACCCGGCACTCAGCGTAACCCGCCTGGCTTCCGCGCGGTTGCTCCTGGCATGGCCGGCCCTCTCCCGCAGACCTCTTCCGTGCCGCCGCCGCGGCGGGCGCCCGACCGGGACGGCGACGAGGTCCGGCGGTGGTACGAGGACGAGCTGGGCTGGCCCACCGCGCCCGGGACGCCGCCGCGGCTCCGGCTCGGCGTGCGCTTCGACGTGCTGGACGTCCCGGCCCAGGCGGGCCGCGCCGCACTGCGGCATCTGGGACCCGCCTCTCCGGTGGCCCTGCGGGCGGGCCGGATGCGGGTGCTGGTGGCGGCCGGCAGCGCTCCGGAGCTGCCCGGGCTGCTGGACTGGCTGGAGTGGGGCCCGCTGGCGGGAGGGCTGGATCTGAGGATGCTGGGCGAGGGGGCCGTCATGGAGGCGCCTGCGAGGGGCGCTCTCGGCGCCGGCGCTGAGCAGGGGGCCGCCGTATGGCTGCGGCCCCCCGGGCCGGGGTGCGAGGTCGAGGCCTCGCTGCCGACGGTGTCGGCCGTGGGGGGCGTTGGGGGCGCCCCCGATCTCGTGAGAGTGCTGGCCACGGTGGCGACCGAGTGCCACCGGCTGCGGCTGCGGCGCGTGTGCGCTCAGCCGTTGGCCTTCTCGTAGGCCTCGCGAATCGACGCCGGAACACGGCCGCGGTCGTTGACCTCGTAACCGTTCTCCTTCGCCCAGGCGCGGATCGCCGCGGTGTCCTGGCTGCCGCCGGACGTGGCGCGCGCCTTTCCACGGCCACCCGCAGCGCGGCCACCGGTACGCCGGCCACCCTTCACATAGGGGTCGAGAAGGCTGCGCAGCTTGTCGGCATTGGCCGTCGTGAGATCGATCTCGTAGGTCTTACCGTCCAGCGCGAACGTCACCGTCTCGTCCGCCTCGCCGCCGTCGAGGTCGTCGACAAGAAGGACCTGAACCTTCTGTGCCACTGGATTTCCTTTCATCGATAACGTGAGGGCCGGGGGTCTGCGGCGTCCGCCGTTTCGCCGCCCCCTGTTATATGCAGTACTGCAGTACGTCGGAAAGCAAACCGCTTTTGCCTGGAAAACACAAACCCCCGGCAGAGACCAACCTCCGCCGTCCCGCCCGGAAACATACGCGTTTCGGACATAGGGAACCTGGGCAGCGTGGTCGGGCGGGAATACCGGTGGAGGACGATCACAGATGCAGAAGCATCCGGCTGTTGCCCAAGGTGTTCGGTTTCACTCGTTCGAGACCGAGGAACTCCGCGACTCCCTCGTCATAGGAACGCATCAGCTCGGCGTAGACATCCGTGTCGACCGGCGTCTCGCCGATCTCCACGAAGCCGTGCCTGCCGAAGAAGTCCACTTCGAAGGTCAGGCAGAAAACCCGGCGAACACCGAGCCAGCGCGCGGTCTCCAGCAACTTCTCCAGCAGCCGGTGGCCGACCCCGGCGCCCTTGAGGCCGGGCTTGACCGCCAGCGTGCGGACTTCCGCCAGGTCTTCCCACATCACGTGGAGCGCGCCGCAGCCGACGACCTCGGCGTTGTCGTCGCGTTCCGCGACCCAGAACTCCTGGATGTCCTCGTAAAGCGTCACCGTCGCTTTGTCGAGCAGGATGCCGTGGCGGACGTAGGCGTCAAGGAGTCGACGGACGGCCGGGACATCGCTGGTCCGGGCCCGCCGGACGGTGAGGGCTTTAGCGGTGACTTCGGGGCTCTTCGCTGACATGAGCGGACGCTATCGCCCGCCGTCCTCCGCCGCCGAGCCGGGGTTCTCGCCGACGGTATCGGGGCGCGAATGACCGGGCGGCGGTTCGGGTTCGGGTGTTTGCGGGCCCTGGGCGATGCGGATGGCGTCCCGCAGGGCCTGGCGCTGTTCCTCGCTCATCATGCCGAAGAAGGCGACGAGGGCGGCGGCGGGGTTGTCGCTGTGCGACCAGGCGTCGTTCATGAGGGCGGCGGCGTAGGCGGCGCGGGTGGAGACCGCCTCATATCGATAGGCCCGGCCTTCCGCCTCGCGGCGCACCCAGCCCTTCTGATGGAGATTGTCCAAAACGGTCATCACCGTGGTGTAGGCGATCGACCGTTCCTGCTGGAGATCTTCCAGGACTTCTCGAACGGTCACCGGGCGGTTCCACTTCCACACCCGCGTCATGACCGCGTCTTCGAGTTCTCCCAAGGGGCGAGGCACAACTCAGCACAATAGCGGCAGATCCGTACGACGGCCCGCCGCATCAGGGCATTTCCGCCGCCTGGACGCAAAAAGGGCGTACGGCTCGACGCGTGCCACCGGCACGGGAGCCGTACGCCGCCTGGAGCGGGCAGGTCAGTCGGAGCCGCCCTCGGTGCGGGCGAGCGCGGCGTCGACGGCCGCGTCCTCCTTGGTCTTGTTGGCCCCGCCCTGGGTCTTCACGATGACGCGGATGACGCCGATGAAGAACGCGGCCATCACGACCGGGGGCAGGAGCGCGGAGACGTAGTCCATGACTCCAGAGTAGACATCAGCCGGCGGCGAGCTGCTGCGGGGGGTTCGCGGCGGGCTGGCGCGGTTTGCGGCGGGGGAAGACCTCGCCCGGGGTGGGGACGGGGCGGCGGGAGGGCTGCGCGGGGGCCGGGCGGGCGGGGGCGTCGTGCCGCTCGGGCTTTTCGCCCGGCTTCTTCTCGGGCTGCCCGTCGCCCGCGCCCAGGACCCCGCTCAGGGCTCGGCTCGGGGCTCGGCTCGGGGCTTCGCTCCGGTACGCACCCCGGTCCGCGCCCTGGACCGCGCTCCGGGCCGCGCCCGGCGCCGCACCCCGGGCCGCGGACTGCTCGCCGAGGCCGCCGGGAAGGGCGAGGAGGCGGGTGCGGGACGCCGGGACGAGCCGTGCGGGGGCGGGCGCGGCGCTCTCGGCGAGGCGGGTGCGCACGTCCTGCTCGGCGAGCGTCCGGCAGTGGTCCAGGAGCGCCGCGGCGGCCGGGTTGCCGCGCAGGGCCCGCAGGGCGGCGAGGTCGTCGGGCACGGGCCGGTGGCCGGCGCTCAGCGCCTCCTCCAGGAGGGCGAGGTACCCGGCGGCGGTGCCGGGCAGGGCGGCGCGGTAGCGGGCCAGGTCCGCCACGAGGAAGGCCCGCAGGCGGGCGCCCTCGCGCATCGCCTCGTCGAGCGACTCGGCGAGCCGAAGGCAGTCCTGGACGTCCTCGGCCGAGGCCTGACCGGGGTGAAGGGCGAGGGCGAGGGCACGGCGGAGCACACGCAGCTCCGCCACGCCGAACGCCATGCCGCCGCGGGATCCATAGGGCGTGGGCATGTGCCGACGATACGCGCTAATCGGACAAACCCGACGTAACTCCCGTCGTGTGCCGCCCCGAGCCACCCGCCCGGCGGGTCGTCCGAGACGCCGGACGACCCCGGCAACCAACCCACCCCGCCCCATGGAGGCCGCAAACAGCAACGCCCCCAGGGGGGCGGGGAACTCCGCGACCGGCCATCCCATAGGCGCGCGGGGACCTGCGCGACCAGCCACTCCATGGGCGCGCGGGAGACTGCGCGACCAACCACCCCACAGGCGGGCGGAGAACCGCGCGGCCAGCCACCCGCCACCCACACACGGACCGCACCCCCGGCCTCGGGACCGGCCCCGCCCGGAGGGCGCACTCACATGCGCGACACGTTCCGCTCGTACACCAGCCGCAGCCCGATCAGCGTCAGCCACGGCTCGTGCTCGTCGATCACGGACGACTCCCCCAGCACCATCGGCGCCAGCCCGCCCGTGGCGATCACGGTCACGTCGTCCGGATCGTCCGCCAGCTCCCGGGCCATCCGGCTCACGACCCCGTCGACCTGGCCGGCGAAGCCGTAGACGATGCCCGCCTGCATCGCCTCCACCGTGTTCTTGCCGATCACGCTGCGCGGCCGGGCGACCTCGATCTTCCGCAGCTGCGCCGCCTTGACGCCCAGCGCCTCGACCGAGATCTCGATGCCGGGGGCGATGACGCCGCCGACGTACTCGCCGCGCGCGCTGACCGCGTCGAACGTCGTCGCCGTGCCGAAGTCCACGACGATCGCCGGCCCGCCGTACAGCTCGCCGGCCGCCACCGCGTTGATGATCCGGTCGGCGCCGACCTCCTTGGGGTTGTCGAACAGGATCGGCACGCCCGTCTTGACGCCCGGCTCGACCAGGACCGCGGGGACGTCGCCGTAGTACCGCCGCGTCACCTCCCGCAGTTCGTGCAGCACGGACGGCACGGTCGCGCAGATGGCGATCCCGTCGATGCCGTCGCCCAGCTCGTCGCCGAGCAGCGGGTGCATCCCCATCAGGCCCTGGAGCAGGACGGCCAGCTCGTCGGCCGTGCGGCGGGCGTCCGTGGAGATGCGCCAGTGCTCGACGATGTCCTCCCCGTCGAACAGGCCCAGGACGGTGTGCGTGTTGCCTACGTCGATCGTCAGCAGCATGGCCGGTCGCGCTCCCTACTCCGCCGCTCGCAGGTCCAGGCCGATGTCCAGGATCGGCGAGGAGTGGGTGAGGGCGCCCACGGCGAGGTAGTCGACGCCGGTGTCCGCGTAGGCCCTGGCGTTCTCCAGGGTCAGCCGCCCGGACGCCTCCAGCGCCGCGCGCCCGTGGACGAGGGCGACCGCCTCCTCGCACTCGCCGGGCGTGAAGTTGTCCAGCAGGATCAGGTCGGCGCCCGCGTCGACGACCTCGCGCAGCTGGTGCAGCGTGTCGACCTCGACCTCGATCGGCACGTCCGGGAAGGCCTCCCGCACGGCCCGGAAGGCCTGGGCGACGCCGCCCGCGGCGACGACGTGGTTGTCCTTGACGAGGGCCGCGTCGGACAGCGACATGCGGTGGTTGACGCCGCCGCCGCAGCGCACCGCGAACTTCTCCAGCGAGCGCAGGCCCGGCGTCGTCTTGCGGGTGTCGCGGACCTGCGCCTTGGCGCCCTCGAGAACGTCCGCCCACGCGCGCGTGGCGGTCGCGATGCCCGACAGCCGGCACAGCAGGTTCAGCGCGCTGCGCTCGGCGGTGAGCAGGTCGCGGGTGCGGGTGGTGACCGAGAGCAGTTTCTGGCCCGCGGCCACCCGGTCGCCGTCCTCGACGTGCCGCTCGACCTCGAACTCGTCCTCGCAGACGATCGACACGACCGCCTCGGCGACCCGCAGGCCCGCCACGACGCCCGCCTCGCGCGCGACGAAGTCGGCGGTGGCGACGGCGTCCTCGGGGATGGTCGCGACGGTGGTCACGTCCACGCCGCCGGCCAGGTCCTCCTGGATGGCGACGTTGGCGATGTCCTCGACCTCGACCGGGTCGAGCCCGGCCTCCGCCAGGAGTTCGGCGAGCGCGGGGTCGAGACCGCACTCCAGGTACGCCTCTTCGTCGGTGTCCGCGCCGCAGGCGCAGCCGTCGCCGCAGCCGCCGGCCGGGACGAGGGGAAGGTCGGGGGTGCTCACTGCTGTCACTGCTCCTGGGGACGGTGCGCCGGATGGTGCGGGCGGACTGGGGGGAAGTCTGCGGTATCGGTGGTGCGTACGGCGAGTGTGCGGTCCGGATTCAGCCGTACGACGATGTGGCGGCGCCAGGCGTCGTCGTCGCGTCCGGCGTGGTCCTCGCGCCAGTGGCAGCCCCGGGTCTCCTCCCGCATCAGGGCCGCGGCCACCAGGACGCGGGCCACGCACAGCAGGTTGGTGGTCTCCCAGGTGTCGACGCCGGGCTCGGCCGTCTTGCCGTTCTCGTGCAGGGCGTCGCGGGCCTCGGCGTGCAGCCGCTGGAGCTGTTCGGCGGCGCCGGCCAGCGAGGCGGCCGAGCGCAGGACGCCCGCGCCCCGGGTCATGGTCCGCTGGATGGTGAAGCGGTCCTCGGGGGCGAGCAGGGGGTGCGCGGGGATCTCCGGGTGGGACACGGGCTCCGGCACGCGCGTGTGGAGGCCGCTTTCGGCGTGGGCCGCGGCGATGTCGGCGGCGATGCGCTCGGCGTAGACCAGGCCTTCGAGGAGGCTGTTGGAGGCGAGCCGGTTGGCGCCGTGCACGCCGGTGCAGGCGACCTCGCCGCAGGCGTAGAGGCCGGGGACGGTGGTCCGGCCGCGGGAGTCGGTGCGCACGCCGCCGGAAGCGTAATGGGCGGCCGGGGCGATCGGGATGGGTTCGCGGACGGGGTCGATGCCGTGGGCGCGGCAGGCGGCGAGGATCGTGGGGAAGCGGTGCTCCCACATGTCGGCCCCGAAGTGCCGCGCGTCCAGGAACATGTGTTCGGCGTCCTGCTCGTGCATCCGCCGCATGATGCCCTTGGCGACGATGTCCCGCGGGGCCAGCTCGGCCAGCTCGTGCTGGCCGACCATGAACCGCACCCCGTCGGCGTCGACCAGGTGGGCGCCCTCGCCGCGCACGGCCTCGGAGACCAGCGGCTGCTGGCCCTCGGCGTCGGGGCCGAGGAAGAGCACCGTGGGGTGGAACTGGACGAACTCCAGGTCGGAGACCTCCGCGCCCGCGCGCAGGGCGAGGGCCACGCCGTCGCCGGTGGACACGGAGGGGTTGGTGGTGGCCGAGAAGACCTGGCCCATGCCGCCGGTCGCGAGCACCACCGCGGGGGCGTGCACGGCGCCCACGCCGTCGTGCTGGCCCTCGCCCATGACGTGCAGGGTCACGCCCGCGGTGCGGCCGTCGGCGTCGGTGAGCAGGTCCAGCACGAGCGCGTTCTCGACGGTGCGCAGCCCTCGCGCGCGGACCGCCTCGACCAGGGCGCGGGAGATCTCCGCTCCGGTCGCGTCACCGCCGGCGTGCGCGATGCGGCGCCGGTGGTGGCCTCCCTCGCGGGTCAGCTCCAGGCGGCCCTCGGTGGACTCGTCGAACTGCGCGCCCGTCTCGATCAGCCGCCGCACGGCGTCCGGCCCCTCGGTGACGAGGATGCGCACCGCCTCCTCGTCGCACAGGCCCGCGCCCGCGACCAGGGTGTCCTCCAGGTGCTGCTGCGGGGTGTCGCCCTCGCCGAGGGCCGCGGCGATGCCGCCCTGCGCCCAGCGGGTGGAGCCGTCGTCCAGGCGGGCCTTGGTCACGACGACGGTGGACAGGCCGGCGGCCTCGCAGCGCAGGGCGGCGGTGAGGCCGGCGACTCCGGAGCCGACGACCACGACGTCCGCGGCGATGGACCAGCCCGGGGCGGGCGCGTGCAGTCGTATGCCTGTGGCGGTCACGAGGCGGCTCCGAAGGTGAGGGGGATGTTGTCGATCAGCCGGGTCGTGCCGACCCGGGCGGCGACGGCGAGGACGGCCTCGCCGGTGTGGCCGTCCTCGATCTCGGTGAAGTCGGAGGGGTCCACCAGGGCGAGGTAGTCCAGTTCCAGGGGCGGGTCGAGACGGGCGGCGTCGTCGAGGACCATGCGCGCGGCGGCGCGCACGGCCGACGGGGCCACGGGGGCCGCCTTGGCGACGGCGTGCGCGTCCGCCGCCGCGCGGGACTCGCCTATGGCGCTCAGCGCCTCGGCACGCGCGCGCGTGGCGGGCACCTCGCGCGCCCGCGCGCGCAGCGCCTCCTGGGCGGCGTGCCGGTCGCGGCCCGCGAACAGCGCCTGGGACAGCGCGAGCGCGGTACGCCGCTCCCTGGGCGAGAGGTAGCGGTTGCGGCTGGACAGGGCGAGGCCGTCCTCCTCGCGGACGGTCGGCACGCCGACGATCTCCACGCCGAAGTTCAGGTCGCGCACCATCCGCCGGATCAGGGCGAGCTGCTGGGCGTCCTTCTGTCCGTAGAGGGCCACGTCGGGCCGGGTGAGGTGGAGCAGCTTGGCGACGACGGTGAGCATGCCGTCGAAGTGCCCGGGGCGGGAGGCTCCCTCCAGGCGCTCGCCCATGGGGCCGGCGGTGATCCGCACCTGGGGTTCGCCGCCGGGGTAGACCTCGTCCACGGACGGGGCGAGGACGACGTCCGCGCCCGACTTCCCGGCGAGCTCGACGTCCGCCTCCAGGGTGCGCGGGTAGCGGTCGAGGTCCTCGCCGGCGCCGAACTGGAGCGGGTTGACGAAGACGGTGACCACGACCTCGCCGTCCGGGCCGGCGAGGCCGCGCGCGGTGCGGATCAGCGTGGCGTGCCCCTCGTGCAGGGCGCCCATGGTCATCACGACGGCGCGGCGTCCTCGGCGCGCGCGGGCGTGCAGTTCGGCGGCGGTGCGCAGCAGGGCGGTGGTCATCCGGCGGCTCCCTCGGTGCCGTTGGTCCCGTCGGTTCCGGTGCCGTCGCCGGTCCCGTCGGCGAGCACGCCGAGCAGGTCCTCGGCGAGTTCCGCCTTGAGCAGCCCGTGGGCGAGCGCCCGGTCGGCGGTCGCGCGGGCCATCGCCAGATAGCCGGCGACGGTCGCCGGGGCGTGCCGGCGCAGTTCGGCGATGTGCGCGGCGACGGTTCCGGCGTCCCCGCGGGCGACGGGACCGGTCAGGGCGGCGTCGCCGGAGCGCAGGGCGTTGTCGAGCGCGGCGCCGAGGAGCGGGCCGAGCATCCGGTCGGGGGCCGCGACGCCGGCGGTGCGCAGCAGCTCCAGCGACTGGGCGACCAGGGTGACCAGGTGGTTGGCGCCGAGGGCGAGGGCGGCGTGGTAGAGCGGGCGGTTCTCCTCGGCGATCCACTCGGGCTCGCCGCCCATCTCGATGACCAGTGCCTCGGCGGCCAGCCGCAGCTCGTCGGGGGCGGTCACGCCGAAGGAGCAGCCGGCCAGCCGCTGGACGTCCACGGGGGTGCCGGTGAAGGTCATCGCCGGGTGCAGGGCCAGCGGGAGGCCGCCCGCGCGCAGGGCCGGGTCCATCACCCTCGCGCCGTAGCGCCCGGAGGTGTGCACCAGGAGCTGGCCGGGCCGGACGGCGCCGGTCGCGGCGAGGCCCTCCACGAGGCCGGGCAGGGCGTCGTCCGGCACGGTGAGCAGGACGAGTTCGGCGCGCTGCAGCACCTCGGCGGGGGTGACGAGGGGGACGTCGGGCAGCATCAGCGCGGCCCGCTTCCTGGAGGCGTCGGAGACCCCGGAGACCGCAACCGGGCGGTGTCCGGCGAGCTGGAGGGACGCGGCCAGCGCGGGTCCCACCCGGCCGGCGCCGACGACGCCGACGGTGAGCCGCGCGGGGCGGTCCCGGGGATCTGGCTGTTGGACTGTGCTCACGCGACGGACGCCTTCCCGTTCCAGTCCGCTCTGGGTACCGGACGATTTCTCGTCATGTTAACGCGATTGGTTCGGGGCGTGTCCGGTCGTCCACAGGCTGTGGGCAACGCGACGCCGGAGGGCGAGCGGCTCACCTGGACGCGTACCGCGATCCTGGGCGGGGAACGCACATCCCGCGCGGGCGACCTGCATGCGACGCCCCCGCGCGGGACCTGTGCGCGGGAAAAGCGGCTGCCCGGGTGGGCCGGCGCACGGC
This sequence comes from Streptomyces sp. NPDC046379, assembly GCF_055587785.1. NCBI lineage: Bacteria > Bacillati > Actinomycetota > Actinomycetes > Kitasatosporales > Streptomycetaceae > Streptomyces > Streptomyces sp. NPDC046379. The sequence continues at coordinate 44,837 of NZ_JBVJFP010000024.1, forward strand.
ATGATCCGGTCCATGAGCGAGATGGCCGAACGGGGCGCGGAGGGACCGGAGTCGCAGGCTGCACCGGGGTCGGTGCCGGAGCAGGCTGCCGAGCAGGAGCAGGAGCAGGCGCAGGCGCCAGACCGGGAGCAGGTGTCGCTCGACGAGGAGCGCAAGCGGCGCTTCGAGCGGCGCAAGGCCGTCTACCGGCGTGCGCGGGTCCTCGCACGCCCCGGCGCGTTCGGCACGCTCCGCGAGCGCCTGACGCTGCTGGAGTCCGCCGGCGAGTGGTACGACCTGGACGAGCGGTCCGACATCTACGGCAACGGCGTCGTCGCCGCCCTGGAGGAGAAGGTCGCCGCACTGCTCGGGACCGAGGACGCCGCCTTCTTCCCGACCGGCACGATGGCCCAGCAGGTCGCCCTGCGCTGCTGGGCCGGCCGCACCGGCGACCCGACCGTCGCCCTGCACGCCCTCGCCCACCCCGAAGTGCATGAACGCGGCGCGTTCACCCTGGTCAGCGGCCTGCGACCGGTCCGAGTCACCGGCGAGCCCCGACTGCCGACCGCCGCCGAGATACGCGCATTCGAGGAGCCGTTCGGGACGCTGATGCTGGAGCTGCCGCTGCGGGACGCCGGGTTCGTGCTGCCCTCCTGGTCGGAGCTGACCGAGGTGGTGGAGGCGGCGCGGGAGCGTGACGCCGTGGTGCACTTCGACGGCGCGCGCCTGTGGGAGACCACCGAGCACTTCGGCCGCCCCCTCGCCGAGATAGCGGGCCTGGCGGACAGCGTCTACGTGTCGTTCTACAAGTCCCTCGACGGGTTCGGCGGCGCGGCCCTGGCCGGCCCGAGGACCCTGATCGAGCAGTCCAGGGCCTGGCGGCACCGCTACGGCGGCCAGGTCTTCCAGCAGTTCCCGACCGCGCTGTCGGCGCTCGCCGGGCTGGAGCGGGAGCTGCCCAGGCTGCCGGACTACGTGCGGCAGGCGCGCGTGGTGGCCCGCGCGCTGAGCGAGGGCTTCGCCGCGGCCGGGCTGCCCTGGACGCGGGTGCATCCGCAGGTGCCGCACACCAACGAGTTCCAGGTCTGGCTGCCCTTCGACGCCGACGTCGTCGCCGAGGCGGCGGTCCGTACGGCCGAGGAGACCGGCACGCTGCTGTTCGCCAACGCGTGGGATGCGAAGGCGCCGGGGATCGCTTTCACGGAGGTGTACGTGCGCGCGGCGGGCCTGGAGTGGTCCGCCGGGGACGTGCGGGCGGCGGTGGCGGACTTCACGGCCAGGCTGCCGTAGAAAGAGCCGGCCGTGGGAGAGCCGGCCCCGGAAGCCGGCCCTGGGACAGGCAGCCATAGAAGAGCCGACCGCAGGAGACGCGCCCGCGAAGGAGGCCGGCCCGCGGCCGTCGGGGAGACGGCCGGCCGGTCAGTCGAAGCGGATGTGCCGGGCCCCGACGCGGGCCTGGCGCAGCCGGGTGCGCAGCGCGCCCTCGGTGTTCGGCCGCAGGGTCAGCCCGGCCAGGACGGCGATGCGGTCCGCGGTCTTCGGCACGGTCGTGTGGTCCGTCCACAGGTGCTCGGCGAACTCCGGCTCGCGCAGCCGCTCCAGGCAGTGGTCCAGTTGCTGCAGGGCCCAGCTCTCCCGGCGTTTCCAGGCGTTCGTCCCGCCGACGTACTGGAGCAGGTGCCCGAAGCTCCGCTCCCGCAGCCGCCTGAGCACGGTCTCGCGCTCGGCCAGCAGCGTGAAATGCCGTACGTCGTGCCCCAGTTCGCGCAGCCGGCCGACGGTCTCGGCGAAGCAGGCGGAGTCGGTGACCGTCATCGGCGCGATGACCACGCCGTCGTGCCGGGTCAGGGCGATGTCCAGCACCTCGACCACGCCCTGCCGCCAGGAGGCCAGTTCCTGGAAGTCGCCGCGGAGTCGGGGCGGCATCATGCGGCGCAGGCCGAAGCCGGCGTGCTCGGGGTCGCAGATGACGCTGCCGGGCAGCCGGCGCCGGATCTCATGTGCGGTCTGTGTCTTGCCGCCCCCGAAGGGGCCGTTGATCCACAGGAGCATGCGCCGACCCTACCGGCGCGCCGCCCGCCGGTCAGCCGCGTCAGCCGCGCCCGCCGGCCCGCACCAGCCCCGTCTCGTAGGCGAGGACGACCACCTGCACCCGGTCCCGCAGCCCCAGCTTGGTCAGGATCCGGCCCACATGCGTCTTGACCGTCGCCTCGGACAGCACCAGACGCGCCGCGATCTCCCCGTTGGACAGCCCCTGCGCGACCAGCACCATGACCTCGCGCTCGCGTTCGGTGAGCCGCTCCAGCTCCTTGTGGCGGGGCTCCCCGCCGCTGCTGGGCAGCATCGGCGCGAACCGGTCGAGCAGGCGCCGGGTCGTGGAGGGGGCCACGACGGCGTCGCCGCTGTGCACCGAACGGATGGCGGCGAGCAGCTCGCCGGGCGGCACGTCCTTGAGCATGAAGCCGGAGGCGCCGGCCTTGAGCGCCGAGAAGGCGTACTCGTCCAGGTCGAAGGTGGTCAGGATGAGCACCTTGGGCGGATCGTCGTCGGCGCAGATGCGGCGGGTGGCCTCCACGCCGTCCAGCTTCGGCATGCGCACGTCCATCAGGACCACGTCGACGTCGGTCGCACGCAGCACCTGGAGGGCCTCGACGCCGTCGCCCGCCTCCGCGACGACCTCCATGTCCGGCTGGGCGGCGAGCACCATCCGGAACCCGGTGCGCAGCAGCACCTGGTCGTCGACGAGCATCACGCGGATCGTCATCGGGTCCTCTTCCGTGTCGGGGCGGGCCGTACGTCGGGCCCGGGCGGGGTGTCGCAGGGCGAGGCGACTGGGGTGGCGCAGGGGGTGGCTGGGGTGGCGCAGGGGGTGGCTGGGGTGGCGCAGGCGGTGTGACAGGTGTCAACGGGGGACATGCGTCGGCGTCAGTGCGCGGGTTTCAGCGGGAGCAGGGCACTGATCCGGAATCCTCCGCCCGGACGCGGGCCCGCGTCCAGCGTGCCGCCGACCATGCCGACCCGCTCGCGCATGCCGATCAGGCCGTGGCCCCGGCCGTCGACGCCGCCCTCCTCGTACAGCTCGTGCGGCGCACCCTTGCCGTCGTCCTCCACGAGCAGGCCGAGGCCGTCGTCGAAGTAGACCAGGCGCACGCTGGCGCCCGCGTTGGGCCCGCCGTGCTTGCGGGTGTTGGTGAGCGCCTCCTGCACGATGCGGTACGCGGTCAGCTCCACGCCGCTCGGCAGGGGGCGCGGCGTGCCCTCCACGCGGAAGTCCACGGGCAGTCCGGCGTCGCGGCACTGCTCCACGAGGTCCTTGATCTGCTCGACGTCGGGCTGCGGGACGTACTCCCCGCTCTCCTGGTGCTCGCCGGTGCGCAGCACGCCCAGCAGCCGGCGCATCTCGGCGAGGGCCTGCCGGCCGGTGGAGGAGATGGTCTCCAGGGCCTTGCGCGCCTGGTCCGGCGAGGAGTCGAGGACGTAGGCGGCGCCGTCGGCCTGCACCACCATGACGGACACGTTGTGCGCGACGACGTCGTGCAGCTCGCGGGCGATCCGCGCGCGCTCGGCGGCCACCGCCACCTTGGCCTGCGCCTCGCGCTCCGTCTCCAGCCGGGCCGCGCGCTCCTCCAGCTGGGCGAAGTAGGCGCGGCGGGTGCGGACGGAGTCGCCCAGGACCCAGGCCAGCGCGAAGGGGACGGTCTGGAAGATCGCGATGGCGACGTTGCCGAGGGCGCCCGTCGCGTCCTCCGGCCAGCGCAGCTGGGCCAGGGGCGCCGCGCACAGGCCGCCTATCAGGGCGAACCGGGACGCCCAGCGGTCGCCGTTGGCGGCCACGGTGTAGATGATCACCAGCATGGCGAAGTCGGCGGCCGTGGTCGCCACGTCCAGGGCGAGCTGGAGCACGCCCACACAGGCCGCCAGCACCAGCATCCTCTCCGGCATACGGCGGCGCAGCACGACCACCAGGCACAGCAGCAGCGTCACCGGGACGAGCAGGACGGGCAGGTCGGTCCCCGTCTCCTCCTGCCTCACCGTTCCGCCCGCGACGGAGATCCCGAACAGGACGAGGGCGAAGAAGCCGTCGACCCACGTCGGGTGGTTGCGGAGGAAGTCGTAGAGGCGTTGCACGTAACCCAGCGTAGGGAAGCCGGATGCGTGCGGGAGTCAACCGGAGGACCGATCCGCGGGGCCCCGGCGTACTCCGCAAGGTGGAGGTGCCGCTCGCCAGTGCGCCTAGCCTGACGCTGTGACGAACGAGACGACGCGGAGGCGGGAGTGGCGCGGCTGGCGGGCGGCCGCCGAGGACGCGCTGTACGGGCCGGGCGGCTTCTACCGCCGCCCCGAGGGCCCCGCGGGTCACTTCCGCACGTCCGTGCACGCCTCGCCCTTGTTCGCGGCGGCCGTGGCGCGGCTGCTGGAGCGGGTCGACGAGGCGCTGGGCCGGCCGGCCGCGCTGGACTTCGTGGACATGGCGGCGGGCCGGGGGGAACTCGTCGCCGGCGTGCTCGCCGCGCTGCCCGCCGGCGTGGCGGCCCGGACGCGCGCGTACGCCGTGGAGATCGCCGCGCGTCCGCCGGGGCTCGATCCCCGCGTGATGTGGCTGGCCGAGCCGCCTCGGACCGTCACGGGGCTGCTGTTCGCCAACGAGTGGCTGGACAACGTGCCCGTGGAGGTGGCGGAGGTGGACCCCGCGGGCACCGCGCGGGTGGTCCTCGTGGCCGACGACGGGTCCGAACGGCTCGGCGACGCGGTGTCGGGCGCCGAGGCGGACTGGCTCGCGCGGTGGTGGCCGCTGCCGGCCGAGGAGGGGCTGCGGGCGGAGATCGGGCTGCCCCGGGACGAGGCGTGGGCGTCGGTCGTCGCGCGGGTGCAGCGCGGGCTGGCCGTCGCCGTGGACTACGCCCACACGGCGGACGCGCGCCCCCCGTTCGGAACGCTCACCGGCTTCCGCGCGGGGCGCGAGACGGCGCCCGTGCCGGACGGGACCTGCGACATCACCGCGCACGTCGCCCTGGACGCCTGTGCCCTGCCCGGCGGGCGCCTGCTGCGGCAGCGCGACGCCCTGCACGCCCTCGGCATCACCGGCGCACGCCCTCCGCTCGCGCTCGCCTCCACCGACCCCGCCGGCTATGTGCGCGCCCTCGCGAGCGCCGGCGAGGCCGCCGAACTGACGGCGACCGGCGGGCTGGGCGACTTCGGCTGGCTGGTCCAGCCGGCCGGCGTCCCGGCCCTCCTGTGAACCGGCGGACCGGCGGCTACTTGTCGATGTCCCCCACCACGAAGAACATCGACCCCAGGATCGCCACCATGTCCGCCACCAGCGTCCCCGGCAGCAGCTCGGTGAGGGCCTGGATGTTGTTGTACGAGGCCGAGCGCAGCTTCAGCCGGTACGGCGTCTTGTCGCCCTTGCTGACGAGGTAGTAGCCGTTGATCCCCAGCGGGTTCTCGGTCCAGGCGTACGTGTGCCCCTCGGGCGCCTTGAGCACCTTCGGCAACCGCTGGTTGACCGGCCCCGGCGGCAGCTCGGCGATCCGGTCCAGACAGGCGTCGGCGAGGTCGAGGGCGTTGTGCGTCTGCCCCAGCAGGCACTCGAACCGGGCCAGGCAGTCGCCCTCCGTCCGGGTCACCACCTTCAGGGTGTCCTGGAGCTCCCCGTAGGCGAGATACGGCTCGTCGCGGCGCAGGTCGAAGTCGACGCCCGAGGCCCGCGCGATCGGCCCGCTCACCCCGTAGGCGTGCACGGTCTCCGGCGCGAGCGCGCCCACGCCCCGCGTGCGCCCCCGGAAGATCTCGTTGCCGAGCACCAGGTCGTCGAACACGTCCATGCGCGAGCGCACGTCGGCGACGGCTGCACGCGCGCGTGCCGTCCAGCCGGCCGGGAGGTCCTCCTTGAGGCCGCCGACCCGGTTGAACATGTAGTGCATGCGCCCGCCGGAGACCTCCTCCATCACGTTCTGCAGGACCTCGCGCTCCCGGAACGCGTAGAACATCGGCGTGATCCCGCCCAGCTCCAGCGGATAGGAGCCGAGGAACATCAGGTGGCTGAGCACGCGGTTCAGCTCGGCCAGCAGCGTGCGCGTCCACACCGCCCGCTCCGGCACCTCCATGCCGAGCATGCGCTCCACCCCGAGGACCACGCCCAGCTCGTTGGAGAACGCCGAGAGCCAGTCGTGACGGTTGGCCAGCATGATGATCTGCCGGTAGTCCCGCGCCTCGAACAGCTTCTCCGCGCCCCGGTGCATGTAGCCGATCACCGGCTCCGCGCTCGTGATGCGCTCGCCGTCCAGGAGCAGCCTCAGCCGCAGCACGCCGTGCGTGGACGGGTGCTGCGGGCCGATGTTGAGCACCATGTCGGTGCTCTCCGCCGCGCCGCCGATTCCGACCGTGGTCTCCGTCGTAGGAGTCATGGCCCCAGTCTCCCCTACGTACGCTGGCCGTATGGAGACGGGGAGCGTACGCGACGGTACGGAGGCGGGGATACAGCCGGCGTGGCGGGGACTGCCGCCGGGGCTGCTGCGGATGCGGCGGCTGCTGCTGGTGGTCTGGCTCGGCGTGCCCGCCCTCGCCGCGGGCCTGCTGCCTGGGCTGCTGGCCGGCCCGGCGTGGGCCGCGTGCGCGCTGGCGCCGCTGGCGGCGATGGCGTGGGGCTGGGTCCTCCTCGGCCGCAACTGGCGCTCCTGGCGGTACGCCGAACGCGCCGACGACCTGCTGATCAGCCGCGGTGTGCTGTGGCGGACGACGACGGTGGTGCCGTACGGACGGATGCAGCTGATCGAGGTCACCTCCGGCCCCGTCGAGCGGCACTTCGGGCTGGCCGGCGTGCAGTTGCACACGGCCGCCGCCGCGACCGACGCGACCATCCCCGGCCTCGACCCGGCCGAGGCGGAACGGCTGCGCGACCGGCTCACCGAGCTGGGCGAGGCCCGATCGGCGGGGCTGTGACCACGCCCGGCACGGACGTGCGCCGCACGGAGGGCGTGACCGAGCGGCGGTTGCACCCGGTCACCCCGCTGCGCCGGGCGTGGGCGCCGGTCGCCGTGTTCCTCGGCTGGGCGCTGCACGACCCGGACGGCACCCAGCGCCGGCTCTCCCAGCTGACCACGACCACCCTGCTCCTCGCCCTCGCGGTGCTCGTCCCGGGCGCCGCGCTGTACGGCTTCCTCAGCTGGTGGTTCACCCACTACGCGGTGACCGGGACCGAACTGCGCATCCGCACGGGCCTGGTGTTCCGCCGCACCGCCCACATCCGGCTGGAGCGCCTCCAGGCCGTCGACGTCACCCGCCCCCTGCTCGCGCGCGTGGCGGGCGTCGCGAAACTCCGGCTCGACGTCCTGGGCGCCGACCGCAAGGACGAACTCGCCTTCCTCGGCGAGGCAGACGCCCGTGCGCTGCGCGCCGAACTCCTCGCCCGCGCGGCCGGCTTCGCCCCGGAGACCGCCCACGAGGTCGGCGAGGCCCCCGCGCGGCGGCTGCTGCACGTACCGGGCGGTGTCCTCGCCGTGTCCCTGCTGCTGACCGGCGCGACCTGGGGGACCCTGGCCGCCGCGCTCGTCGTGCCGCCGGTGCTGTGGCTCCTCACCCACAGCCTGTGGACAGTGCTCGCGACGGCGCTGCCGCTGCTGGGCGCGGCCGGCGCGAGCAGCGTGGGAAGGTTCGTCGCCGAGTACGACTGGACGGTCGCCGAGTCGCCGGACGGGCTGCGCATCGACCGCGGCCTGCTGGACCGTGCCCACGAGACGGTGCCGCCGGGCCGGGTGCAGACCGTGCGCATCGTGGAGCCGCTGCTGTGGCGCCGGCGCGGCTGGGTGCGGGTCGAGCTGGACGTGGCCGGATCGTCCAACTCCGTGCTGCTGCCCGTCGCCCCGCGCGAGATCGCCGAGTCGGTCGTCGCGCACGTGCTGCCCGGGGTGACCGTGCCGCCCCCGGCCGCACTGTCCCGGCCGCCGCGCCGCGCCCGCCGTTGCGTGCCGCTGTGGTGGCGGGGGTACGGCTTCACCGCCACGGACGCCGTGTTCGCCGCCCGGCACGGACTGCTGCGCCGCAGCCTCGCCCTCGTCCCGCACGCCAAGGTGCAGAGCGTGCGGCTCACCCAGGGGCCCTGGATGCGCCGCTGCGGCGTCGCGGACGTCCACGTGGACACGGGAGCGGGCGGCACCGTCACGGCCCGCCTGCGGGACGCCGACGAGGCCGCACGGCTGCTGTGGGCCCAGGCCGAACGCTCCCGCACCGGACGCCACGACGCCCGACCCGACCGCTGGATGGCCTGAACCCGCCCACCGCCGACTCCACACGGACACAGGACCCGGCAGACCCCTACGGCCCGCCCGGCAGACCCTACGGCCCGCCCGACGAACACCGACGAAACCGCACGGCTCCTCCGGACACAGCCCGAACGCCCCCGCACCGGACGCCACGACGCCCGACCCGACCGCTGGACGGGCTGGACGCGCCCGCCGCGCGCGAGTTCAGGAGGCGGCGCTGCGCAGACCCTGGAGGTCGATCTGCTCCGTCTCGTCGTGCGCCGTCAGGTCGATCACCTGGCCGACCCCGCGCGACTCCTCGCCCGCCCGCCGGAACTCCGCCTCGGTCTCGGCCTCGTGCAGGTCGAGCGCCTCCCGGCCGACGACGTCGGCGAGGTCCTCGTTCTGCACGGCGTCCCGCAGCGCGCCGGTCCCGCCGTCCTTGGCCTTGGCGCCGAAGAAGTCGAAACCGCCCTCGACGGCCGGACGCCGTACCGGCACGGCGGCCGGGACGACCGCGACCGCGGTCGGCACGGTGAAGTGACCGGAAGCGTGCGGCGGGGTGGAGGCGGCGGCCGCGTGCTCCTGCCCGTCGGCCGCCTCGGACTTCCCCTGCGCCTCGTCCTCCCGCGCGGCCTCCGGCTGCGCGCCGCGATCGGCGCCCACGGGGACCGGGCCCGGGTCCGGGGACCCGGCACGTCCATCGGCGGTCCTGACGGCGTCCTTCGCCGCCGCGTCCTTGGCCGCAGCGCGGTCGGCGTCGAACCGGGCCAGGGCGGCCTGGGCGCGCCGGAACAGCCGAGCGCCCTCCGGGGAGGACAGGGCGGGCAGCCCCTGCGCGGGCTCGGCCGCCTCGGGGCGCTCCTCGGGGGCCGGGGCCTGGGCCGGCACCGGTGCCGGGGGCAGCGCCCGCGCGGGCACCGTGGCCTCGATCTCCAGCAGCCGGCGGCCCTCCAGGGCGCTCGCGCGCTCCGTCTCCGCCGTGGCGTACCGGCGCAGCAGCGCCGCGTGCTCGTTGCGCAGCCCCGCCAGCTCCGAGCGCTTCGCCCGCAGCCGCTTCTCGAGCTTGGCCCGCAGTTCGCGGGACTCCTCGAGGTCCGACTCCAGTTCGGCGACGCGTTCCTCGAAGCGCCACTCGTCACTGGCCCGCGCGCGGGTGAGATCGGCGACCCGCTTGCCCGCCTGCGTGTCCCAGTGACGCATGACGACCGCGCCGACGACGGCCGTCACCGCGCCGGCCGCCGCCAGCCCGCGCAGCACCATCGGCTCCGCGAACACCCAGGGACCGAGCGCGCAGACGAGGGAGACGCCCGCGATCGCCGACGGGGGCAGCAGCCTGTGCAGAGGCGGTGAATGGCGATGACGTCCACGTGGCATGGCCAGAAACTTACCGCGCGTAGGCGAATCCTGGTGCCCCGCACGGTAAAAACACGGCCACTCCACGGCGTTCGCCCGCGGACCTCGGGCCCCGGCCCGCCGCACCCCCGGATGACGGGCCGCCGGCCGCCGGGGGCCTACGCTGAACGTATGAGCAAGCAGAGCGGACGCGGGCGCGTGGCGGGCCTCCCCGAGTGGGACCGCTGCGCGGTCATGGGAGTCGTGAACGTGACCCCCGATTCCTTCTCCGACGGCGGCCGCTGGTTCGACACGACCGCCGCCGTCAAGCACGGCCTCGACCTGGTCGCGCGCGGCGCCGACCTGGTCGACGTCGGCGGCGAGTCCACCCGCCCCGGCGCCACCCGCGTCGACGAGGACGAGGAGCTGCGCCGGGTCGTTCCCGTGGTCCACGGGCTGGCCTCCGAGGGCGTCGTCGTCTCCGTCGACACCATGCGCGCCTCCGTCGCCGAGCGGGCCCTCGCCGCCGGCGCCGCCCTCGTCAACGACGTCAGCGGCGGCCTCGCCGACCCCGCGATGGTCCCGGTCGTCGCCGAGGCGGGGGCGCCCTTCGTCGTCATGCACTGGCGCGGCCTCCTGGAGGGCGCCAACGTCCGGGGCGTCTACGACGACGTCGTCGCCGAGGTCGTGAACGAGCTGCACGCGCGCGTGGAGGCCGTACTGGAGGGCGGCGTCGCCCCCGACCGGATCGTGGTCGACCCGGGCCTCGGCTTCTCCAAGGGCGCCGAGCACGACCTCGCCCTGCTCGCCCACCTGGACCGGCTGCGGGCGCTCGGCCGGCCGCTGCTGGTCGCCGCCTCCCGCAAACGGTTCCTCGGCCGGGTCCTGGCCGGACCCGAGGGCGCCCCACCGCCCGCGCGGGAGCGCGACGCCGCCACGGCCGCCGTCTCCGCCCTCGCGGCGCACGCCGGGGCGTGGGCCGTGCGCGTGCACGAGGTGCGCGCGACCGCGGACGCCGTACGCGTCGCACGCGCCGTGGAGGAGGCGCGCACCCCGTGAGCGCCGCCCACACCGACGTCGAGCAGGTGGAGGCCGCCAACACCGCCTTCTACGAGGCGCTGGAACGCGGCGACTTCGAGGAGGTGGCCTCCCTCTGGCTCACCCCCGCCGACCTCGGCGTCGACGAGACCTACCACGACCCCGCCGACACCGGCGTGGTCTCCTGCGTCCACCCCGGCTGGCCCGTCCTCACCGGCCGCGGCGAGGTGCTCCGGTCGTACGCGCTGATCATGGCGAACACCGACTACATCCAGTTCTTCCTCACCGACGTGCACGTCTCCGTCACCGGGGACACGGCCCTGGTGAACTGCACGGAGAACATCCTCAGCGGCGGCCCGGCGCCGGAGGACGGCGACGGGCCCGGCCCGCTCGTCGGCCAGCTGGTGGTCGCCACGAACGTGTTCCGCCGCACGCCCGACGGCTGGAAGCTCTGGGCCCACCACGCCTCCCCGGTACTGACCGAATCCGACGGGGAAGAGGACGACGAGACCCCCGCCTGAGCGGGTAGACGCCGCCTGTGAGACCGGACACGCGGGTGGACGGCCACCGGCCCGTGATCCGCCGGGTTCCCCGGGGGGAAACGCCCGGTGAACCCTCCCGGCCACGGCCGGGGCCCCCGCCCCGTGACCCGGCTCTGTCCGTGCCCGCAGGTAGATTCGTCCGAGGCCGGTGCGCCGTCCGCATCCGGCACGAGCCGGCCGCAACCGACGATTGCAGGAGTGATTCGCGTGGATCGTGTCGCGCTGAGCGGCCTCAAGGCCCGCGGGCACCACGGGGTGTTCCCCAAGGAGCGCGAGGAGGGCCAGATCTTCGTCGTGGACCTGGTCCTCGGCCTGGACACCCGGCCGGCGGCGGCCGACGACGACCTGACGAAGACCGTGCACTACGGCATCGTGGCGGAGGAGGTCGTGGCCGTCGTCGAGGGCGAGCCCGTCAACCTCATCGAGACGCTCGCCGAGCGCATCGCCCGCACCTGCCTGCGGCACGAGGCGGTCCAGGAGGTCGAGGTCCGCGTCCACAAGCCGGACGCGCCGATCACGGTCCCCTTCGACGACGTCACCGTCACCATCACCCGGAGCCGAGCATGACCGCGTCCTTCGCCGAGGGTCCCGCCGACCCGACCGTCCAGCCGGTGCCCGCCTCCGTCGTGGAGCAGGTCGACGCCGCCGACACCACCCTGCACGACCCCCGGCGGGCCGTGATCTCCATCGGCTCCAACCTGGGCAACCGGCTGGAGAACCTCCAGGGGGCCGTCGACGCCCTGGAGGACACGCCCGGCGTGCGCGTCAAGGCGGTCTCCCCGGTGTACGAGACCGAGCCGTGGGGCGTCGAGCCCGGCAGCCAGCCGTCGTACTTCAACGCGGTCGTGGTGCTCCGAACCACCCTGCCGCCGTCGTCGCTGCTGGAGCGGGCGCACGCCGTCGAGGAGGCCTTCCACCGGGTCCGCGACGAGCGCTGGGGTCCGCGGACCCTCGACGTGGACATCGTCGCCTACGCCGACGTCGTCTCCGACGATCCGCACCTCACCCTGCCCCACCCGCGCGCCCACGAACGCGCCTTCGTCCTCGCCCCCTGGCACGACGTGGACCCCGAGGCTGGCCTGCCCGGCCGGGGCGCCGTGGCCGATCTGCTGGGCGCCGTCACCCGCGAAGGCGTCACGCCGCGCGCCGACCTGGAACTCCGGCTGCCCGAGTAGTCGTTAAGGTCAGACGACCACTGGGACGGCCGGGGAGCGAAGGAACACCGTGAGAGAACTGCGCATCGGGCTGCTGGCCGGGGTGTTCGTCGTCGCGGGGGTGCTGTCCTGGGCGGGCGCACGCCTGTGGAACTCGGTGGGGACGCTCCCCGGCGTGCCCCTGGCCGCCCCCGTCGTCCTGGCCCTGATCGCCGTGGTGCTGCTCGCCACCGCGCTGTCCCTGCGCGCCCGCCTGAGAGCCCAGCGCGAACGCCGCCCCGGCGCCAAGGGCGTCGACCCGCTGATGGCGGCCCGCGCGGTGGTCTTCGGCCAGGCCAGCGCCCTGGTCGCCGCTCTGGTCGCCGGCATGTACGGCGGCACGGGCGTCTTCCTGCTGGAACTGCTCGACATCCCCGCCCGCCGCGACCAGGCCGTCTACGCGGGCGCCTCGGTGGTGGCCGGCATCGCGGTCATAGCGGCGGCGATCTTCCTGGAGCGCGTGTGCAAGCTCCCGGAGGACGACGACCCCAACACCCCGGGCACCGCTCCGGCGGCGTGATCCCCGAAGGTCAGCGGGCCATGATCAGGCTCATGGCCTCGTTGCGGGTGGCCGCGTCCCTCAGCTGACCGCGCACCGCGGACGTGAGGGTCTTGGCGCCGGGCTTGCGGATGCCGCGCATCGACATGCACATGTGCTCGCACTCCACGACGACGATCACGCCCCGCGGCTCCAGGATCTCCATCAGGGAATCGGCGATCTGCGTAGTGAGACGTTCCTGCACCTGAGGCCGGCGGGCGTACACGTCCACCAGCCGGGCCAGCTTCGACAGGCCGGTGATCTTCCCGGTCGTCGCCGGGATGTAGCCGACGTGGGCGACCCCGCGGAACGGCACCAGATGGTGTTCGCAGGTGCTGTACACCTCGATGTCCCGCACCAGGACCATCTCGTCGTGCCCGATGTCGAACGTCGTCGTCAGGACGTCCTCGGGCTTCTGCCACAGACCGGCGAATATCTCCTTGTACGCCCGCGCCACCCGTGCCGGCGTCTCCCTGAGCCCCTCGCGGTCCGGGTCCTCGCCGACCGCGATCAGGAGTTCGCGAACGGCGTTCTCGGCCCGCTTCTCGTCGAACTGGCCGATCTGGCCCTCGCCGTCCAGCGTGACGGGGTCGGTCATCTGATGCCTCGTTCCTGTGTCTCATGGCTGCGGACATGCGAAAACGCCGCGTCCCCCAGGCTAGAACCTGGGGGACGCGGCATCCATTCCGGGCTGGACCAGCTCTCCGGTCAGCTTTCCGGGCGCTCCTCCGGAGTGCGCTCGGCGGACGGGGCGGGCTCCGTCGCCGTGCTCTTCGCGGTGATCGCCGCCGTCGCGCCGTTGGCGCCGTTCGTCAGTGCCAGCTCCTTGGGGGAGAGCACCGGCGGGCGGGTGGACGGCGTGCGCCGCGAGGAGCCGGTCCACGCGGGACGCGGCGGGCGCTTGACGATGGTGGCGAAGATCTCGGCGATCTCCTCCTTGCCCAGCGTCTCCTTCTCCAGCAGGGCGAGGACGAGGTTGTCGAGGACGTCGCGGTTCTCGACCAGGATCTCCCAGGCCTCGTTGTGCGCCGTCTCGATGAGCTTCTTGACCTCTTCGTCGACGAGCGCGGCGACCTCTTCCGAGTAGTCGCGCTGGTGGGCCATCTCACGCCCGAGGAACGGCTCGCTGTTGTCGCCGCCGAACTTGATGGCGCCCAGCCGCTCCGTCATGCCGTACTGCGTGACCATCGCGCGGGCCAGGTTGGTGGCCTTCTCGATGTCGTTGGCGGCGCCGGTGGTCGGGTCGTGGAAGACCAGTTCCTCGGCCGCGCGCCCGCCCAGCATGTAGGCCAGCTGGTCGAGCATCTCGTTGCGGGTCGTGGAGTACTTGTCCTCGTCGGGCAGCACCATCGTGTAGCCGAGGGCGCGGCCGCGGGACAGGATCGTGATCTTGTGGACCGGGTCGGAGTTCGGGGAGGCCGCCGCGACCAGGGCGTGTCCGCCCTCGTGGTACGCGGTGATCTTCTTCTCCTTGTCGGACATGATCCGGGTCCGCTTCTGCGGGCCCGCCACGACGCGGTCGATCGCCTCGTCCAGCATCTTGTTGTCGACCAGCTTCTTGTCGCTGCGGGCCGTCAGCAGCGCGGCCTCGTTCAGCACGTTGGCCAGGTCGGCGCCGGTCATGCCGGGCGTGCGCCGGGCGACGGCCGACAGGTCGACGTCGGGCGCGACCGGCTTGCCCTTCTGGTGGACCTTGAGGATCTCCAGCCGGCCCTGCATGTCCGGGCGGTCGACGGCGATCTGGCGGTCGAAGCGGCCGGGGCGCAGCAGCGCCGGGTCGAGGATGTCGGGCCGGTTGGTGGCGGCGATCAGGATGACGCCGCCCTTCACGTCGAAGCCGTCCATCTCGACGAGCAGCTGGTTCAGCGTCTGCTCGCGCTCGTCGTGACCGCCGCCGAGGCCGGCGCCGCGGTGGCGGCCGACCGCGTCGATCTCGTCCACGAAGACGATGGCGGGGGCGTTGGCCTTGGCCTGCTCGAACAGGTCACGGACCCGGGAGGCACCGACGCCGACGAACATCTCGACGAAGTCGGAGCCGGAGATCGAGTAGAACGGCACGCCCGCCTCGCCGGCGACGGCCCGCGCGAGCAGGGTCTTGCCGGTGCCGGGAGGCCCGTAGAGCAGCACGCCCTTGGGAATCTTGGCGCCGACGGCCTGGAACTTGGCCGGCTCCTGGAGGAACTCCTTGATCTCCTGGAGCTCCTCGACGGCCTCGTCCGCGCCGGCGACGTCGGAGAACGTCGTCTTGGGGGTGTCCTTGGTGATCAGCTTGGCCTTGGACTTCCCGAAGTTCATCACTCGGGAGCCGCCGCCCTGCATCTGATTCATCAGGAACAGGAACACGACCACGATCAGGACGAAGGGCAGCAGGGAGAGCAGGATCCCGACGAACGGGTTCTGCTTGGACGGCGAGACGGTGTAGCCGTCCGGGATCTGCTTGTCCTGGTACTTGGTCTGCAGCGTGTTGGCGATGGTCACGCCCTGGTCGCCGATGTAGCTCGCCTGGATCTTCGAGCTGCCCTCGACCTCTACGCCGTCCTTGAGCTGGAGCTTGACCGTCTGCTCGTCGCCGGTGGTCAGCTTGGCCGACTCGACCTTGTTGTCATTGATCGCCTGGACGACCTGGCCGGTGTCCACCGTCTTGTAGCCGCCGGACGAGCCGACGACCTGCATCAACACGACCACGGCAAGGACGGCCAGCACGATCCACATGACCGGCCCACGGAAGTATCGCTTCACGTCCATCCATACGGAGCGGTGCCGCCCCGTCCCTCCTGCCATAGTGAGTTTGATAAGACAGTTCTTCTGACGGTACCCCAGCATCGCCGTCCGAAGCCGCACGGGAATGCTGGCGAACCCGTCTGCATGCTCCAACGGCGCGGGACCCGCCGGGGTTCCCGATCGTCCCGCAACGGCCGCTCTTGTGGCTCAGCCGCCGGTCAGCCGCCGTACACGTGGGGCGCGAGCGTACCGACGAACGGCAGATTCCGGTACTTCTCGGCGTAGTCGAGGCCGTAGCCGACGACGAACTCGTTGGGGATGTCGAAGCCGACCCACTCCACGTCGATGGCGACCTTCGCGGCGTCCGGCTTGCGCAGCAGGGTGCACACCTTCAGCGACGCCGGCTCGCGGGAGCCGAGGTTGGAGATCAGCCAGGACAGGGTCAGACCGGAGTCGATGATGTCCTCGACGATCAGGACGTGCTTGCCCTTGATGTCGGTGTCGAGGTCCTTGAGGATCCGCACGACGCCGGAGGACTGGGTGCCGGCGCCGTAGGAGGAGACGGCCATCCAGTCCATGGTGACGGGGGTGGACAGCGCCCGGGCGAGGTCGGCCATGACCATCACCGCGCCCTTGAGCACGCCGACGATCAGCAGGTCCTTGCCCTCGTACTCCGCGTCGATCTTCGCGGCCAGCTCCGCCAGCTTCGCGTCGATCTCTTCCTTGGTGATGAGCACCTGCTTGAGGTCGGCACCCATGTCTTTCGCGTCCACCCGCATCACTTTCGGTCGTCCCGTCCCACCGGCCGTCCGGAGGTCCGTGGCCCGCGCGAGCGGGCCGGCGGGACGTCCGGAGTCAGCCTTGCCGAATCACCAGTCTGCCACCCTGGCGCTGGGCGACGACTCGGCCGGGGAGGTTGATGGCCCCCTGGCCGCGCCAGCCGGTGATCAGCCGGTCGACCTCCTCGATGTGCCGCGCGAACAGCGATCCGGCCGGGGCGCCGGCCTCGATGGCGGCCCTGCGCAGGATGCGGCGGCGTACGGCGGGCGGCAGGGCGTAGAGCTTGGCGCACTCCAGGCGGCCGGCCGCGTCCCGGACGGTGGCCTCGGCCTGGCCGGCCCAGGTGTCGAGGGCGTCGGCGTCGTCCCTGGAGAGCTGGGCCGTACGGGCGAGGGCCTCGACCACGCCCTTGCCGAGCGCCTTCTCCAGGGCCGGGAGCCCTTCGTGGCGCAGCCGGGAGCGGGTGTAGGCGGGGTCGGCGTTGTGGGGGTCGTCCCAGACCGGCAGGGACTGGACCATGCAGGCCTTGCGGGCGGTCTGGCGGTCGAGCTGGAGGAAGGGACGGCGGTAACGGCCGCCGGCCCCCGAGACCGCGGCCATTCCCGACAGGGAGCGGATGCCGGAGCCGCGGGCGAGACCGAGCAGCACGGTCTCGGCCTGGTCGTCGCGGGTGTGCCCGAGCAGCACGGCGGTGGCGCCGTGGCGGTCGGCGGCGTCGTCCAGGGCGGCGTAGCGGGCGTCGCGGGCGGCGGCTTCGGGGCCGCCGTCGCGGCCGACGGTCACCGCGGCGGACTCGACCGGGTCGAGGCCGAGTTCGCGCAGGCGCTGGACGACCTCGGCTGCGCGCTGGTCCGAGCCGGACTGCAGACCGTGGTCGACGGTGACGCCGCCGGCGCGGATGCCGAGCTTGGGGGCCTCGAAGGCGAGCGCGGAGGCGAGGGCCATGGAGTCGGCCCCGCCGGAGCAGGCGGCGAGGACGAGCGGGCCCTGCGAGGGGTGGGGGTGTTGTCCGGTGAGGATGTCGTGGAGGACGCGGCGGACCGCCAGGCGTATCGCCGCGACCGCAGGATGGGGACCCATGTCCGGTTCCCTTCATGAAGGTTCGGGGGGTGAGCCCGAGGTTCGGTCACTCAGAGTGTGTAGATGGTGACAGAACCGGGCCGTTCCCCGAGCATTGCACGCCTACGCATGGCTTACGGTCCCTCGGACGGGTGATTGAGGGGGCGTTCGCCTGCCGTCGGCCGGATACGGTGCACGACTGCCACCCCGGTTCACGACTCGCTCTTGCGGTGCACCCGCGCGATCCAGTCCGCCGGTTTGGCGATCTCCGCCTTGGTGGGGAGGGTGTTCGGGGAGGTCCAGACGCGGTTGAAGCCGTCCATGCCGGCCTCCTCGACGACGGCGCGCACGAACCGTTCGCCGTCCCGGTACTGGCGGAGCTTGGCGTCCAGGCCGAGCAGCTTGCGCAGGGCGAGGTCGAGGCGGGAGGCGCCCTTGGCACGGCGCTGCTGGAACTTCTCCCGGATCTCCTGGACGCTCGGCACGACCTGCGGGCCGACGCCGTCCATCACGAAGTCGGCGTGGCCCTCCAGAAGGGACATCACGGCGGTGAGGCGGCCGAGGATCTCGCGCTGGGCCGGTGTCTGCACGAGTTCGACCAGGGAGCGGCCGCCGTCGCCGGCGTCGCCCTCCTCGCCCTCGGGCCGGCCGCCGGCGAGGGTCTGCGCGGCCTCCCGGACGCGTTCGAGGACGGTCATCGGGTCGACGTCGGTCTCCGCGAGGAACGACTGGATTTCGCCCTGGAGGTGGTCGCGCAGCCAGGGGACGGCGGTGAACTGGGTGCGGTGCGTCTCCTCGTGCAGGCACACCCACAGGCGGAAGTCGTGCGGATCGACGTCGAGTTCGCGTTCGACGTGGACGATGTTCGGGGCGACGAGCAGGAGCCGGCCGCCGCCGTCGGCGCCGGCGGGGAGGTCGCGGGCGGCGGGGGCGAAGGTCTCGTACTGGCCGAGGACGCGGGAGGACAGGAAGGACAGCAGCATGCCCAGTTCGACGCCGGTGACCTTGCCGCCGACGGCGCCGAGCACCGCGCCGCCCGGGGTGCTGCCGCGCCGTTCCTGCATCTTGTCGAGCAGCGGTTTGAGCAGCTCGCGGAACCCGGCGACGTTGGCCCGCACCCAGCCGGGCCGGTCGACGACCAGGACCGGGGTGTCGTGGGTCTCCTCGGTCCCCAGCAGCGTGAACGCGCGGACGTGTTCCTCGGAGGCCTTGGCGTGCCGGCGCAGTTCGGCGACGACGGCCCGCGCCTCGTCGCGGCTGACCTCGGGCCCCGGGCGCACCAGCCGGGTCGCGGTCGCCACCGCGAGGTTCCAGTCGACCATCCCAGAAGAAGCGGCACCACCGATGCTCGTCATGCGTCAACCGTACGTGAGCCCCGCGGCGGGGGGCAGGCCGCACGGGCCGGGGACGGACGGGCGGCCCGCGGGCGAGGCCGGTCAGGACGACCGAAGCCCCCCGGGGGTCAGCGGCAGCCGCAGACCGACAGGGCGGTCGCCGTGGTGTCCAGGGCCGTCTGGGCCGCCGTCGCCTCGGGGGTCTCCGAAGCGAGGAAGGCGAAGGCCAGCAGGCGCCCGTCGGTGTCGACGACGGTTCCGGCGAGGGTGTTGACGCCCCTCAGAGTGCCTGTCTTGGCGCGTACGACGCCGGCCGCGCCCTCGGTGTAGCGGCCCGACAGGGTGCCGGTGAACCCGGCCACGGGCAGCCCGGTGAGGGTGGCGCGCAGGGCGGGGCGGTCGGGGTCGGCGGCCTCGGCGAGCAGGGCGGTGAGGAGGCCGGCCGACAGGCGGTTGTCGCGGTTCAGGCCGCTGCCGTCGTGGAGGGCGGCGCCCTTGAGCGGCACGCCCAGCTCCTTGAGGCGGGCGGTGACCGCGCGGCTGCCGCCGGCGAAGTCGGCGCTCTCGCCGGAGGCGCGGGCGACGTGCCGGAAGAGGGCCTCGGCGATGTCGTTGTCGCTGTTCGTCAGCATCCGCTCGACCAGGGCGGAGACGGGCGGCGAGGAGACGCTCGCCAGGGTGTCGGCGCGATCGGTCGCCTTGGAGGGGCCCGGGGGCGTGGTGTGC
The DNA here is from genome assembly GCF_055587785.1 of Streptomyces sp. NPDC046379. Classification (NCBI taxonomy): domain Bacteria; kingdom Bacillati; phylum Actinomycetota; class Actinomycetes; order Kitasatosporales; family Streptomycetaceae; genus Streptomyces; species Streptomyces sp. NPDC046379. The sequence goes on from NZ_JBVJFP010000024.1 coordinate 64,322, forward strand.
ACGCCGTGGGCCTTGAGGAGGCCGGCGAACGTGCGGGTGGCGTCCGCCGCCGGGTCCGGGACACGGGGCACCGGGCCACTGGAGGAGTCGTCGGTGCGAGCCTCGTCGGCCATCAGGGCGGTGACGGGGGCGAGGTTCTCGTTCACACCGATCGGGTGAAGCTCGGGCCCTGCGTAGAGCGTGGTGTCGTACGAGAGCGTGACCCGGCGTACGCCCCGATCCTTCAGGGCGGACGCCGTTCGCGCGGCGAGGGTGCGCAGGCTCGCGAGGCCCTGGGCGCGCTCGCGTGCCGTGAGGGTCGGGTCGCCGCCGCCGACGAGGACGAGTTCCTTGGTGTCGGGCTCGTAGGCGGCGCGGGTGGTGAGGCGGTGGTCGGGGCCGAGGGCGGACAGCGCGGCGACGGCCGTGGCGATCTTCGTGGTCGAGGCGGGCGTGAGGGCCGCGTCGGCGCCGGCGCCGTACAGCGTCCTGCCGGTGGACAGGTCCACGACCGACGCGCCACGGCGCGCGCCCAGTGCGGGGACGTTCAGGAGCGGGTCGAGGACCTCGGCGAAGGACCTGCCGTCCGGCGCCGACCGCGCCACGCTCGTAGCGCCCCCGAGCCCGGTCAGCACCGGCCCGGCGCTCGGCGCGGGCCGCGGCGCGCCCGCCCTCCCCGGCCCGTCGACGTGATCTGCGCCACGCGGCGGCGCAAGGGCGACGGCGCGTTCCCGCTCCGCCGTACGCTGGCCGGTGGAGTCCCAAGGGCCCGCGGCGGTCACCGCACCGGCGGCCAGCGCGAGCCCGGCGGTGGCGGCGACTGCGGTGTACGTCCCGGTCTTCGCCCCGAGGGCGCGTCCGACCTGCGACGACGCACCCGACGCCAGCCGCGCGACCCGCGGCCGGGCGGCCGATGCGGCCCGGGCGAGACGGGGGCGTACGGCGTTCGCGATCCGCGTCACATGCGGTCCCGCGGCTCGCCAAGGCCTCAGCTCGACCACCAGCACCAGCCCCTTTCGCGATCACACTCCTGCGTGAGGGACACTTAACCACCAGAACTGTGTGTTGATCATGGAGGAGCCACCGGTGGAGTTCGACGTCACGATCGAGATTCCGAAGGGTTCGCGGAACAAGTACGAGGTGGACCACGAGACCGGTCGTATCCGCCTGGACCGCCGCCTGTTCACGTCGACCAGCTACCCGGCCGACTACGGATTCGTCGAGAACACCCTCGGCGAGGACGGCGACCCGCTGGACGCCCTGGTCATCCTGGACGAGCCGACCTTCCCCGGCTGCCTCATCCAGTGCCGTGCGATCGGCATGTTCCGCATGACGGACGAGGCCGGCGGCGACGACAAGCTGCTGTGCGTCCCGGCGCACGACCCGCGCGTGGAGCACCTGCGGGACATCCACCACGTCTCGGAGTTCGACCGCCTGGAGATCCAGCACTTCTTCGAGGTCTACAAGGACCTGGAGCCCGGCAAGTCCGTCGAGGGCGCCAACTGGGTCGGCCGGACCGACGCCGAGGCGGAGATCGAGCGGTCCTACAAGCGCTTCAAGGAGCAGGGCGGCCACTGAGCCCTGATCTTCTGATTCCGGGCCCGCCTCGGAACGGGCCGCACGCGCGCGTGCGGCCCGTTCCGGCATGTCCGCGCGCATCCCGCGCATACTGACAGCCACGGAAGGTGTCGTTCAGGGAGCGTTGCGCAGTGACGGATGCGACGGATGCGGAGGACCGCAAGCCGCCGTCGGACGAGGCGCGCGGCAGGTTCGGGACCGGGTCGAACGCATCCCGGTCCGGGCCGTACGACTCCGGGCCGTACGACTCCGGGTCATACGAGTCCGAGTCGGAGATCACCTCCGAGTTCGCGGTCCCCGAAGGGCTGGCCGTGCCCAGGGCCGGCGGCGAGCCGGAGACCACTTCGGAGTTCGCGCTCCCGGAAGGACTGGACGTCCCGCAGCCGCCGGGCGCCGAGGCCGAGGGGTCGGCGTTCACCCCGCCGAGCACGTACGGCACGCGCGGCGCGCCGCCCGCGTTCACCCCGGCCGGCGGCATACCGGCCGTCAGCCTCACCAAGGACCTGCCCTGGCAGGACCGCATGCGCACGATGCTGCGCATGCCGGTGGCCGAGCGGCCCGCGCCGGAGCCGGTGCAGAAGGCGGAGGAGGGCGGCCCGGCCGTCCCGCGCGTCCTCGACCTGACCCTGCGCATCGGCGAGCTGCTGCTGGCGGGCGGCGAGGGCGCCGAGGACGTGGAGGCCGCGATGTTCGCGGTGTGCCGCTCCTACGGCCTGGACCGCTGCGAGCCCAACGTCACCTTCACCCTGCTGTCGATCTCCTACCAGCCGTCCCTGGTGGACGACCCGGTCACCGCCTCCCGGACGGTCCGGCGGCGCGGCACCGACTACACCCGGCTCGCGGCCGTCTTCCGGCTGGTGGACGACCTCAGCGATCCGGAGACCCACCTCTCCCTGGAGGAGGCCTACCGCCGCCTCGCCGAGATCCGCCGCAACCGCCACCCCTACCCCACCTGGGTCCTCACCTCCGCGAGCGGGCTCCTGGCGGGCGCGGCCTCGATCCTGGTCGGCGGCGACGCGATCGTGTTCTTCGCCGCCGCGCTGGGGGCGATGCTCGGCGACCGGCTGGCGTGGCTGTGCGCGGGGCGCGGGCTGCCGGAGTTCTACCAGTTCACGGTGGCCGCGATGCCGCCCGCCGCGATCGGGGTCGCGCTGACGCTCGCGCACGTCGACGTGAAGGCGTCCGCGGTCATCACCGGCGGGCTGTTCGCGCTGCTGCCGGGGCGGGCGCTGGTGGCGGGCGTGCAGGACGGCCTGACCGGCTTCTACATCACCGCGGCGGCCCGGCTGCTGGAGGTCATGTACTTCTTCGTCGGGATCGTCGCGGGCGTGCTGGTGGCGCTGTACTTCGGCGTCCAGCTGGGGGCGCAGCTCGACCCCGACGCGGCGCTGCACCTCGAGGAACGGCCGCTGCTCCAGATCGCCGCGTCGATGCTGCTGTCGCTGACCTTCGCGGTGCTGCTCCAGCAGGAACGGTCCACCGTCCTCGCCGTGACCGTGAACGGTGGCGTCGCCTGGTCGGTGTACGGCGCGATGCACTACGCGGGCGGGCTGTCGCCGGTCGCGTCGACGGCGGTGGCGGCGGGGCTGGTGGGGCTGTTCGGGCAGCTGATGTCCCGCTACCGGTACGCGAGCGCCCTGCCGTACACCACCGCGGCGATCGGGCCGCTGCTGCCGGGTTCGGCGACGTACTTCGGGCTGCTGTCCATCGCCCAGAACGACGTCGACAGCGGTCTGGGCTCGCTGACCAAGGCGGCGGCCCTGGCGATGGCCATCGCGATCGGCGTCAACCTGGGCTCGGAGATCTCCCGGCTGTTCCTGCGCCTGCCCGGCGCCTCCGGCGGGGGACGACGGGCGGCGAAGCGGACGCGGGGCTTCTAGGCGCGGTGCGCTACTGGCCCGGGTTGTAGGGGTACTGCTGCGGGTGCGGGTGCTGCGGCTGGTACGGCTCCTGGTCCTGGCGATGCCCCTGGTAGTACGGCTGCTGTCCGTACTGCTCGTTGCCGTACTGCTGCTGGTTCCCGTACTGCTGCTGGTTCCCGTACTGCTGATTCCCGTACTGCTGCTGCTCCGGGTGGCCCTGGTCGTCGCCGTACCCCTGCTGCCCGTACCCCTGGTCGCCGTAGCCGCCCTGCTGTCCGTACCCCTGCTCCTCGTGGGCCGGGGGGATGCGGCGCAGCTGGGTGGTCGCGTCGTCCATCACCGGCGGCCGGTACTGCTGCGCGGGCCGGTGCTGGTACTGGGCCTGGGTCTGGGTCTGGGCCTGGGGCTCCTCGGCCGGGGTCTGCTTGTTCTTCGAGCGGGCCCGCCAGATCTCGATGATGATCGGGAGCACCGACACGAAGACGATCAGGATCAGGATCGCCTCGATGTTCTTCTTGACGAAGTCGATGTTGCCCAGCCAGGCCCCGAGCAGCGTCACACCGGCGCCCCACAGGATGCCGCCGACGACGTTGAAGATCAGGAACGAGCGGTACCGCATGCCGCTGACGCCCGCGATGATCGGCGTGAACGTGCGCACGATGGGCACGAACCGGGCCAGGACCAGCGACTTCGGGCCGTACTTCTCGAAGAACTCGTGCGCCTTGGTGACGTTCTCCTGCTTGAAGAAGCGGGAGTCCGGGCGCGTGAACAGCGACGGACCGACCTTCTTGCCGAACATGTAGCCGGCTTGGTCGCCGAGGATCGCGGCGACGCAGATCAGGACGATCGCCGACCACAGCGGGAAGTCCAGTTCCTTCGAGGCGATCAGCAGACCGGCCGTGAACAGCAGGGAGTCGCCCGGCAGGAAGAACCCGATGAGCAGGCCCGACTCGGCGAAGACGATGAGGAGCAGGCCCCAGATCCCGAAGGTGTCGAGCAGATAGTTCGGGTCCAGCCAGCTCGGTCCGAGGGCAAGCGTCGTCACGGTTCCGGGCTCCAGTGGGGTGAGGTGAGTACGGCTTCGGCTACGGCCGGACAAAGCTATCAACGGATGGTGTCCGTCCCGGGTTCCACCGTTGGCTCCGGTGGAACCCGGGACGGAGGATCACGCCGCGTGCCGTGCCGCGTTCGCCGTGATGGCGTCCCGCAGATGCTCGGCGAGGCCCGGGCGCATGGCCTCGTAGAACGCCTTGAACCGCTCGTCCGAGACGTACATCTCACCCAGGCCACGGTGGACGTCGTACGGGCACTCGTAGAACCAGCGGCAGATGTGCTGCCGGTGCTCCTCGGCCATGTCCATGGCCCGCTCGCCGGTCGGCGCCTCGCCGGCGGCCATCAGGGCGTCGTAGCGCTCGCCCCAGTCGGCCACCTCGGCCTGCATGCGCTTCCAGTCCTCCTTGGTGTAGCTCGCGGCGCGGCGCTGGGACTCCGCGTACGCCTCGGTGCCGCCCCAGCGCTCTTCCGCCTCCTGCGCGTACTGCTCGGGGTCCTTGTCGCCGAAGACCTCGAACCGTTCCTCGGGGGTGAGGTTGATGCCCATCCTGCGTGCCTCCATGGCGTGCTCCACGGCCGCCGCCATCTTCTGCAGCTTCTCGATCCGGGCGGTCAGCAGCTCGTGCTGGCGGCGCAGGTGCGCGCGCGGGTCCGCGTCCGGGTCGTCGAGCAGGGCGGCGACCTCGTCGAGCGGGAAGCCGAGCTCCCGGTAGAACAGGATCCGTTGCAGCCGGTCGAGGTCGGCGTCGCTGTAGCGCCGGTGGCCCGCGCGGCTGCGCTCGCTGGGCACGAGCAGGCCGATGTCGTCGTAGTGGTGCAGGGTGCGCACCGTCACACCGGCGTACCCGGCGACCTGTCCCACGGAGTGGCTCACTTCCGCTCCCTTCTCGGTACGCCCTCCACGCTGAGCCCTCACGCCACGTCAGGTGCAAGCCGGTTTCCCGGGCCCGTCGGTGGAACCGGGTCACGGTTCCGCCGGTGGGCCCGGTCCACCGGTCTACCGGCTGAGGCGGGCGAAGCGCCGCACGGCCAGCGGGAAGAACACCGCGAGCAGTGCCAGGGGCCACAGGATCGCAGCCCCGACGTGGCCCGGCTCGCCGCCGGGGTTGCCGAACAGGTCGCGGACCGCGGTGGCCGTGTGGGACATGGGGTTCCACTGGACGGCCGTGCCGAGCCAGCCCGGCATGGAGTCGGGCGTGGCGAAGGCGTTGGACAGGAAGCCGACCGGCCAGACCAGGATCTGCACGGCCTGCACCAGTTCCGGCTTGCCCGCCACCAGGGCCAGCTGGATGCCGATCCACAGCATGGCGAACCGGAACAGCAGCAGCAGTCCGATCGCGCCGAGGAACGCCCCGATGCCGCCGTGCGCCCGCCAGCCGAGCACGAACCCGACGGCGCACAGCACGGCGAGCGCACACGCCGACTGGAGCATGTCGGCGGCCGAACGGCCCACCAGCACCGCCCCGTTGGCCATCGGCATGGAGCGGAAGCGGTCGATGACGCCCTTGTTGAGGTCCTGGGTGACGGCGAGCATGGTGCCCTCCAGACCGAAGGCCATGGTCAGGGCGAGCATGCCGGGCACCAGGTAGTCGACGTAGTCGCCGCCGATGCCGCGTCCGCCGCCGACCAGGTAGCCGAACATCAGCAGCAGCATCACGGGGAAGGCCACGTTCACGACGACCTGGACGGGCTGCCGCGCCCAGTGGGCGAGTTCGCGGCGGGTCATGGTCCAGGAGTCGGTCAGGGCGTGCGCGGTGGCGCTCATACGGCCTCCTTCGCGTGGCGTCCGCCCGTTCGGTCTTCGTCCGCTCGGTTTTCGTCCGTACGGTTCTCGTCCGGACCGCTTTCCTCCGTACGGCCTTCGTTCGCACGCCCTTCGTCCCCGGTCAGGTACAGGAACGCCTCGTCCAGCGTGGGCCGGCGCAGGGCGACGTCCGCCGCCTCGATGCCGGCCTCCTCCAGGGCCCGTACGACGCCGGACAGGGCCGCCATCCGGTCGGTGACGGGGGCGCTGAGCAGCCGCCGGTCGGCGTCGACCGTGACGGCGTCCCTGGGCAGCGGGAGCAGGGCTAGGGCGGCGCCGAGCTGACCGGCGTCGCGCAGGACGACGTCGATGCGGTCGCCGCCGGTGAGGGCCTTCAGGTCGTCCGGTGTGCCCTCGGCGACGACCCGGCCCCGGTCCACGACCGAGACGCGGTCGGCGAGCTGGTCGGCCTCCTCCAGGTACTGGGTGGTGAGCAGGACCGTCGTGCCGCCGCCGACCAGCGAGCGGACCGACGACCAGACCTCGGCGCGTCCGCGCGGGTCGAGGCCGGTGGTGGGTTCGTCCAGGAAGAGCACCTCCGGTTCGGTGATCAGGGAGGCGGCCAGGTCGAGCCGCCGCCGCATGCCTCCGCTGTACTGCCGGACCGCCTTGCGGCCGGTGTCGGCGAGTCCGAAGCGCTCCAGCAGTTCACCGGCCCGCACGCGCGCGTGCCGGGCGCCCAGGTGGTACAGGCGGCCGAACAGCTCCAGGTTCTGCCGGCCGCTCAGCTCCTCGTCCACGGCCGCGTGCTGGCCGAGCAGGCCGATGCGCAGCCGCACCTCGTACGCCTCGGTCACGACGTCGTGTCCGGCCACCACGACGCGGCCCGCGTCCGGTCGCAGCAGCGTGGACAGGATGCGGACCAGGGTGGTCTTGCCCGCGCCGTTCGGCCCGAGCACTCCGTGCACCGCGCCGCGCCCCACCGTCAGGTCGAGCCCGTCGAGCGCCTGTTCACCGCCGTACGCCTTGCGCGCGCCGTCGACGGTGATCGCCATGTCGGCCATGGGCACCTCCCTCGCCAATCCCATTATTCAAACTTGACTACTTGCCCAACATAGCTCCGACACCCGGGTTGGTCAAACTTGATTAGCGGGCGGACGGGTCCACGACCGACGCCACCGACGACCGTGGCATCGGCACCCTCAGCGGCTGTCCCCCGGATGCCGCTCCCCCGTCGCGTACGGGTTCTCCTGGCCGTCCTCCAGGACGCCGACGAACGGCTCGCCCTCCCCCGCGAAGGTGTAGGCGCCGCCCTCGATCCGGGCGATCAGGCCGGCGGTCCACTCGGCCTCGCCGTCCGCGGTGTGGATCCACAGGTTCATGATCTCGCCGATGTGTCCGAGCTGCTCGGGGCCGTCCTCCGGCACGTAGTGCGCGGTGACGGCCCTGCGCCACTCCTCGATCCGCCGGACGCGCTCCTTGAGCAGCGCCACCGCCTCCGCCCGCGGCAGGTCCACGATGAACCCGATGGCCGCCGACTTCACGTCCGTCTTCTGGTCGTAGGAGGTCAGCGCCTCGCGCAGCAGCCGGAAGAACTCCTCGTCGCCCCGGCCGGTGATCTCGTACTCGGTGCGCGGCGGGCCACCGGCCGTGGACGGCGCGATCTCGTGCGCGTGCAGCAGGCCCTGCTTGGCCATCTGCTTCAGTGCGTGGTAGATCGAGCCCGGCTTGGCGTTGGACCACTCGTGCGCGCCCCAGTACTCCAGGTCGTTGCGCACCTGGTAACCGTGGGCCCGCCCGTGCTGGCGGACGGCGCCCAGCACGAGAAGACGGATCGCTGACATGGGGCCAGCGTAGGACCCCGGCCGGTCAGCCCTGGCTCGCGCCCTGTTCCCTGGCCACCAGTTCGAAGGCGGTGGACCCGTCCAGCGACTCCCGGATGATGTCCGCGTGGCCGGCGTGCCGGGCGGTCTCGCGGATCAGGTGCAGGGCCAGCCAGCGCATCGAGACCCGCTCGTCGGGGAACCAGGGGGCGTCGGGGAGCGCGAAGGTGTCGTCCAGGCTCGGCACCGAGCGCAGGAAGGCCTCCGTCTCGGCCGCGACCTTCTCCCAGTACGCCAGTTGCGAGGCGACCGTCTCGTCGCCGGTCAGCCTGAAGTTCTCGTCCCAGTTGGACTGGTCGCGCCGCACCGCCGGCTCCTCGCCCCGCGCACGGGCGACCCAGCCCTGCTCGACCTCGGCGACGTGCTTGAGCAGTCCGGACAGCGACAGCTCGCTGACGCTCGGGCGGGACGACGCCTGCTCGTCGGTCAGGCCGAGCAGCGCCCGCCGGATGCCGCCGCGCTCGGCCTCCAGGAAGGCCAGCAGTGCCCCGCGCTCGTCCTGCGTGCCCTCCGCGGAAACGTGAGTGACCATGACCGGCCGCCTTTCGTCGGTGCCCCCGGTGGGGCGTTCTGGGAGTTCTTCCTGACACCGACGAAGCTACGGGCCATAGAGGACAGTTTCTGTCCTCTATGGCCCGCTGGGGACGATCGAGGCAGCCGAGGACGACCGAAGACAGCAGCGGGACGCCCCAGGAAGGAGGCGCCTAGAACGGGAACCCGCTGCGCCCGTGCTGCACCGAGATCCACTTCAGCGTCGTGAAGGCGTCCACCGTCGACTCGCCGTTGAGCCGGCCGACGCCGGAGTTCTTCTCGCCGCCGAAGGGCACCAGCGGCTCGTCGTGCACGGTGCCGTCGTTGACGTGGAACATCCCGGTGTCGATCCGCTGGGCGAACCGCACGCCGCGCTCCACGTCCGCGGTGTGCACGGCGCCGCTGAGCCCGTACGGGGTGTCGTTGACGAGGCGTACGGCCTCTTCCTCGCCGTCGAAGGTGAGCAGGAAGGCCACCGGGCCGAAGACCTCCTGGCGCAGCAGGGGGGAGTCGGCGGGCAGGCCGGTGAGGACCGACGGCTCGACCAGGTTGCCCGTGGTCGTACCGTGCACCAGCGCGGTCGCGCCCTCGGCGATGGCCTGCTCGACGGTGCCGGAGATCGACTCGGCCTGCGAGGCGTTGATGACCGGGCCGATCACCGTGTCGGGGTCGCGCGGGTCGCCCGACTTGAGGGACTTGACCTTGGCGACGAACTTCTCGGTGAACTCGTCGGCGATCGAGCGGTCCACGAGGACGCGGTTGGCGGCCATGCAGACCTGGCCCTGATGGACGTACCGGCTGAAGACGGCGGCGTCGACGGCGTAGTCGATGTCCGCGTCGTCCAGCACCACCAGGGCGCTGTTGCCCCCGAGTTCGAGGATGGCGCGCTTGAAGTTGCGGGCGCAGACGGTGGCGACGTGGCGGCCGATCCTGTCGGAGCCGGTGAACGATATGACCTTGGGGACCGGGTGGTCGATGAAGGAGTCGCCGATCTCGGCGATGTCCGTGACGACCACGTTGAGCAGACCGGCCGGCAGGCCCGCGTCCTCGAAGAGCTTGGCCAGCGCGGAGCCGCCCGTGATGGGCGTGTCCTGGTGCGGCTTGACCACGACGGCGTTGCCCAGGGCGAGGGCCGGGGCGACCGACTTCAGCGTCAGCAGGAACGGGAAGTTGAAGGGGCTGATGACCCCGACGACGCCGACCGGGACGCGGTAGAGGCGGTTCTCCTTGCGGGGGTCCGGGGAGGCGATCAGCCGGTCCTCGGGGCGCAGCGTGAGGTTCACGGCCTCGCGCAGGAACTCCTTGGCCAGGTGCAGCTCGAACGCGGCCTTGACCCGGGTGCCGCCCAGCTCGGCGACGATGACCTCGGCGAGTTCCTCCTCGCGCTCCTCGAGCAGGCGCAGGGCCTTCTCCAGGACGACGCGGCGGGCATACGCGCCGGCCTCGGCCCAGGCGCGCTGGGCGCGGGCCGCGGCGCGGTACGCCTCGTCTATCTCGTCGGACGTGGCTATCGTGATCGCGGCCAGCTTCTCGCCGTCGTACGGGTTGAAGTCGATGATGTCCCAGGACCCGGTTCCCGGACGCCACTCGCCGTCGATGTACTGCTGAGCCAGCTCGGTGAAGTAGGACGACATGTGACCCCTCAATCCCTGCTGCGGAAGCAGTCCCTGATCGTCCGTCATCGTACTTGTGACAAACGGGAATTGGGGGGCCGGTGAGCAGACTCCGGGTGCCGGACGCGGACGGATTCAGGACAGCTGGAGCAGGCCGCGCAGCAGGTCCCGGCTCTCGGCGGGACCGGGGCTGTCGTGCTGGAGCTCCTTGAGCGCCTTCTCGTACTGGGCGACGTCCTCGGGCTTGTCCAGATAGAGCGCGCTGGTGAGCTGCTCGAGATAGACCACGTCCGACAGGTCGGACTCCGGGAAGCTGAGGATGGTGAAGGCGCCGCTCTCGCCGGCGTGGCCGCCGAAGCTGAACGGCATGATCTGCAGCCGTACGTTGGGCCGCTCGGAGAACTCGATGAGGTGCTGGAGCTGCCCGCGCATCACCTCGCGGTCGCCGTAGGGGCGGCGCAGGGCGGCCTCGTCGAGGACGATGTGGAAGTCGGGGGCGTTCTCGGAGACGAGGTGCTTCTGCCGCTCCAGCCGCAGCGCCACGCGCTTTTCGACGTCCGCCTCGCTCGCGCCCTGCATGCCGCGCCGCACCACCGCGCGGGCGTACGCCTCGGTCTGGAGCAGGCCGTGCACGAACTGCACCTCGTACACGCGGATGACGGACGCCGCGCCCTCCAGGCCGACGTACGTCGGGAACCAGCTCGGCAGGACGTCCGAATAGCTGTGCCACCAGCCCGCCACGTTGGCCTCACGGGCGAGCGAGATGAGCGATGCGCGCTCGGCCTCGTCCATGATCCCGTACAACGTCAGCAGGTCCTCCACGTCCCTGGTCTTGAAGCTCACCCGGCCCAGCTCCATCCGGCTGATCTTCGACTCGGAGGCGCGGATGTGGTAGCCCGCAGCCTCGCGCGTGATCCCGCGCGCCTCGCGAAGTCGCCTGAGTTGCGAGCCGAGCAGCATCCGCCGCACCACCGATCCGGGCTCTCCCGCGCTCACGTTCGCCAGCCTCCCCAACCGTCTTTAGGGCCCGCAGTCTGCCACTAAATCACTCCGAGCAGTACTCGTCCGATTACACAGACGGAAAGAAGCCAAAGACGAGGAGACGGGGGAGCGAAGAAGAAGGCGGGCGGAAGGCGGGCAGACGGCGAAAAGGTGGCGGAAAAAATGAGCAACAAGCGGTACGGGAGGGGCCAATTCGGTCGCGTGCACGTGCATCTGCCCTTGCATCTGCTGTACGCATCCGAAACCATGGTCCCGCGCCACCGCTGCATCGCAACGCCTGCATCGCAACGACCGCGAATTCCCGGGAGTGCCTCGCATGGGGACGAATGGATCGACCATGCTCGAGCCGTTACGGCAGGGCCTTCCGCCGCTGGATCCCGCGGCCGTGTCCAGCGCCGCCTCCTGCGCTCTGCCCGCCCGTTACGAAGCGGTCCGCGAGGCCAGGCGGTTCACCCGCAGGACGCTCGACCAGTGGGAAGTCGGCGAGCGTTTCGACGACGTCTGTCTCGTGGTCTCGGAACTGGTCACCAACGCCCTGCGGCACGCGCTGCCGGACGCGGGACCGCTCACGCCGGCCCACGAACCGCCGGTGCGGCTGCACCTGTTGCGCTGGACCGAGCGTCTGGTGTGCGCGGTGCGCGACCCCAGCAACGACAGTCCGGTCGCCCGTGACGCCGAGGACTTCTCGGCGGAGTCGGGGCGCGGGCTGTTCCTGGTCGACTCCTTCTGCGACAGCTGGGGCTGGAACCCGCTGGCCGGCACGCTGAGCGGCAAGGTGGTCTGGGCGATGTTCCGCCTGGAGAAGGACGGCTGAGGCCCGCGGCGTTTTCCGCGCCGCGGGTCTGCACACGCGGGGCGCGATCCTGCCTCCGGCGGTCGTGACGACGGTTCTTGCCGCTCTCGCCGGTCCGGCGACGGGGTGTTAGCTATGACAACGTTGTCTCGGCGTCTCCCGCCGAGTCGGCGAACACCGTCCGGCGTCAGCCCGCGACCAGGTGGTCGAACTCTCCGTCCTTGACGCCGAGCAGCATCGCCTCGATCTCCGCGCGCGTGTAGACGAGGGCGGGGCCGTCCGGGAAGTTCGAGTTGCGCACGGCCACCCTGCCGCCCGGCAGCCGGGCGAATTCCACACACGAGCCTTGCGAATTGCTGTGCCGACTCTTCTGCCAAGCCACTCCGCGCAGCTCGGTGGCGGCCATGCCGTTGTACACGTCGTGGTCCACAGGTCGCTCCCCGGTGGTGCACTGGCTGGTGTGGCCATTGATGCAGTGGTCAACTGTGCCGGATCATAACCCTGTTTCCCGTGCAAACGCATGAGCAGGTGCATGCGCAGATGCACGTGCACGGGGGGTGTTCCCACGGTTACAGCTCCGTCGGCCCCCCGCCGCTGGTTCGTACGGTGTTCGTGCAGTAGAACAGACGCGTTCCACGCCGTTCCTGTTCCACCGTCCGACCACCGGCTCATTTCGGGGGGCACTGCTGTGCGTACGGCGACCCACGCGCGCGGGAGGCGTATACGGCTCGCGGCCGTGGCCGCGGCTCTCGTCGGCGCGGTCACGCTGACGGCGTGCGGCGGAGACGACTCCGAGGACGACGCCACGCCGGCGCCCAGCGCGTCGGCCTCGTCCTCCGCGTCCGCGTCTCCGTCGGCCTCCGCGTCCGCCTCCGCCTCCGCCCCGGCCGGGGAACTGGAGGGCAGCTGGCTCGCCACGACCGGCGGCGAGTCGGTGGTGCTGATGATCAACGACGGCGAGGCCGGGCTCTTCGCCACGCGCGGCACCGTGTGCAGCGGGCGGGTCGAGGAGGCGTCCGGCGCCTCGACCATCCGTCTGAACTGCACGGAGGGCACCGACGAGCGCGGGACCGGGACGGTGGACTCGGTCAGCGACACGAGCCTCGAGGTGACCTGGGACGGCGGGCTCGGCCAGGAGACGTACACCAAGGCGGAGGGCGGCACGATGCCGTCCGGTCTGCCGACCTCGGGGCTCGGGACGGGCTGAGGCGGGGCGCGGGCGAGGCCGGGTGGGTGTTCGCGGGTGGGTGCGGGTTACTGCCTGCGGCGGCCTGTCGGGGTCGGTTCTCGGTTGCGGTGGCGCTGTCGCCTGGTGCCTCGTCGGGGCCGGGCCGGGGGTGTCCGTCCTCGGAACGGCGCGGAATCGGTCTGTTGCAAGAGGTACCCGTGTTGACGCGCCAACCGCTG
>NZ_JBVJFP010000025.1:0-69283 GCF_055587785.1 Streptomyces sp. NPDC046379
GCCCACTCCTCATCTGCTCCACCCCCCACCCCCTCGGCGACCGCATCGCGGCCACCGAGGTCAAGTCCCTCCTCCTCGAACTCGCCGGCCTCGGATGAGACAGCGGTGCGCCGGCTGTCGCCGAGCGCACCCTGGTCGAGCGAGGCGAGCGTGCCGACGGCAGCGGCGTGGAAGCGCCGGAAGGCGGGTCGGGGAAGGTGCGGTTCGATTTCCTGAGCGGGTCACGCATGGCCAGGGCCAGTGAGCCACGCCGGGCGCCTCACCCGGGAGGGTGACAGCCGTAAGGTTCCGGATCGCGATGTGCCCGGGAGCGCCTGTACGGCTCGGGATGAAGCGCCTCGGCGTGGTCTACCGATGTCGGGGGACTGCCATCGGTAAAGGCTCAGGCGGAACTGCCCGTGCCGATCACCATGATCCCCCGTGCTTATGCCTAACGTCAAGCAAAAGTTCGCCGTCCATCAACCTATAGGAGCTGAGGGCCTACCCGCCGGCTACCGAGCGGTCGATCGCGGCGGGACTGAGCACGTGCTCGATCACCATGAGGGACGCTCCGACCACGCCGGCGCGGTCTCCCATCTGGCGGACACGAATGTTCAGGTGTTGGGTGACCAGGGGGAGGGAGCGGCTGTAGATGACTTCCCGCACGCCTGCGAGGAGGTGCTCACCGGCATCGGAGAGCTCACCGCCTATGACGATCGCGCCGGGGTTGAAGAAGTTCACCAGAGATGCCAGTACGTCTCCGATGTCCCGGCCGGCCTGACGGATCATCTGCATCGCGGCGGCGTTTCCGGTCCGGACCAGTCCCAGCACGTCGCGGCTGTCGGCAACGTCCTCGCCGAGGTCCCGAAGCCGTTCGGCGATCGCCCATCCACTGGCGACGGCTTCCAGGCAGCCGACATTGCCGCATCGGCAGACCCGCTCCGGCGCAGTGGTGACCTGGATGTGGCCGATGTCCCCGGCCGCTCCCTGCGCGCCGCGGTGGAGGCGGTGCTCGGTGATGATGCCGCAGCCGATCTCGGTGCCGACTTTGACGAAGAGCAGGTGCTCGACCTGGGGACTGAGCGCGCCGTGCTCGCTGAGAGCCATCACGTTGACGGAGTTGTCGACCAGGACGGGCGCTCCCCATCTGTGCTGGAACCAGCCCGGCACGTCGAAGCCGTCCCAGCCGGACATGACCGGCGGATTGACCGGCCGGCCGGTCGTGTGCTCTACGGGGCCCGGGAGGCCGATGCCGACCCCGCACACGTCGGCGAGGCTGTGCCCGGTTTCTGCCAGCAGGTTCTCGAATTCCTGGACGAGCCACTTCAGGACGTACTCGGGTCCCTCGGTAATGGCCATGTCCTGGCTGCGCTCGGCCAGCACCTGCGTCGCCAGGTCGGTCACGGCGACCCGGGTCTGTGTGGTGCCGACGTCGGCGGAGAGCACGACCCTCGCGCCGGCGTTGAAGGCGAAGGAGACGGCGGGTCTGCCGCCCGAGGAGATCGCGTCGCCCTTCGGCACGATCCAACGGTGATCGAGGAGGGCGTCGACGCGCTGGGCCACCGTGGACCTGGAGAGACCGGTGAGTTGCACCAATTCGGCGCGGGTCTGCGCCTGGCCGTTACGCAGTAGCGCCAGAAGGGCGCCCGCGCCTACCGGTTCCATGGTCAACTCCGTGTCTCCTCGTGTCGCGATACCTCTCTCCAGGGATAAGCATACAGACCGAGGCACTTATGCTTAAGGCTTCGCGTAAACCCTTCTTGTGATCCAAATTGCGGCCAATATCAGACGGGATTCGGTGAAAGTCCGCGCTGTAGCCATCGCAACTCGGACCGGCTCGCACCATGCTCACCCGACCCGGAACCTCCCGTGAGACGGAGACCCACCACGCCGCGACAGCGCCCACGGGCTGCGTCGAGCGGAAGGGCGATGGGAGCGCTCCCTTGGGGCGGAAAGTTGGCGCCGTCAGGCCTCCTTGTGAGGAGCCGTACTGTCCCGGACCACGAGGGTGGTAGCCAGCTCGACCCGGCGGCTCTCCAGTTCCTCACCCTCGATCAGTCTGAGCAGGGTGCGCAGGGCGCTGCGGCCCATCTCCTTGAGCGGCTGGCGCACGGTCGTCAGAGCGGGATTGACCCAGCGGGCTTCGGGCAGGTCGTCGAAGCCGATCACGCTGACGTCGTCGGGCACGCGCAGACCGGCCTCGGCCAGCGCCTCGTACCCGCCGATGGCCAAGTGGTCGGAGCAGATGAAGAGGGCGGTCGGGGGCTTGGGCAGTGTGAGCAGAGCCCTGACCTGCTCGGCGCCGCTGGCCCGCTCGTAGGTGCCGTGCCGCAGCAGTTCCGGCGACACCTCGACGCCCGCGGCGGCCATCGCCGAGCGGTAGCCCGCAAGCCGGGCTCGGGCATAGAGGTGGTCGGGCGGACCCGTCACCAGTCCGATGCGGCGGTGACCCAGCTCCAGGAGGTGAGCGGTCCCCTCGTAGGCGCCGGCCCAGTTCGTCGTGCCCACGGACATCACATCGGGCGACGGGTCGCTGAGCGGGTCGATGACGACGCACGGTACCTGTGCCCGCCGCAACCTCGTCAGCTGGTCCTCCGTCGGTTCGATCAGGCCCAGAACCACCCCGGCACTGCCGCGTTCGAGGATGCGGTCCACCCAGTCCCGCCCCCGGTGCCTGCCGACGGGCGGGGAGGTGCGCGCCACCGAGATCACCACGTGGACGCCGGCCTCGTACGCCGCCGCCTCCATGCCGCTGGCGACGCTGGCGGGCCAGGAGCCGTCGAGCCCGCTCACCACCAGGTCGACGGTCCGGACGGTCGGCCCCTCGGCGGAGATGCCGCGACGGACGTACCGGTGCTCACGCAGGGCCGAGTCCACCTTGGCGCGCGTGTCCTGCGAGACGTCGGTCCGGTCGTTGAGGACCTTGGAGACGGTGGAGACCGACACTCCCGCCGTCTTGGCGATCTGGGCCAGAGTGGGGCGCGGCAGCCGGTTCGCGGCTCTCAGACCGCTGTCCGCCGACGTGATGTCATCCAGCACGGTTCAGTCCTTTCGGTGTGACGGCCAGAGCTTCGCCCACCGACGGCCAGGCACGCAGACGTGCCGCTTCCGGTCCGGTGGCGGTAGCGAGCGCCTCGGCCATTGCCTCGTCGAGGAGCGGCTCGATGTGCACGCGGCGGTCCGTTCGCGCGGAGGCCACGGCGGCCGTCACCATGGCGAGGCTGAGCACGTTGCGGTGCACTTCCCCGGTGGGCGTGACGCCGGTGCGCAGTGCGTGGACGAACTCGGCCAGCGCGCCCGCCACTCCTTCCGGAACGCCGTCGTCGCTCCCGGTCCCGCTCTGCGGCGGCAGTCGGCCCTCGGACTCGTGGAGCTCGGTCTCGGGCGGGCCCTCGCCGTCCCAGACGGCCGACCCCAGCTCGGCGCTGAGCCGCCAGGCCCCGTTCCAGGAGGTCTCCAAGCCACCGCTGCACCAACTGCCGTTGTACACGTACCTGATGCCGCCGGCCATCTCGAAGACGGCCGTGGCGGCGGCGTCGCCCGCGTACCAACTCCAAGAGGGGTTGTACTCCTCGCAGCGCACCGACACGGGATCGGCGTTCAGGAGCCAGCGGGCGGTGTCGAACGGGTGGATCGCCATGTCGAGCAGGAGCGGATGGGCCATGGTCTCGCGGAATCCGCCGAAATGCGGGGCCCGGAAGAAGTCGGTGGTGAGGATGCCCGGCCGGCCGAGCAGGTGCGCGCGGTCCCGGAGGGCGTCCAGGTGCCGGTTGTACCGCCGGGACTGGCTGACCATGAACAGTTCGCCCGCCGCCTCGGACGCGGCGGCCAGCCGCAGTGCCTCGGGCACCGTGGCGGCTACGGGTTTCTCGCCCAGGACGGGCAGTCCGAGGGCCAGTGCCGCCAGTGTCACGGGCAGGTGGGCCTCGGGGACGGTCACGTCCACGACGGCGTCGGGACGCGTGGCCGCCGCCAGCGAGGCCAGGTCGTGACCGGTGGGCGTTCCCGGCACGCCCAACCGGTGCACGAGGGCCTCGGCGTGGGCGGGGACGCGGTCGACGACGCCCGCGAGTTCCGTGTCCGGCGAGGCCAGGACGGCCCGGATCCAGACACGGGCCATGCGGCCGGCCCCCACGACCAGGACGCGCAAGGGACCGCGGTCGGACGGGATCGTTCTGAAGGTCTGGGATCTCACGCCTGGTCGCCGCCCCGTTCGAACCAGCCGGATTCGCTGTGGACCAGCCTGGGGACCGTCCGGTCGGCCTCGGGCGCCGTCCAGCGCACGGCGTTGGCGATGACGCGGCGGACGTGGGGATGGTGGTAGACGGGATAGTCCTGGTCCCCGGGACTGAAGTAGAAGATCTTTCCGTGGCCGCGCCGGAAGGCACAGCCGCTGCGGAACACCTCGCCGCCGCTGAAGGAGCTGAGGAAGACCAGTTCGTCGGGGACGGGGATGTCGAAGTACTCCCCGTACATCTCCTGCTCGTCGATGACGAACGGGTGGGGTACGCCGGCCGCCACGGGATGGGTGGGTGCCACCGTCCAGACCACTTCGCGATCGCGTCCGCTGCGCCAGCGCAGCGTGCAGGTCGTGCCCATGAGCCGGGTGAAGACCTTCGACAAGTGCCCGGAGTGCAGCACGACCAGGCCCATTCCGGCCAGCACCCGGCGGTGCACCCGCTTGACCACCTCGTCCGACACCTCGCGGTGTGCCAGGTTCCCCCACCAGGTCAGCACGTCCGTCGCGGCCAGCACGTCCTCGGTCAGCCCGTGCTCCGGTTCGTCCAGCGTCGCGGTCCGCACCTCGGCCGTCCCGCCCAGATGCTCGGCGACGGCCCCCGCCACCGCCCCGTGTATGCCCTCGGGGTAGCGCGCCGCGACCTCGGGGTTCTGCTGCTCGTGCCGTCCCTCGTTCCAGACGGTGACCCGCAAGGGTCTCGGTGTGGCTGTTGACATGGCTTCTCTTCCACGGTGCGATGCGGGCGACGAGCGACGGCAGATCCCGCCGGGGGAGGGATGCCGTCGTCGGCTGGGTGCGCTGGACGAGTACCGGCACTCGAAATGCAAAAGTTTCGAAACAACCGATACTGAAGCTAGGAAATCATAGTGGACGACATCAGGGCGCCCCTGGAAGCGGCGTGGACGACCCGCCCGGCGTCCGCCGGGACGGACCTCGGGCGCACGGTCCCCGGCGTTGCGGCCTCCGTCACGACTTCCGCCGCTTCGTCCGCCGTTTCAGCGTGCGTCACCGACTGGCCCACAGCAGCCCGCGCTCGGTGAGCGCGCGCACCTGCGGGGTGTCGAAGTCGTCGGGCGCGTGGCCGAAGACGGAGGCGAAAACCCGGCCGCGCCCCCACGTCCGCGTCCATACCGCCGGTACGGACGCGACGCCCGGCCGGTTCTCGTCGCCGTCGAAGGTGACGGTCGCCAGGACGTCGATCAGGGGATCGCTGAGCGGCCAGTACCGTTCGGAGGGGGCCTCGAAGTCGGACAACCCGCTGATCACAGGGTGGTCGCTGTGCTCCGCGGCCAGCCGCACCCGGCGACGGCCGGACTCCGACGGGTCGAGCTGGAACCTCCCTCCGACGAGCAACTGGTAGTCGAAGTCCTCCCGGAATGCGTCCACCAGCCCAGCGCCCCAGCCCGCGAGTCCCATGCCGCTCCTGACGGCGGCCCGAAGTCCGGCGCTCTCCTTGGGCGTGATCTCGCCCCCGGGCCAGCACTGGACCACCAGATCCGTCTCGGCCAGAAACTTCTCGTCCTCGTAGACCTCCAGGCAGTCCTCGATGACCACGTCGAACCCGTGCCGGTCGAGGAAGGGCAGGAAGAGGTCAGTGGTCTGGACGGGGCTGTAGCCCTCCAGACCGCCGCGCACGATCAACGCCCGTCGTCTGGCATAGCTCATGGTGCTCCATCGGTCCTCTCGACAGGGCCGGGAAAGGCGGACTGCACGTCGCTCCGAAATTTTGCGCGAAAACAAGTAACGCTGGATGGACTGGACTGTAGGAACCGGCCCGGTCGCCGTCAAGAGATGGCGCAACGCCCATCTGACGGCCCGTGTTCGGGCCGTCCGCGCGGTCGGCGTACGGGAACGTGCCCACCTGCACTCGCAGATCGGGACGGTGGAAGGCGCCGGGCTGCACGGCCGTCCGCGGCCGACGGACGGCCACGCGCAGTGTCGATCGACCGGCTGTGCCGCGCCGCGGATCTGCCGACGGGGAGCTGCGCCTCTCTTTCGCGGCACGACGCGGGCCGTCCCCATCGTAGGCGGCGACCAGGCCGGCCCGAGGCTGAGCGCTGTGCGGTGCCGGTCCGACCCTTCCCATCAGTACGAAAAAAGTTTCGAAACGTTGCTCTTGCGCTTCCTGCCCTTGTCCAGGAACCGTATAGACATCTCCGACGCGAGATGCAGCCGACGGGAACGGCAGCCGATGTCTCGCGAGTTCTGCAGCCGTTCTGTCTCTGCAGCACCTAGGATTCCGTGCCTTCGTGAGGGGCTTCCCGTGTACGAGCGAACACATACTCTGCTGGACCTCCGCGAAGAGGCCCCCCGCAAGCAGGCGACCCCCCGTGAGGTACGGGAGTCGTCCTTCCGGCTGCCCGCGGAGGCTGCCAGCGTCCCGTTGGCTCGCCGTTTCACCACGACGGTTCTGACGCTGTGGAAGGTCGGCGGCGAGCTGCTGGAGGATGCCGAGCTGGTGGTGAGTGAACTCGCCGGCAATGCGGCCACCCACGGCCGGTGCGACCTGACCGTGCGCCTGCGCCTGGACGCGAATGGGCTCCTGCACATCACGGTCATCGATCGTGGCGACGAACCCGAGAGCGCTGCCTCCCCACTGGCCGATGACGAGCACGGCAGAGGCATGCACATCATTCAGGCGCTGGCGGCGCGCATGTATGTGACTCGGCAGAGCCGTAGCAGGCACACGTTGGTCGTCCTTACCCCGGGTGATGGTGGCGCGGACAAGACCGCGCATGCGTGAGGGCTCGGGTTGGAGTCCACGACGCCACCCCGAGCCCGGGCCACCGCGTCCCTGGCCAAAGCCCGTACCCCAGCCCCGACGTGCTGCCCGACGCGGGCGCGGGCTCGCGCCCGCGTCGGGCAGCGAGACCTGACGCACGTGCGCGCCGAGCGCGACGACCTGCGTACCCGGCTGCAGCTCATGGCGCGGATCGTCCAGGTCCTGGAGATGGAGAACCACCGGCTCAAGGAGGAGGCCCGCAGCCGGCTGGAGGCCCAGCTGGCCAGCCACAGGGCCGTCGCCGACTTCGGCCGGCGCCGACGCTGAAACGGATTCACTGGGACGCCCGGCGCGCGGCGCGTGCGCACGGTCCACACCGGCGGCGCTCTCGGAGAACCCGGTGGTGGTCAGTCGACACCCTGCTCCGCTGGCGAGGCGGTGTTCTGGGTGGAGGCCCAGGAGGCGAGCAGCCGCAGGCCCTCCTCGGAGGCCGAACCGGGCTCGGCAGTGTAGATGGTGAGGGTGAGCCCAGGTGCAGCGGCCATCTCCAGGCCCTCGTAGGCGAGGGTCAGGTCGCCGACGGTGTGGTGGTGGAAGCGCTTGGTGCCGGTGCCGTGGTGGCGGACGTTGTGGGCGCCCCAGCGGGTGCGGAAGTCGTCGCTGCGGGTGGACAGCTCGCCGACGAGGTCGTGCAGGTCCTTGTCATGGGGGTTGCGGCCGGCTTCGGTCCGCAGAATGGCCACCGCGACGTCGGCGGCCTGTTCCCAGTCGGGGTAGAAGCGCCGGGAGGCGGGATCGAGGAACTGGAAACGGGCCAGGTTCGCGTGGTTGCCGGCCGCCGCGTAGACGTCGTCGTAGAAGGCGCGGGCAAGCTCGTTGGCGGCCAGGAGGTCCATGCGGCCGTTGCGGACGAAAGCGGGGCCACCGGTGACGGCGTTCAGGACCCATTGCAGGCTGCGGTGCGCCTTCCATTGCGCGGTGCGGCGTCTCGGGCGGGTGAGGGCATTGGAGCCGTCGGCGGTGTGGGCGAGGTTGAGCAGGTGGGCGCGTTCGGCGTCGTCGAGCTGGAGGGCGCGGGCGAGGGCTTCGAGGACGGCCGGGGAGACGCCGGCGAGGTTGCCGCGCTCCAGTTTCGCGTAGTACTCCACGCTCACGTCGGCCAAGGCGGCGACCTCGCTGCGGCGCAGGCCAGGCACCCGGCGCCGGCTCCCGGAGGGCAGACCGGCCTGCTCGGGAGTGATCCTGGCCCGCCGCGAGGTCAGGAACTCGCGGACCTCTGCTTGGTTGTCCACGCCTTCGACGGTACGTCCCGCCCGCGTCCATAGGGATGTACTGGCGGTACACCCCTTGATGGTGTCTCGCTGACCGCGCGAAGAGCGGGTTACCTGGATGACGTGGTGCTTTTCGCCCGGTCATGACGACGGGACGGTGCACCCGGCCCTGCACTCGGAGACGACTTCGGCCTCCGGGAGCGCACGCCTCGGCACGCGAAGGAAGATCATCTATGCGCGGCGCAGTCATCCACGCCCCCCGCGACGTCCGCTTCGAGTCCCTCGAGGACCCGAAGCTGCTTCACCCCACTGACGCGATCATCCGCACGGCCGTCACCTGCGTGTGCGGCTCCGACCTGTGGCCCTACCGCGGCGCCGAGCCGATCGGCGACCCGCACCCGATGGGCCACGAGTACGTCGGCTTCGTCGAGGAGGTCGGCTCCGAGGTCACCGCGGTGAAGCCGGGCCAGTTCGTCGTCGGCTCCTTCGCCACCTCCGACAACACCTGCCCGAACTGTCGGAACGGCTTCCAGTCCCACTGCCTGCACCGCGAGTTCATGTCCACCTGCCAGGCCGACTACGTCCGCATCCCCAACGCCCAGGGCACCCTCGTCGCCACCGACGAGATCCCCGGCGAGGAGCTGTGGCCCGGCCTGCTGGCCGTCTCCGACGTCATGGGCACCGGCTGGTGGGCCGCCGACGCCGCCGAGGTGAAGCCGGGCTCGACCGCCGTGGTCGTCGGTGACGGCGCGGTCGGCCTGTGCGGGGTGATCGCGGCGAGGGAGATGGGCGCGGAGCGGATCATCGCCATGTCCCGGCACGAGTCCCGGCAGCAGCTCGCCCGCGCGTTCGGCGCCACCGACATCGTCACGGAGCGCGGCGACGAGGGCGTGCAGAGGATCAAGGAGCTGACCGGCGGGATCGGCGCGGACTCCGTTCTGGAGTGCGTCGGCACCGGCGAGGCCATGAGCCAGGCCCTGCACTCCGCCCGGCCCGGCGGCCACGTCGGCTTCGTCGGTGTCCCCCACGAGGTCGCGATCGACGGGCAGGAGCTGTTCTTCTCCCACGTCGGCGTGCGCGGCGGCCCCGCCCCCGTGCGCCGTTACCTGCCCGACCTGATCGACCGCGTCCTCACCCATCGGATCGACCCGGGCAAGGTTTTCGACCTCAGCCTTCCCCTGGACCAGGTCGCCGAGGGCTACAAGGCCATGGACGAGCGCCGCGCCATCAAAGCCCTCCTCAAGCCCTGATCCCGTCGCTTGGGAACAAGGAGCACCCGTGCAGATCACCCGCAGCTCGCTCGACACCGTCAAGGGCCCGGCCGACTGGTTCACCGGCGACGTGTACATCGACCCGGTCGCCGCCGCCCCCGCCCCTTCCCGGGTCACCGCCTCTCTGGTGCACTTCACGCCCGGCGCCCGCACCCACTGGCACCGCCACCCGCTGGGCCAGACCGTCTTCGTCATCGAAGGGGTCGGCCTGTGCCAGCGCCGCGGCGGCTCGGTAGAAGTCATCCGGCCTGGTGACCGCGTCTTGTTCGAGGCCGACGAGGAGCACTGGCACGGCGCCGCCCCGAACCGGCTGATGGTCCACCTGGCCATCAACGAGGGCGACGACGACCACGCCGTCGTGCACTGGCTGAACCCGGTCACCGACGACGAGTACACCGCCGCCCCGGCCACCGACTGACACTGCGGTCCGCCCGGCCCTGCGTCCGCACCGCCTCACCTGAAAGGCTCACCGTGACCACGTTCGCTCTCGTCGGCGCCGGCCCTGGACTGGGGCTGGCCGCCGCCCGCCGGTTCGGCGCCGCCGGCCACCACGTCGCCCTCCTGTCCCGCAACGCCGCTCACCTCGAGGCCCTCACGGGCGAACTCGACGGCGAGGGCATCCGGGCGCGCGGCTTCACCGCCGACGTCCTTGACCCCGCCTCCCTGACCGCAGCCCTGGACACGGCGGCCAAGGAGCTGGGGCCGATCGAAATCCTCCAGTTCAGCCCGGTGCCCCGCGGCGACTTCATGAAGCCGGTCCTGGAGACGACCGCCGACGACCTGGAGGACCCGCTGGCCTTCTCCGTCAAGGGGCCGGTGACCTGTGTGCACGCCGTCCTTCCGGGGATGCGGGAACTGGGCCGGGGCACGCTGCTGTTCGTCAACGGCGGCAGTGCCATACGCCCGAATCCCAAGGTGGCCGGCACCTCGGTCGCGTTCGCCGCCGAAAGCGCATACGCGGCCATGCTCCACGATGCTCTCGCACCCGAGAACATCCACGCCGCCCAGCTCGTCGTCCCCGGCGCGATCCGCCAGGACGCCGAGCACTCCAGCCCCGACGCGCTCGCCGAACGCCTGTACGCCATCCACGCCGAGCGTGGCGCCTTCCGGCACTACGCCGAGCCCATGCCCACATGATCATCCCCGGGACGCCGCTCATGAATCGCGCAGCCCGTCGTGGCCTGGGCCGTGCCGCTTCGGCGGCCGCCCTGCTGCTGGCCGTGAGTGCCTGCTCCAGCGGAACACAGGAGACCACCCCGGCCGCCACCCCCTCCGCCTCCACGGGGCAGCGGGAGTCGGCGGCCCCCACCTCGCCGTCCGCATCCGGGAGGAGTACGTCCATGAACATCCATGTCACCCTCGACGGCCGCCCCGTCGACGCCGTCCTGAACGACAGCCCCGCCGCCCGCGACTTCGCCGCGCTGCTGCCGCTCACCCTGGACCTGAAGGATTTCCACGGCACCGAGCGGATCGCCGACCTGCCGCGCAAGCTCGACACCGCCGGCGCCCCCGAACCGGTCGCGGCCACCGTAGGCGACATCGCCTACTACGCGCCCTGGGGCAACCTGGCCCTCTTCTACCAGGACGGGCCCGCTCCCTCCCCGGATTTGCTCGTCCTCGGCCACCTCGACGTCAGCGCCGGTCAGCTCGGTCGGGCAGCCGGCATCACCATCGAAGCCGCCTCCTGACCCCGCCTGCTCGCCGGCGCCGGCGCACCGGTGCCTCCGCGGCACTGACCTGCCTGTGGGCCCTACGCCTGCGGCTCGCCTCCCGAAGGGAGCACACACATGAGCGTCTCCTACGACTTCCAGGACAAGACCGCCTTCGTCACCGGCGCCGCCGGCGGCATCGGCCGGGCCACTGCCCTCGCCTTCGCCTGCGCGGGCGCGCGGGTCGCCCTCGCCGACCTGTCCGACGACGGCCTGCGCGAAACCGCCCGCCTCATCGACGCCGACGGCGGCGAAGCCCTCACCCTCACCTGCGACGTCACCAGCGAGAACGACGTCCAAGCCGCAGTCGACCGGACCGTCGAGCGCTTCGGGAGCCTGGACGCGGCCTTCAACAACGCCGGCGTCGAGCAGCCCGTCCGGTCGGCCGCCGACACCGCCAAGAAGGACTGGGACCGCATTCTCGGCGTCAGCCTCACCGGAGCGTTCCTGTGTACCAGGGCCCAGATCCGGCAGATGCTGCGGCAGGACGGCGGAGGGGCGATCGTCAACGTCTCCTCCGGAGCCGGTGTCAAGGGATTCAAGGGGCAGGCCGCCTACGCCGCCGCCAAGCACGGGATCATCGGTTTCACCCGATCCGCCGCCCTCGACCACGCCGCACAGGGCATCCGTATCAATGCCGTCTGCCCCGGGATCATCGACACCGAGATGATCCACCGCTTCGGCGACACCCGCCCCGGGGGCCGCGCAGGACTCATCGCCGACGAGCCCGTCGGTCGCCTCGGCCGGCCCGAGGAGATCGCCTCCGCCGTGCTCTGGCTGTGTTCCGCCGACGCCGCCTTCACCACCGGCACCGCCCTCGTCGTCGACGGAGGTCAGACCACCTGAACCTTCCGGCATCCCCGCCCCCAGGACCACCCCGTCGAAATGCGTGCGAGGAACCGTCTCCATGAACCCCACCTATGACTTCACCGGACAGGTCGCCTTCGTCACCGGCGCCTCCTCCGGCATGGGCCTGGCCACCGCCCGCGCCTTCGCCGAAGCCGGCGCCGCCGTCGGCCTCGCCGACATCGACGAGACAGCCGTCAGCGCCGCCGTGAAGGAACTCACCAACGCCGGCCACCGGGCCCTCGCCCTGGTCTGCGACGTCAGCGGCGAGGACCAGGTCGCCGCAGCCGTCGACCACACGGTGGAGACCTTCGGACGCCTCGACATGGCCTACAACAACGCCGGAATCATGGTCCCGCCCACCGATGCCGCCGACGAGAGCGCCGAACAGTTCGACCGCGTCCAGCACATCAACCTGCGCGGCATCTGGGCGAGCATGAAGCACGAACTGCGCCACATGCGCGACCAGGGCAGCGGCGCCATCGTCAACTGCTCCTCCCTCGGCGGCCTCGTCGGCAACCCCGGCCGCGCCGCCTACCACGCCGCCAAGCACGGCGTGATCGGCCTCACCAAGAGCGCCGCCCTCGAATACGGACCCCGCGGCGTCCGCATCAACGCCGTCTGCCCCGGCACCATCGCCACCCCCATGGTCGACGCCATGATCGAAGGCGGTGAACTCGACCCCGCCCAGGCCGAAATCGGCCAGGCCATCGACCGTCTCGGCACCGCCGACGAAATCGCCCAGGCCGTCCTGTGGCTCTCCAGCCCCGGCGCCAGCTACGTCACCGGCGTCGCCCTGCCCGTCGACGGCGGCTACACCGCCCAGTAACCCCCTGCACTGCCGTCAAGCCGTCAGGTCCTCCTCGTCCGATTCCGGCGTGTCCGGGTCATGCAGCACCCAACTCGCCACGCCGGACGCAGAAAGCGGTCTGTGCACATCGCGCCTCGGTCGCGCCCCCGCGGGCCGTCGCGCACTTCCTCCACCGACTGAAGAAGAGGTTCACTCCATGGAACGTCGCAAAGCGCTCGGACTGATCGCCGCCACCGGTGCCGCCGCCTTCACGGCCGCGCCCTCCTTCGGTGCAGAGACCGGCCGCGCCGCGGGCGCCGCAGGACGGAGCGGGACCGCAGCCGAGGGCGGCTACACCTTCGCTCTGGACCCGAACGTCAAGCGGACGTCGGTGCGGTTCAAGAACCGATACGGCATCGAGGTCGCCGCAGACCTTTACGTGCCGAAAAAGGGCAGGGGCAAGTTGCCCGCCCTGGTCGTCAGCGGCCCGTTCGGCGCGGTCAAGGAACAGTCCTCGGGGCTCTACGCCAACGAGTTCGCCCGCCGCGGTTACGTCACCCTCGCCTTCGACCCTTCCTTCACCGGGGAGAGCGGCGGCATGGTGCGTGACGTGGCCTCGCCCGACATCTACACCGAGGACTACAGCGCCGCCGTCGACTTCCTCGGCCTGCAAAAGATCGTCGACCGCGAGCGGATCGGCGCTCAGGCCATCTGCGGCCTGAGCGGCATGGCGCTCACCGCAGCGGCGGCAGACAGCCGCATCAAGGCCGTCGCCACCGCCTCGATGTACGACATGTCGCGGAGCATATCCCGCGGTCACGAGGACTACTACACGCGTGAGCAGCGCCAGGCGGTCGCGGACCACGTCAGCCGGCAGCGCTGGATCGACGCCGAGAACGGTACCTATGCGCGGCTCTCCCACGAGGTCCCCTTCGACGAGAGCGGTAACGTCGCCCCCTCCAACCGCGTGTTGCCCGAGACCCTCCCGGCCGACGCCGACCCGGTCACGAAGATCTTCTTCGACTACTACCGCACCGAGCGCGGCTACCACCCGCGCTCGATCAACTCCACCACCGCGTGGACCGGAACCACGCCGATGTCGTTCTTCGCCTTCCCGCTGATGACGAACATCGACATGCTGGCCCCCCGCAAGGCGTTGCTGGTGGCCGGCGCCGATGCGCACTCCCGCTACTACTCCGAGGACGTCCAGGCAAAGGCCCCCGGCACCGTCGACCTCGTGATCGTCCCGGGTGCGGACCACGTCGACCTGTACGACCGCACGGATCTCATCCCCTTCGACCGGCTCGACGAGTTCTTCACCAAGAACCTCGCCTGACCGTCATGCCCCCGCCCGTGCCGTCACTGGCCTGTAGGGGGCCCTCACGTCGGCAGTCGCCTGGACGGCAGCACGGGGCGGGCCACCCCTATGAGGGCGTGGCCCTGCTGGGAACGCCATGCCAGGTTCATCCCTGATGACAGCTCTTCGCCTGACCATGTGGCTTGACCACGACGAGTGAAATGCTGGTCGCCGACCGTTGCTCGAATCTTTCTCAGGCTTTGCCGTGCATGGCTGCTGCGTGCATGACCCGCTGCGTAGCGTTCGGGTCGTTGATCGCCACGGGGGCGGCCCACCGAGATGGGCGGCTCCATGAAGAACCCGCGCGTTGCGCGTACCGCGCTGACTCTGGCCTGCATGACCCCGGCGACCCTGGTTGCGGCGGCCGGTCCGGCAGCCGCTGAGGACCCGGGCCCGAGGCCGGCGACATACCCGTCGTCGAGACGGTCGCCCCGCCGCAGCCGGAGGAGACCGACCTCGTCGAGACCGCGCCCGCCGCAGAGGCGACCGCATCGACCGGTGCCGTCGCCTCGTGTGCTTACAGCCAGAAGGGCTGCCCGGCCTCTGGCCGGGCAGCCCTTCAAGATCTTCATCAGTCTTCTAGGCGGGGTCTGTGCGGAAACCGTCGGGGGAGAGGGGGGCGATGGTCACCGAGTCGATATCCGGTGCCCAGGCGCCCGGCTCCTCGCTGCCCAGCGTGAGGGAGCCGTCAGCAGTGCTCAGATCGATGTGGACCGAGCGCTCCCAGAAGCTGTCCCAGTGGTGGTTGTTGCGGACGTTGGTGTCGACGCGGCCCTTGCCGCCGGTCTCGGCGATCTGCAGCCTGCGGTCGACGACCTGTGGGTTGTAGGCGTGGCCGCCGCTCAGTTCGGCGTTGGAGTACCGCACAACGACAACGTGGACACCCGGACGGTCGATCCCCGCCTGGCGCGGTAGCTCCAGGGCGTTGCGGGAGTCTTCGGTGTCGTTGCCGAGCCAGCGGACGTAGGCGTTGCCGGAGGCGTTGGTGCCGGAGGCGTCGGGCAGCGTGGCGATCCCCGCCATGCCGTGCAGGGTGGCGTCCTCGGCCTGGACGGTCACGGCCGAGGTATCGGCCTGTGCGTTCCGTGTGGTTGCGACCGCGTAGACGTTGATCCCCTGGGCGGAAGTGATTCCCAGTTCGTTGATGCCCTCGGCGAGGAACACCGGGGCGGTGGAACGCCAGGTGCCGGCCCCGTCGGCCTGGAAGGTGCCGGCTTTGGCTCCGTTGACGGTGAGTGTCGCCGCGGCGGCCGCGGTGGTCGCGTAGTCGATGGCGATGTTGTGGTATCCCGACTTCCAGGCCGTCAGGTACAGGTCGGCCCGCTGTCCCCGGCCTGCGATGCGTGCGGAACCCGCCGTACTCGCGTCACCGTAGGCGAGGCGGGCACCGCCCTTGAGACGCATGGTGCTGGCGGGATGAACGGTCGGTTCACCGCCGGTGACGTCGGTGAGGGTGTACTTGTCCAAGCTGATGTCACTGTTGGGCAGCACGTTCGTGCCGTCCCTGCTGGTGCGCAGGGACAGGGTGTGCTCTCCGGCGGGCAACTCGACGTCGACCTCGGTGCTGCCCCGGTAGATCCGTTCGGCCCGGCCGCTGCCCAGGTCGGCGGAGTACTGCACCGTCCTGCTGAACTCACCGTCCACGAACAAGGCATGGCGGCCGGGCGCGGGCGCTGAGCCGATGACCTGGAGGCGATAGGTGCCCGCGCGGGGCAGGGTGACGGTGAAGTCGGAGCGGGATCCGGCCTGGTTGAAGCGGAACACGTCGGCGTCACCTGATGCCTGGAAGGCATGGCCGGTGGCATCGCGCCTCTGCGCACCGGTGAGCTGGGTGTCCTCTGCCTCCGTGGACCAGCTCCAGGGCTGGGCAGCCAGTGTCTGTTCGACGTCGCGTGCCTGGCTCGGGGTGATCAGGACCTGGTAGGCGGAGTCCTCGTCGCGGGTCGGGAGAGTGAGGTCGGGCAGTGTTCCGTCCTGGCCGATCGGCAGACCGTCATGGGCGGCTACGAGGCGCGGGGAGCCCTGTATTCCCTCCGCGCCGGAAAGGGAGATCTCTCTGACCTCGACGTCGGCCGAGTCCCCGAACAGCGACGGGTCGAGGCCACTGGCATGGAGAGTCACGTTGGCGTTCGTGCCGCCGTACAGGACGCTGGCCTTCCTGTTCTTTCCGTCCACTGCGCCGATGCCGCGCAGCGAGTTCCAGACGTCGGCCCGGGGAGGGGTCACCTGAACGGTTTCGGAGCCGGCGAGGTCGCCGTACCACTTGAACAGCCACCAGCCGCCGTTGGCTCCATTGGCCCTGGCCATGTTGTCCGACAAATTGCCGGCGTAGTTCCAGTAGGCGGCCTGGGCGTCGACCTTCGCTTCTTCGAAGGCGTCGAACCAGCGGATCATTCGCCCCGGGGTGCTCATGTCTTCCAGTACGCCCCACTCACTGATCGTGACGGGCAGTTCGGAGTCCGGACCGAGGACGTCGTCCTCCAGAGCCCGGAACTCGCGGTAGTGCTGGCGGAAGGCGTCCGGGCTGGTGAAGAGTTCGTGCCAGACGTAGACGTCGGGCACTACGTCGTGGTCCGCGGTGTACTGGAGGAAGCTTCGCTCACGCTGATCGCTGTCACCGCCCTGCCAGGTCGCGTGACCGGGACCGCCGATGCGTGGAGTGACGGCTCCGTCGAACACGTCGTCGTAGATGCTGTGGATGAGGCGGTGGACCTCACTCCAGTCGGCCAGGAACTGGTCCCGCATGGTGTCCCAGTCCCCGTACCAGATCCAGTCCGGTTCGTTGAAGGGAATGAAGAGGTACTGTTCCGGGTGGTCCGAGTTGGTGGCGATGTCCGTGACGACGTACCGCACGACCTCGAGGTAGTCCCAGGTTCCGTTCCCGCCGTCGGTCCAGGAGCCGTCCGACTGGTCGTAGGTGCGTGTGTCCTGGGGGCGCACGTTGCCGTGGTAGGCCCAGTCGGGATACAGGTCCTGGACATAGACCGCGAGTTCGCGGCCGTGCTTCGCGAAGAAGCCGCCCTCGATGTTGCGGACGTCTCCGCTGGGATGCTGGAGCCCGCCCTGCGGCTTCTGCGAGGAGTTGGTGATGTGAGCGCCGTTGATGATCGGTTGAGTCGGGGAGCCGTCATCGCCGAAGCCGTAGAGCGTGCCGCTGGCACCCCCACGGAAGGAGCCGGTCCTCTCGGCGAAGTCGACGGTCAGCACCTCGGCCTCGGCCGCGGCGGCCCCAGGCGACGTCAGTAATCCGGTTGCGATGGCCATGGCGGCGGCCACGGTCAGGCGGGCGAAGACTTGTCTCATGCGTCAGCTCCTGAAGGTGAGCGTGGTCCGCCCCGTCTCGTGAGCGGCACGGCCCGTAGACGGCTGGACTCACATCTGCGCGTCGTCGCCCGAACAGGCGATCGAGTCGGCTCGTAGGCGTACGGGGCGGCAATCTTTCGGGGACCTGCTTCGCGGAACCGCTGCCGTGGTGGGCAGGCGTTGTTGCCGAGAGCACCGCCGAGACCGTCCCCACCTGGAGGTGCGTGACACAGGGGCGAGCCCCGGGATGCGGCGCACTCCTGGTGCCGGTCCGTGGCGCTGGCGAGGGACGGCTTGTCGGGCCGTCGGCTATTTGACGGCTCCACTGGTGATTCCGGACACGATCTTTCGCTGCGCCACCAGGAAGATGGCGACCATGGGCAGGCTCATCACCACGATGTACGCGAAGACGAGATGCCAGTTGTTGAGGTAGAGCTGTGCGCTGGCGACCTTGTAGAGGTTGAGTGGGAGGGTCGCCCCGTCTCCGCCGCCGAGAACGAAGAAGGCGTAGAAGACATCGCTCCAGGCGTAGAGCATCACCATGATCGTCGCGGTGGCGATGACGGGCCGGAGCAACGGCATGATGATGTGGATGAAGATCCGCAGGGGCCCGGCGCCGTCCATGCGTGCGGCCTCCTCGAGTTCCACCGGGATGGCCTTGATGAAGCCGGTCATGAAGAAGATCGACGTCGAGAGGTACATCCCGGTGTACACGGCGATCATGCCGGGGCGGGAGCCGGCGAGCCCCAGCTGCCGCAGTTCCATCACGATGGTGATCACGGCGGGCGGCAGCAGCAGTCCGCTGATGCACAGCGCGTACGCGGCGGAGACGAGCTTCGACTTGCGGCGGGCGAACACCCAGGCCGCGGCGGCCCCCAGGATCAGCACGAGGGCGACCGAAGGCACGACCACCAGCAGGGAGTTGGCGAAGCCGCGGAGCATTTCGCCTTGGCTGAGGGCGTCTTCATAATTGCTGCCGGGCTGCCACTGCCGCGGCAAGTCCAGGTTGGGTTTGATCGCCTCGGACTGCGGCTTGGTGGAGGTGAGGGCGACCAGCCAGACGGGTACGCCGACGGAGAGCCCGGCGAGCAGGAGGACGATGGCCGGGCGGCCGTAGCGCCAGGCGGGATGCACGGCCGGAATCGCCTTCGCGGAGATGCTCACAGCACTTGCTCCCTTCGGCGCAGGCCGACGACCAGAGGAATGGCCATGGCGACGACGACCAGGAAGAGGACCAGGCTCATGGCGGAGGCCTGCGCGTACAGGCCTTGGCCGAAGACGCGGAACATGTAGATGTTGAAGACTTCGGTGGAGGCGGCGGGGCCGCCGCCGGTGGTGGCCTGGACGATGTCGAAGGTGTTCATCGAGCCGATCAGCGCCGTGGTGACGTTGAAGGTGAGCGCGGGCGCCAGCATCGGCCAGCGCACCGACCAGAAGGTCCGCCACGGTCCGGCGCCGTCCATCCGGGCCGCCTCGAGCATGTCGCCCGGGATGCCCTTGAGGCCGGCGAGGTAGACGAGCATGGACAGGCCCATCCACTTCCAGCCGTGGATGACGGTGACCACGACCAGCGTCCAGGTCGTCGATCCGAGCCAGGGAATGTCCGTGCCGAGCAGGCCGTTGACGGCGCCGTCCTGGTCCAGCAGGGCTTGGAAGACGTAGCCGGTGGCCAGTGCCGAGATGAGGACGGGCAGGAAGAAGACGGCGCGGAAGAAGCGGTTGAACCGGGAGTCCGCCTCCAGCAGCAGGGCCAGCAGCAGTCCGAACCCGTTCTGGAAGAACGCTGCCAGCAGGGCGTACAGCATGGTGGTGCGGATAGCGCGCAGCAGCGATCCGTCGTCCGCAATGGCCCTGAAGTTGTCCAGCCCGGTGAAGGCGACGTCGGCGTGGTACGAGGACCAGTCGGTGAAGGGGTAATAGAAGTTGAGCAGGTTCGGCGCCAGGAAGAAGGCGGCGAAGACGGCGATCGCGGGGAGCGCGAACCACCAGGGGTGGTGGACGGCTGCGCGCGGCAGTCGTCCCGCCCTTTGCCTCCGGCCCTCGCCGGTCGCCGCTTCGTGTGTGCGTGTTCGTAAGGCCGTGTGCGCCATCGCAAGTCCTTGCCCGTCGGGTCGGTGAGGCTAGAAACCGGGCGCGCCCTGGGCCTTGGCCACCTGCGCGAACTGGTCCTGGATCGCCTGTGCGACCTGCTGCGGGTCCTTCTTGCCGTAGATCATGTCGGCGAGGTACAGGTGTGTGTCGGGAGCGACGATCGCCTTTGCCTGGAAGACGCCGACGGCCGAGGGCAGCGCCTTGAGCTGAGCCTGTGAACTCTGCGGAAGACCGTCCGGGTGGAGCACGAACGGCTGGACGGACGGGATCCTCATTGTCCTGACGTACTCGGGGTAGTTGGGTCCGAGCCAGAAGGCGAGGAACTGGCGGGCGGCGTTGTGCCGCTTCTCGTCGCCGGTCCTGAAGGCGACGACGCCGTTGGTCTGGTCGGGTGAGTACATGCCGGTCGCGGAGGAGTTGGAGATCGGGAACCAGCCGATCTTCTCGTCGATCTCGGCGGTGGAGTACTTGGCCTGCAACTGGCTCTGGAAGGAGGTGACGTTCAGGACCATGGCGGACTCGCCCTTCCAGAGGGAGTCGGCCTGGCCCGTGAAGGTGCCGGTCCTGTAGTTTTTCTGGGCGAGCCCCGCGTCGAGCACTTTCTCCTTGTACTTCTTGATCGCGCCGACGACGACCGGGTCGGTCCACTTCTCCTTGTTCCGGTTGAGGCCGGCCCACCACTGCTCGTCGAGGTCTGTGAGCTGGACCTGCATCTGCCACTGCATGGGCCATTTGTCGCCGCCTGCCTCGTAGAAGGCGGCGGCGGCGGTCTTGTCGACGATGGTGCGGCCGAGCTTGAGCAGCTCGTCGTACGAGGTGGGGAAGTCCTGTTCGGTAAGTCCAGCCTGCTCGAAGACGTCCTTGTTGTAGTAGACACCGAGCATCGCGGGGCTGGTGACGATCGCCGCGTAACGCTTGCCGTCGATGACGCCCAGCGTCCTCTCGGTGTCTCCGAGCTTCGAGGCCCACTCCTCGTTGTCGAGGGTGAGCAGGTTCTGTTGCGGCTGGATGAAGGGCAGCGTCGAGATCGACGGCTGCCAGAACATCAGGTCGGGCCTCTCGCCGGAGGCGAGCTTGGTCGGCACGTTCTGTTCGTACAGGTCTGGTATCGCCTGGGTCTCGACCTCGGCTCCCGTAGCCTTCTCGAAGGCTTCTACGACCTGCTTGGGCGCGTTGAGCGTGTTCTGCGCGGTCCACATCGTCAGCTTCACGCCGTCCAGCCGGGCGGTCGGATCGACCTTGACCTGCTCGTCGCCGGATGAACCGGCGTCGCCGGCGGTGGGGTCGCTGCATGCGGTGGCGGACAGGGCCGCGGCACACAGTAACGCCAGCGCGGTGAGGGTTCTTCTCTTCATGACGTGCCTTTCACAAGAACGGCCTCAAGGAGAGGCGAGGCAGAATCAGGGCAGGGAGCGTGCGCTGGAGGCTTGCAGGACGGGGGCGGGGGACGGGCGGCGGGTCACTCGTGCGTGGGCACTGGTCCCGTGCTCTCCCGAATGACCAGGTGCGGCGCGCAGACGAGGTGAGGGCTCACCGGCGCGGACTGCTCCAGAGCGCCGTGCAACAGGCCGAACGCGGACCGCCCCAGGCCGGTGAAGTCCAGGCGTACGGTCGTCAGGGAGGGGACGAGGTAGGCGGAGTGCGGGGCGTCGTCGAAACCGGCCACGCTCACATCGCCGGGGACGGCCCGGCCCGCCTCGTGCAGGGCGCGGATCACCCCGAGCGCAAGATCGTCGTTGCCGCACAGGATCGCGGTGACGCCGGGGTCCTTCGCGAGTTTCAGGCCCGCCGCATGGCCGCCGTCGGGCCCCCACCTGCCCTGCACAGGGCGGGGCTGAGGTGCGCCGGCTTCCTTGAGCGCCTGTCGCCAGCCCTTGGTCCGAGCACTGGTCCGCCGCGTGCTGGAAGGGATGGCGACGTAGTGCACGGTCTCATGGCCCAGGGAGAGCAGGTGACAGGTTGCCTGGAAGGCGGCGGCGCGGTCGTCGGTCCACACCCAGGGGCGGTCGGCCCCGGGCGGGGTCGCCGGGGTCTCCACGACACCGACGAGGGGCAGCTCTGGGGGCACCGCGTCCAGGGCGCGCACGCCGGCGGGATCGTATGCGATCACGATCAGGCCGCCGCCGGTGTCCGTGGCCCGCTGAACCTGCAGCGCGATTTCGTCGTCGGTGGACTCCAGCACGCTGATACCCACCGCGTAGGAGGCGGCGCGGGCCGCCTCCTCGACGCCCTGGAGGATCGAGGCGTAGCCGTAGTGCGTGGTGTTCGCGGTGAGCACGGTCACGGTCCGGCTGCGTCCGCTGGCCAGGGCGAATGCGGTCGAACTGCGTCGGAAGCCCAGCTCGTCGACGACCGCGAGCACGCGCTCCCGGGTGGCCGGCTTGACGCTGGGATGCTCGTTGATCACCCGGGAGACCGTCTGATAGGAGACCCCGGCTGCGGTGGCGACGTCCCGGATACTTACGGAGCGCCTTGTGTGACCGGTCACATTCATGTCAGGATTGTGACCGGTCACATTTTTCTCGTCAAGAGCCCGTAACGATGGATTCACGCAACAACAGGCCGCCGGTCGCGCGGCTCGGAAGGGAACCGACCTTGACCGTCATGTCCGATGCGGCGGGCGCGTCCCCCGGCAACACCCTCCAGAAAATCATGTGGGGTCACCGCGCGCTGGAGGCGGAGCTGCTCATCGGCGCCGACTCGGTCCCGCGGCTTACCCGACTGGACCGCCCCGGCGACCCGGCGCCCGCACCCGACGCGGACGCGCCACTGCCTCTGGTGGAATTGACCGCCTTCGGTCACGGCAGCGGCTGGTCCGGCCCGCGCTTCACCGGCACCGCCTTCGGCGCGCGGCTCCGCTACCGAGGTCACAGCATCCTGGAACGCGATGGCTGGACCCGACTCACCGTCGAACTTGACGAAGCGCAAAGCGGCCTGGCCGTCATCGTCGAACTGTCGTCGCCCATCGGCCTGCCGGTGCTGCGTTCAAGCGTCCGACTGCGCAACGAAGGCCACCACAGAATGGTCGTCCAGTCCGTCAGCAGCCTGCTGCTCGGCACCCTGCCCTCTCCCGACCGCCTCGACGTCCACCGCGCACGCAACGACTGGCTGGCTGAGTGCCGCTGGTACGCCGAGCCATTGCGCGACACCGTCGTCGACATCAGCGTCGACGCCCACCAGCACGACAGCCGGGCCGCCCTTTCGCTCACCGGACGGGGCAGCTGGCCCACCAGCGGACACCTCCCGATGGGCGCCGCCACCACGCGCGGCGAAGGCCACGCCTGGATCTGGCAGATCGAGTCCCCGGCCGGCTGGCGGTGGGACCTGGGCGAGAACCGCCACGGCACACACCTGGCGCTGAACGGACCCACGGACGCGGAGCACCAGTGGCGGGCCGGACTGGAGCCGGGTGCCGAGTTCACCACCGTGCCCGGCGTGCTCGCCCTTGGTTCCGGACTGGATGACGCCTTCGGAGCGCTGACCTCCTACCGCCGCGCCGTACGCCGCCCGCACCCCGACCACACAGGGCTGCCCGTCGTCTACAACGACTACATGAACACGCTGATGGGCGACCCGACCACCGAGAAACTACTGCCGCTCATCGACGCCGCGGCCGAGGCCGGCGCGGAGTACTTCTGCATCGACTCCGGCTGGTACGACGACGACACCGTGGGCTGGTGGGACAGCGTGGGGGAGTGGCTGCCCTCCCGGCGGCGTTTCCCCGACGGCGGCATCCGCGCCGTCCTGGACCGGATCCGGGAACGCGGCATGGTGCCCGGACTGTGGCTGGAACCCGAAGTGGTGGGCGTGCGCAGCCCCGTCGCGTCCCAGCTCCCACCGGAGGCGTTCTTCCAGCGCGACGGCGTGCGCCTGAGCGAACAGGGCCGCCACCAACTGGACCTGCGACACCCTGCCGCCCGCGCACACCTCGACAGGACGGTGGACCGGATCGTCGCCAGCTGGGGCGTGGGATACCTCAAACTCGACTACAACATCGTCATCGACCCCGGCACCTGCGGGCCGAGTGACACCGCCCCCGGGGCGGGGCTGTTGGGGCACGCCCGGGCTTACCTAGACTGGCTCTCTGGCGTACTGGACCGGTATCCGCACCTCGTCGTCGAGAACTGCGCCTCCGGCGGCATGCGCATGGACGGTGCCACCCTGGCCGTGACCCAGCTCCAGTCCACCAGCGACCAGCAGGACCCGATGCGCTATCCGGCCATCGCCGCCTCCGCGCCGACCGCCGTCCCCCCTGAGCAGGGCGCGGTCTGGGCCTACCCGCAGCCCGGCTACGACGACACCCTCAACGCCTTCACCCTGGGCGGCGCCCTGCTCGGACGCATCCACCTGTCGGGCCACCTGGACCGGATGTCACCGCACCAGCTGGCGCTCGTCCGGGATGCCGTGGCCGTGTACAAGACCATCCGCACGGACCTCGTCGGCGCCGTGCCCTTCTGGCCCTTGGGCCTGCCGGGATGGACCGACGAATGGCTGGCCATGGGCCTGCACGCACCCGACAGTCCTATGGCCTACCTCTCGGTCTGGCGTCGCGGCGGGAAGGCCGACCTGCGCCTGTCGATCCGGCGCCTCGCAGGATCGGAAGTCACCGCGGAGATCCTGCATCCCCTCCGTACCGGCGGCTCTGCGGCGTGGGACGGGGACGGGCTGAAGGTGTCGCTGCCGGACGTGCCCGGCGTGCTGCTGATCGGTCTCACCGCAGTCCGAGCCGTCTGACTCACAACGGTCGTGCTCGGGCCGGCTCCACGCCCACCAGGCCGTCCCCGTGTTGGTCCCCATGCGCCTTACGCTCCGCGGCCGGGAACAGATAACGGCGCGGTGTGCGATAGGGGCTGCTGCGTGCCCGGTCAGCTGTGTACGTGGCTATCGAGGGCCATTGAAATACTCCGGCCATGGATACAAGTGCGAGGGCGGACGGGATGCGGCAGGGCCGGGCGGCGCCCGGGATCGAGTCGGGCCGTCCCGTGGCATGGGTGCTGCGTTCCGCAGAGCTGGCGGATGTCGAGGCGATCGCGGAGCTGCGGGCAACGGTGATGCGCCCGGACCTGGAGCGGTTGGGCCGGTTCGACGAGCATCGGGTCCGGCAGCGGCTGCGGGATACTTTCTCCCCGCAGCACACGTTGGTCATCGTGGCCGATGGCGCCTTCGCGGGCTGCGTCACTTTGCGGCCGGCCGAGGACGGGCGGTGGCTGGAGCATTTCTATCTCGCCCCGAGCCTCCAGGGCCGAGGGCTCGGATCGGCTGTCCTGCGAACACTGCTGAAGCAGATCGATGCTGACGGCGTGCCTGTCCGCTTGAACGTCCTGCAGGGCAGCGCTGCCCGGCGGCTGTACGAGCGCCACGGGTTCACCGTGGAGGTTCAGGACCCGATCGACGTCTACATGGTGCGACGGCCGGGTGCAGGCTCCCTCGGAACGTGAAGAGGATTGTGGATGTTATGGGGGTGTGTCGTCTGTATGGGCCCGTGCCTCCTTGTCGCATCCTGCCTTCACCGGCATCTCCCGTGCGCATCTCCGCGAGCTGATCGAGGAGTTGGCCGGGATACCGGGGCTTGGCCAACGAGTTCCCCGGCCAGGTCGGCGCCCCGCCCCGCAAACCGAAAGACGACGCGCCGCTGGGCGAGAGATACGCCTGGCGTGAAAAGCGTCGCCGACAGTCCTCGACGCGGATCTGCGTGGAGCACACCAACGCCGAGCACAAGCAGTGGCGCCCCCTCCAGCGGTACATCGGCCGCCGTGAACACCATCCGGAGATCCATCGGGCCGTTGCCGGCCTGGTGTCCGACCGCGCCTACCGCCGGGCCGCGAAGCAACGGACGAGCACCGAACTCGTCCTCGTCCGCGCCGCTGGCTGCTGACCTCCCATCAGCCAGGCCGCAAGGCCAGCACGTCCGATCCGTATTCGCTCACAACCTCGTAAGCCCGCAGGCTCTTCCCGGTCTCCAGCGCGGCGCCGGCGTCGCCGAGCGCAGTGGACACCGACGGCGTACAGGTCGACCGCGGCGGGGCTGATGCCGAACAGCCAGTCGGCCGGAACCACCGTGGGCAGGCGACGCGCGGCGCGGCGCGCTTCCTCGCTCATCGCGAGCGCGCCGGCCCGTGGAAGCCGACACCCCTCCAGGAGGTCAACCTCCAGCCGCGGAACACGCTGCACAGGGGGCCAAGTGGACGCGGCTGTCGAGCAGGGCCCAGTCCTCGGCCTCTGCGGACCCGATCGCGGACTTCTTGCCGTGCAACAGATGTCGACGTCGTTGGTGGCGATGCAGCGGCCGTGCCCCTCAGACGAAGCCGGTCTTCTTGTTCGCGCACTGATGATCGCGGCTCGAGCTCTTGCCGCACTCGAACTGGGCCGGGGTATCGCTGCCTATCGCCTCCGCACGGCGGGCCAGTGCACCGACACCGGGGCATCGGGCCAGCAGTGGCCGCTGGTGTCATGGTGAGGGAGAGGGACAGGCGTAGCCCGTTCGTCTTCTGATCCGGCAAGGACCACGACGATCCGCCAGCTGTTGCGGTGCTGGGCGACACGTACGTGCCGCGCCAGGGCCCGCACGATGTGCATCCCTCTGCCGTGCTCTTCGTCCGGGAGTTCCGTGGCAACGCCCGCGCGCGGACCGCCGTGGTCGACGACCGTGAGGCCCAGCTGCCCGTCGTCCTCCAGCGTCAGGCCCAAGGTGACCTGGCACCGTCCGTGCATGGCGGCGTTGCCGGCGAGTTCGCTGACGATCAGTTCGGCGGTCTCAAGGGTCTCCCGGCCGAGCTGCCAGTTTGCCCCGAAAGACTTTCGCTACGCGATCTCCGCGCTGCGCTCTTCCGCGACGGCCGCTGTCCGCGGCCTCGGCGGTCCATGGTGTCCGGCACGTGAGGCACATGCGCTCTGGGAGGCCCGCCGGTCGGCGTCAACTGCCGGGCCTGTCGAAGGTCCGAAAGGCTTTCGTAAACCGACCGGTGACACGGAGATGTCCCGTCCTGATACTTGCCACCAACCAGCGCGCGACTGGGAGGCGCACCGCCGCTTTCGCGCGCCCCTGGTGACATCCCGCCAGCCCGCAAGACGATTCCCGCGCGCATTCAGGCCGCCCAGGACGACGGCCCCGGCACGCGCATGCTAGAAGGAGCCGCAGTTGAGATCTGACTCGATACGCAAGACGTTCGCGGTGGCGACCGCCGCAGCAATAGCAGGGGCGCTCACCCTCACACTCGCGCCGAGCGCGTCGGCGTACCAGCCGGCCCCTGCCGACCTGTACGTGGCGCAGAGCCCGACCTGCAACAAGCGTCCCTGCGTGCTTTACCCGAAGTCGGCGCAGCTGCCGAGCGGCCGGATCGTGGCGGCGTTCGAGAACAGCCAGGGCGATCCGGTCGGGCAGACGATGCCGCTGTACAAGAGCGACGACCACGGCACGACCTGGCAGAAGCTCACCGACCTCAAGGCCCCGGCCTACCTCTCCAGTGATCCGCAGTACGCCAAGTACACGAGCAACTGGACCAACCCCTACCTCTATGTGCTCCCTCACGACGTGGGCAGCCTGAAGGCCGGCACCCTGCTCCTTGCGAGCGTCGTCTCGGGCGACGATTACTACTACAAGGAGCGCAAGGCCGCCGACCCCGACTGGCAGCCCACCGGCGACGGCGACCGCAAGGACGTGTCGATCGCCCTGTACGCCAGCACGGACGACGGCGCCACCTGGAGCTTCGAGAACATCATCGCCGCCGGCGGATGGCAGGGCGGCGGAGGCTCGAACCGCTCGGCCGCCAACACGAACAAGCAGCAGGACCCCGTCTGGGAGCCCTACCTGTACGCCCGGGGCGGCAAGCTGATCGCCTACTACTCCGACGAGAACGAGTTCACCGGCTTCGACACCACCACCGGGGTGCCCGCCCTGGCCCCGGACAACGACACGGCGACGGACCCCGGCCACCAGATCCTCGCACACAAGACCTGGGACGGCACCAGCACCTCCTGGAGCACGCCCGTGGTCGACGTGCCCGGCACGACCGTGGCCGTCAACGGCAGGAACCTGATCGGCGGCGGGCGCCCCGGTATGACGACCCTCGCCCCGACCACCGACGGCAAGTGGCTCATGACGTACGAGTACTGGGGCGGAGGTTCCAACGTCCGTTACCGGATGGGAGACGATCCGCTGAAGTTCCACGCCGCCCACGACGACGCCGTCGGCGAGCTGCCCGTCCCCTCCGGAGGCGGCCGGCTCGCGACGGGCGGCAGCCCCGTGCTCTCCGCGCTGGCCGACGGCCGGATCGTCTACAACGCCAGCGGCAGCGGCCACGTCTGGGTGAACGAGTCCGGCAGGAGCACCGGCACCTGGAAGGAGTACCGGACACCGGTCCCCGCCGGATACAGCCGCAACCTCCAGCACGTCGACGGCACCGGCCGGGTGCTGATCCTGCAGGCGTCCTGGGCGGGTGGAAGCATCGGCCCGGTCAAGTACGGCGAGGTGGACCTCGGGCACTCCGACGGTGATTACTACACCCTCGTCAACCGGAAGACCGGCCAGGCCCTCAGCCCTCAGTCACGCAAGACCCAGGACGCCGACCTCACCGGCGATGTTGCCGACCTGATCACGAACCCGGTGTCTGCGAGCGAGGACACCCAGCGCTGGCACCTCGCCGACAAGAGCGGCAAGGTGACGCTGCTCAACAAGGCCGGCGGCCGTGCCGCCGGGATCTGGGGCGGCGCCGCGACGGCCGGGGCGAGCCTCGCCCAGTGGGTCGACGACGGCGGCACCGACAAGCAGTGGACGCTCGTCCCCACCAGCGACGGCTACTACAAGCTCCGCTCCGTCGGGAACAGCAGCCTCTACATGAGCGGCACGACCGCCGGTGCGGCCGTCGACGTGCAGCCGGGGATCGATGCCTCCACGAACGCGTCCGCGGACGACGCGCAGGAATGGCGCCTCGTCCGCGAACCACTGCCGGTCGACTCCCCCTTCATTCTCAAGGGCGCCCACTCCAACCGTTGCCTGGATGTGCCGGACGGGCGCACCGGGGTACAGGTGCAGATCTTCGACTGCACCGGCAACGCCAACCAGGCCATCACTCAGACCGCCGCGGGGGAACTCCGTGTGGCCGGCAAGTGTCTCGCTGCCGAGGGTGACGGCACTGCCGCGGGCACCAAGGTCATCCTCTGGTCGTGCAACGGCAGGACCAGCCAGCAGTGGTCGTTCCGGCTGGACGGCTCGGTGATCAACCGCTCCAACGGTCTGGTGATCGACGTCGCCGGCTGGGGCACGGCCAACGGGTCCCCCGTGCAGCTGTGGCACGCCCTCGGCAACGACACCCAGCGGTGGAGCCGCGTCTAACACCGCCGCAGCGGGCGCCGCGGACTTGTCCGTCGGCGCCCGCTGCTGTTGGCTTACGCCCGAACGCCCGGTGCCGAGCCGGCGAAGGAAGCAGGACAGTGACTGTTCAGGACAAGGGACAGCTGGAGGCGCAGTACGGGCTGCTGACGAGCATCGCTCAAGAGGCGGGCGTGTCTCTCAGTACCGTCTCCAAGGTGGTGCACCGGCGCCGGGACGTGGGCCGCACGACCCGGGACCGGGTTGAGGAACTGCTGATCCGGCACGGGTACGTGCGCCCGTGGGAGCGGCACCCGGAGGTCCCGCGGCAGATCGTCGCGGTGTTCAGGGATCTTTCGGGCCCCTACACCCTGGAGGTTGTCCGCGGGATCGTCGACGCGGCCGGCGAACTCGGCGTGCACGTGGTCACCGGCACCACCAGCAGGCGCTCCGTGTCCCAGTGGTTCCAGGAGTGCGTGGCGCTGGGCGCCGCCGGGCTGATCATCGTGATCTCGATGCTGTCGGAGGACGACCAGCGCCGCATCATCGAGCAGGGGCTGCCGGTGGTTCTCGTCGATCCGCTCAGCGCTCCGTCGGCGGACATCCCGAGCATCGGGGTGACCAACTGGAGCGGGGCCAGGGACGCGGTGCAGTACCTCGTCGGCCTGGGCCACACCCGGATCGGCATGGTCGCCGGGCGCTCCCACTCGCTGGCCGGGGCGGCGCGTCTGCACGGCTACCGCGCCGCGCTGGAGGAGGCGGGCATCGGCTATGACCCGGCGCTCGTGCGCTCGACGGACTTCGACTACGACGAGGCGCTGGCCGCCACCCTGCACATCCTCGGCACCGAGCAGCCGCCCACGGCCATGTTCGCGGCCAGTGACGCGCAGGCGCTGGGCGTCCTGGAGGCGGCCCGGCAGCGGGGTCTGCGAGTCCCGGGCGAGCTGGCGGTCATGTCCTTCGACGACACCCTGGTGGCAGCCATGGCCAGCCCGCCGCTGAGCGCGGTGCGGCAGCCGTTCGAGGAGCTGGGGCGGGAGGCCACCCGGGTGCTGCTCCAGGTCGCCGACGGCCGCCCGCCCGCCTCCCCGCGCATGGAGCTGGCGACCAGCCTCGTCCTGCGGACCTCGACGGCCCCGCCCGGCGGCGGCTGAGGGCAGTGGAAGGGGGCGGCCGGCCACGAGGGGCCGACCGCCCTTGTCGCATGGTCCGGGTCAGCCGCGCACGACCGTCACCGGTACGCCGTGCCGGCGGACGACCGACGCGTCGCGCGTTCCGCCGGTCAGATGCACCACGGCTTCGGTGGGTGTGTCGGCGCTGGAGGAACCGGCCTGCAGGAGGATGTCGCCGGGCTCGACGATCCGGTGGCCGTCCAGCCCGGTGAAGGCGAGGCGGTCGGTGTGGACGTCGAAGCGGACGGTCGCCTCCTCGCCCGGCTCCAAGGAAACCTTCGCGAACCCCAGTAGCGCCCGCACCGGCCTGGTGACCTGGGCGAGCGGGTCGGTGAAGTACAGCTGAACCGTCTCGGCACCGGGGACCGCGCCGGTGTTGCGCACACGGACCGACGCCGTGAACCCTCCGTCGGTCGGCACACTGTCGTGGTCCACGGACAGCCCGTCGATCTCGAACGTGGTGTACGACAGCCCGTGTCCGAAGGGGAAGGCGGGCGTGGGGTCGAGGTTGGACAGCCAGCTCTGCCGGTCACCCAGGGGCGGGTGCAGATAGGTGTAGGGCTGTCCCGCCGGCGAGGTCGGGATCTGCACGGGCAGTCTGCCGCTGAAGTTCGCCGTGCCCGCCAGGAGTTCGGCGACCGCGCGTCCGCCCTC
This sequence comes from Streptomyces sp. NPDC046379, assembly GCF_055587785.1. Taxonomy (NCBI): domain Bacteria; kingdom Bacillati; phylum Actinomycetota; class Actinomycetes; order Kitasatosporales; family Streptomycetaceae; genus Streptomyces; species Streptomyces sp. NPDC046379. Next base: position 30,713 of record NZ_JBVJFP010000025.1, read on the forward strand.
CTCCCCTGGCAGGAAGACCTGCACCGTGGCCGCCGCAGCGGCGGCGAACCGTCCCACCGCGTACGGGCGGCCGCTGTTGACCACCAGGACGACGGGTGTGTCCGTGGCGAGCACTGCCTCGGCCAGTTCCTCCTGGACGCCGGGCAGGCGCAGGTCTTCCACGTCGCAGCCCTCGCCGGAGGTGCCGATGCCGAACATGCCGGGCTTGTCGCCGACGACCAGGACGGTGAGGTCGGCCGCGGCACTCGCCGCCACCGCGGCCGCGATGCCCGAGCGGTCCTTCTCGCGGACCGGGCACCCCTGCTGAAACTCCCAGCGCACGCCCGGGAGTTGTTCGGCCAGCGCCGCCCGCAGCGACACTGCGTCGACGCCGTTGCCCAGGTCGTCGCGGTCGGAGAGGACGTGGTTGGGGAAGCTGTAACACCCGAACATGGTGCGTACGTCGTCGGCGCACGGGCCGATCAGGGCGATGCGTCCGGAGGACGGCAGAGGCAGGCTTCCGTCGTTCGACAGCAGGACGGCACTGGACCGGGCGACGGCACGGGCGAGTGCGCGGCTCTCCGGCTTGTCCAGCTCGAGTTCGCCGGCGCGCAGGGCGGCCGGGCGAGGATCCCAGTGCGCGTCGAGAAGTCCCAGCTCGACCTTCTGCCGCAGCACCCGGCGCACCGCCCGGTCGACGTCGGCCTCGTCGGCATCTCCGCGTCTCACGGCTTCGACGAGGGCGGTACCGAAGCCGCGCTGGTCGGGCAGTTCCACATCCATGCCCGCGTTGAGGGAGAGCGCACCGGCGCCTGACAGGTCGGCCGCCACCCGGTGGGCGTTCACCAGGAACGGCAGCGACCAGTAGTCGGAGACGACCGTCCCCTCGAAGCCCCACTGCTCCCTCAGGACGCTGGTCAGCAGCCACCGGCTGGCGGCGGGGGCCTCGCCGTCGATCTCGGCGTAGGAGTTCATGACGGAGCCCACGCCGGCGGCGACGAGCCGTTCGAAGGGCGGGAGGATGACGTCGGCCAGCTCGCGGCGCCCGATGTGCGCGGGCGCGTGGTTGCGCCCGCCCATGGAATCGGAGTAGCCGGCGAAATGCTTCAGTGTGGCGTACACCCCGGCGCTCTGCAGACCCAGGACGTATGCCTCGCCCATCTCGCCGACCAGGTGCGGGTCCTCGCCGTAGGTCTCCTCGCAGCGGCCCCAGCGGTAGTCGCGGACGACGTCGACGACCGGGGCGAGTCCCTGGTGGACGCCGGCCTCAGCCATGTCGGCGCCGATGGCCGCGCCGACCCGGCGGATCAGGTCCGGGTCGAAGGTGGCGGCCATGGCCAGGGAAGTGGGGTAGATCGTGGCGCCGTAGGCGGTGAAGCCGGTCAGGCACTCGTCGTGGGCCATGGCGGGGATGGCGAACCTGCTCTGCGCCATGATCTGCCGCTGGCGCTCCGCCAGGAGACGGGCGTGTTCCAGGGCAGGGCGGGGCACGGTGCCGTAGGGGCGGGTGAGCTGGCCCAGGCCGTGACGGGCGGTCTCGGTGAGCGGGCCGACGGGGGCGAAGAGGCTGGTGCCGGGGGCGACCTCCGGGCCGGCCGGCTCGACGTCCTCCCAGCTGCTGCTCAGCTGGGCGGCCTTCTCCTCCAGGGTGAGGCGGGCGAGCAGCGCCTCGACACGTTCGTCCGTCGGCAGGGCGGGGTCGGTCCAGGGCCGGCCGTCCGTAGCCCGCGGCGGGCTTGCACGGTTCGTCGGCGCGTCGTGGTCAGGAGTGGTGGTGCTCATTCGACTGCTCCTCGTGAGGGCTTCGGGCACGCCGAGGCGGGCCGGGCTGTGAGCCCGGCCGTCCTCCTCTCGGCATGCGCTACTTGGAGAATCCGGCGGTCAGTCCGGCGACCAGCTGCCGCCTGGCCAGGACGAACACCACCAGCATGGGAAGGGTGGACAGGACGACCGCGGCCATGGTCGCGGGCACGTCGATGCCGAACTGACCGCGGTAAAGGGTCAGGGCGAGTGGCAGCACGGCTTTGTCCCCGCTCTGGGTGAGGATCAGCGGGAAGAGGAAGCCGTTCCACACCTGGAGCGCGTCGTAGACAGCGACCGTCATCAGGGCGGGGCGTGCCATCGGCGCGGCGAGGGAGAACAGCATGCGCCAGTCGCCGGCGCCGTCGACGATCATCGCCTCGAACAGCGAGCGGGGGATGTCCCGGAGGAAGCTGACGAGGATCATCACCGTGACCGGCAGCGCGAACGCCGCCGAGGGCAGCACGATCGCGAGCAGGCTGTCGTACATCTGCATGCGGATGATCAGCAGGTAGACCGGGATGATGACCGCTTGCAGCGGGATGGCGAGGCCCAGCAGGTACAGCCGGAAGGACAGGCGGGACCAGGGGTTGGTGTAGCGGACGATGCAGAAGGAGGCCATCAGGGCGGTGACCACGGTGAGCGCGACGGTCGCGACCGTGACGACGACGCTGTTGAGCAGGTAGGTCGTGAAGTCGCCGTCGAGGACGGTCCGGTAGTTGTCGAGGGTGGGGTGGCCGGGCAGGGCCAGCGGACTGTCGCTGGTGAAGTCCGTGCGGTTGCGCAGGCTGGTCACGACCAGCCAGTACACGGGCACGACGACGAGCGCGGTCCACCCCAGTGCGGCGGCGCCGGACAGCGCGCGGCGCAGTGGCGTGCGGGTGCGCCGCGGGCGGGTGGAGGACGGCGCCGGGGACCGGGTGGCATGCTGCGGACCGCGTGCCCTGCGCGCCTTGGCCATGGTGGGGGTGGTCACAGGCCCTCCTGCTGGCTGTCCATCCGGGTGAAGCCGGACAGGCGGGTGGTGAGCAGCGACAGGGCGAGGCCGAAGACGACCAGGAGCGTGGCGAGCGCGCTGGCCCGGCCCATGTCGTGCGCCTGGAAACCCGTGATGTACATGGCCAGGGGCAGCACGCGAGTCGCGTCGCCCGGGCCGCCGGTGCCGCCGGACAGGACGAAGATCAGGTCGAAGTAGGTCAGTGAGCCCACCAGCATGAGCGTGCTCGACGTGACGAAGGTGTACTTCAGCTGGGGCAGCGTGATCCGCAGCAGGCGGGTCACCGGACCGGCGCCGTCGATGGCGGCGGCCTCGTACAGGGAAACGGGGATCTGCCGGATGCCGGCCTGGTACAGCAGGGCGTGGAACGGCACGAACTGCCAGGCGATCACGAAGATCACCGTGTAGAGGGCCAGCTCGGGCGAACCGAGCAGCGGACGGGCCAGCCAGTCCAGTCCCGGTGTGGAGCCGATGCCGAAGGAAGGATCGAGCAGGGCCTGCCAGGTCAGGCCGATAGCGACCGCGGACAGCAGCAGCGGGAGGAACCACAGCACGGCGAGGAAGGCGCGCGTCCGGCCGCGGGGGGCCTGGAAGAGACCCAGCGCCAGCGCCAGCGGTGTCTGGACCACCCAGCTGATCAGCATCACCTTGACGGTGAGCCACAGCGCTTGCCAGGTGGAGCCGTCAGTCAGGACGCCGCTCCAGTTGCCGAAGCCGTGCCAGCCGATGGATCCCAGGCCGTCCCAGCTGGTGAGGCTGAGTACCACGACGCCGCCGAGCGGGATCAGGCCGAACAGTCCGAACAGGATCAGGGCGGGCGCGGCCATCAGCAGGCCGCTGAGGCCGCGCCGCCCGCCACGCACCGCGTCCGGCCGTGTCCCGCGGGGCACGGGCGGACGCGTACGAGCGACCGCGGTCATTACTTCGCCGCCTCGCTCATGTTCTCGCCGAACTGCTCGGGCTTGATCTGTCCCAGCAGCGACTTGTCCACGTTGGTCAGCAGCGGGTCCGCCTGGTCCGAGGGCAGGTCCTGGTCCCAGGAGAGCTGGAAGTTGGGAGCACCCTCCACCAGGCCGTGGACGAAGGACAGCCACTTCCTGTCGTCGGCCGACTTCACCTGGGCGAGGCGGGAGTCCAGCTTGGTGACGGGCGGCACGCTGCCGGAGGTGATGTAGGCGTCGATCTGGTCCTCGTTCATGACGTAGTCCTTCAGATACGTCAGTGCCGCTTCCTTGTTCTTGCTCGCCGAGTTCAGCGACAGGAAGTTCGAGGGGTTGCCGACGATGTTCTTCGGATCGCCCGCGCCACCGGGCAGCGCCGGGAAGGCCATGTAGCCCAGGTCCTTCTTCACGAAGTCCGGTGCCGCCTTGACCAGGTTGGCGTACTCCCAGGTGCCCATCAGCTCCATGCCGGCCTTACCGGTGTAGAGCAGGGCAGTGGAGGCGCCCTGGTCGTAGTTGACGGAGGAGGCGTTGTCGCCGAAGGCGCCGGCCTCGGCGAGTTCCTGCAGGCGGGAGTTGGCCTTGGTGACCGCCGGGTCCTTCCAGACGGCCGTGTCTCCGGCTGCGATCTCCTGGAACACCTCGTGGCCGCCTTCGCGGTCGAGGAGGTACTCCAGGTGCATCAGGGTCGGCCACTTGGAGTTCGCCGCGAGGGAGATCGGGGTGACCCCGTCGTCCCTGAGCTTCTTCACGGCGCTCAGCAGGTCGTCGTAGGTCTTCGGCGGTTCGACGCCGGCGTCCTTGAGGACCTTCTTGTTGTAGAAGAGGACGACCGGAGCGAGCCCGTTGGCCGGGACGCCGTAGACCTCGCCCCCGAACTCGGCGCTCTGCAGCACGCTCGGCATGAACCGCAGCAGGTTGACCTGGCTGTCGGTCACGGCGTCGACCTTGCCCGCTTCCACGTAGTCGTTGAGTGCCCCGCCGCCCCAGTTGAAGAAGAGATCCGGGGCCTGGTTCGCGCCGAATGCCACGCGCAGCTTCTGCTTGTAGTCGTCGTTGGCGAACAGCCGCAGGTTGATCTTCTCGTCCGGGTGGTCCTTGTTGTAGGCGTCCACGGACTCCTTGAGGATCGTCTGGTCCGTCAGCGCCCACATCGTCAGGCCCTCGCCCGAGGAGGTAGTGGAAGGACCGGAGGACCCGCACGCGGCGAGGCTCAGGGCCGTCGCAGCGGCGGCCGCGGACACGACCGCGCGCCGCCACCTGATCCTCGTGGACGTGCGGTCGGCCACGTCACCGCGTTCCTGGTTCCTGTGCATGCTCTGCCTCTTTCTCTTCTGATGCGCTGTTCCTGCTGAGGAGTGCGACAGCTCGCACGAAAGGCTTTCGGATATGCGCGCTGCGGACACGTGCCTGATGGACCGGGACACTGGCACGGGTTTCACAGGCGGTACAAGACGATGAAAACCGTCGGTTACGAAAGACTTTCGCAAGGAGGGCGTCGAAGGCAGGGCACGGTCGTCCAGCGGCGCGAGAGGCTCCTGGACGTCAGGCACCATGGTCAGCGACCAGGCACGCGGGGTGCTGCTGGCGCTGGCCCGTTGGGGGGACTACGAGAACCACATCGTCTCCGGCCACGTGCGGCTTGGGAGCGCTTGCTGTCGAGAACATCGTCGCCGGCTCATCCAGTGGGAGGCCGGGTGGCCTTCGGTTTCTGGAACGGGGCCCCGGTGCTACCCCGCGGTCAATGCCCAGGCGATCCGCGGGCAGCTGCGCGACCTCCTGGCCGTGATGGCCCTGCAGCCCCAGGACTGGTGGACTCGCACGTTGAGGTGTCGTGTATTCGCTGGGCATTCACGACCTCGGTCACGACGAGTAGCTGGTTCAGGGCGGTTTTCCGCGAGCCAGGCGGGGACAGCGGAAAACCCGAGCTCAAGCGCACTTACCTTGTGTGATCGGCCGGAGCGTATCGGCTCCCGGTTTCTCCGGCTTCGGTGACCGGGCAGGTGATTGTCTTGTCGTGGTAGTCGAAGGCCATTGCGACGACAGGGGCCGGGGGTGTGGGGCGAGCTGTCGGATTGTGGAGGTCCGGCCGCGCTGCGGAGGGACGCCGATGGTCACGCAGGTGGGCCTGGAGGATGACCGGGTTCATCGGCTGTCCGGGCTGGCGGCCGGTGATCCGATGCTGGTGGCGTCAGGCGCCTTCGTACGCCCAGGCCGGCATCGCACCGTTCCGGCCCGGCTGCCCCCTGGTCGAGCGCGAGAGCATGCTGGGGCGCGGCGCGACGCCGGCAGGTTCCCGCTCCTGAGACGCAGGGCGCTGGGAGGAGTCACCCCGCCAGGCGTACGCGCAGGTATGCCGCGCGCCGCCAGGGCCGCCGTGCCCGGACTCGTCACCGAGGCGGCGTGATCACCTCCGCCCGCGTCCTCGCTGCGATCTTCGCCGCGCCGGGCGTCGTGCCCCTCGCCTTCCTCGTGCAGCTCGCCTTCATCGTCGCCTTCGGCGTCCTGCCGGACACCCTGCTGGTGTGGTCGCCCGGGCCGCCTGGGGCACAGGCGGTAGCGGCTGCCGTCGTCACTCCCGCTCCTGGTGCTCGATGGCCGCCGGCCGCAGTTGCGCCGCCCGGATGCGGTCGACGTCGAGCTTCGAGGCGCGGTCGAAGCGGTAGACGCCGTTCTGCTCCTGGAACACGTCGGTCAGCTGGGTGTAGCAGTAGCCGAACATGTTCGGGTCGCTCAGCAGCACCTCGACGAGGCCGCTGAACCGGGCGTGGAACTCCTCCTCGTCGCGGACCCGTTCCCCGTATCCCCAGGAGACGGTGCGGTCCTCGCCGGACCGCTCGGCAGCGGCCTCGGGGTCCCACCAGATGCCGCCGAACTCACTGACGAAGTACGGCTGACCGCGGTACGGCACCGAGTAGGGCGTGCCGCTCTCGTGGGAGTTGACGAACGGCTCGTCCTTGACGAGCCCCGACATCAGCTGCCGGAACGTCTCCGGGTCCTGCTCGTAGTTGTGGGAGTCGTAGACGTCGGTCTCCGCGACCCGGTGGGAGTAGCCGGACGCGTCGATGACCGGCCGGGTGGTGTCCATCGCCTTGGTGGCCAGGAACATCGCACGGGTCACGTCGTCGAGCTGGGTGATGCGGTCGTGGAGCTTCTGGTAGGTCTCGTTCAGCGGGCACCAGCCGATGATCGAGGGGTGGGAGTAGTCCCGTTCCAGCGCTTCCAGCCACTGGGCGACGTAGGAGGCGTCGGGTTTCTGGTTGTCACCGGAGGAGCCGCCCGTCTCGCAGCCCCAGTCCCCGAACTCGCCCCAGACCAGGTAGCCGAGGCGGTCGGCGTGGTAGAGGAAGCGCTCCTCGAAGACCTTCTGGTGCAGGCGCGCGCCGTTGAAGCCGGCGGCCATGGCGAGCTCGATGTCCCTCACCAGTGCCTCGTCGCTCGGCGCGGTCATCAGCCCGTCCGGGTACCAGCCCTGGTCGAGCACGAGACGCTGGAACACCGGACGTCCGTTGAGGGTCACGGCCTTGCCGCGCAGGCCCACGGCACGCAGCCCCGCGTAACTGCCCGCGCTGTCGGCCACCTGCCCGTCGGCGTCGAGGAGTTCGAGCCGCAGGTCGTACAGGAACGGGTCGCCGGGGCCCCACTCGCGCCGCCGCTCCTCCGGCACCGGCAGATGCAGACGCGGGGCGAGGTCCAGGTCGGCGCGTGCCTCGGCGCGGCTCACCTCGCCCTCGCCGTCGCTGAGAACGGCCCGCACCCGGTACCCCGGGCGGTTGCCGGACAGCGGCAGTTCGACGTGGAAGGCGGAGCCCGCGAGGTCGGGGGTGATGCGAGGGCGCCGCAGGTGCAGGTCAGGGACGGGCTCGAGCCAGACGGTCTGCCAGATGCCGGTCACCCGCGTGTAGTTGCAGTCGTGGTTGGCGTACTGGATCGCCTGCTTGCCCCGCGCCTGCGGTCCCGACTTGGCGTCGCGGGCCCGTACGGTGATCACCACCTCCTCACCTGCCCCGGCGATGTCACCGAGGTCGGCGGTGAAGGGCGTGAAGCCGCCGCGATGACGCGCCACCTCCTCGCCGTTGGCCCACACGGTCGTGTCGTGGTCGACGGCGCCGAAGTGCAGCAGCACGTGACGCCCGGCCCACTGAGCCGGCAGGGTGACGGCTCGCCGGTACCAGACGGCGTGCAGGAAGTCGGTTTCGCCGATGCCGGACAGCTCCGACTCGGGAGGGAAGGGGACCAGGATCTCCTCGCGCAACTCCCGGCCGAGCAGACCGCGTTCGAGGCCGCTGTCGCCCCGGTCGGTCTCGAACTGCCAGACGCCGTTGAGGTTGAGCCAGTCGCGCCGCACGAACTGCGGGCGCGGGTACTCCGGACGCGGGGCGGAGTGAGAGAGCACACAGACTCCAGTCGGATCGATGGGGGGCCAGGACGGCCGCGCCCGTGGACGAGCGAGGGGAGAAGGTCAGGAACCGCCGAGGCCGGTGGTGGCCACGGAGTCGACGATGCGTCGCTGGAAGAAGAGGAACACCACGATCAGCGGCAGCGCGGCGAGCAACGCGGACGCCATGGACTGCGCGTACTGGATGCCGTAGGCGTCCTTCACGGTGGCCAGGCCCACCGGAAGGGTCATCAGGTCGGAGTCGTTGGTGACGATGAAGGGCCACAGGAAGTTGTTCCACGCCCCGATGAACACGAAGATCGCCACGGCGGCCACGATCGGGCGCGACAGCGGCAGCACCACGGACAGGAACACCCGGAACTCCGAGGCGCCGTCGATGCGGGCGGCGTCCTGCAGTTCCCGGGGGATGCCGTCGAAGAAACGCTTGAGGATGAACACCATCATGGGCGCGACCACCTGCGGCAGGATCACCCCGGTATAGGTGTCCACCAGGTCGAACAGCAGCATCTGCTCGAACAGCGGCACCACGAGCAGCTGCGGCGGGATCATGATGGCCGCGACGGTGACACCGAGCAGGGCCCGGCGGCCACGGAACGTGCCGCGGGAGAAGCCGTACGCGGCGAGTGTGGAGACGGCGACCGTGATCACCGTGACCAGCGCCGCGATCAGGAAGCTGTTGAAGGCCCACAGGGTGACGTTGCCGCGCTCCAGGATCTGCCGGTACGCCTCCGCCGTGAACGCGCCCTTGAACGGAGACAGTCCGGGGGAGGCCACGTCCTGTTCGCTCTGCACGGACGTGGCGATCGCCCACACGAAGGGCACCAGCCAGACGGCCGCGAGGACGACGAGCGCGGTCCCGGCCAGCACGCGCGGCAACCGGCCGTGGCCGAGGAGGAGGGGTGAGCCGGCCGCTTCGCGGGGTGGCCGTGGGCGCGAGGTGGTGGAGATGGCGGACACGGTCAGTCCTCCCGGCGGAAGATGCGGAGCTGCACGAGCGAGACGACGATGACGAGCGCGAAGAAGAGATATGAGACGGCCGAGGCGTAGCCGAGCCGGTAGCCGGTGAAGCCGACGTCGTAGACGTACTCCAGGATCGGGCGGGTCGAGCCGTTGGGGCCGCCCTTGGTGAGGATGTAGATCTGGTCGAACACCTTGAGGGAGGCGAGGATCTGCAGCATCGCCACCAGCGCGGTGGTCCTGTGCAGCTGCGGCAGCGTGATCGACCACAGCCGTCGCCAGGCACCGGCGCCGTCCAGCGCGGCGGCCTCGTCGTAGGTCGACGGGAGGGACTGCAGCGCGGCGAGGTAGAGCAGGAAGTTGAAACCGATCGTCCACCAGACGGTGAGGGCGGCGATCGACCACATCGCCACGGACTCGTCGGAGAGCCAGCCGACGGGCTCGAGACCGAGCGCGCCGAGCAGCTGGTTGCCGAGGCCCAGGTCCGGCTGGTAGAGCCACGCCCAGATGAGGGTCACCACGGTCACCGGCAGCAGATACGGCGCGAAGAAGGCCAGCCGCCACGCCCACTGCCCGGCGATCCCACTGTGCACCAGCAGGGCCATGGCCAACGACACCAGCACCAGCGGGACGCTCGAAATCGCGGTGAACAACAGCGTGTTGCCGAGACTGCTCCACACGTCCGGGTCACCGAACGCCTCGGTGTAATTGTCGAAGCCGACGAACGCCGTCTCGCGCAGGGCGAGAGAGGTGTCGGTGAGGCTCATCCAGAGCCCGTGCACGACGGGCCACACCAGGAACAGGCCGAAGACGAGCAGGAACGGCAGGACGAAGACGAGTCCCGAACCCGATGTGGCGGTGATGCCGGCACGGCCCGTACGGAGACGGCCGCCCGGCCGTCGGATGCTCGCGTCGCCGGGCGCCTTCGTCCCCGGGGGTGCGGTGGTTGCCATGTGTACGCTCCTTGTCCTCGTCAGGCCACCGGGTTGGGCAGCCGCAGCAGCGCGTCCGCCTCGCGGACCATCTGGCGCACCGCCTTCTCGGCGGAGGTGTTGCCCAGCAGCGCCGACTGCAGCGGCTGGCACATCCGGTTCTGGAAGTTCGACCCGGACCCGGTGAACCAGTTGGGCGGGTCGAGGACCGCCACGTCGGCGGCGTCCGCGTACGAGGACTGCGGATCGAGCGCGGCGTACTCCGGTTCCTCCAGCACCGGTCGGTACGCCGGGATGTGACCGGCGGTGGCCCAGGTCAGGCTCCGCTTGACGATCTCCGCGACATACCGGTGGGCCTCGCGCCGCCGTGCCGGATCGGGGTCGTCCTGGTGCGGGAGGACGAAGGCATGGCTGTCGGTGTAGACGGCCGGCTTGCCGAAGACCTGGGGGAAGGACGCTGCACCGAGGGGGATGCCGGACTCCTTCAGCGTCGGCAGCTCCCATTCGCCCACCATGATCATGCCGCCGCGACCGCCGAGGAAGCCGGCCATCGCCCCGTTGTAGTCGAGGTTGTTGGGGTTGGTGCGGCCGTCGAACAGCTGCTGCATGAACGTCACGACGCGGACCGCGGCCTCGACGTCGATCTCCGGCGGCCCTCCGTCAGGGAGGGAGAGCGAGGCGCCGGTCTGCGCGTACAGAGCGGAGAACTGGCGCCAGCTCTGCGCCGTGTCGGTGACATGGCCGAACAGGACGCCCGACTTCCCGGTGGCCTCGGCCAGCGCCCTGCCCGCCTCCAGAAACGCCTCGGGCGAACCCATGGGCGCGAGTTCCCCGGCGGAGTCGAGGAGTCCGGCGCGGTCCGCCGCCTCCTTGTCGTAGAACACGATGAACGGGTGCACGTCCAGCGGGATCGCGTACACGATGCCGTCGTGCCGGGTCCGCGACCAGACCGCCGGCGTGAAGTCCCGCTCGGTCACGCCGAACTCGGCGAGCAGGTCCAGGTCGAAGGGGTCGAGCAGGCCGCCGGGGGCGTAGCCCGCCAGCCGGGACAGATGGAGCACGGCCACGTCGGAGGCGCGGCCTCCGGCGGCCGACATGGCGAGCTTGGTGTAGTAGGACGGGCCCCAGTCCAGGATCGTCCGGTCGATGTCGAAGCCCCTCGGGCCACTGGAGACGGCCTTGATCATGTCGTCCATCAGCAGACCGTCGCCGCCCTGGAACAGGTCCCAGACGCTCAGCGCGGAGGCGCCGGAGGCCGAGGCCGGTGTGGCGCAGCCGGACAGCGGTGCCGAGGCGAGCAGCGCACCGGCCGCGGCCATGCCATTGCGCATCAGCCGGCGGCGGGAGAGTCCGGGCGCGGGATCGGGCGAGCGCCCGGCTTCTGGGACAGGGGGTCGGAGAGTCATCACGGACCTTTCGACGGCCGGATACGCCTGAACGAGCTGGCGGTGGTCCACGGGCGAGGGTGTGGATCACTGCACAGGGCGGGTGGGGAAGTGCGGGTGACGCGATGCGACGCTGCGTTTTTACATCGATGTACATCTGGCTGTAAAGAGGTCCCGTACGACCGGCTGACAGCCGGGTGCCGGGCCCGCGAGGCCTGCCTTCAGGTGTGCCACCGGGACGGGACATAGACTCGGTGGCGGCGAGGGGCAGGGAGGGCGCGGTGGCACGACCCAGCATCAAGGACGTCGCACGGCACGCGGGCGTGTCGGAGAAGACGGTCTCCAATGTGATCAACGACTACGTCCATGTCTCCGACCGCACCAGACGCGCGGTCCAGGAGGCGATAGAGCACCTCGGCTACCGGGTGAACCTGGCCGGCCGTCACCTGCGCAAGGGCCGCACCGGCATCATCGCGCTGGTCCTGCCCGAGCTGGACCTCCCGTACTTCGCCGAGCTCGCCCGGCACGTCATCCGCGAAGCCGAACAGCGCTCCCTGACCGTGCTCATCCACCAGACCGGCGCGGACCGGGCTCACGAACTGGCGGCGCTCACCGGGTTCGGCTCCACCTTCGTCGACGGCGTCATCCTCAGCCCGCTCGCCCTGACCGCCGACGACCTCACCGACCGCCCGCGCGGCGCGCCCCCGACCGTGCTCCTCGGCGAACTGGTGGAGGAGGGCGCGGACCATGTCGCCATCGACAACGAGAAGGCCGCGCGCGAGGCGACCGAGCATCTGATCGGCCTCGGCCGCCGGACGATCCTGGTGGTCGGCGGGCGCGACGAGCCGGGCCACGGCACGGCCCAGGCCCGCACACGCGGCTACCGCGCGGCCCTCGCCGAGGCGGGCATCGCCTTCGATCCGGCGGCCCTGCTGCGCGTGGCGTACTTCCGCACGCCCGACGGCGCCGAGGCGGTGGCCCGCGCCCTCCGCGACGGCGTCCGCCCCGACGCACTGCTGTGCCTCAACGACCAGATGGCACTGGGCGCGTTGCGCACCCTGCACGAGTACGGCCTCCGCGTGCCCGAGGACGTCGCCGTCGTCGGCTTCGACGACGTCGAAGGCGGACGCTTCAGCATCCCCACGCTGAGCACGGTGGCACCCGACAAGGCGGCGGTCGCCAAGACCGCGGTGGACCTGCTGCAACGCCGCATGGACGAGGCGTCGGGGACGGCCGGGGAGAGCGACGCCTCGACCGCCGACCGGCCGCCCCGCGACCTGCGGGTGCCGCACCGGCTCGTCCTGCGGGAGAGCACCGAGGGACGCCGCGGCACCGGCCGCTGATCAGGAACGCTAGGACGGACCCGGCGCGCCGGCTCTGACGGCACGCCCCGGCGCTCGTCACCAGGTCTTCGCCGACGGAGGCGGGGCGATCGCGATCCCGGCGATCCGGCGCAGGTCGGTCGATCTGTTGCGGATCCTGAGACTTCGGCGCGCCCTCGGACGGCACCGGCTTCTCGTGCTTGCGCTGACCGGCGTGCTGGGCCTGCTCGCCGCCACCCCCGCCGCAATCTCCCCCCTGGCCCCCGGCGCGGAGGCCGCCGCCACCTCGCCCGTGCCCTCCGGGGCCGCGGCCTTCCGTCCCCCCCACTGCCACGGGAACGCCACTGCGAGAGGGAACAGGCCCGCGTCCCCAACCAGATCGGCGAGGGCTACCACCTCCAGCCCTCCAGGTCGCGGCCAAGCCCTACAAACTCCTCGTCCAGGCGCTCGGCCGCTCCAGCAAGGCGGCCGTCGCCAAGTACGCCTGGAGCGGGCGCGAACGCCTCGGCCTGCTGCGGGTGCGCGGTGACGTTCTCGTGCTGCACTCCATGCGCTGGCCGCGAGATCCGCGTCCCCAACCTCACCGGGCAGTAACCTGACGAACTCCTGCCGCCCCCGGTGGACGTGCCGGACGAGGAGATCGACGGCGCGTTCGCGCTCATGGACACCATGACCGTCGAAGACCTCAAGCACCTAGGGCGGCGACCTGGTGCGCCGTGCTCTGCAGCTGGCGAGCACCGTCCTCAGCTCGCTGACGAGGTACGGACGCCGGTAGGAGGCCGAGGTGGCCGAGACGACCAATCGCCCAGGTCGGCGGGAAGGACCCGAGACGGGCGAGGGTGAGACCCGGCGGGAGCGGATCACCTCCGGCCTACGGAGATGGTCCGGGCGCCCGCAACCGCTGAGACTGGCCGAAGCCGACGTCATGCCAGCGCGTCTGCTCGGCCGCGGCGGCGCGGCGAGGCCTGTTCCGTCCGAACCGTCCGCGTCTGCGTGAGCCGGCGTTCGTCCGGTGGTCTGCCGCACGGGCGCTGGGTCTTCTCGATGCGCAGCGATCACTTCCCGCGAGTCCTGCCCCGCCCGCCCTGTGGTCCGGGTCAGGACGTGGCGGCGTCGCTGTCGGGGTGGAGGGCGAAGAGCTGGTCGAGGCCCACCATGTGCAGGACGCGCAGTGTGGGGGCGGGGACTGCGGCGAGTGCGATGTCGGCTCCGGCGGCGTGGGCGATGTTGCGCGCGGCGATGAGGGCGGTGAGGCCGCTGGAGTCGCAGAACTCCATGCCGCCGAGGTCCAGGATGAGGCGTTGGCCGGGGTTGATGGCGAGCCGGGTGAGCAGGTCGCGTAGTTCGGCGGCGCTGTTGTAATCGAGTTCGCCGGTGATGTGCAGGAGGGGACCGGTTGTGGCGTCTCGTGTGGTGATCTTGAGCGGGGTCATTCGGCGAGTTTCGTGGTGTCAGGGGCGGGGGCGGGGGCGGGGGTTCCGAGGGCGAGGAGGGCGGTGTCGTCGTCGAGTTTGTCGCCGAAGTCGTCCAGGAGTTCGGCCAAGGCCTGGATGACGGCGGGTGCGGGTTTGCCGGCGTGGCGGGCGGCGAAGGTGCGCAGCGCTTCTGCTCCGTACAGGTCGGTGCGGTCTTCGCCGGTGCGGGCTTCGGTGAGGCCGTCGGTGTAGAGCAGGAGGGTGTCGCCGGGGTCGAGGACGGTGTCGGTGGCGGTGAAGGGTGCGTCGGGCAGTACGCCGACGAGCAGGCCGCCGGGTGTGGGCAGGAAGTCGGCTGTGCCGTCGGCGCGCAGGACGAGCGCGGGGAGGTGCCCGCCTGAGGCGAGGCGGACGGTGGCTCGTCCGGTCGTGGGGTCGGGTGCGACGACGCCGAATATGGCGGTGCAGTAGCGGGGGTCGCCACCGGTGTACCGCTCGTGGAGCACCTTGTTGAGGGTGGTCAGGGCGGATACGGGGTCGGGATCGTGCAGGGCGGCGGCGCGCAGGGTGTAGCGGGTGAGCGAGGTGACCGCGGCGGCTTGCGGCCCCTTGCCGCACACGTCGCCGAGGAAGAAGGCGAACCGTGTGCCGTCGAGGCGGAAGAGGTCGTAGAAGTCGCCGCCCAGCCGGTCGGGGGAGGCGGTCCGGTAGTGGGCGGCCGACTCCAGCCCGGGTGCCGAGGGCAGGGTGTCGGGCAGCAGTGACTGCTGGAGCACGGCGAGGGCGTCCTGGAGCCGGGCGCGGTCGGCCTCCGCCTGCCGGCGTGCTTCCTCGGCCGCCCTGCGGGCCCGCAGGAGTTCCTCTTCGTAGGCGCGGCGGTCGCGGGCGTCGAAGACGGTGGTGCGGATCAGCAGGGGTTCGCCGGTGGCGCCGTATTTGACCGCGGAGGAGACCAGCACCTGCATCCGGTCTCCGCCGGCCTGTTTGATCTCCAGGGCGATGCCGCCGATCTCGCCCTGCATCCGCAGCAGCGGCGCGAAGTGCGTCTCGTGGTACAGCTTGCCGCCCACGGTCAGGAAGTCGGTGAACCGCATTCGGCCCACCACCGCTTCCCGCTCCAGACCGAGCCAGCCCAGCAGCGTGGCGTTGATCTTCGCGACGGTGCCGTCCATGAGCGTGGACAGATACCCGCACGGGGCGTTCTCGTACAGTTCCTCGGCGCTGTCCTCCAGCAGCGCGGTGAACGCCGCATTCGATTTCTCCACGCCGTCCGTGCTGTAGGGATCGGGCTGCTGCCCGCTTCGGCACATCAACGCAGGCCCGCCAGGAAGGCGGTGATCGCCTCGTTGGTCGCCTCCGGCGAGGACAGGTGCGGGCAGTGTCCGGTGGCGTCGAGGGTGACCAGCGTCGAGCCGGGTATCGCGCGGTGGACGAAGGCTCCGACCTCGCGGGGAGCGATGACGTCCTGGGTGCATTCCAGCACCAGTGTCGGCACCTGCACGGTCTTCAGATCGTCCCTGGAGTCCGACAGGAACGTGGTCCGGGCGAAGACGCGGGCGATGTCCGGGTCGGTGGCGCAGAAGCTGTTCGTCAGCTCCTCGCCGAGTTCGGGCCGCTCCGGGTTGCCCATGATCACCGGCGCCATCGCTGCCGACCAGCCCAGGTAGTTCGACTCGAGCGATTCCAGCAGTTCGTCGATGTCCTCGGCGCCGAACCCGCCCCGGTACCCCTCGTCGTCGATGTACCTGGGGGAGGGGGCGACCATCACCAGAGCCCCGATGCGCTCGGGAGCCATGCCGGCGGCCAGCACGCCGATCATCGCGCTGACCGAGTGGCCCACGAACACCGCGTCGCGCAGGTCCAGCGCATCACAGACCTCGACCACGTCCTGGGCGTAGCCGTCCAGGGAGGCGTAACGTTCCTCCGAGAACGCCGACAGGTCCGAGCGGCCCGATCCCACGTAGTCGAACAGCACGACCCGGTAGTCCGCAGCCAGTGCAGGCACCGTCAGCCGCCACATGTTCTGGTCGCAACCGAACCCGTGGGCCAGCACCACCGCCCGTCCCCGCGGGTTTCCGGTGACCGTGACGTTGTTCCTGCGGACGATATCCATGTCCCCACCCTCTCAGACGCTGCGAACGGCTCCAGGGCGGCCCCCACACTCGTCCGGCCCTGGGGGTCTTCTGCATGCTTGGGCTGTGTGAGGGTTGTGAGGGAAGGACCACGGCCCCCAATGGTTCGGGCGCTCCCCAGGCCGGCTCGGAGTGAACGACGACACAGCCCTGGCAGCTCTGTGAGGTCACCGGACGACCTCGCCGGCCCGGCTGTCGAGGGCGCGCATCGGGCCGACGAGTTCGATGATCCCTGGACAGCACCAGATTGACGTGACGTACATGAGCACGGTCCCGGATGCATCGGGTCGGGACGGTCCGTGAATGAGCGCGGAGGCAGGCGACACGGCCGACAGGCGGAGTCGATTTACTTCCTGCTCATGTACGTTGCGTTCATCTGGTCGGCCTCACAGCCGTCCCTTGTGAACCGTCCATCAATCCCTCTGTGCGGAGGGATCGTTGGGAGCAGTACGCAGACTGGTCGACGCCGACACGGGCGAGCCGGTCCCCTATGCGCCTTCCTCACCCGCCGTCTCAGGAGGCCGCGACACCGACACCGATGGCGACGAACAGCCAGCCGGTTGTCAACTCCCAGCGGTGGCGGATCTTCGGCCGGGCGAGGAGGTCCCGCAGCCGCGAGGCAACGGCGATGAGGGCGAACCAGTAGACGACGCCGATCAGGACGTCGAGGACGCCGAGGAAGAGGATCTGCCGCGCGACCGAGGCGCCGCCGTGCACGAACTGCGGCAGGATGCTGAGAAAGAACAGCGCCGCCTTCGGGTTGAGCACATTGGTGAGCAGGCCCTCGACGAAGCCGGGCCGCCACCCGCCGCGAGCCGGCTCGTCCGGCACCGAGGCGGCGGCAGGCCCCTCCAGGCCGTCTGCCGCCGCTGTCTCGGCGCCGCGCTCGCGGGCGGTCATCCTGGCGGCCCGAACCGCCCGGATCCCGAGGTACACCAGGTAAGCCGCGCCGAGCAGCTTGACGGCGTCGTAGACCATGGGGGAGCGGGCGGCGATCAATGACAGCCCCGCGACAGCCGCGAGCATATGAACGCACAGCCCGGTCTGGGCGCCCAACGCCGCGGCCCGTCCCTTGGCGGGGTTCTCGGCGGCCGAGCGCACCACTACGAGGAAGTCGGGGCCGGGAACCACGTAGGCCACCAGCACCACCCCGAGGAAACCCGTCAGGTCGACCGACATCCGCGTTCCCCTTCGCTCGCCCCGTGGCCCCTTCGCCGCCGAGGGGTTCGTCAGGGAACGGTTCCCGGCCTGCCCCGTCCCACTCGGAACCGTGAGCGCTCGCCTGCCAGCACCGAGTCGACGGCCCGCCGGATGCACCAAGGCTCTGTCCCGGATGCTCGTCCGCCACGGCCGGCAGTGGCGGGACCCCGGCCACCTCGCCGTGGGCCCGGCCGTCTCCAGCAACAGGCCCGCCTGCGGGTGCACGGCATCGCGCACCCCGCGAGCCGCGCCGGGGCGGCCACAGGGCAGGCCGCTGGCCGGACCGTGCCTGCGCGAGGCGGTCGGCCTGTGCCGGTGGGCGGTCCCGTCGAGGGCGCGGCGGCGCACCCGCTCGCCCTGAAGCGATGGTCGGCTCTCCGGGTCGCGGTCGGACCAGGACGGCTTCGGCACGCACGGCCCAGTGACGACCGCGGGGTCGTGCCCGCAGGGCGTGCCGCGGTGCTCGCCGGGCTTTCCCACGTCCTCGGGCCCATGAGCGTCAGGGCCATGGGCGCCCCGTAGCGGCAGATGGACGCGGAAGGCAGACAGGACGGGGAGCGATTGCAGCCGTCTCGCCGCCCGCCCCGCCCTCATACTGTCCGCCGCCCCGCTTGACCCCGACGACTGTCTCGACACCCGTCTGCCGAGCCGAGGGCTGACCTCCGCGGACGCAGACGTCGCGGGGATGCCGGGCGGGGGAGGCCGCTCATGCCGGCGACGGTGCCCGCAGCCGCTCCGCGACGTCCCGGAAACAGGCGTCCCCTCGGCGGCGGCCACGCCGTGCGCCGCCTGGTGGGAGGCCGGGCGGAGTGTCGCCGTGCGCCGTCCGGCCCCGCGCCACGAGGTCTCTTGCTAGTGCATGAGGTGGGTGGTGGAGTGGACGCGTTCCCAGATGCCGGGGATCTGCTCGGTCGGGCGCTGCTGTTCGCCGTGCAGGGCGTTGAGGACCACCAGGCATCCGGTCAGCGCCGGGACTGCCCACTGGGCGTAGGCCAGTTGCCGCCGTGCTTTTTCCAGGTCGACGGGGTGTTGCTGTGCCTTCTCGGCGTCGGCGGGGTCTGTGGAGGAGGCGAGTTCGATCTTCTTGCCCAGGACGCGGGCGTAGGCGGTGGCGGCCAGGGCGGCGGCGGTGACGACGGTCTTGGCCGCGGTGGAGCCGCCCACGCCCTGCTGGGTGGCGACACGGTGGGCGTTCGCGGCCAGCAGTCCGCCGCCCCCGAACAGGTGCGCGCCGATCGCGGCGGCGTTGACCGGCGTCCACTTCGCCCACCCGGCCGCGGAGATCCGGTCCGTGGTGGACTGTGTGCCGTCCGCGTCGTGCGCGGCGCCGTTGAGGCCGATCGCGCCCATGAGCGAGCCGCCGAACCAGGCGGCCAGCCCCAGGTCGTGCAGGCTCCGGATGAGGGTGTTGCGCTCGGACATGACAGCGCTCCTTGAGCAGTGTGATCGGGCAGGCCGGTACGCGGCCGGGTATGTCCCACCCTCCCCGGGCGGCGGCCGCGCTGCCATCGCGACTGCGCCGGACGGGCGTCGCCCGCGCCTCACTGCTCCCGCACCGGGCGCGGGCTCGACCGGTGAAAGCTCATCGGCAGGCGGGTTCCCCCGCTGCCGTAGGGTCGGTGGTCGAGGACTGGGCGCCGGGACCGGTTCCGTCGCGGAAGACAGGAGCTGAGCGATGGCAGGTGCGCCTGAGGTTTCGCCGGGTGAACCGCGGCTGAGGCGGGTGACGCCGGACGAGGTGGAGACGGCACGGATGGAGGCGGTGCGCCGCTACGACATCCTCGACACGCCGCCCGACGGGGCGTTCGACCGGGTCGCGGCGATGGCCGCCCGCCTGTTCGACGTCCCTGTGGCCAGCGTGACGATCGTCGACGCCGACCGGATCTGGTTCAAGGCCATTCACGGCCTGGAAGGGGTCGAACAGATCGGCCGGGACCCAGGACTGTGCGGGTCGGCGATCATGCGCGACGACGCGCTGGTGATCCCCGACACCCTCACCGATCCGACCGCCCGCGCCAACCCGCTGGTCACCGGTCCTTTGGGGATCCGGTTCTACGCGGCGGCGCCGATCATCACCGTCGACGGCCACCGGCTGGGCACGGTCAACATCCTGGACACCAGACCGCGTCTGGTCACCGAAGCCGACACCGCCACACTGGCCGACCTGGCCGCGGTGGTCCTGGACGCCATGGAGCTGCGGCTTTCGGGCCTGCGGCTGCTGCGCGAGGAGCAGGAACGCCGCAGGGGGGAGGAGGAGGCGCGGGCGCGGGCCGAGCGGGACACGGAGGCGATCACCGCGTTCGCCACCACCCTCCAGCGCACCCTGCTGCCTCCGGCGCTGCCGCCGGTTCCGGGGCTGGAGCTGGCCTGCCACTACCAGACCGACTCGCCCCGGGACGTCGGCGGCGACTTCTACGACGTCTTCTCCCTGGGCGGACAGCGCTGGGCGTTCTTCCTCGGGGACGTGTGCGGCAAGGGCGCCGAAGCCGCCGCCGTCACCTCGCTGACCCGCTACACCCTGCGCGCGGCAGCCCAGCACCACGACGATCCCACCGAGGTCCTCGACACCCTCAACAGCGCCCTGCTGCTCGATCCCTCGATGGGCAGCCGGTTCTGCACCTGCGTCTTCGGCACCCTGCAGCCCGCGCCGGACGGCGGTTTCACCGTGACCGTGGCCACGGGAGGCCATCCTCCCGCCTTCCACATACAGCACGGGGACGACGGCGCGATGGCGGTGAACGGGGTACGTCCCAGGGGAGGCATGCTTGTGGGTGCACTGGAAGGCGCCCGGTTCGCCGCCCACACCTTCCACCTCGCCCCGGGCCACGGCCTTCTGCTCTACACCGACGGGCTCACCGAGACCCGCCTGCCCGACGGGACCATGCTGGGTGAGGAAGGCGTGGCCGCCTTCCTCACCACCCGCATCACCCCGGACGCCGGACGCCTGATCGAGGACACCATCGCCCTCATCACGGACCTGCCCACCGGTCCCGGTGACGACATCGCCCTGCTCGCGCTGTCCGTACCCCTGGCCCCGGCCACCGAGCAGACAGCCGCCGTATCCACGGCCCGCACCCTCGCCACGCCCGCCGTCGGCACCGCCCGCGCCGACCAGGAGCGCTGACCCGTGACCGACGATCTCACTCTCACTCTCACCACCACCCACACCGACGGACGCCTGGCGGCCCTCCGCGTCGGCGGGGAGATCGACACACGGACCGCTTCCGCCTTGCGCAGGGAGGCACTGCACGTCATCGCCCGAGGACACCCGCACCTGATCCTCGACCTGACCGGGATCACCTTCTGCGACTCCTCCGGCTTCAACGCCCTGATCGGCATCATGCGCTGCGCGACGGCCGCGAACGGCTCCCTGACCCTGGCCGCGGTCCCCGACCGCCTGTCCCGCCTGCTCGATCTCACCGGCCTGAGCACCATCATGCCGTCCTACACCAGCACCGAGGCCGCGATGAACGCCCGACTCCCCACCACGCCCGGACCCGCCTGACCCGGCCCGTCCAGCGGCCACACCGATCCGTCCGGGACCGACGGGCGGCCGCGGTGGCCGTGCGGGTCACGGCCGGGTACGCCGTAGGGTTGCACATTCGTGGGCGTCTGGCAGAAGTGCGCCGAGAGGATCATCATGCCCGCGGACGTCGTCACCGGGCCTATGGAAAGTAACGGAGTGCAGCGGTGGTGCGAGTGGAACTCGGGACTGCGGTGTCCATGGCGCGGGAGATCGGTGAGCAGGTCCTGGCCCCGCAGGCGGGGGCCGTGGACGAGGAGCGAAGATGGCCGGAGCAAGGTATGGCCGCGCTGCGGTCCCGGCTGGGCGGGCTGGTGGTGCCGGCCGAGTTCGGGGGAATGGGGCACGGGCTGCTGGCGGTCGCGCAGGTCGGCGAGGCGACGGGACGGGCCTGCGCCTCGACGTCGATCTGCTTCGGTATGCATCTGGTCGGCTCGGCGGTGATCGCCGCGAAGGCCGGCGGCCGGCAGCAGGAAGCCTATGTGCAGCCGATCGCTGCTGGTGAGCATCTGACGACTCTGGCTCTGTCCGAGCCGGGGACGGGCGGAGAGTTCTGGCTGCCCCAGCTGCGCATGGAGCGTGTGCCGGAGAACCGGCTGCGGCTGACCGGAGCGAAAAGCTTCGTCACCAACGCCGGCCACGCGGACTCCTATGTCGTCTCGACCCTGGCCGCCGGGCCGGGCACGCCGCCGGGGCAGCTTTCCTGCGTGGTGGTCGACGCCACCGTGCCGGGGCTGGAGTGGGGGCCGCCGTGGCAGGGTTTCGGTATGCGCGGCAACGCCTCGCGAGGGCTGGAAATGCGTGGTGTCGAGATTCCCGACTGGTGCCTCCTGGGGGAGGAGGGCGACGAGATCTGGTACGTCTTCAATGTCGTCGCCCCCTACTTCCTCATGGCGATGGCCGGCACCTACCTTGGAGTGGCCGCGGCCGCCCTGGAGGAGGCCCGCGCCCACCTGCTGCGGCGCAAAGGGACACGCACGGGCCGGGCCGCCGCGGGCCAGCCGGTGGTGCAGCACCGACTGGGCACGATGTGGGCCCGTGTGGAACGCACCAGGCGGCTGATCTACCACGCCGCCGCCGAGGCGGAGATCGGATCCCCGGAGGCTCTGCTGGGGCTGGCCTCAGCCAAGGCCGAGGTCGCCGAGGCCGCGGAGGCCACCGTCAATGACGCCCTGACCCTGGTGGGCGGGATCGGCTACGGTGAGCACTCGTCCCTGCACCGCCTGCTCCGGGACGCCCGCGCCGCGCACGTGATGTCTCCGGTGACCGATCTGCTGCGGGTGTGGACCGGCAGAGCCCTGCTCGACGAACCGCTTCTCGAGGGCTGACACCATGGACCAGGGTCTGCCCCTGCTGCTGTTCGTCGACGTCCCGCCGGAGACGGCCGACGCCATCACCGCCGAACTGGCCCCGACGTGCGAAATCGTCCGGACCACGGCCGAGGACGTGCTGGCCCACACCGGCGGAACCCCCGGCCGGCGTCGGCCGACGGTGGCCGTGATCGGGGAGACGGTCACGGCGCCTGTCGGCGTCGTCCATGCCCTGCGGCCGCACCCCGCGGACCTGGCAGTCGCGGTGACGGCCGTCCCTGCCACGAGGCAGAAGCTCGCCGTGCTTCCGCTTCTGTTCTCCAGCGATGTCGTCCGCCGCGTGGAGGGCAGCCAGGCAGCGCTGCGGATGCCCCAGGTGGTGAGCGTCCTGCTGCAGCAGCTCAGTCACCGTCGTGCGCACGCCGCGGCGCAGGCCGCGGCCCAGCAGCACCTGTCGTCGAGCGTGTCGATCGACCGACAACTGGGGGAGCGGCTGCTGGGACAGTTCCTGTCCCAGGCTCCGATCGGTGTGCTCATGCTGGACGGTGACGCGGTCATCGCCTGGAACCCCCGGGCCGCCGACATCCTGGAACTGACGGAGCCGGATGCGCTGCACCGGCCGGTGACCGACCTGTTCCCCGAGGACCAGCGCGCGGTACTGCACCGCCACCTGGCCGCTTCGGGGCCACCCGGTAATGCCGAACCGGATGCGGTCTTCGAACGCATCCGCGGCGACGGGACCTCCCAGGCCCTGAGCATGGCCGTGCGGCAGGTGGTGGACACCGAGGGACGCAGCCGCACTCTCGCCCTCACCGAGGATGTCACCGACCGTCTGCACGCCCAGCGCAAGCTCGCCGAACGCACCAGCCACGCCCTGCTCACCGCGGAAGTCGCGGCCGCCATGACGGCGTCGGGGCCACTGGAGGAGCGCCTGCACCGGTGCGTGCGGGCCGCCACCGACCGCCTGGGCGCCGACCGCGTCTGCATCTGGACCCTGAACACCCACGGCGAACTGCTCCACGTCACCTGCGCCGAGAACGACACCGAACACCCCGACACGTCCCTGTGCCGAACGGCTCAGCGCACCCTGGTGGAACAGGTCGTCGCGGCACGCCGCCCGCACCTGGACGTCCCACCCCACACCGACCCGCACGCCTCCCAACCTTCCGACGGCCGCGGCCTGTTCGCCGGCTTCCCGCTCATCTCCGGCGGGGAGCTGCTCGGCGTACTGTCGGTGACCACCCGCCTGGCGGTGCCCGGCTCCGTCCTGGCCACCCTGGAGAACATCGCCGACCAGATAGCTGTCGGCACCCAGCAGGACCGCCTGCTCAACCGCCTCAGCGAGGCGACCCGTGCCCTCGAACGCCCCCTGCTCCCACCCCGACTGCCCGACCTTCCCGGCTTCGACCTCGCCGCCCGTTACACCCCCTTCAGCCAGGGCCTGCACATAGGCGGCGACTTCTACGACGCCTTCACAGCCCCCGACGGCCGCCATGTCCTGGTCCTGGGAGACGTCTGCGGCAAAGGCCCCGACGCAGCCGCCATCACCGGCCTGGTCCGCCACACCCTGTGGACCGCCGCCCAGCACACCAGCGACCCCACCCACGTCCTGAGCCTGATCAACGCCGCGCTGCGCCGCCAGAACACCCCCTTCTGCACCCTCGTCTACGTGGTCATCGACACCACCCACACCCCCGCCCGACTCCAGATCGCCGGCGCCGGCCACCCCGCGCCGCTCCTGCGCCGAGCCAACGGCATCACGGCACCGCTGGAGACACGGGGCCCCCTGCTGGGCGTACTGGACACTCCACGCCACCCGATCACCGAAGTGACGCTGGAGACCGGCGACACTCTGGTGCTCTACACCGACGGCTTCACCGAAGGAGCCGGCGCCGAGGATCAGCGGACCCCGGAAGACCTCGCCGCCATCGTCGACTCCCTGCCGCCGACCGAAGCACCGGATCCCGCCGGCAACATGGCCACCGCCTTGATGGACGACGCCCACCGCTGGTGGGGCGAACGGCTGCGCGACGACCTCGCCGTCCTGACCCTGACAGCAACCGGCGATCCACGACCTGCCCGGTGAAGCCGTCCGTATCGCCGTCTGCTTTCCAGCACTTCTTCGACGTCGTTCCTCCTGGACACGGCTGTCTCGGCCTGAGCTGCGACCACCGCGGGCCAGCGATCACGCCGTAGAACAGGGGCCATCGGATGATGTCGGCCACCGCGCCAGCGGCGTGGGCAGGCCGGCCCCGCTTCACGACGTGCTGGCCACCCGGCACCGTGTGCTGCGCACCGCGCGCCGCTACGATGCGTCGATGCAGCAGCAGTGGGTCAACGCAGCGGCCTCCACGCTCGCATCCGAGACCGACGGGGAACTGCCCGACGGGTGCCGCAGCGAAGCGCTGCCGCCCGTCGCCGTGGTCATCCTGGCTGCGGAGAAGGACATGTCCGGGCTGGACGTCTGTGTGCGGGGCATACTGGCCCACTGCCTGAACCCGGTCACCACGGTGCAGGTGATCGCCCAGCGCCGGCCGCGACGACTCCCCGGCGGCATCGACTCGCGCGTCGTGTGGTGCCCGGAGCACCGTTGCACCGTCAGCAGCCAGGCGGTGCGCGCGTACCTGCGGGCACTGGGCAGGGACTCCTCCACGGCCTCCTGGTACTTCCAGCAACTGGCGAAACTGCTGTGCTTCGCAGTCCTCCCCGCCGATGCACCCCAGCACATCCTGGTGGTCGATGCCGACTTCGTGTTCCTGATGGACACGGCATTCGTCGACAACCGGGGAAGGTCGGTGCTGCCGTACGGCTACCCGCTTTCCTGGCACCCGGGGCCGTCTGATGCGCACCGGTTGCCGGCCCGCCACTCGGCGCTGGAGGCGGCGGGGAGACTGGTACCGGGCTGGGTGCCCGTCGATGCCTACAGCGGTATGCAGCATCACATCGTCTTCGACCGCGATATCCTCAACGCCCTCCTTCAACAGGCCGAGGACGCCCACGGCATGCCGTTCTGGCAGGCCTTCCTGCGCACCGCCGATCCTGGCAAGTGGACCGGTGCCTCCGAGTACGTCCTCTACCGGCATTTCGCCGCACGCTTCTATCCCGGACGCGTGCGCCACAGGCACGTCGACGCCGTCGATGTCATACAGGGCGAGGGCCCCGGCGGTTTCGCCCTGCCCGAAGTGGCCGCCGCCGCACAGGGCTCCTCCCTGCGTGCCGTCGGCTGCCACCGCTTCCTGCACTACACCGAACGGCTCGCGACCATGGATTACATTCCCGCCGCCTTGCGCCGCACCCTGGGCCCTGTCCCAGGACCCCTGCGACTGCGCCTGGAGGACGGAACGCTGACCATCGGGCAGGCGGTCCGGCCTCTCACTCTCGTCTGAAGACGCCGACCACAGAGCCGGAGGGGTGGTGCGGCCGGGCCCTGGTGCGTGGGCGAGTTGTCCGGCCACAAGGAAGCCGAGCCGGGAACGGCAGTTGGGGTGGGAGGTGCACCCGTCGCCCGCTCGGTGCCAGCCGCAACGCGACAGCACCTCTCCAAGCGCTGTGCCACCGGACCCCGACCGTCAGCGCACTGACACTTCGTCGGGGCGGGACGGACCGAGGCGCGCACGAGTTGCCGACGCTGTCGGGCCGCCGTCGTCGTTCCCCTCCTCCCGGACTGCTCCTCCTCTTCCGCCCGGCGTGCGCCCCCCTGGCACGGAGGCGCGCTATCGCGCCGCGAAAATGCTTCAGTGCGCCCGGCCCCTCCCCAGCCCGAACTGCGCCATCAACGGCACGGTAAGGGCGGAGCCGACACGGTCCGCGTGTCGGAGAGTTCACCTGGAGGTCACCCGATGCACGTAAGGAAAGCGGTGCGCAGACGCGGAGCGATGGTCGTGGCGGCGTTGCTGCTGGCGGGGGTGGTGGGTGGGCAGCCCGCCCGAGCGCAGACCGCTGTCCCGCAGCCGGAGGACGACCCTTCGGTGATACGGGAGTGGGCGGAAAGGGTGTCCGAGACCGTCGACCCGGAGGAAAAGCTGACCACGCCGGAGGAGGCGGTGTGGCATGCATATGTGACCTTGGCCATGTACAACGCGGTGGTCGGCGTCGAGGGCCGCTACGTCCCCTACCGGTGGCAGGCGCGAGCTCCACAGGAGGCGTCGGCCGAGGCGGCGGCCGCGACGGCGGCGTACCAGGTGCTCGTGACCGGGTTCCCGCAGGCCGGGCCGGCGCTGGAGAAGGCGTGGAAGACGTCGTTGGCGGCAGTCCCGGACGGCCCCGCCGAGCGGTCGGGAGTGGCGTTCGGCAAGCGGGCGGCGGAGCACGTCATGGGGCTGCGTGCGAACGACGGGCGGGAGGCCTCCGTGCCGTTCATACCCCGGCCGGCGCCCGGGGTGTGGCGGCCGACACCGCCCGGCCACGAGGGCTTCACGACGGAGTGGATCGGCCGGCTGCGCCCGTTCCTCGTGGACAGCCCCAGCCAGTTCCGCCCCGGACCACCGCCTGAACTGGCCTCGGCCCAGTATGCGCGGGACCTGGCGGAGGTGAAGGCGTACGGTGCGAAAACCGGTTCGCGCCGTAGTGCCGGCCAGACGGAGACGGCGGTGTTCGTGGCACGGGTGGAAATCCAGCAGGCGCTGGGCGACCACGCGGCACGGCACGCTTTCGACATCACCGACACGGCCCGTCTGTACGCCGCCGCGAACACCGTCATGACCGACGCGCTGATCGTCGCCTGGGACGCCAAGCTCCACTACGGCAGGTGGCGGCCGATCACCGCCATCCACGAGGCGGACACCGACGGCAATCCGGCCACGACGGCGGACCCGGCGTGGGAGCCGCTGCTCCCCACACCCGCGCACCCCGACTATCTCAGTGGCCACGCCACATGGTCGGGAGCCCTGATGCGAACCCTCGTAGGGTTGTTCGGCACCTCCCGTGTCGACCTCAACATCCCTTCGGCCAGCACTGGTACCACCCGGCACTATGAGTACGCCGAGGACTACGTCCGCGACGTCATCGACGCGCGCGTATGGGCCGGAATCCACACGAGGACCGCGGACGTCGTCGGCAGCACTGTGGGAGAACGGGTGGCGGCATGGTCGCTGAGAAGGTATTTCCTGCGCACATGACCGAGGGTTGTCCGTCGAGACGGTCGGACAGCAGCCTGTAGCGGGAGAACCGGAAAGGGCCGACGTGTTCGAGGCCGTGTTCATCTCCTGCCAGCGGATCTACTCTGCGGTCCGGTGCCGCGCACAGTGTGCTGCGAAGAGGGATGCCCCGGGCTGACGATGGCCTGACGCGACAGGGTTCGGGGCCGTGCGCGGCCGCTGTCCCGGCATGGGCAGCCGGGCAGTGGGCCGCGCACGGATACGCGGTGGCGAGAGACCGCGTCAGACGACGGTGGCTGTCCGCCGCTGCTGGATCTGGCCATGGCACTGCCACTGGGTCAGCTGGGTGAGGGTGGTGCCGTTGAGGGTCTGGTCCAAGCACTTGCCGCTGTGCCCACGGAAGCTGTCGGGCCGCGGGGCCACCTCGGCGGCCTCCCTCCCCCCCCCTTGGGTGGACATGACCCGAGCGGGACGCAATCCCGGACGCATCCTGTCGATGCTGCAAGAGTAGGCCGACCGCCACGAGAACAGGCACGAGCGGGTGTCGATTGTGGGAGAGCCGATCAGGGTGGGACGCACACCGGCGGAAACGCTGGAGGCAACGCGGCACGAGGCGCTGAACGACCTGGCCTTCAAGGGCGCCCGGCCAGCATTCTGTGCCCCTACGACAATGGGCTGCCCAAAGATGTACTGGACCAGGCGTACCGTACGCATCCGGTCGTCGGCGATCGGTGTGCCTACCTCGTCAGTTCCCGTTACGCCGATCCCCACGACGTCTGCCGCGACTGCGACGCGTCGCTGCCCGAGCCGCGGAACGCGGTCGTCATACCGTTCGGGGTCGAGGACCTGGCGCAGGCCCGCGACCGGGCCGGCCAGTGGGCAGACACGGTCGGCCTGACGCAGGAACGCCGCACGGACTGGCCCCTTGCCGTCGCCGAGGCGATCAGCAACTCGGTGCGGCACGGGGTAGGTCACGGCATGGTGCGGACAGCACAGCAAGTGGTGTGCTGATCATCCTGTTGATCGGCGGGGGTCTCTCAACGACGTTCACGGTTCGGCGACAGTTCATCAAGCCAGGCCATGGAGCCCGCACCGCCGCCACGACTGATCCTGCGTGGCCGTCCCCCGGCCGGGCGGTACCACGCCGAGTCGGTGTGGACCCGGCGATCGGGGAAGCCCTCGAACGCCGGCAGCGGCGGGCTGAAGCACGGCAGATCCTGGAACGCGATCCCGCCCTCGCCCGGGAACTGCGGATCGGCCGACCGGATCTTCCACGGAAGTTCGATGACGGAGGCCTCGTCGACGTCAATCACGTACCGGCCACGATTCTCGCCATCCTGCCCGGTTTCACGCCGGAATTGGCTGACCATGTGGTCCGGGTTCGCGACGAGCACCGTGGTTTTGCATTCATCGAGGAGCTCGAGGCCTACACCGACCTGCCCGAAGGGCTCGCAGAGGAACTGACTGAGCGGTTGCTCTTCCTCCGGTGAAGCCCGCGGCGTCTGGTGGGGCTGCTGCCCGGGTTCCGGGTGCCGATGTGTGCGGCTGCGCGACGGGTCTGCCCATGGTTGGGGTTCGGGCGGCCGTGGTCGGGGTTCGGGGCGGGTGACGTGTTGGGGGCGATGGTGCACGACCTCCCCAGGTCTTTGTGTGTGCCACCGCCCGCGACAGCTTTCCCGCCGACACCCGGAGGCCCGCTGCGTCGTCAGCCGCAGGTCCTGCTCCCCGGCCCGCCGCTTCTCATGCCCGCCCGCAGGCGGCTCGCGCCGCACCGGTTGCGCGCGGTGCGATGACTGTCCGTCGCCAGCCTCCTCCTGGCTGCTGCGATGCCGTCCAGGACGAACAGCAGCCTCGACAAGGGCGGGCGGTGCGGGCGTCGTTCCTCCCGTAGTGTCCTGGACTGCGTCGGCTGCCGCGGGCCGGAAGGGAGCGCGGTGGCCCGGCCGTGCGCCCAGGCGCCCGGACTCTGCGGTGGCATGGTCGACGTCGAAGAGCGCCTGGAACGCCGGGCCGAGCCCGCCCGGGCCGGTGCGGTAGTGGAGCAGCGCGTCCAGGACAACGCCTGGCCGTCGACGGTGAGGTGGTGGGGGTCAGGGTCGGGGATCCAGCCCGGCGGCCGGCACGCAACCTCGTTCACAGTCAGCGCATGCCCGGCCCGCGCCCGGATCGCGCCGCGGCCAAGGGCCGCCTCCACTAGGGCCGCTGTCCGAGGAGCTCGGGCCACTGGCCCAGCCAGCTGTGCCCTGTAGCGGGTGGGGAACCACACCCGCGCCCGTCCGGCTCGATCGAGTGCGATCCGGTCCGTCAGCCCTTCGCGCGCAGCTTCGCGAGCCGCTGCCGGTCTGCTCATCGCGTCCGAGCTAATAAGTGGGCCGCGCCCGTTTCAGGTTCTCCCGCACCACCGCGATGATCCGATGGCCCGGGCTCAACACTCGTTCACTGTCGTGCAGGGTTTGTTCGTAGAGCGGGATTGCCCGCCCCAGGTCTCCCGCCGCCTGGTACGCGCCGGCGAGGTGGTTGCGTGCGGCCAGCGTGTGGGGGTGGTCGTTGCCCAGGACGCGTTCACTCTCGCGCAGGGCTTGTTCGTGGAGCGGGATGGCTTGCCTGAGGTCTCCCGCCGCCTGGTGCGCGTGGGCGAGGTGGTTGCGTGCGGCCAGCGTGTGGGGGTGGTCGTTGCCCAGGACGCGTTGTTGGTCGTGCAGGGTTTGTTCGTAGAGCGGGATTGCCCGCTTCAGGTCTCCTGCGGTCCCGTATGCGCCTGCGAGGTTGTTGCGTGCGGCCAGCGTGTGGGGGTGGTCGTTGCCCAGTAGGCGTTCTTCGGCGGCG
This sequence comes from Streptomyces sp. NPDC046379, assembly GCF_055587785.1. NCBI lineage: Bacteria > Bacillati > Actinomycetota > Actinomycetes > Kitasatosporales > Streptomycetaceae > Streptomyces > Streptomyces sp. NPDC046379. The sequence continues at coordinate 60,927 of NZ_JBVJFP010000025.1, forward strand.
AGGGCGCGCTGGAAGGCGCGGATGGCTGGGGCGAGTGCGCCCTGGCCGAAGCGATAGAGGGCGGTGAGGTGGAGGACGCGGGCGGTTTGGGTGGTGTCGTGGTCGGGGGTGTGGTGGTGGGTGACGGCGTGGGGGAGGAGCGCCCGGCACAGGGGCCAGGTGTCGGGTTGGTCGAGGCTGTTGGGGAAGGTGTCGGCGAGGCGTGTGGTGGCCTGGTTGCGGGCGTGGTCGATGGCTTCGGGCCGGCGGTGGGGGTCGTCGGGGTCCGGGGTGCGGGCGAGTGCCTGCACGAGGCGGTGGACGCTCAAGGTGGCGTCGCCATTGTCGGTGATCATGCTGTAGGCGGTGAGCCGGCCGATCGCGGCGGCGAGGCGGGGCGGTTCGGCGAGACCATCGAGCAGGCTGCGGGGGATGCGGTCGGGGGCGTACCAGGCCAGGAGGCGCAGCACATCGCCGGCGAGGGGGGTGTCGCCGAGGCGGTCGAGGGTCAGGTGCCAGATCCGGGCGATGGTGCGTTCGGCATTGCCGCCTTCGGCGCCGGCGGCGAACATCGTGGCGGGCCACTGGGCCAGCAGGTCCAGGTAGGCGCGCGGGGATGTGCCGGTCTCGGCGCAGTACGCGGCCGCCTGTTCCACCGCCAGGGCCAGATGCCCGAGTTCCTCGCACACGGCGTCGGCACCGTCGGTGTCGCGGGGGCCGTGGTGGGTGAGGACGCGGGTGAACAGCTCGAGGGACTCGTTTGGGCTGAACACGCCGAGGCGGATGGCGGTGGCGTGGTGGTGCCAGCCGGTCGCGCGGCGGGTGGTGATCAGGATCCGGCCGCCGGGCAAGCGATCCAGGAGCGGGCGGATGTGCCGGGGGTCCTCGACGTTGTCCAGCACGAGCAGCCAGCCGTCGTGGCGGGTGAGCCAGTCCACCGCGCGTTCGCTCTGCACCTCGGCGGGCAGCACGGCCAGCGCGGGCTGCAGGGCCCGTGCCAGAGCGGCCAGCCCCGCCTCGACCCCGCTCGCGTCGTCGGCGGTCACCCACCACCGCAGCCTCTCCGGCCGCCGGCCGGCCCAGTGCGCGGCCAGGGCCGACTTGCCGACCCCGCCCAGCCCGTGCACCGCGTGCACGACGACCTTCCCCGGCCGCCTGAACGCCTCCTCCAGCGCCGCCAGTTCATCGGCGCGGCCCACGAACAGACCGGATGCGACGTTCGAGACCCCGCCGTCCGCGGCGTCGTCCGGAATCGGCCCGTACGCCTCGGGAGGCAGCACGAACGCCTGGCCGGCGGTGATGTACTGCGTCGACGAGCCGACCACGTCACCGCCGGCGGCGATCGCGCCGTGACTTGCCCGGATCCCGGCCGACGCCTGCTGCCCGGACGCCTCGCCGGGTATATCGGTCACGGCCGGTACTCGGTGCGCGAGTCCTCGACGTCCTCACCCGCGACAATGGCGCCGTCGCTGCCCACCAGCCCCGGCCCACCACCCTGCGAAGACGCCCCGGGCGCAGCGGACGCCGGCCCGACGTACCGGGTCGAAGACCCCCGCACGCTGCCCCGTGCCACAATCGCCCCCCGCTCCCCGACCACCTGCTCCACCGGACCGGACGCCGACGGAGCCACCGGCGCGCCCGCCGAGGCGGGACCGGCGACCGACGCCCGCAACTGCCACAGCGCCACCCCCAGCGCGGCCACCCCCGCCACCGCCCCGACGACGCCCCACGCCTGATCGGAACCCTCCGGATGCGCCACCGTCACCCATACCAGCAGCCCCACGGCCGTACCCGCTCCCAGCAGGGCAAGCCCCCACCAACACACCCGCCGCCAAACCGTCATGGCCCCATTTTCACCCCGGGAACATGATCAAGTCCGCATGGCTGCGGGCCTCCTCAGGTTCACGCCTGCCCTGCGTGTCGAGGGCGGCTGTCCTGAAGCCGGCGTTCCGGTGGGGGCGGTTTCGCGCAGGATGTCGGCCAGTGTGGCGGCGAGGACGGGCACGCCCGGCAGGGCGTTCGGGCCCAGATGGAGCAGGGCCGACTCCAGGGCGATGATGCGGTTCTCCACCCCGGCCGGGCCGGTGTTGTCGAGGACGAACAGCAGCCGCGGGAAGAGCGGGTAGTGCTTGCGCCATGCCTCCTCGGGCGTCTGCAGCCCGCCCCTGCGGCGGGCGCCGGGCGGCGGCGCGGGCACATAGCGGTGGAGGCGGGCGTAGGCGGTGAGTTTGGTGCCCAGGCGTTCGGGTCCCATGGTGGCCCGGTCGACTTCCACGGACGCCCGCAGCATCGACCCCCCGGTGCCCTTTTCCCGGTCGCACCGGTAGTACAGCAGCGCGTCCGGGACGACCGCCTCCCCGTTCCCCAGCGAGTGGTGGACCTCGGGGATCCAGTCCGGCGGCCGGCACACATCCCCCCGCCGGCGGGCATCGCCGACGAAGGCGAGTGCGGTCTCGGTCACCGTCAGCGCATGCCCGGCCCGCAACCGCAGTACGGTCCGACACCGACCTCGTCGGCCGCCGCCCCCGCAACTCCGGCCACTCACCCGCCAGCCGCGCACCGTACGGGGTGGGGAACCACACCCGCAGCCGCCCGGCCTGCGGCAGCGTGATCCGCTCCACCAGACCCTCGCCGCGCAGCTTCGCCAGCCGCCGCCGGGTCTGCTCGATCCGCACATCGGGCGCAAGGAGCAGGTGCAGCTGCTCGGTGGTCGCCATCCGGTACTGCGTCAGGACCGCCAACGCCAGACGGTCCACGCCCCTCGCGTCCACGTCCCTCATCCCGACCTGCTCCCGCATCCGCTCGGTGCGGCGCCGCCCCTGTGCGGGCGCCGCGCTCGCGGACCACGGAATCAGCCGGCCCCGACCATGACGCCTACTACGAAGACCCCACCACGATCCCCGATCCAGCAACACCACCCCGACCACCGACCCCACCCCCAACCAGGCAGCCCTTGCCGCCCGAGCCGCTCCTGGCCGAGCTCGCGTATCCGCAGGCCACGCACAACGCGACGACAGGGCGATGCCTGCCTCACCCGAACCTGCCCGCGCCGCCTACGAGAAGCAGGCGCACTCCGCCGGCACCGTCCGTCCCGGGCCGCTCCCATTGCTCTATGAGCTGACGGCACTGCCGTGCGCGGTCCGTCGGCTCCCCGTCCAGGGCGGACAGTTCGGCGAGGTGGTGGAGCAGGTCGGTGACGGCGTCGTGGTCAGGGAGGCTGATGAGGAACCTTGCGGCGGCCCACCACCTGGTAGCGGGGCCGCTAGCCGCTCCCACGCCGTATCCGTCAGCTCACCACGGCCCACCACAAGATCAATCGGACAGGTCCTGGTTGCTGGTTGGGCCGCAGGGTGCGGTGTGCAGGGGCTGGCTCTTGCCGGTAGTGATCGCGGTTGCCTGGAGATCGGTGAGCTGTCGTGGGCTCGGGATGGTCATCGTGTTGCCGTGCTGGGACCACACGCGGCCGGTGTGCGGGTTGTAGAGCCGTACCTCGCGGGTGTTCTTCGGACCTACGACGGTCAGGTGGTCACCGTGCCGCAGACAGCCGACGTGCCAGAGCCGGGACCGGCTCGAACCTGGAGAGAGTCGCGGACGCGATGACGTCGAACGGCGCCAGCGTCGAGGTGGTGCTCCAGACCTCGGGGCAGTTGTCCTGGGTTTGCGGGCCACACTGCCCGAGATGTTCAACGCGGGGTCCAGCGGTCCGATGACGGTAGGGGTGGTGCCTTCTTCCGGCAGGCGCCACCCCTACCGTCCTAGACTTGCCTTCTTGCCGTTGCTCGCGTGGCAATAACTGCCCCGCCCCAAAAGAGGACGGTCATGGCGAGAACAGTCAGTCCGCCAGCGATCATGCCCGTGATCAGTAGCGCGGCTGAGAGTACGACGCCCAGCACGCCGAAGACATGTGTCGTGATCAACAACCGGTTGGCCAGTGCTTGGCGCTGTAGCGATACTCCGACCTGACGCACCCTACGTCTCCTCTCACACCCATCGGGGTTGTACCGATGGATACCGCCTCCCACTACGGCTCCCGCTACATCGCCCCACAGGGCTTTGGTGTCTCCCTGAGCCAGGTGCACGCCAGCTTGAACAAGGTCACCGGCCGGACCGAGAGCATCAGCCACCACGCTCATGCTGAGCGTTCCGTGAGGATCGATGCGGTTGACGGGGTCGCCTTCGGCGTAGAGGTAGGGGTTCTTCTCCTGGCCGGAGGGGTCGGGCTGGGTGAAGCGGCCGATGTTGGCGTCGTAGTAGCGGTGCTGGAGGTGGTAGAGGCCGGTGGGGTCCTGGTAGTTGCCGGCGAAGCGGTGGGGCTGGGCGACCGGTTCGTACGACTGGGCGAGGATGCGCACGCCGCGGGGGCTGTAGGTGTAGGTGTTGACCTTGTTGCCGTCCGCGCCCGCCAGGGCGACCACGCTGCCGATGGCGTCGGTGAGGTAGTAGTGCGTCCTGCCCCCGGTCGTCATGGAGTTCAGCGTGCCCCCGGGTTCGCGGGTAAATCCCATGTCAGCACCGGCGGTTGTCTTCGCGGACAGGCCGAGCGGGCCGTTGTGGAAGGAGGTGTCGCCGAGGCGGATGCGTTCGCTCTGGTCGGTGGAGCCTGCAGGTCCCTGGCGAAGCTCGGTCTGCCTTCCAGCTCTGCGTCGTTGACGCGCAGGGTGCCGAAACCGCCGAGTCCGGGTGCTGCGGTGCCACCGTCCAGAAGGTAGTCGATGATGGCCTGGACGGGGTTCTTCCGGTCGGACACACCAGTAGTTGCCATGGTGTATGCCGTGGACAGTTCGAGGTAAGCGGTGCGTTCTTCGTCGGACGTGGCCTGGAAACCCGGCAGGACCCGCCTGATCTCGTCGAAGCTGTCGCCGTAGTCATCGATCCAGCGGCCGTACGCATCACCGTGGTTCTTCAGCTCCGTGAGAAGTTCGTCCAGCATCTTGCCCTGCGGGGCGGCGGGGGCCGGCCGGTGATCGAGTTGCCGGAGGCCCTCGCGCGGAGCCCGCTGGACCACGGTGTCCGCCTGGTGCTCACCAGGACGTTCCGGGTGGTCCGTGTGCCCGGACCGCGGCGGTGATGTCGCCAGCGCCCGCGCCGCGTTGGCCTCCGCCGCGCGCTCGAAACGGTCCGAGGGATCGGACACCCGCAGCCCGGTTCCGTTGTCGGTGCCCGCGACAGGGCCCTGGCGCTGCTGGATGACGTGGGTGAGTTCGTGGGCGAGGGTGTGCGGGTCGGTGCCGCCGGCGCCGAGGACGACATGGCTGCCGGAGGTGTAGGCGCGGGCTCCGAGGTCTGCTGCGGAGGTCCGGGCTGCGGCGTCGTCGTGGATGCGGACGTCGGAGAAGTCGGCGCCGAGACGGGCTTCCATGTCGGTGCGGGTAACGTCGTCGAGCGGGCGTCCGCGGCTGCGTAGGACGTCGTGGACGGCGGAGTTCTGGGCGCGGGCGGCACTGTCCCCACCGCCCTCGTGCTGAGCAGGGCGTCCGGTCGCCTGCTGCTGGAGCATCCGTACGACGGCGGTGTTCCCCGCTGTGGTCTGCAGGGCAAGCAGGTGCTGCACGGGTGCCGGAGCAGTGGGCGGGGCCGGGCGAGCCGTGTGCCGGGTGGCGTCGCTGTCGGTTCTGTCCGTCCTGCCGCTGGTTTCGCGGGACCGCATCGGCGCCTCCGGAGTGTGTTGAGCCCTGCTTCTGGATAGCCCGGTCCGGTGAGCCCACGCCAGAGGAAAAGGGGCAGCGGCGACGGTAACGAAGGTGCCCCATCAGGCAGTTCATGAGACGGTTCGGACCCTGGCGGCGCGCTGGACGGTCAGCGATCGTCCTTCTGGTCCGGGTCCGGGTCCGGGTTCGGGGCCGGGTGCCGGTACGGGGGTCATGACAAATGTCGGACTGCGGCCCTCCTGGCGGTTCGGGCAATGGGCATGGGAAGCCTCCTTGGCTCCGGGGCGGAGCGAGCGTTCCACGCTCTTGAGAGCGCTCTCAAAACAATGAAGGCGAGCGTGCCCCCGGCCAGCACTCCCCGTCAAGTCCCGAAAAAGCAACGAAACAGCCACGCAACGGAATTTCCGGTTTGCGCGGTTGGCGAGCCGGGCGTGGGCGATCTATTGACAGCGGATTTCGGGAGTCTTACGTTTCGGCACACCTGAGAGCGCTCTCAGGCCAGGGTTCGAACCCGCCCCCCGACGGTCCCTCCGCGGACCACCACCCTCCCCCAGGGCGCCCACTCGCTCTCCGGTGGCCCGCGGCCCCGCCGCCGACGGGACCCCGTCCTCCGCAATGACATGAGGTGTTCCCCATGCCAGCTCCTCGACCACGGCCGGCCGCCGCGCTGGTCCTCGCCGCCGCACTGGCCGGCGTCGGCCTCGGCCCGGCCGCCACGCCCGCGGCAGCCGCCACCATCACCGTAGGCGCCGGGAGTTACTCCGACACCCGGCCGTCGGGCACGACCGGCCCCACGACCAACACCGGCACACCGGTGACCCCCAAGGTCACCGAGGCCGCCAAGGGCAAGCCCGTGCCCACCAACGACTGGTGGTCCTCGCTGGCCTTCCAGCGCTACGGCGACAACCCGTACTCCACCCCCATGTACGGCCACCCGCTGACCTACCGGGCCGTCTCCGGCGGACTGGAGGTCGGCTACCCCACCAGCCCGGCGATCGTCGGCGACGGGCGGCAGTACGAGTACGCGCACAAGCGGGACCTGACGATCGGGCTGAGCGGGCTCAACTCGCCCGACACGAAGGCCGACGCGTGGTCGGACTGGACCGTCACGCCGTACTGGTCGGACGGGGCGCGCACGCTGCGCACCACCATCGGGCACGGCATGCCGTTCGTGTACGCGCAGGGCACCGGCGGCAACGCCCAGATCACCACGGCGTCGACCCCGACCGTCTTCTCCGACCAGGGCAACGTCGTCGGCATCACGGTCGGCGGCCACCACTACGCCCTCTTCGCGCCGACCGGCGCCGACTGGAACATCTCCGGCACGACGATCAGCGCCGGCCTCGGCAGCAAGGACTACTTCTCCCTCGCGGTCCTGCCCTCCACCGACGCGCTCGCGACGTACCGGAAGTACGCCTACAGCTTCGTCACCGGCTCGAAGGTGAAGTGGAGCGAGTCGCGCGGCACCGTCCGGGCCACCTACCGGGTCAGCACGAAGGCCAAGGAGGGCACCGAGCGCGGCACGATGCTCGCCCTCTACCGGCACCAGTGGATGCACAGCGCCGACGCCCTCACCCCGTACACCTACGTGTCGCCGCGCGGCACGATGAAGGTCCGCGAGGGCACGTCGTTCACCACCAGCCAGAAGACCGCGCCCGTGCTGCCGGGGCTGCCGAAGACCGGCGCCGTGGACACCGCCCGGCTGCGCACCTACCTGAACGAGGTCGCCAACGCGTCCGACCCGTTCAGCGGGGCCACGGACACCTACTGGACCGGCAAGGCGCTCGGCAAGCTCGCCCAGCTGGTGCCGCTCGCCGACCAGATCGGTGAGACGGCCGTCCGGGACAAGCTGATCGGGCTGATCAAGGGCCGGCTCCAGGAATGGTTCACCGCGGGCGGGGCGAGCGAGTTCTCCTACGACAAGAACTGGAAGACCCTCATCGGCTACCCCGCCTCGTACGGCAGCGACGCCGAGCTCAACGACCACCACTTCCACTACGGCTACTACGTGTACGCCGCCGCGATCGTCGCCCAGTACGACGCCGCCTGGGCCGCCGACTCCGCCTGGGGCGGCATGGTCAAGACCCTGATCCGCGACACCGCCAACGCCAGCCGCAGCGACAGCGCCTTCCCGTTCCTGCGCGGCTTCGACGTCTACGCCGGGCACAGCTGGGCCTCCGGCCACCAGGGCTTCGAGGCCGGCAACAACCAGGAGTCCTCCTCGGAGTCCACCAACCTCAGTGCCGGCCTGGTGCTGTGGGGCGCCGCAACCGGTGACGCCTCCGCGCAGAGCCTGGGCAGCTACCTGCTCGCCACCGAGAGCGCGGCGATCGCGCAGTACTGGTTCGACGCCGACCAGCAGGTCTTCCCCGACACCTTCACCCACGACACCGTCGGCATGGTGTGGAGCAGCGGCGGCGCGTACGCCACCTGGTGGACCGCCAACCCCGAGGAGATCCACGGCATCAACGTCCTGCCCGTGACCTCGGGCGGCTCCCTGCACCTGGGCGGGTACAAGGCGGCGATCCGCCGCAACATCGCCGAACTCGAGCGGGAGAACGGCGGGCCCGCCGTCGAATGGCGCGACATCCTGTGGGAGTTCGAGTCGCTGGCCGATCCGGCCACCGCGAAGGCGAAGTGGGACGCCGGCAACGCCGGATACACCCCGGAGCAGGGCGAGTCCAAGGCCCACACCTACCACTGGATCACCACCCTGGACGCGCTCGGCGC